>NZ_JAUPEC010000016.1 GCF_030551755.1 Pseudocolwellia sp. AS88
ATAAAGTTAAGTAAACGGTGATCTTCCTACAGAGGACTTTCACCTCATTAGTTCATGCCCATGCTGGGCGTACCAAGCCCATGAAGCTGATTCGCAACGCCGTCACATTGGTTGCTAAGAACAAAGGCGCAACAAATTGTGCCAGCACTGCTCACGGCTTATGGGGGCGTTAAATTTTCAGGGAGAGAATGGTGCAAAAATATCACGTTCGTATATTTGCGGTATTGCTTTTATTATCAGGCTGTGCAAGCACTGAGGGTAATGTAAATTATGGGTTAAATCATTATGATATGGGGTTATATAACCATGCAATCCCACCGTTATTAAAAAGCGTTCCAGAACTAGAGAAATCTGCTCCAATTGACCAAAGAGTGACTAGAGGATACCTGGCGCTCGGTATAATGGCAGAAAACGACAAACGCTATGAAAAAGCTGAGATCTTCTTAAAAAAAGCGTTAGAAACTTCTCAAATAGTCACACTGAATAGAAGCACCCATATTCGTAACGCACATAATACGCTGGGAAACTTTTATTTAAAGCGAGAACAATATGACACTGCTTTAATTCATCTAAATCAAGCTCTCGACATAAGCAAAGAAGAAAATTTAGAGCCGACACTAATTGCAATTGATCTTGATAACATTGCATTAGTGCACTCTGAGTTAGGTGAACACAAAAAGTCACTAGAGTTGTCTAAGCAAGCACTATTGTTAAATGAAAAATCACCTAGCCACAAATACTACCTTCGAACTAAAGGTATAGTCTATTTCAATCAAGCTAAAAGGTATGAGCTTATAAATGAAAATAAGTTAGCTGAAAAGAATTATGACTTATCAATAGAGGCGTTCGCTATACTAATCCAAACTGAGCCATACGAGCAGTGGAGATTGGATTTGGTAAAAAAAGAAAAAGCAAAGTTTTCGACTAGCATAAAGAAAATCTAACAAATAAGAATAGGTGTCGCGCAGCCGACACCTTATTCGGGTGTTGGACAAGCCCGAAGTCTGCTTTATATAGTAAATAGCGTGATTAATTTTTAAGGTGGGTTAGCCTTGGCTGTAAAGCCAAGGCGCACTGAGCCAAAGAGCAAAATAGGTGTGTTTTGCCTCTGTTCATTCAATTTAGCGTTTAATTCATAGGTTTTTTATTTCCTCATCGTCTTTGGTTTATACCATTATCCTTATATTATTCGCCTTTCGGCTAAGGCATTCGAGCAATGCCAATACAATGCATTTCATGTTGGCAACACGGGCATATTCGTGTCGCTTTTACCTGAGTAATTTCTTCTTTGTTGTTTTTTAGCCAATCATGTACCGGTAATAAAAGCAGCTGAATGATTAAGCGCAGTTTTTTAGCCCCTGAAGATAACAGCCCATAATCACGTACTCGCTGTAAACCTTTAGGCAAAACATGTTGCAATATCAGCATTAAGAACTTGAGTGTGGGTAAGGTACGAGTGGCTGTTTTTTTGTTGTACTGTCTTTATAGCGAAAGGTGACGTTGTGTTGGTCATAATGAATGATATCTTTATCAGGCAATACCCCACGATATAAATACCGAGACAGATACTTTAACGCCGGTAAACCGTGTCCAATTTTCTTGCAATCGACCACCCATTTATCTGGTATTTTATGGATGTTGTCTAATGATAAATCAGGCTGTTTGTTAATAGCATCAAGGAGTCGTGCTCGCCACACCTTAGCCAAAGAAAACCCATTAAACAAATACGCTTTTTTTCCTTTCTTCCATTGTTTACGTTGTGCATCATAACCGCCATTGGCCACCATAATATGTAAATGGGGATGTAGGTCACGTTTTCGGCTGTGCGTGTGCAATACCGAGGTAAAGCCTATATCACCTAAGCCTTGACGCGTTGCAAAGTCTTTTAAGATTGATGATGTGACTGAGAACATCAGTTGATAAATCTCTTTAGGTCGTCTCATTGCTAAGGCGCGCAGTTCAAAAGGTAGCGTAAAGGTCACCATATAATATTCAACAGGTAAGCGTTTTGCTTTTTGTCTTTCAAGCCATTGCGATGTGGTGCTTTGTTGGCATTGTGGGCAATGACGATGCCCACAAGAAAGTGGTGTACGGTCATGATGTTCGCACGTGTTACACACCCAAAGCGACTGTCGTTGTTGTGGTGTTTTACACATCAGCATGGCATAAATGGCTTTGCGCATATCAGAAGTCAATTGATGGTTATACTGAGTGTCAAGGGCTTGATGATGTTGACGTAGTAAATCGATAAAGGTACTCATGTGACAGACCATGTGATGTTGAGTTTATCGGTTAATTGATTGACCGCACGTGACATATCATGTTGTTTCACTTTGGTGAGCTGCGTGTAGCGAGCAGTGGTGTTGAGACTGGCGTGTCCTAATAATTGCTGTAAAGAACGCAAATCAAGCCCTTGTTCAAGTAAATGTGTTGCATAACAATGACGAAGGGAATGTGGGCTGATATTTTTTTTAATCTTAACGTCTACCAGCACACGCTTTAAGGCTTTTTGTACACTGCCTTTATCCATCGGGGTAGCTGTTTTTGTATGGGTTCCCGGAAAGAGTAGGCGCGCATGACGATGGGTTTTCCAATAACACCTCAAGGCTAACAATGTAAGCTCAGGCAAAGGCACCATGCGGTCTTTTCCTCCTTTACCATCGCGTACATGGACTAACATAGTCGATTTATCAATATCGTGAATGGTTAAATTGAGAGCCTCACTCAAGCGTAACCCCGTCGAGTAAAGCGTCATAAAAAACACTTGATACCGTAACTGCTTGGTTTGATTTATCACCTGAGAGACTTGAGCGGGTGTTAACATATCGGGTATGCGTTTAACTTGTGGAGGTTTGACAATACTGAGCCATTCCCATTGCTTATCAAGGGTATAACGGTAAAAGAATTGCAAGCCGTTACGGTCAAGTTTGATGGTACTCCAAGAATGCGTTTTGATGAGGCTATTAAAATACTGTTTTAAGTGAGCGGTGGTTAAGGTGTCAGGTACTTGGTCAAAATAGTGAGTAATACGGCGTACGGCTCGAGCATAAGCATGATCCTCCCCCGTTTTAGTGGACACCTCCTCATCACATTGAGGAGGCTAAAATGCCCAAATATACCCAACCTAAAAAGACATGGTTTTATCCAATAGATTTCAAAATTAAAGCCGTCGAGTTAAGCTTAAGAGACGATGTCTTATCAAAGGATATAGCTCAGGCGCTCGATATACATCAGTTAATGCTATCGCGTTAGCGTAAAGAATACCGATAAGGTAAGTTTTCAATCAAACTGCGCTGTAACAGCAATAGTGAACTTATGGCTAAAATTCCTAATACAAAAGAACTCAATAAAATCAAAAAGCTGGAAAAAGAAAATGAACGTTTGAAGCTGTAGAATGATTTACTAAAAAAGTGACAACGGTATATAGCGTAAGTATCCTTTTTTGAGTACATTCAGATATAATTAGATCTACAGGTATTCTAAATACCTTAAAACAGCTAAAATTTATTCCTGTTTTCTATTCAATCACTAATATTTCTCTCTTGGAGGAGTGTTATTTATGTCATTTTATTAAGTGTATAAATTATGAACTTTACTAATCTTGAATTGTTTTTGCTGGTTAACCTAATTCTATTTGTCGCTTTAATTCTTCAAGGATATAAGCGCAGAGACATCAAATGCTCGAATTGTGGTGATGCTATGAAATTTAAAAAAGGTTCAAATAATTGGGTTTGTATAAGTTGCAAAGCTGAAGTATCTAAAAGGTAGATATAAAAGTATTTAGCAAATGTTTTGAGTCTTATCTGCTTACAAATATTCTAACCTAGTTTTTCTATATGGCGCTATAAACCCTTGCAATTTAATACTATTTTTACTAAGTTAATTAATGAAGAAGGTGAGGGACTACGTATTACCTTGCAAAATTTTAATTATTGAAAGGAATGAATATGAAAAATTTAAATTTGGTATTAGTTTCAGCTTTGAGTATGGTCGCGCTGGGGTGTAGTGTTTTACCAATTAAAGCTCAAGTAGAAGAAAATCATTTTAGATTTGAGAATTTTAAAAGAGATAAGGGTTTAGATTTAGAATATGTACATCTTATGTGCTATCACAAAAGACCCGTATCCTGGACTGAGCCTAAACAATATGAAGCTGGTGAACATAATTTATGGGTTAGAGCTGATGTATCAAATCGTAGTTTTGATGATAGTACCAAGGAAGCTATTGTAAACTTTAAAGTGAATCTAGAATCTGATAAAAGTTATATGTTAAACAGAAAGATTACAGATGACAAAATAGCTATTTGGATACAAGAAGTTGATACTGGCTTGGTTGTTTCTGAAATTTTAACACCCGAGTTAAAAAAGCCTCTTCTAGTAGATTACTCTTTACGAAGAGAACAGTGTGAATCAGGCACCGTTTAATAAGTAAAATCTAGTTATTTACTCAATAAAAATGAGGCGATTTTTTTGTATCGCTTCATTTTATTTAATCTTTTTTACCTTTAGTATTTCACTTTTCAATATTTACTGTATATTCACCTGCTTTGTTTCAGATAGTGGTCTGTAGCAAGTGTTGAAGTGGTGAAATTTAATGCTTTTATTTACTTCTTTTTATAATGTGCCAATGAAATTGGCTTTTGATGATTTGGAGTAATACTTGAGTTTTATTGAAGTTTTTGGCTATATACCTGCGATTGTTTTTCCTACTGCTACTATTATTCAGCTTATCCATTTAATTAAGTCTAAAACCTCAGAAGGTGTTTCGCCATTTACCTGGGGGGCTTTTGCTATAGGTAATGTCTCTTTATACATTTACACTGAAAAATATTCGCAATTGCAATCAATTATAGGTTTGTTGCTAACGTCAATATTGCAGATTATTATTATTGTTTTGGTGTTTAAATATAGAGCAAATCATAATAAGTCAGTATAGAGTTTTTATGTATTTGCGTGAGATTATGTTTAGTCTCAAAATATTAATGAATTTTGTTTGTTTTACTCAATAATTAGCTGGTTTCGGCCATTATTTTTAGCACGATAAAGTAAGTCATCTGCTTGTTTGATTAAGTTATCTAAATCGTTACTGCCTGAATGACTTATTGCTGCTCCCATGCTGAAGGTGACTGACCATTCAACTTGTGGGTTTTCTGCTCTTACATCTATGCAGTAATTTAAGAAGCACTCAGCTAAGCGTTTATAAATGTCTTTTATGGTTGATTTACTTGTTGTATTTAAAATAAATAACCATTCTTCTCCGCCATATCGACCAAATTTATCATCTTCTCTTAGTATCTTCTTGGCTGCTTTTGCGAACGCAATTAAAAATAGGTCTCCAATATCATGACCATATGTGTCGTTTATCTTTTTAAAATGATCTAAATCTACAATGGCGATAGTAACATCTTGCTCATTGAGTCGTGTTTGAGCCATTAACATAATCCCACGTCTATTTGGAGAATGGGTTAGGTAATCTGTTGAGGCCATAACATGATATTTTTTTCGCTGCTGTAATTGTCTATAGCATAAAAATAAAGACAGAATAACAAGTATAAGAGCAAGAGCAGTGGTTAAACGCCAAATTATTTTTTGCTGATGTTCTTCTTTGGTTTTTAATTCACTAATTTTATTTTCGTGGGCTAGCTTTATTATTTCATCTTCTTTTTCTTTTACTTCAAATTTTACTTGTAACGTTTTTATGTTGTTGGCGCTGGTTGCTTCAAAGTGCTTTTTATAATGAAATAATTCTTGTTCTATAGCATCAAACGCTTCGTCGGTATAACCAAGGCGTTTTTTTAGTTGGTAATGTTTGGTAAGGAATTCGGCTTTATAAAGGCTACGGCTAAATTTGTCTAAAATTGCAAATACTTCATCACTCATATTATTCGCTTGTTGCAGTTGATTTTTCTCTACAAATATATCACTTACGAGGATCATAGAAGCCAGTTGCATATCAAACACTCCAGCAGATTTAGCCAGTGAAATATTATTTTTTGCGCTTATAATTGCTTCGTCGTATTTTTTTTGTGAAAAAAGAATAGTGGCTATCGAATATTGAGCATAGGCCATACCTGCATGCATGTTAACCGAGGTAAAGTATGCTAATGCTTTGGTTATATATTCAAGAGCTTCTTGATCTTTATCACGCCCTAGTAATGCATTACCTAAGCTCCAATAAGCTTTAGAAGTAAAGTGCCCATCTTGAGTTTTTTCAGAAGCTGAAACGGCTTTATAAGCAAACTCTAATCCTTTATCTATATCTCCTGATACCGAATAAGCATCGCCAATTTTTCTATAAAAAAAACCTTGTGAAGAGAAGTCATTCCCTTTGATTGCGAGATCAAGCCCGATATGTGAAACATTAAGTGTTCTTTTTAACGCGTCAATAGATGTGTAATAGTAGGCAAGGGCGCGAAGAATAATAATCTTCTCGTTATTCGTACTATTAGAAAGACGTTCTTCTAGTTGCTTTGATAAGTTTTGTGCGGGTATACCATCTTCTTGTCTCGACAAATATTTTAATTTAGCTTCTAGTAATGACAAGTACACATCGGTTTGTTGTTTTAATATTTCTATTTCTAGGTAGTTATTGAGGTGTGTGTGAAGTTCATCGTACTTTTCTTCTCTAAATAATAATTCTGCATACAAAGCGGCTGCTTGATAATGTAATGTGTTCCAATTTTGAATTTTACTGGTTTCGAAAGCTAATTTGAGTTGCGTGGCATTTTTTAAATAGTCTAATTTGTTCGCTCGAATATCACTAATGAGAGATTGAGTCGTTTTATAATCCATCGCATTAAGAGTTAAATCGGGTGTAAAAGGATCAGCATTTGATAGTGTATTAAATAATAAAAAAGATAGGAGAATAGAATACTTAACGTATTGGAAGAGGGTTACAAATCCATGTTTACTTCTGTTTATCATTTGAGTCCTTTATGCAATTATTTAATGCTGAAAGGTAAAGAAATCAGCAAATACTTTAAACAATCTTCAGACATTAATAATGGCACTCATTTATTATAATAGCAAAATGACAACACATTTATTTAAAGATTAAAGCCTTATATAATATAAATTTTACGTTGGTTTTTTGCTTAATGTCTCAGGCGTGCTCATTAATGTTTGTGTAAAAATGCCTCTTTATATTATTCGTCATTTCTAATTTTAAGGGTTTAAAAATATTCAGTATTCATAATAATGTTTTTATTGTTTAATTATTTACAGTTAACGTTATAGTAATTGCTTGAATAAATACTTTAAGGATTATCGTGATAACTAAATTGCCTAGATGGGTAGAATATGGCTCTTTCATTCTTGCACTTATCGCTGGGCTTGTTAATTCTATTGGTTTGTTAGGTTTCAAACATCAATCTATATCTCATCTTTCCGGCATAGCCACACTAGTTGGCACTGGTATTATTAATTCTGAACTTGGTGATGTTTTTCACTTAGTGGTTATTCTTCTTAGTTTCTTATTAGGAGCAGCTATATCAGGGTTTTATATACGTGGCGGAGCTTTAAAACTTGGAAGGAATTATTCTAGCTTACTTTCATTAGAAGCTTTTTTCTTACTTGGCTCTCTTTATTTTTTAACAAAAGATTTTATCTATGGTCATTATTTAGCTTCTATGGCTTGTGGGTTACAAAATGCTTTAGTAACAACTTTTAGTGGTGCCGTTGTAAGAACAACACATGTAACAGGTATATTTACCGATTTAGGAATAATGATAGGAGCTAAGTTACGCGGAGAAACTTTTGATAAACGCAAGGGGTTGTTATTTGTATTAATTATTAGTGGTTTTATTTTAGGCGCTACTTTGGGGGCATATTTTTTTATTCACCTTAAATTTAATGCTTTATATATACCTGCAGGTGCTTGTTTACTGCTGGCTTTAACTTATTCTGTTTATAATGCAAAATTTAAGAATAACAAGCATTAAACAGTTTATCTCAATAGGTAACTAGTAGTAATATCTGATTAAAATAGATAGTTATTAACTCTTAACGCTATAAAAGCATTTTATTTTCACCATCCTTATACAACGGAATTTTCATTTTGAACCATATTAATTTTCACAATAAAAACTACACACCTTCAAAAGTTATCTGTATTGGCAGAAACTATGTAGAGCATATTAAAGAGTTAGATAATGAAGTACCTACCGAGCCAGTTATTTTTTTAAAGCCAAATTCAGCAATCTCTGAAAATTTGTACTTACATGAAACTGACAACATACATTATGAAGGTGAAATTTGTTTTCTAATAGAGTCGGGAAAATTATCAGGTGTAGGTTTTGGTTTAGATTTAACTAAACGAGATATGCAAAGTGTTTTAAAGAAAAAAGGCTTACCTTGGGAGCGTTCTAAAGCTTTTAACCATTCTGCATTATTTAGTGATTTTGTTGCTATATCGGAACCTGTTTCAGAGCTTAGAATGGAACTTCATATTAATAATGAAATTATACAACAAGGCGATTATCATTTAATGATGAATAAGCCAGAAGCTTTGTTGGAAGAGATTAATACTTTTTTGTCGGTTGAAGATGGCGATATTATCATGACAGGCACACCAAAAGGTGTAGGTGTTATTAATGCTAAAGATGTGCTGTTAGGTAAAGTTTTTAGCGGCGATAAACTGCTTGTTGAACATTCTTGGACAGTAAAATAGTTTTTACCAAAATCTTGATAATTTTTTATTTAACAAGGTTTTTCATCTAAATCAAAGTTAGAGGAAATAATATGTACAGTCACGTTACGTTAGGTACTAATGATATAGAAGCATCAAAGAAATTTTATGATGCTATTTTAGGGACTTTAGGTTATCCAGAAGGTGTTTTCAATGACAAAGGTATGTGCATGTATGCAACCCCAACAGGAGCATTAGGTTTAACAAAACCAATTAACGGTGAGCCTGCATGTCATGGCAATGGCATGACGATTGGTCTTGCTGTTTCAAGTCCTGAATTGGTTCATAAATGGCATCAGGCTGGTATTGAAAATGGTGGGATCACTTGTGAAGATCCTCCGGGTGAGCGAGATTTTGGTGGCACTAGATTGTATTTAGCTTATCTGCGTGATCCTGCTGGCAACAAACTTTGTGCAACTCATTTCTTATAAACCTAAGTTTGTTTTAAAGCATTAATAAAAAAGCAGTTTATTGAAATTCAATAAACTGCTTTTTGTTATTTAGTTAGAAAACTAGAAGTTAAATGACCTCAGCTAGGAATTAGCAAAGTTACTTAACAGTGTACTTAGTATCTAAATCGCGTAATAAGTAAAGTGCAAAACATGCAGCCCACATTGGCCATGCGGCAAAAAACAATAAGTGATTGAATGCATCAAAATATTGGTTGAATGAAGATAACGTAGACATTCCGTGAAGAATAAACACAATGCCGTAAGTAATGCGTTTCTTAATTCCTGCTAAAAATGCAAGCATAAGAACTAGTTGCAAAGCCCCTAATAGGTATAAAATTGTATCGCTAGAACCACTAATTCCATAAAACTTGTCAAAAATACGTGAGCCATGTGTTGGGTTCACAAACTTATCTAAGGTCCACATTATCATTACAATAAAAACACCTAAACGTAATGAAAATAGTGACCATTGTATGCGGTTTTGCATATCAGAACTGATTGTATTACTCATAAAATTAAAACTTCCTACTTTAAATTTTTAAAACAATAGAATTACACAGACCGTGTATTCATTTTTTTATTTCAAATAATTCATTAAATTTAAATCATTATTCTATCAATAGTTTATGATCACATGACACAGGCTTTATGTGATATAGAAGGGCATATTGTATCAATATGTAAAAAGTGAGGATTACTGAGTTGTATTTTGAACGGTTATTACTCTATTTGGCTTTTATATACAAAAAGAAGCTTATTGATAAACAATAAACTTCTTTTTTACATGTTGAATTTCAATTATCAGATAAACTCAACTATGTTTAACTTAAATTATTCATTTAATTGTATATTTAACATCTAAATCACGTAATAAATAAAGGGCAAAACATGCAGCCCACATTGGCCAAGCAGCAAAAAACAATAAGTTATTAAAGCCGTCAATGTACTGATTATATGAAGACAGTGTCGTTAAACCATGCATTACGAAAATAATACCGTAAGTTAAACGTTTTTTAATTCCCACTAAAAAAGCGAGCATTAGTATTAATTGCAGAGTACCAATTATGTAGGCAACAGTATCAGTTGACCCACTTATGCCGTAAAAGTGCTCAAAGATTTTTGCACTATGGCCAGGATTAAAAAATTTATCTAAGGTCCACATTATCATTACAATAAAAGTACCTAAACGTAGCGAGAATAACGACCATTCAATGCGATTTTGTGTATCTGAGCTAATTGTATGACTCATAAAACTTTAACTTCCTAAAAACGTGATTAATAAAAAACTGTGAATTTACTAAGACCGTATCCCGTTATTATTCTTTCAAATAAAATTCATTATTTTGAAATTAAGTGAATAATAAAAGTTTTGAAAGAAAATTAACTTGGGTTAGGTCTTAATCAATAAGCATAAGAAACACCATTAATATAACTAATATAAATAAAGAGAGTATTCACTTGAAACACGCATATTTAGCCATATCAATCGCCACTATATTAAATATCCCTGTTGTTAATGCAGTCCCTTTTGTAGATGGGGAGAAAACTGAAGTTATCGAAGTTATTGGTCAAGCTAGTAATTCACAAGGTTTGTCAGTTAAAGATTCTTCTGTAGATGGCCCATTTGGTGATAATTTAGCTTTAAAGGATATAGCGCGTTCTGTTACGCCTATTTCAAGTGAGTTAATCGAGCAACTTAATATAACAACATTACAAGATGTTTTAGCCGTTAGCCCAAACACATACTCAGCCAGCGGTTTTGGTGCACCTAGTTTACCCACTATACGCGGTCAGTTAGGGGAGCTATTTCAAGATGGTACTCGTCGCCAAGCTGGTAATAATGGCTTTGGTGTTCCATTATCTTTTAACTCAGTAGAACAAATTGATGTAGTAAAAGGCGCTCCACCTGTTTTATTTGGTTCAAGCCAACGTAATGGTGGTTTTGTAAATTTACATTCTAAAACGGCTTCAACTGATGAAAGTAAAGGTAAAATTAACTTATCGGCAGGGCGTTGGGATCAATATCGTGCTCAACTTGATTTCACAGGTGCTGTTTATCAAGACAAAGTAGGCTTTAGAATAAGTGCAGAACATATTGATAATGGCAGCTATTATGATTATGCGGGTATGGAAAGTGATAGCCTATATGCGGCATTACGTATTTTACCTGATGATAAAAGTAGCTGGGATATAAACTTTGAATTATACCAAGTTGAGTTTACTGATAACGCAGGTATTAACCGTCCTACTCAGGCTTTAATTGACCACGGTTTGTATATCACAGGTCAAGGTGTGCAAAGTAATGGCAGTACAGTGCCTGCTGCAGGCTCAATTGTTTCCCCAACAGGACAAGTACAGCTTTCTCGCAGTACAGTATTAACGGATCCTGATAACTTAAACGAAGCAACAACTTATTTATTTCACAGTATTTATAAGCGTGAGCTTTCTCCTAGCTTATCTCTTAAAAACACAACTTATTTTCAACATTTACAACGTGAAGAAATTGCACAAAACAGTTTTGTTGAAATTATTGACGGTGCAGATACTGCGCAAAATAGAACTGAGTTAACTTACCTTTGGAATAGCGACCAACAAACTATTTTTGCTTTAGATGTACGTTACAACAAAGTACTAGGATACAGCCAATTTACTACTGAAGCTGATTCACCTATTGATTTAACTGGCCCATTATCAAATCGCCGTATTCCGTTAACTGCAGAACAACAAGCGCGTTTAGTTGAACTTCGTCCAGGTGTTTTTGTTTCGCCAGGCGCTCAATACGACATAAATAATGATGGTACGGGTGATTTCAACTTATCTGATACAACGGATTCACGCTCAGTTCAAACGGGTTTAGCCGTTCAACATGATTCAGATTGGACTCGTGATCTCCATACAACGATTGGTTACCGCGCAGATTTTTATGACGTTAAAGCGAGTGACCCAATTGCACCAGATGGCCAAATTGCAGCAAGCGATACAATTAATGAAGTTTTACACTCAGCTCATGCAAGTTTCAACTATACCCTGAACAGTGATTTTACAGTTTATGGTACAGCTAGTTATAACGAAGCTACTTCAAATAGCATGGCAGGTGGTACAGCATTAAGTAGTGATAATACGATTAGCGAACAAAATTTTGCTACAGAAAACACTTTAGTTGAATTTGGTTTGAAATATTCACCTACAGACAGTGATTGGTACGCTGATGGTGCGGTATTTAGTCAACGTCGTAGTTTACGTAACAGAGATGGAAGTAATACCGGCATTCGTACGCAAGGCCTTGAAAGTCAGGTGTTTTACGATGCATATCCTTACTGGGTAAGTGTAGGTTATAGCTATATTGATGCGAGCTACGACAATTCTGCTAGTAGTCAAGATTCAGCTCAAATAGCTGATGCTTTTGATAATTCACGTCCAGATATTATTGAAGGAACTAGCGTAGGTGCGCCAAGTTTTACTTCTTTTGCTCCGTCAAATCGCCAAGTACAGGGAATTCCTGAACAATCTTTTAGCTTTAATGGAAATTATTCAATAAATCCTGAATGGCAAATTGGTTTCTCCGGTCTATATACCAAGAGTTACCCATTAGACTTTTTAGCGACAGTGAAGATTCGTGATCAATACACATTAAACATGAACACGAGCTACGCATTTACACCAAATACTAAATTACGATTTGATGTAAACAATGTAACGAATGAAAAAAATTGGCGCCCTGTTTTTGAAGGCGGTTACTTTGGCGCAACATTGGTATTTCCTGAATTACCAATCAACGCGAAATTAACAGTTACCCGTAATTTTTAAATGAAATAAGACGTTTAATTAAAAAGAATAAAGAGACATAAAATGATTAAAAAACTAGCTTTACTTGTAATTGCAGCAGCCGTAATTGGACTGTTCTTTTACTACGACTTAAACCAATTATTAACCCTTGAAGGGTTAAAAGGGTCAATGGATCAATTTGGTCAATGGCGTGAACAATCACCATTATTAGTGATTGGTGGCTTCTTCTTACTGTATGTAATTGTTACTGCTTTATCGTTACCTGGCGCAGCCATTTTAACTTTAGCTGCTGGTGCGTTATTTGGCTTAGTTGAAGGCTTATTAGTGGCTTCTTTTGCTTCAACGATAGGTGCTACATTAGCGTTTTTGGTATCGCGTTACTTACTTCGTGATTCAATCAAACAAAAGTTTCCAGAGCGCTTAGCCGCTATTGATGCAGGTGTAGAGAAAGAAGGTGGTTTTTACTTGTTCACTTTACGCTTGGTACCTGTGTTCCCATTCTTTTTAATTAATTTATTAATGGGTGTAACTGCAATCAAGTCTTGGACTTTCTATTGGGTAAGTCAAATTGGTATGTTGGCAGGTACATTTGTATTTGTTAATGCAGGTACACAGCTTGCTCAAATCGAAAGTTTGTCTGGCATTTTATCTTTCAACTTAATCTTATCATTCGCTTTATTAGGTATTTTCCCTCTCATTGCAAAAGGAATCATCAACGTGTTTAAAAAACGTCGCGTATACAAAAATCATTCAAAACCTAAAAAATTCGACCGTAACATGATTGTTATTGGTGCTGGTGCTGGTGGCTTAGTAACAAGTTATATTGCTGCTGCAGTAAAAGCCAAAGTTACGCTTATTGAAGCTGGAGAAATGGGCGGTGACTGTTTAAATTACGGTTGTGTTCCAAGTAAAGCCATTATTAAAAGTGCAAAAATAGCAGAACAAATTCGTCATGGTGAACATTACGGTCTTGAAAACGCAACACCACAGTTTTCATTCAAAAAAGTAATGGCGCGTGTTCATAAAGTTATTGCAGACGTTGCACCACACGATAGTGTTGAACGTTACACAGATTTAGGTGTAGAAGTTGTTAAGGGTTACGGTAAGTTAATTGACCCGTGGACTGTTGAAATTAAATTGAATGATGGTGGCACACAAACATTAACAGCTCGTACTATTGTTATTGCTACAGGCGCACGTCCATTTGTTCCGCCTTTACCAGGTATCGAAGAAACAGGTTATGTAACCAGTGATACATTATGGAGCAAGTTTGCAGAAATGGACGAAGCACCTAAAAAGCTTGTTGTTCTTGGTGGCGGTCCAATTGGTAGTGAGTTAGCACAAAGTTTTGCTCGTTTGGGTTCGAATGTTACACAAATCGAAATGGCAGAGCGCATCATGATCAAAGAAGATCTTGAGGTTTCTACATTCGCTCATGAAGCATTAACTGAAAGTGGTGTTAACATTTTAACTTCGCATCAGGCATTACGTTGTGAAGCTCGCGATGGTAAGAAATTCATTATTGTTAAACATAATGATAAAGAATTAGAAATTGAATACGACGAGTTATTATGTGCTGTAGGGCGTAGCGCACGTCTTAAAGGTTACGGACTTGAAGAATTAGGTATTGAAACTAATCGTACCGTTGTAACAAACGAATATTTAGAAACTTTATACCCTAACATTTTTGCAGCAGGCGACATTGTTGGTCCATACCAGTTTACCCATGTTGCAGCGCATCAAGGTTGGTACGCAGCAGTTAACGGTTTATTTGGTCATCTTAAAAAGTTCAAAGTGGATTATCGTGTAATTCCATGGACAACATTTATTGACCCTGAAGTAGCACGTGTTGGTATTAACGAACAAGAAGCTAAAGACAAAGGTATTGATTACGAAATCACACGTTTTGAATTTGAAGAGCTTGATCGTGCAATAACAGACAGTGCAACTAAAGGTTTTATTAAAGTTATTACCCCTAAGGGTAAAGACAAAATTTTAGGTGTAACGGTTGTTTCTGAACATGCGGGCGACTTAATTGCTGAGTTTGTTTTAGCAATGAAACATGGTTTAGGTCTTAACAAAATTTTAGGCACTATCCATAGTTACCCAACTTGGGCTGAAGGTAATAAGTATGCAGCTGGTGAGTGGAAAAGAGCACATGCACCTGAAACTGTATTAAATTGGCTTGAAAAATATCACACATGGCGCAGAGGTTAATATGATAAATATGTTTTCATCGACACGTTTAAAGTCAGGACTTAATGCTTTAATGTTAACTACTGCATTACTTGCATCATCTATCGTTACTGCGCAAGCAGCGACTGAAGCTAGCAATATGCATGAGTCTTGGAACACTTTACTTAATCAAAATGTTGTAGCGATAAATAATGGTCACAGTACCGCAGTTGATTATGCGTCAATGAAAAAACAATACAGCGAACTTAAAGTATATTTAGATACTTTAAGTGTTGTAACGCAAAGTGAATTTGATTCATGGGAAAAGTCTAAGCAATTAGCTTTTTTAATTAACGCTTATAATGCGTGGACTGTAGATCTTATTGTTACTAATTACCCTGGTATAGATTCAATTAAAGACTTAGGTAGCTTTTTTAGCTCGCCATGGAGTAAAAAGTTTGTTTCATTATTAGGTGAAAAACGTAGTTTAGATAACCTAGAGCATGATTTAATTCGTGGTGCTGTAGATAGCGAAGGTAAAGCGGTATATCCAGATCACCGTATTCATTTTGCTGTAAATTGCGCAAGTATTGGTTGCCCTGCATTACGTGAGGAAGCTTATACTGCTGATAAATTAGAGCAACAGCTTGAAGAGCAAACAGTTCGTTTTCTAGCGGATAGTACGCGTAATTTTGCCAAAGGTGATACGTTAAGTGTTTCGTCTATTTTTAAATGGTATAGAGTTGATTTTGAAAAGGGTTACAAGAATACAGACACTTTAGAGCAGTTTATGCTGCAGTATTCTGCTGAACTGAATTTGACACCCGATCAGCAAAAAGCGCTAACTAATGGTAAAATGGATATAGAATTTTTAGATTACGATTGGGATTTGAATGCACAGCATTAAATCTTTGCAACACAATACGCGACGCAATTTTTATTGTGTCGCGTTTTGCGTTTTAATAAGCTTACTTTATGTATTAATAATGAACAGTGCTGTTGCTGCTGATGTTCACGACAATGAACAATCAGTACAATGGAAAAACATTGAAACTCACGGCGTTAAGCAACCAGTTTACTTTCATGCTTGGGGTGGCGACGCTCAAATCAATGCTTATATTCAATGGGTCGCTCAGCAAGTTAAAGCAAAATATCAAATCAATTTACAACACGTAAAACTTAGCGATACCAGCGAAGCGGTAAGTCGTGTATTAGCTGAAAAATCAGCGAACAATCATTCTCAAGGCAATGTTGATTTAGTTTGGATCAACGGTGCTAATTTTTCTACTATGGCTCAACATTCTTTGTTATTAAAAGGTTGGGCTGATCAATTACCTAATTTTAAATTTACAGATCCAGATAATAATCCCGCCGTTACGTTAGATTTTGGTGTTCCAACTTTAGGTATGGAGTCTCCGTGGGGACAGGCATCAATGACATTTTATTACGATAGAATGGCTACATTAACACCACCACAAAACTTGAATGAGTTAGTTACGTGGACACAACAAAACCCAGGGCGATTTAGTTACCCTAAACCACCTGACTTTTTAGGTTTAAGTTTTTTAAAGTATGCTCTGGTGGTATTACATCAAGAGAGTCTAATTGCTTCAAATGGTCTGCAATCAAAAGATCAACATGTTCACAGCTATCAAGATGCTCTTTATGCGCCAGCAACACCGGAAAATATAACGGAAGTTTTACAACCTTTATGGATTTTTCTAGATGAGTTGCATCCTAATTTATGGCGTAAGGGTAAACACTTTATGCAAACAGGCTTGGAAATGCGTCGTTTAGTGGATGATACCGAGTTAAGTTTAGCCTTCACATTTTCAGGTCCTGAAATTCCTGCTGCTGTTAAACGTTTCGACTTACCTCAAAGTATTAGAAGTTACGCTATGGCTGACGGTAGTTTAAGTAATACACATTTTGTTGGTATTCCTTATAACGCTAGTCATGCTGAAAGTGCTCAATTAGTCGCAAATTTTTTACTAAGCCCAGAAGCTCAAGCTTATAAACAACAAGCAGAAGTGTGGGGTGATAAAACTGTACTTATTGCCTCTAGGTTAACTGCACCCCAAAAAAACTTATTCAAAACTCAAACATCACACCCAAGTGCGTTGTCGTTTAATAGTATTACTCGAACACTCAGTGAACCTCATCCAAGCTGGGTTGAAGACATTACTTTAGGTTGGCAACAACGTTATGGAGTTGCTCCATGACAAATATACAAAATAAGAACAGTATAGATAAGGCAGTTATCCCTAAAAGCAAAGGTAAAAACAATAGCCAAAGCGGAAGTCAGTTAAACCATTCAACCGATTGGTTTACTCGTATGGTGAAATTCAGTCCTAAATTTTTACTGCTTTTATTAATTGTGCCTGTATTTGGCGGATTAATTGGTGTTTTACTTCCTGCTTTTGGTTGGGCGCCAGCACTCAGCCAATATGATTTTGGCTTTCAGGGTTTTAATGCACTTTGGCAAACTTCGGGTTTCGGTCAAATGATCGGCCTAAGTATCGCTACAGGTTTAGTGAGTACGTTACTTGCTTTTGTGGTTACCTTAATGATTTTGGCTGCATTTTTTAATAGTGTTTGGTTAGATCGTATTCAACAAATATTAAGTCCTATTTTGGTTATTCCTCATGCTGCGGCAGCCATTGCTGTTGGCTTTTTAATTGCGCCATCGGGTATGATTTCTCGTTTGTTTTCTCCTTGGCTAAGTGGTTGGGAATTGGCGCCTAATGGGATTTTTCCACACGATCCTTATGGCATCAGTATTATTTTAGGCTTAACCCTTAAAGAACTACCATTTTTATTATTAATGGCTTTAGGCGCATTAGCTCAACCTGAATTAGGTAAGAAATTACGTTCACAACATAAAGTGGCGCTAAACTTAGGTTATTGTCCTATGACTGCCTTTTTTAAAGTTATTTTGCCTAGTTTATATCCCTTATTACGTTTACCGCTGTTAGCTGTATTAGCTTATGCGAGTTCAAGTGTAGAAATGCCGCTTATATTAGGACCAAATACTCCACCAACACTTGCTGTGGCTATTATGCAATGGTTCAACGATGTTGATTTGAACCTACGAATTAAAGCATCAGCAGGGGCTTTACTCCAATTAGCCTTAACAGGTGGTTTATTAGCTTTATGGCTTTTAGGTGAGAAACTGGTTAAATGTTTATTTTGTGAATCGTTAACCAATGGCAGACGTGAATACGGCGGTGCTTACTGGCAAACTATTACTGGTGTAGTTACTGTGTCGGTTATTGTGTTTATTGGTTTGGCATTACTTGGTTTGGTGTTTTGGTCAATAGCAGGCTTTTGGCGTTTCCCTACAGCGTTACCTGATTCGTTTACCTTGCTACATTGGCAAAGTGCTGCAATGCAAGTAGGAGAGCCTTTATTTAATACGCTTTTTATCGGTATTATCACAACATTAATTGCTATTTCGTTAACCTTGCTGTGTTTAGAGTCTGAACAAATTAAAGGTAAGTTATTATCACGCTTTACGAGCTTAATTATTTACATTCCTTTGCTTGTGCCTAGTATTGCCTTTTTATTCGGGCTTGTATGGATTCAGCAGTTGTTAGCTGTTCAAGTGAGCTTTATCAGTTATATTAACGTGATTATTGCTCATTTGTTGTTTGTTTTACCTTATGTGTTTTTATCATTAGCGAGTAGTTACAGGCAATTAGACTCTCGCTTCGCAATTGTAGCTGCTAGCTTAGGCACTAAACCATGTAAAGTGTTCTTAAAAGTAAAGCTTCCACAGTTATTTGCTCCTATTTTAATTGCAGCGGCGTTAGGTTTAGCAATAAGTTTTGGTCAATATCTACCAACCTTGTTAGCTGGAGGTGGTCGTATAACAACTATTACTACCGAAGCTATTACGTTAGCTAATGGCGCTAGTCGACGAACGAGTGCTGTTTATGCACTTATGCAAATGTTATTACCCCTTATTGGTTTTATACTAGCATGGGTATTACCTAAGTTTATTTATAAAACAGCACACCGTTAAAGGTTTTTAAATGCAGTCATCTTTACATATAAAAAATTTACAACTGTTTCGTCATAACGAGTTGTTACTCAGTTTGAACGAGCAAGTTAATGGTGGTGAAATCCTCACATTAATGGGACCGTCAGGCAGTGGTAAATCGAGTTTACTGAACTGGCTTACGGGATCTCTTCCTTCGGGGTTTCATGCCGATGGGGAAGTGTGGCTAAATGACTCAAACATTACCTTTACACCAGCACATCAGCGTCATGTTGGGGTTTTGTATCAAGACGCTTTACTGTTTTCTCATTTATCTGTAGCGGGCAATATAGCTTTTGCGATGCCACCAGGTAATAAAAAGCAACGTCTTGAAAAAATTGATGCGGCTCTCGAACAAGTTGGTTTGAAAGGTTTAGCTGATCGTCATCCTGATAATCTTTCTGGTGGTCAACAAGCTCGTGTAGCCTTATTAAGAGTATTATTGAGCGAACCTAAAGCCATTTTGCTTGATGAACCTTTTAGTAAATTAGATTCACAATTACGTGAAGATACACGTCAACTAGTGTTTGAACAAATCAGATATCATAAACTTCCTGCAATTATGGTGACTCATGATCACAGTGATGCGGAAGCTGCCGTTGGCAAAATTATCACTTTAAGTAAATTGGCTTAAGCTGTATTTTCACCATTAAGTTAATAAGACAAATTAAACCCAATTAAGCTAAATTAAACCAATTTAAACCAAGCCAGAGTAAGTTGTATGTTAGATAAATATATCACTCCCGTTATAAAGCCTTTGTTAACACCTGTTGTTAGCTTATTGCACAAACGCAATATTACTGCTGATCAACTCACTTTTTATGGTTTTTTAGTCGGCATGTTAGCCGTACCCTTGTTAGCCTTTCAGTTATGGTACTGGGCACTAGCGGCTATTGTAATTAATCGTATATTAGATGGTTTAGATGGTGCTCTTGCTCGTTATGCGAACCAAAGTTCAAGTGCCGGTGGGTTTTTAGATATTACCTTAGACTTTCTCTTTTATGCTGCGATTCCGTTGGGTTTTATTTTTGCAGATCCTGAATTAAATGGCATTGCCGGAGCTATTTTACTTGCGACTTTTATTGGTACAGGTTCAAGCTTTTTAGCTTTTGCGATTGCTGCTGAGAGATTCAAAATTGATAAACCACAGTTTAAATATAAAAGTTTTTATTATTTAAATGGCTTAACTGAGGGTACTGAAACTATAGCTTTATTTATTGCGTTTTGTATCTGGCCGCAATCGTTTCATTGGTTAGCGTTAATATTTTCGCTAGCGTGTATGATCACTATTTTTACCCGTATACATGGTGGCTATAACACACTAAAAGCACAAGAAGCGTCGTTAAAAGAAAGTCAAAGTTTACTAGAAAGTCATTCAAATTCAGATATGAACCCTGTTGCAGATAATGAGGTTAAAAATGACTAACGAAGTATGGTGGCGATTAGGCTGTTTTTTTAGCGTGCTCATTATTATGATGTTACTTGAATGGCAAAAGCCAGCTCGAACATCTCCCATTATAAAAGCTAAACGTTGGACGGCTAATTTCGGATTAGTATTCGCTTCGTCTGTACTTGCGCGATTAACTATACCTGTTGGTTTAACAGCGGTAGCCCTGTATAACACAGAAAACACTATTGGCTTGTTTAACCAAGCATTTTATATAGATACAAACATACCCGGTTGGTTAACCATAGTACTAAGCTTATTAATATTAGACATTGTGATTTATTGGCAACATAGAATGTTCCATGTAGTTCCTGTGTTATGGCGTTTACACCGAGTTCATCACGCCGATGCACACGTAGACACAAGCACTGGTTTACGTTTTCATCCCATTGAAATTGTATTAAGTATTCTGATCAAATTGCTTGTTGTTACGGCGTTGGGTGTTCCTGCCATTGCCGTATTGATTTTTGAGATAGCTTTAAACGGTTTAGCTTTGTTTAATCATGCAAACATACGCTTACCTCAAGCTATAGAGAAGCCATTACGTTTATTATTAATGACCCAGATTTTACATCGTATCCATCATAGCCAAGTGGTTAAAGAAACGAACTCTAACTATGGTTTTAGTGTTATTTGGTGGGATAAGCTCTTTGGCAGTTATAGAAGTGAAGCGATTAAAAGTGATACTGAACTTGATATTGGTTTAGTACAATATCCACAAGAGAAACAAAATGCCTCAATTTTGGGCTTGTTAGCTATGCCTTTTAAAAAATAAGACACTTTATGTATTTATACCTTTGAAAGTTCAACTCTTTAGGTTAATTTACGGCTATTAACAGGAAGTGATTGTACATTGTAGATCTTTAGCTTCTCAACACTGTAATTTATAGGTACTTAAATGTATAAAAATGGACTTTTCTTAACGTTATCTTCGTTAATAATATCTTTAGTCTTACTCTTGCCGCCTAAAGCATCGGCTACTAAGATATATCATTGCAAGACATCAGAAGGTCGACTAGAAATTCAAGATTTCCCTTGCCAAGATATCACGTTAAAAATTCAAGATGTGAATATCCCAACATCATCTCAAAGCAAGAATAGCCAAACAGTAAAACCCGGTGATGCTATTATCGATGGAGTTAATGTTAGTAAGAGCGCAAGTAGTAATGTCGCTACTAATGCCGGTATTAATACTAACGTGAATGTTGACGATTTTTACAGTATGCCAATTCATCCAACTGCTTTAAAAAAAGAAATTACAGATACCGCGTCCCTTGGTGTTATTACACTGAATTACATTTCACCTCTAACAAGTAATGCTATGGTTCAATATTATCAAAGTAAAATTCCAAGTGAACACAATAGAATCAACATCAGAGACAGCATTATGTTCACTTATGAGGAAGACGGTATAAATAAGTTGGTCAGTATTTTAGATACTCAAGGAATCGCTGACGTGACCCTCCAAGTAGAAAGGTGATTGCCTGAGCTTACCTTATTCAAGCGACTTTATTTTACTTAATGCTGTAGTCACTTATTATTGCCTTAAATATAACTTTACAGAGTATTTGAACTAAACTTTTGTCACAAATTCAATGTATAATCCGCCTCCATTAATATGAGTGTTATGTATTAACCAATATTAATAATGTACTTAACCTCAACTCGGGATAATGAATGTCATAACATTCAATAAAAATAATTATTTATCAATAGATTAAAGAACCATCAGAGTACTTTACATGTAATATGATGACTCAATATTGATAGTTTTATGCCTAGCAAGACGGATTTGTGTACCCAATAGCTGGCTATTGGTAACGAATACAACGATGTTAGGCTTAAAAATAGCTTATTGAGTAACTTTGCTTATTCCAAGCTGAGGTTACTTATTTAACATGATTTATTTCACTTGATTTTCGTCATAACCCTTTATTGTAAAGAGTGTTAAATTTGAATGTGTTTCTATTTCTCTAATAAGTACATAAATAAAATTATTTTCAGCAATCATTAATACAATTTTACATAACCCATTCAAATTTAAGGTTTAGGCATTGCCATCCAATCAAATTAAAGACAATACACATAATAACGCAAGTCAGCATCGTTCTGCTTTTTCAGAACCTATGTATCGTCGATATTTTCCAGCGAGTTGTTTTGCAACTTTAGCGGTATGGATCGTAAGGTTTTTGGTAGGGTGGACCGCTTGGCAATTAACTCACTCAGCATTTTGGGTAGGTGTTGTTGCCGCAGCCATGTTGTTACCCACGTTTTTGTTTTCACCAGTATTTGGAATAATATCTGATCGCATTAATCCTCGTAACGGATTAATTGTAACTGTACTTTCGCAAGGCGTAATCGCATCTTTTGCTGGTATATCTCATGGCTTAGACATTCTTAATTTACCTTTATTGATGGTGATAGCTGTTTTGCTTGGCGTTGTTACGTCAGCACATCAACCGATCCGTTTAGCTTTAGTTCCTCGATTAATTCCACGTGATGCTTTACCAAGTGCAATAGGTTATGGCGCCATGTTATTTAATACGTCACGAATCATTGGCCCAGCTATTGGGGCTTGGTTAGTTGCTTCATATTCTGAATCTGTGGCATTTTATGTAGCCAGTTGTTTTTGTTTAGCATCAATACCTTCATTGATCAGTATTAAAGGTGTTGAACCATTAAAGCGTGAACGGTCGTCGAGTTTTTTTAATGAGTTAATAGAGGGCTTTGTTTACGCAGCAGCACATCCTATTATTCGTTTGATCCTTTGTTTCACTTTTATCAATGGTTTGTTAGGTCGAACTATTATGGAATTATTGCCTGCATTTTCGGGGCAATTACTGCAAGGAAATGCAGAAACATTAGCTACACTGAGTGCTATTGCTGGCGCAGGATCCATTGCAGGTGGTTTATTAGTTAGCCGACAAAGTGGTGCACCTAAACGACTTATTAAATTGGTGAATTATTGTTTGATGTTTGCCGCTGTATCGCTAATTTCTATTCAATTTCTTAGTGGTTTGTATCAATTTTGTGTTCTGATCTTTGTATTAAGCCTGATGACCACTGTTGCAGGTACTGGCGCGCAAGCGTTAGCTCAGTTAATGGTAGATGATGCATACAGAGGACGAGTGTTAAGTTTTTGGTCAATGATGGCGATGGGCGTTCCAGCGGTTAGTGCTATTGCGGTGGGTGCTTTGGCTCAAGCTTTTGGTTTTCCAATTGTTTCAGCTATTACCGCAGTTTGTGCATTATGCTTATTAGCGACACTTCGATTTTATACCCGTGCTGATCAGATAAAATAAGATTTTTTTGTTTTACCTTATTACCCCTTACTTTTTTATAACTTAGGAATTTACCCGTGAAGAACATAGATGCTTTTATAGAAGCTTGGGCTGGCAAGAATGCTATGTCGCCACAAAGTTCAGTTGATATTACTGAACTTGAGTCACAAATGGGTTGTGTATTTCCTAATGCTTATAAGTATTTATTGAGCACTTATGGACTCGTCCGTTCGCCAAATGTAATGAGCAAAGTTATTGATTTAGATACTAAGCTAGGTCAGGTACATGATTTTTTGAGTTTGGAAGATGTTGCTTCCCTATCTCCTCTTTATGAAATGAGTGGTATGGAAAAAGGCCATATTTTATTTGCTTCTGATGCCAGCGGTAATATGTTTTGTTTTAAGCTTGCTGATTGTTTAGTGGAACAAGATGATACTGCTGTTTGGTTTTTTGATCGCTCAGCGTTTAGCGTTGAGAAAGTGTCTGATTCGTTTATACAGTGGTTACAAGCTTTTAATAAAAACTAAAGTGTTTTCTTTTAAAGATCTTTTAATTTAAAGTGAGTAAAACATAGAAATGGTATTTACTATTAAATACCATTTCTATTAAAAATTAAGTTGAACTAGCAAAGTGTTTCTTTAAAGCTAGGTTCTATATTCAGCGTTAATTTTTACGTAGTCGTAACTAAAGTCACAGGTCCAAATGGTAGCATCCGCTTCACCGCGATGAAGTTGCACTGTGATTTCTATCTCAGCTTCATTCATGATTGCTTGGCCTTGTTCTTCTTGATAACTTTCAGCTCGTCCGCCTTTTTCAGCCACTAAAACATCACCAAAATATAATTCCAATTTAGTTGTGTCTAAATCTTCTAATGATTTACATTCTCTGGATGCATAACCAATGGCGGCAAGTACGCGACCTAAGTTAGGATCTGAAGCGAACATTGCGGTTTTAACTAACGGGCTTTTACCAATAGAAAAACCTATAGTTTTAGCTTCATCAAGGCTTAAAGCGCCATTAACATTTACTGTAATAAATTTTGTTGCACCTTCACCATCACGAATGATGGCTTTAGCTAAATATTGAGAAGTTTCAAGCAGGGCAGTAAACACTTCTTTAAAGCCTGCATCATTTCTACTTGTTATAGCCGGAGCAGAACTTTTACCTGTAGCGATAATGATAAAAGAGTCGTTTGTTGATGTGTCGCCATCTACAGAAATACAGTTGAAAGACAAATCAGCAATTTCTTTTGTCATTTCATCTAATAATGATTGTGAAATATTTGCGTCAGTCGCAACATAACCCAGCATGGTCGCCATATTCGGGTGGATCATGCCAGCGCCTTTTGAAATGCCTGTTATAACAACTTCATCACCAGCTAAAGTAACTTTTGTAGAATAAGCTTTTGGCGCTATATCTGTTGTCATAATTGCGGTAGCAGCATCAGCCCAGTTGTCTGACGTTAAATTATTAACGGCATGCGGTAAACCTGCTAGCAGTTTATCCATAGGTAAATGCTCTAAAATTACACCCGTTGAAAACGGTAATATAGACTCTGCTGGAATATTCATAATATCAGCTAAGGTTGAGCACGTAGTTAAAGCATCTAACATGCCTTTTTCACCTGTACCAGCATTAGCATTACCCGTATTAACAACTAAAGCTTTTATTTGGGATACATCGTTATTTTTTACTGCGGCTAAATGCTTTTTACATAGAGTAACGGGTGCAGCACAAAAGCGATTTTGGGTAAAAACACCAGATACTGAACTGCCTTCGGCAATTTCAAAAACTAATAAATCTTTACGGTTTAGTGTTTTTATATTCGATTCAGCCCAGCCTAGGCGTATGCCTTGAATAGGTGTGAGTAGAGCAGGGTTAATTTCAGGTAAATTTACAGGCATAGAAGAGTTTAATAATAGCAGGAAAAAAAGTAGGTAAATATTACGCTTTAATGGGTTTCTATGCAAAAACTATTCTAATGCTATTTCATTAAATACAATATAAACAACTGACTTACTTTAGAAATGTTTAAATTGAGCATTAAATAAACGTAAATACAGAAAAACATAAACTGATCTTAATTGTTAATGTTTTCGTATTGTAGTTAGTCGACAAAATGCTAATTAAATTAACAATCGAATGTTAAGGGTAGCAAGCGAATAAATGTCTATACTTTAACTAGAACAAAATGATAAAGCGATAATGAAAAGCAAATTGATTAGGTTAACAAATAACCAAAAATTAATTGATATTTAAACATTAAAATATGTAGCGTAAGGTATATTTTAGGATTATATTGTCGCGCCATTTAAACCTACTGAATCACAAATTTTAACGTATCAGCTGGACATAAGTATTTAATGGTAATGTGTTAATAATTTTCAATTTGTAAGCTTTTTATAAGGTTAGTTAAGTATGCAAGATCAATTATTTTTAAGAGCACTTGAACGCAGTGATTTACGTTTTATTCATAACCTGAATAACAACCGTAAAATTATGTCTTACTGGTTTGAAGAGCCCTATGAATCATTTGATGAATTAGAAGAGTTATACAATCGACATATACATGACAATGCAGAGCGTCGATTTATTGTAGAAAATGATAAGAAAGAACTTATTGGTTTAGTTGAGTTAATTGAAATTGACTACATACACAGTCGAGCGGAGTTTCAAATTATTATTAATACTGAACATCAAGGTAAAGGTTACGCAAGAAGTTTAATTTATAAAGCGTTAGATTATTCTTTTTCTATATTGAATTTGTTTAAAGTGTATTTGCTTGTGGCAATAGACAACGAAAAAGCCATTCATTTATATAAAGATTGTGGCTTTGTTGAAGAAGGGCACTTTGTTAAGGAGTTTTTTATTAATGGCGAATATAAAGACGCTAAGCGTATGTATATTTTACAGGACGAATACTTTGCCAGACAAAAAGCCAAAGAAATTAACCCATAATGCTAATTATTAGCGAAGTAATTGAAGGGAATGTATGAATATATTAATTACAGGCGGTACAGGTTTTATTGGAACAAAGCTATGTAGTGTTTTACATAAACAACACCATCGGCTTGTTGTGGTAACTCGTCATCCTGAAAAAGCTAAAAGTGCAGCCAAAGTTAATGTGGTAAGTGATGAAAGCAGTAAAGGCAGTGTAAAATTCATATCTTCTCTTCAAAAGATTAAAAAAGAAGAAGTGTTTGATGCTGTTATCAATTTAGCGGGCGAGCCCATTGCAGATAAACGTTGGAGTAATGTTAGGAAACAAGAGATTTTAAATAGTCGCTTAGACACTACTTCAAGCCTGATTGAATATTTTAATGAGACAGAACACAAACCTAAGTTATTTATTAGTGGCTCAGCTATTGGTTATTACGGTATAGCAGAAAGTAATGAAAGTATTGATGAGTATGGCTCAGGTGATAACAGTTTTTCTAGTGAGCTATGTCAGCAATGGGAGGCTTTAGCTGTAGAAGCTGAAACATTAGGCATTAGAACTTGCTTGCTACGTACGGGAGTTGTATTAGGTAAAAATGGTGGGGCGTTAAGTAAAATGTTGCCACCGTTTAAGCTTGGTTTAGGAGGGAAAATAGGTTCAGGTAAACAGTGGATGTCTTGGATCCATCTTGATGATTTAGTGGGTATCATTTTACATTGTATTGTTAATGAAGAAGTTAAAGGTGCTATTAATGGCACTGCACCTGAACCTAAGACTAATGCTGACTTTTCTCAATCTTTAGGTAAAGCGTTGAATCGTCCAACTGTTTTGCCAATGCCAGCTTTTGTGATAAAGCTTTTAATGGGTAATATGGGTGAAGAATTGCTATTAGCTGGTAAGAAGATAATTCCTGCAAAGGCTTTAGCTACAGGTTATGTATTTAAATATCCAAAACTGGATGCAGCTTTAGTTGATATTGTTTCTTAGTCGCCTACTAGTTAAGTGTATCACTGTTTAGTACTTATTTTGCTATACATTAATTATTATGATTAATTGGATAATGAAAAAGCCACTCAAACGAGTGGCTTTGTTATATTACTTAGCAATCTATTACCGACTAAAATGCACTCAGTGGATTAGTTATGCCTGTTTCTTGCCCTGGTTCAATATCTTTAAACACTTCATCAGTTAATGGCTTAAGTAACGGTGTTTTACCTTTAATATAACTTTGAGCTTCTACAATGACTTTATAAGCTTTGTTTAACGCGATAGCACGTTCTTTAGATGGCAACATGAGTAATGAAATATCATTATGTAAACGTTCAAACATTTCAGCTCTTGGTTTACCTTTTTTATCAAAAAAGCGTTCCTTAACTTCTTGGTTTGATCTGAATTCATCACCTGTTGGGTTGTTTTTCAAATAATAAGAGTATTCGTATTCGCCATCACTTTCTCGCTTAGGTTCAGGTGTGCCATGCATCGAGCGTTGCTCCCAATGGTACCAACCTTGTTGAAAGCTGCTGGTTGGCATTTTGCGATAAAATGAAATATTAGTGTCCATCAATATACCCGTAGCACTATGACAGCCTGTACATGATGCTTGCTCTTCATATGTTTGTGGACGTAAGTCGCCTTGTTGATCTTCAATGAAACCTTGGTAAGTCCAACCTTGAAGTACACGAACACCTTCTTCAGCTGAGCCTCTTATTTGTTTAGTACGATCGGGAAAGTCGTGACGTTCTTTAATTTCGTCTTCGCTGATCACTTCAAAATCGTAGTAAGTTTTCCAAGCTCGTTTTTTAGCATAACGTAGTTCTTTCATACGAGGCGCCATAGTCACTTGGTCATTCTCGTCTATATCTAGATAACGAACAGAGTGAACAAACTCTGTTCCTTCAGGAAACATTTTTGCAGCAAGGTGTAATTTACCTTGTTTCAGTAGGTCAGCAGCCTCACCTACATAACTCATGAAGCGTTGCTGTAAAGGTGCCCAATCATATTTTATTAAGCTTGCCGTGGTTAATTCACCATCTTTATTTAAATCTACACCCAACTTCGTTTCGTCAGCTGGGCTGATAGGAATATCTTTCTCTAAAATTAGCGCTTCAACAATAGCTAAGTTGATGGTGTAAATTTCTTGGTCGAATTCACCTTGTTTATTTTTACGCAAAGGATCGGCTAAACGAATACTAACATCGTCTGTTGCTCCGTTAGTTGGCATAAAACCTCCAACTAATGGGTAATAAGCGTAACTGCGCCATCCAGTAAAGCTGCCATCTGGCTTATGATCAAAGCCTTTGTTGTCAAAATTAAAGTAAATATCGGCTTTGTAACCATCCCATTGATCATTACCGTTCGAGTCAAAGGTACTTGCTTGGTTTCTTAAGCGTTCATTGAGGATAATGTTACCGTCGGCATCAAAGTAATTATCTTGTTTTACATACGCCATAATATCTTCATCAGATATCTGTTTTACTTTTTCACGATTATCAGAAAATAGGTTATCCCAAGGATTATGCATGCCAGCTTCAGGGAAGTTATATTCAACTTGTGAGTCAATATCGTTAAGTACATTCGGACCTTTACTGTTGGTATGACATGCATAACAAGCATTGGCTACTTCATTAATTTGTCCATTTTCACCTTTACTCACCACTGGATTTACATAGCATTGTGCTGGAATATAAGGAGTAGGGTGACTCAATCTATTTACGAACATATCTTTGTTCAAATCAAGGTGCTCGGCATGAGCAGAGAAACATAAGCTTATTAAAGATAAAGTGAGCAGCGAACGTTTATGCTCTAAAAGGTGTCGAGTAGAAAAAAACATGATTTACATCTCCGGTAACGCAATAAAGGGGACAAATAGTCCCCTTGGTATTTCAACTTATTGATTTAAATGAATGGTCATTTATTCTGATTTTTGAGCAGGGAAAGGACCAACATAACCAGTGTAAGCACGATCTTCACCAGTATCTGTGCTCTTATCACCATCAGACTCACCGTATGGATGTTGCACAACACTTGTTAAGTATGCCCAACCATTAATGTTCGGGTACCAGTAAGGTGATGTAGTTTCTGAACCGTATGGCGTAGTTTGAATACGAGCCATAGTGTTATCACTTAAGTCTAAAGCCCAGATAACATCGTTTTGATGTCCACTACCAGTATCTTCACCAATAATTAATTGGTCGTGACCACTCATGTAAGTGACGTTATCAGGGTTAGCTATACCGTCGATATTACAGTTGTTCATACCGTTGTTAAACACGTCTGCGTTAGCAACTACATCTGTAGCGGTGCCCCAACTATCTACAGCAGGAATACCTTGAATTAAGCCTGAGATATTGGTAGCTACGTAATCAGAACCCATAGTTGTGTTACCCGCTACATCTAACTGATAAACACCGCCACAGGTATTGTAACCAGAAAGTTTTATATCGTTACTGCCACCTAAGTCGTAAGAGTTACTTGCGTTACCACTACTCTTAAAATCTTCCATACCACGACCAATTTCAGACATAGCTAAGTAGAGTTTGTTACGCGTTTCATCAAAGGTAATGCCTTCTTCTTTACGTAGCTCTGTTGTTGCACCCATTAATGCAGCATAGCGACGTGTTTCTAGACGAGACGCTATTTTTTCCATACCTGTTTTTACTTTCAAACATTCTTGACCAATACCGCCTTGGTTGATTGAAGTGAAACCGTCAGGACAAACACCATCAACTGGGTCAGCTGTTTCAAAAATATCAGTGAAAGCAACTTGGCTATCGCCTGAAACATAAGGTTTAATTTCAGCGTCAGTTGCATGGCCTAAATCTATCCATGTTAAATCAGCAGCACCTTGACCTTCAGCACTTGTTTGATTCCATTTCATTGCATACAGAGTACCAGCACTTAAATCACCAGCTGTATCAGCAATGTACATGTATAAACCAACGTTAGTACCGTCATCTGTCATGTATGTAGTTTTTTGATCTGGCATTACATAAGCTAGTTCGAATGCCATACGGCCAACAGAGTAATGTTTAGTTAATGTTGCTTCTGGAGTTGCTTCAGAGCCATCTACAGCAACTTCGATAGGCCAACCTAATTGGTAAGCATTCCATTTTGATTCGTCGTTATCAAAATATTCTAAGAATGCTGCAGTTCCACTATTTGCTAATGCATCAGCACCAGTAACTAAAGAGCGAGCATTTGGTTCATATTCTTCAGAAGCTAGATGTGTGTTCCAAGGTGTTACAGAGCCTGCACAATGTACCCAACCACCGTCTACACCAGACATATCAAGTTGCCACATTTTCTTAACGTTTAACTCACCGTTACTTTTGTTTTGGTCTAGTTCCATCATGAACATAGCACCAGGACGAGATTCGATTTGTGATACTGAGAACAAACGGTCGCCAACAGGTAGTAATGAGGTATATTCGTTTGAGTTAGAGATTTTACGAGCACCATCTTCTGAGTATAACGGCTGACCTTCGCTGTTAATTAACTGACCAAAAGCTACATCGTCAAACATATCGCCAGAACGAGCCAGTGTATGGTAGCTAACGTTAAGTGGTGTTTCTGTTGTTCCATCTACTACTTTTGCATTACCTACTAATATTTGACGCTTGTCGTAGTTAGTAGAAGGAGCTTCAACACTTTCAAATTTGATTCTTGCTGTTGATGCTATCATTTGTGATGTTGCATCTTCAGCTGAACATACAGTAGAAGAAGATTGAATTTCTGAATCGTCTAATTCACCGTTAGCGTTCGTATCTATACCTGCATGTAACGTTGTTGCACCATTGGGACAAGCATCTGTTGCTGTAATAGTTTCTACTTTAGTTAAAGAAGATAAACCGTCTGTTCCCGCAACGCCATCAACACCATCTTTTCCGTCATCACCACAGGCTGCAAGTAATATAATTGGTGCGCTGATTAGTACCGCTCTTATTGATTTAGATAATTTTGATTCAGTCATCATTAGTGTGTGTCCTCTCATATAATTGGATTATTGTTATTTATAATTCTTTGCACTGAGTGCTTATGAAAAACCAAGACCGACCTAATATCACAGGAGATATTAATGTAACGGGTTAGTCATAATTTGGTGCATAGACTAGAGAGCTAATGTGATGTTTCTGTTACAGAAATTTGAACCTTGTATTAATCGACTTATTTTTAAGTAAAAGATGATTATTAGAAGTGTGGTGATCGATGGCGCAATTTATACAGCCCATTAAAAAGGAGAGTAGGGTATTTACATGACGACTATTTATAACGGTATTCATGTTATTTCTTGTCTTTTAATTAAAGCTGGCGTATATGTACGCGCCGTTATTATATTCATGATATTAAGAATAATTAAGGCGAAAAAAATAAAGAGTATTTAATGCTTAAAAATGAGTAAATAAGATCACCTCAAAATAGCTAATTTACCTTTAATTATGCCACTTGCTGGCGCTGTTTTTTTTATTATGTGAGTTTTACAAATGAATGAAAATATAGTTCAAGCCATATTAATATTTGCTGTGTTTTTTATTGCGTCAATCATCATCGATAAAATACTAAAAAGAATTGAATCAAAGTTTGATGCAAGTGTACGTGAATCATTCCGTTTAATATCGAATTCACAACGTGCAATTTTGATCTTTATCGGCGTTGTTTTAGCACTTTCTAAACTAGGATTTGATGTTGCTGCATTAGTTGCAGGATTAGGTTTAACCGGCTTTGCTTTAGGTTTAGCTTTAAAGGACGCAATATCTAACTTAGTGTCAGGTATTATGATCGTTATTTATAAGCCAATAAAAATAGGGAATAAAATTGAAATTACAGGTTCAAAAGGTACAGTAGTTGATTTGAACTTACGGTACATTACTGTAAAAAGTGACGGTGTTACCCACTTAGTGCCCAATTCAATACTGCTGAACAACAAAGTTTCGATTGTAGACCCAGAAGTGCCAGCAGAAAAAGCTTAAACATTATATCTTAATTCTATAAAGCTCTAGCAATCGCTAGAGCTTTATCTTTTCAAACAATTTAAACGCTTATTCGATACGAAGGCTACGGTGAATGGTAGTTCAAACACTACTTATTTTAGCTAGTGTTAAAGAGGCTATTTAATAGAGGTTACTCTGGTATATATCAGATTAGCTTTGCTTGCTTTCGATCTCTTTAATTTTATTTAATATCTGTTCAGCTTCATATGTTAATTCTGAATAGGTTTTAATATCACCATTACGTTGCGACTGCATCGCTTGTTCTAATTTAGCTTCATAACTTTTGTTTAGTTTTTTGATCGGATCGGATTTGAAAATAGAAAACATGAGATCTCACTTAGATATTTTTTTAGTTACCTAATTATACGTAGCTGGCGAGATAAAGGATTACTATATTTGTGATTTTTGCTGAGGTTGGATAGGAAGTGTTCTAAAAATGTTAGAACAACGCTTTGTAATTTAATAATTAATCGAGTAATCTTGATTTATTAAATTTATCAGGAAGATACCTCACGCAATTGGAAAGGCGGGTTTAATTCTTACAGGAGTCCAATGAAATATCAAAAATCAATTAGTATAATAATGTGTTTATTCACGTTTTCTTGCTCCACTGTAACAACTCATCACATTACATTTGGTCACCCATATAGTGGTACTGAGGATGCAGTTAAAAACTTTCCATGCCGTACCGTTAATTCAATGAATTATGCAATGATGAATTTTCCATTTGTTGTGCTTGATATGCCATTTTCATTCTTATTAGATACCGTTTTATTACCCATAGATCTTATCGTTACACCTAAAGTAGAACGAAAGTTTACTACGTTTCATGATAATGAATGTGTTTAACCACATAAGATTTACATAATAATTAGTTAACCTGAACTCGGTTTAAGATGTTTTTAAACCATTGAAATAATTACTAATAAAATTCAACTCATATTCTAACTTGATAGTTTTTCTTTCTTCAAGGCAAATTTCGCGTCAATAGCTAGCCTATTGCAAGTAAATTTAACGATGAAGAAAGTAAAAGTAGCTGTTAGAGAATAATATATTAAGCCGAGCTCAGGTTAGTTAGAGTAATCCTTTATTGTTATTCCACTCAAAAGTTGTTGTATGAATATTTATTTAATTATTGCTGGTACATTAAGTGCAATTGTTGCCGTGTTGCACTTAGGTTGTATATATTTTGGCGCTCATTGGTATCGTTTTTTTGGTGCAGGTGAAGGGATGGCTATATTGGCTGAAAAAGGTAGCATTCAACCAACAATAATCACGAGTTTCATTATTGTGGTTCTTTCTTTGTGGTCACTTTATGCTTTTTCTGCTGCTGGTGTTATCGCGAAACTTCCATTCATTCGTGTAGCACTTTCTTTAATTACCTTCATTTACCTAGCACGTGGAGTCCTTGGTTTGTTTTTAATAAAATCACCTATGGGACGCACACCTGAATTTTGGGTTTGGAGTTCAATTATTTGTTTGATATTTGGCATTATTCATTTGATTGGTTTGAGACAACAATGGGCAAACTTATAAAGACTTCTATTCATTTAAATTTAATTACTTCATACCTATATCTCTGAACTCTTTAACTTCCTCATTGTTTCCTTATTTCCTGCACATTCTTTTCAATTCGTTACGGTATATTGCTGTGGTTACTAGGCGTTAATAAAACTAACAAATGCCTAGTCGTTTTAGCAAAGTGTAATTGAGTCTGTTGTTTGTTCATTTATACATAACCCATTTGATTGAGGAGAGTTGTGTGAATAACACAATCATAAAAATAGCGGCTATTTCGTTTAGTTTAATTTTAGGTGCTTGTGGTTCTAGTACGAGTGATGATGCGACTGCAGCTGATGAAACGATTACCGAAGATACTACAACAGAAGAAACGGGCAACGATACAACACCTGTTGTGTTAGATGTTGATGCTACGCTGTTTTTAAATAGTGATAACGTAAGTGTTGATACCGTTTCTTGTACATTAACCGACGGCAGCGAAACTTTGTGTTATCAAATTACGTCAAATCATATAGCTACTGAACATGATATGGGACCTTGGTGTCCTGAAACTATTTACGATACAGCAGAAAAGGGCGGCCTTTGGTTTGATAAAGGCGAAATACATGATTTAGATGGGCCATTTATCCAAAATTTAGCGGTATTTTATGATGATCCTGGTTTTAAGATGTATGAGGACGACGGTAGTGTTCGTCGAATGGAAACTGCTGAACAATGCGAACTTGGTGCTGATCCAAATATTGAAGATGAATTTACCAATATGTGTGCACAATGTTTACCTGAGTGGGTGAGTACTGAAGTGTCATATTTGATCCCTATTACTCCTGTTAAACAAGCTGAACCTGTTGAATTAAGTGATGGACCTACGTTAGAAGTTCAAGGTGTTGAATATGGTCCATCTGTTCGTGGCTTAGCGTTTAATGGTGTTAGGTTTGATCACCCAGCAGATATCGATATTATTTTAGCTGGATATCAAATTGCACCGGTAGATGATGCTGGAGGACATGTAAATAACAGTTTGGGTTATCACTACCATGGTGATACTGGAATGGTTAATCGCATTGAGCAAACTGATGGGCATTCAGCCATGATTGGTTATGCATTAGATGGACATGGTCTTTTTGCTAAATTAGATGCTGATGGTAATGAAGCTACTGATCTTGATACGTGTAGAGGACATGAAGATGAAACCCGAGGTTATCATTATCACGTGTTGTCTTTAGAGAGTAACGAGTTCTTAGATTGTTTTTACGGTGCTTGGGCTGAAGATGATAGTGATGAGCAGGGCGGCCCAGGTGGCGGTGGTCCTCCACAGTAATTTATAGCTGGAGCCAGTATTTATGAATACTGGCTTTTTATTTATCTTAAATTTATTGGAACTAATTTTATGAAAAATGCTTTTTTGCTGTTTGTTTTATTATGGTTTTCGTCAGGCGTTAATGCTCACGGTTTTGACTATTCAGTGATTGTGTTAACAGAAAAAGAAAATAATACGTGGAATTTACACCTTACTTCATCACTTGATGCTTTTAGAAAAGAAGTAAAAATACACTTTGCTGACACCCCGTACACTACGCCTGAGGAGTTTAATGAACAATTACTTAAACATATAGGTAGTACTTTGCAAATTAAGGTTAAGGGGGAAAGTATTAGTTTAGGTGATGGCAAGGTCACTTTAGGCCATGAAACTTCTATCGCTTTTAAAAAAATTCAAATACCGAATACAGCCAAAGCTGTTCAGTTAATTAATGGGGCAGTTAATGATATATACAGACACACAACAAAGCTATTTGTTCATCGATTAGGTAAAGATAAAAAGTCATACATTTTAAACAAGGCGAATGACTTTACTGCTGAGATATAAAAATAAAAAACTAAATACTTTACTAAACAGCCACTGATAATCTAACAGGGATGATCCTGTTGAAATAGTTAATGATGAAAAATAACAGAGACCATATTTAGTTTTTGAACTTATATTAATCAAGGATTACCTTTATCTTCGCATGTCTATTCCTTATTAAATAAGTTAATAGTTATTTCTAACTTATTTCTGTAAATTGAATTACATATTATGTATCACGATTTGTTTGTTAAGGAGAGGTCTTTGTTATATCCGATGTTTTTAATGGTGTTGTTAACTTTTGTTGTAGGTTTTATTACCGTTAAAGTTAGATTTGCTAGTGTAAAAAGTGGAGAGGTAAGTGCTAAGTATTTTAAGCTAATGGATGGTGGGAATGTTCCTGAAATAGTAACAAAAACCTCTCGTAATTTTAACAATCAATTTGAAGTGCCTGTTTTATTTTATGTTGTGTGCTGCTTATATATTAGTTTAGGTATTGAGAGTGATGTAGCTGTCGTTTTTTCTTGGTTATTTGTTATATCGCGAATGGTACATTCTTATATTCATCTTACTTATAACTATATAATTCATCGTATGCTGTCATTTTGGGCTGGGTTAATGTTTGTTTTAGGTTTGTGGCTCATTCTATTTATCAATCAAATTTAAAGCTTTTGCTTCTTTAAGTGAACTATTTAACTATTTTTAGAATAAGAATCGAGCAATTTATTTAATCTATACTACTCTTAACTGCCATGTTTGAGTTTTTGTTAACCGTTTTACGTCGATAAAATTTACACTTAATTTTCTGGTTTTATCTTTTTGGAATTCTAATAACTTAAAACCAATAACTTAATAAAGTTGGCATCAAAAATGCTTTATTGAGTCCAATGTATAAATCATATTGTTGTATCATCCTATAAGGGAGAGTTTTATGAGTATTAAAGTTTTAAGAAATATTGTTTTAGGTTCTATTGTGTCTGTGTTTTGTGCCGCTACTGTCAATGCTAACCTGATAGTCAATGGAAGTTTTGAAGAGTCTACTGGTTCTGCTTTAGGCGGTGGTAACGGTTGGAGTTTCTATAGCTCTGATGATGTTAATGGCTGGGACGGAAGTAATATCGAATTATGGGGCACGTTAGGAATCGATTCTTACCAAGGTGATTATCATGCTGAACTTGCAGCTGCCGGTAGAAATAACGGAGCTTGGTCTATATCTCAAACATTTGCTACTGAAATAGGTCAAACATACGAACTATTTTTTGCTTATAGCGCACGATTAGGTTCAGGTACTGCTAGTAACGAAAGTTTCAGCGTTAGTGTAGACAATCTAACTTCAGTTTTAGATGACCATATTGTTGGTGAGTGGAGTATATTCACTAATAGTTTTGTTGCTGATGATGAATTTGCTACTTTAACATTTACTTCTATTAGCCAACAAAGAAATACCTACGGTAACTTTTTAGATGATATTAGTGTTGTTGCTGTTTCAAATGGTCCAGCAGCTTTTGCAGTACCTGAACCTGGAACTTTAGCTTTATTTGGCTTGAGTGTATTTGGTTTAGTAGCTGCTAGAAGAAAAATGAAATAAATCATTTTCGAATTGTTTTATGGAAGGCTGATCAATTTGATCAGCCTTTTTTATTTGTACTTAACTTATTAGATTTAATACTCGTTATTACGAATATTATTATGTTATCTAATTCAGGTAAGTTACCATGCGCCATTAACCACGATTTATGTAACCTATGTCTGAAAAAATCATTGAAATAACACACTCAGAGCTTAGCAGCAGTGACGATTTGAATCCTGATATTACCTGTGCAACTTGCCAAGCTTGTTGTTGCAGATTAGAAGTGATGATAATTTCAGACACCGGTGTTCCCGAAGAACACATTGCACATGATGAGTGGGGCGGTGAAACGATGCTCCGCTTAGATGATGGTTATTGTTCAGCTTTAGATCGTGAAACGTCTATGTGTACTATTTATGAGAATAGACCTTGGACTTGTCGTGAATTTGAAATGGGTTCGTATGAGTGTGAAAATGAACGAGCAATTCCTGTTGTTTATGTTGATTAACTCTTTAAATTACACCATCTAACTACTGCATTACATTATTTGTATTGTTACTCCTTCACTTTCTATAGTTATCACCTAACATCAGTTTATCTGCCTGCATCCTAAACAGTTTTGAAATTACTTGCTGTCGTTTGTTTTAACCCAACTCTGTGAATTTCAGTCAAGTTTATCTTTATTTCAATTGAGCTATAAACTTTTATACGGTAAGTTTAAGGTAATTCAATAATCAAATTTCAAACAGATCAACCAATTAGGCTGTTTGTTAATATTTGGCTTATAAGCCTGTAGTAGGAATTATGCATCACTTAATCGCTAATGTTGTTCAGCAAGTAGGTTCTATCGTCATCGGCAAGGAACCTGAAATTCGACTTTCTTTAGCGTGCTTATTTGCTAAAGGTCATATTCTTATTGAAGATTTACCTGGAATGGGTAAAACAACATTAGCCCAAGTACTTTCAAAAACACTTGGTTTATCTTATCAGCGTACTCAATTTACTAGTGATATGCTACCGTCTGATGTTGTGGGGATTTCTATCTTCGATACAGACAAAAATGCTTTTACTTTACATAAAGGGCCTATTTTCAATCAAGTCGTATTAGCTGATGAAATTAATAGAGCTAGCCCCAAAACACAAAGTGCTTTGCTTGAAGCAATGGAAAGTGCCCATGTAAGTATTGATGGGAAAACGTATGCGTTACCTGAACCTTTCTTTGTTATAGCCACACAAAACCCGCTGTTTCATTCTGGCACTTATCCGTTACCTGAGTCGCAATTAGATCGTTTTACTATGCGTATTACTTTAGGTTTTCCGAGTTTAGAGGCTGAGAAGAAAATATTAGCAAATAGTAATAATCGAGAAGATATTAATAACCTAAAGGCTTGTATTACTGCTGAGCAGTTACTTGATATTCAAAAGTTAATTGAAGATGTTCATGTTTCTGAGTCTATTTTGGAATATGTGATCGCCCTGTGTCAGGTATCTCGTAAAAATATAGGTAACGTTAATCCGTTATCGCCCAGAGCTGGTAAGGCTTTATTAGCATCAGCAAAAGCTTGGGCGTTTATGGACAATAGAGACCATGTGTTACCACAAGACATTCAAGCCGTATTCGAAGCTGTATGTGAACACAGATTAGATACTACAGGTTCTATTTCAATGGGTAATGAAATGAGCGCAGCCAAAAATATTTTACAACAAGTCGATCCAACAAATCCTCTATGACAGCTAAGCCCGAATCTTCAAACATTAAACAATGGTTTAGAAAACGCTTTAATAAGTGGCTGAATCAAAGGATACCTGCATCACATAAACAAAGCTTAGGTAATAAAAACATATTTATTGTGCCCACTAAGTTTGGCTATGCGTATGTTTTTTCTGTATTGATCCTTTTTCTTTTAGGTACTAACTACCAAAATAATCTCATCATCTTAATGAGTTATTTATTTGCTAGCGTGTTTTTAACTTCAATGATGTACAGCTTTTTCAATTTATCGCGTTTGCAGTTCATTTTTAATAGTAAGGTTACCGCTTATGCGACTCAAACTGTAACGATACCTTTATCAATTATTAGTAAAAAACCACGTTTCAATATCAGCTTTGTATTTGAAGACAACGAAAAAGCATATGCAGACATGATTAACTCGGGTGAGTCTGAAATTAACATTCCTTTTCAAGCATTAACTCGCGGAGTTAATAATCCTGGTCGATTAAAAATCTCAAGTGAATATGCTTTTGGTTTATTTGTTTGTTGGACACATCTCGATTTTGCTTGTGAAGTATTAACTTACCCAGAAAAGAAGGTGTTTAATCATATTAAACAAGATGTTTCAGATCTTCATGAAGAATTAAATGGTAATACTATTTCTGAAGGTGGTGATGATTTTGGCGAACTTAGGCAATACAAGCAGGGTGAATCGAATGCTCAAATTGCTTGGAAACAACTTGCTCGCGGACAAGGTTGGTTAACTAAAACAACGCAACAAGAACTTGGAAGTACAATTTGGTTAACATTACAACAATTACCGGCAGCGCCAATTGAAACTAAATTAGAGATGTTGTGCTTTTTAATACTCGATCATCATAAGAGTAATATTCCTTTTGGTTTAGAACTCGATAATCTTCAAATTTCACCATCTACAGGCAGTTTACATTTAAAAAATTGCCTACAAGCCTTAGCTTTATACGGAAAAGGACAGTCTTATTCCTCCTTCAATGTTGAGGCGAAACACTAATGTTATTTAAAAAACGCTTAAACAAAAATAACAGTGCAAGTGCATATCAACAAGACTTTAACTTAAGTCAGCAAAGTGTTTTGTTGCTTATTATTTGTCAGTTTGTGAATTTGTTAACGTTATCGTTTGAACTGTCGTGGTGGATGTTATCTATTATCGCAATATGTTTAGGCTGGCAGTTATCTATTTTTAAAAAGCTTACTCAAAAGCCTAATAAAGTGCTAATTGGCATATTGTCTGTAACTGGCTGTATTCTGCTGGCTTTAACATCTCAAGCATTAGGTTTGCTGTCAACCATGTTACATTTACTGTGTTTGTCGTATGTTTTAAAAAGTTTTGAGTTAAATAAAAGAGGTGATTTTTATCAAATGATCCTACTTGGTTTATTTGTATTAATTGCCTCGTTAATTTTCCAACAATCTTTGTATTTTGCCATTATCCTTTCTCTTATCATCATCTTTAACTTTACATTAATTATCGGTTATTTTGCTCCATCTAAAAAATATTCTGCTAACTTAAATATAGCTGCAAAAATATTCCTACAAAGTGCACCATTAGCTATCTGCTTGTTTTTTGTATTTCCTAAACTAGCACCTTTATGGGCAGTTCCAACAGCAAAAAGCGCTAAAACTGGCTTATCTGATTCAGTTAAAGTTGGTGATATTGCAAATCTTGCTTTGTCTGATGAATTGGCTTTTAGAGTTAAGTTTGACAATCAAGTACCTGCATATTCGCAAATGTATTGGCGAACAATTGTCATGGAAAGGTTTGATGGCCAATCATGGAAAACAGGTTTGGGTGGTCTACTAGAAGATCGACTTGATAATAAATCAGGCCGTAATATTGTTTACCAATACTTTTTTGATCCGGCTAATGCTTCGGGTAAGACGTTTGATTATCAAGTGATCACTTCACCTACATATCAAAACTGGTTATACGCTTTAGACCTAGCAAGAGTTGATACAAATAGAACTCAAGGTAATGAAATCTATCATCGTCAAGACTATTCTCTTTATAGCAAGAAACCAATTACACAAAATACAAGCTACTACGTAACGAGTTACGTTGAAATGCCATTAGCTATTGATATAAATGATTATTCTTATCAGCGTAATTTAGACATTCCAGAAAGCAGTAACCCGAGATTAGTTGAAAAAGCCCAAGGTTTACGCGCTAAATATACTAACGATAAACAAGGTAATGCAGATCTGATCCAAGAAGTATTAACCACATTCAATCAAGACGTTTATCGATACACTCTTAATCCACCGAGATTAGATAACAATAGCCTCGACCAATTCTATTTTGAAACTAAGGCAGGGTTTTGTGAACATTTTGCTAGTAGCTTTACATTTTTGATGCGTGCTGCTGGTATTCCTTCGCGTTTAGTAACAGGTTACATGGGCGGTGAATATAATGCGCAAGGTAGTTACTTTAGTGTTTATCAACGTGATGCGCATGCTTGGAGTGAAGTTTGGCTTAAAGATAAAGGTTGGATAAGAGTAGATCCAACAGCGGCGATAAACCCTGAACGTGTTGAACGCGGTTTTTCTGATGAGTTATTACGAGAGCAAGCAGCATCTTCAAATGATGCTTTTTCGTTATTACGTTACAGCAACAATAACCCTTTAATTAACGCGATTAGGTTACAACTTGAAGCCCTAGACTATAATTGGACACGTTGGGTTATTGGTTATACAGCGGATAAACAAAATCAGTTTTTAGCGCAACTCGCATTGGCGTTTAAATCTTTAAAAGACATCGAATTTATTAGCGTTATTAAAAGTGGTCTGTTGTTATTAAGTGCTTTAATTTTATGGTGGGTTATAAGACAAATTAATGCAGCAAGGCAACCTCATTCAAATAATTACTTTTATCAACTTATCATAGAAAAACTTAGCAAGCAGGGCGTCCATAAACCATTAGATATGACGCCTAAAGATTTTGTTTTAGTGATCAAACAACAACTACCTGAAATCGCTTTTGAATTTGCAAAGTTTAGCCAGCTTTATAGCTCGTTAGAATATCAAGCGTTAGACGATAAGCAAAAACAAGTGACAAGTAAGGCATTTAAACTAAGTTATAAACGTATTCAAGCTAAGTTGTAGCGAGTTTGAATTTTATGATTTTCTAGAAATGAGACTTCTGTGACGCAAGATAAATATATAGTTAAACTTGAGAAACCTACAGCTACTGACTTTGTAAACTTACGAAGCAAAGTCGGTTGGGGTGATCTTGATTCAAAACTTGCCAGCAAAAGTTTAGCTAATTCTTTATTTCATATTACCGTATATGAAAATTCACAACTGATTGGCATGGGACGTGTTGTTGGAGATGGTGCAATGTACTTCTATATTCAGGACGTTGTCGTCGAGCCGCAATACCAAAAGCAGGGAATAGGTTCACTGATAATGGAACATATCGAAAGCTATTTAACATCGGCAGCATATGAAGGTTCTACCATTGGTCTTTTCTCAGCCAAAGGTAAAGAAGATTTTTATAGTAAATATCATTACTTATTAAGACCAAGTGATTATCTAGGTCATGGTATGTGTAAGTTTATTTAAAAAATCTTAAAGGTTGTAAAATATAGCCTTATTACACCTGTTAATCTATATAGGCTCTTCGATTACATTCATTTTATTTGTGTTGTCCTTTCAATATCCTCTTACTTAAAATCCTCGATTTTGACTACTTTTACTTTTGATTTTAGTCTTCGGAGTAAATGACTCACTCCTATTAAAGAATGCATTTAAATATTTAATACATTAGTGATTGATATAACGCATACAAACTAACTATAATACGAATAGTTATCATTAATATTGGTGTGCTTGTATTAAAGTTTTGTACGATTTAACAGTATTTATGTAAATCATTATGCTTTGAAATATTAGAGATGTTCCATCTACTACAAGTCTGGGAATCTTAGCTCACCATTAATAATAAGCCCTAACAACAATACTTTAACCTTTAATAGATAATAATTAAAAGACCTCAACCATGAACAGTAAGAAAACGTTTACAGCAACACGGTGGCGTCATTTCAATGCCTGTGTTTTAACTTTAATAGCAGCTGTTGTGATGATCCCAGGAATGACAACTTATATTCCTTTTCAAGAAAGCGAACAAATAGTTTTACCTATTATGTTATTTCCAATTATTTGGCCAGTATTATTCATTTATTCTTACATGGCTGAAAAAGCATGGCATCCCTTTGTGTTAATGATGTTAGTGATTATAACGCATGCGCTCTTTAGTTATTTAGCGTTAACAGGGAGCTCAACATGAAACCTATAAATCTTAAAAAGTTATTTATGATCCATAGCTGGGTAGGTGTTATAACCGCTATTTTGCTCTTTATTGTTGCATTTACGGGTGCCATAGCTGTGCTTTCACGTCCAGAATTAAAGATTTGGGCGAATCCAGAAATACATCAATTTGAAAGTGTGCCAGCGGTTAAAATTACAGAACTGGTTAATGAATATCATAAAAAGGTCCCTGAAGATTTTGCTAAGAATATTCATATTTATATGCCAAACGGTTACCAAACTCACTTACTTACAATACTGTTTGAGTCTCACGAAGGTGACGAAAACTATGAAGAAGAAACTGCATATGCCTATGAGTTTGATCCAATTACATTTGAATTAGTTAATGAATATTATGGTCTAGCACAAGCGTATTATGACAATAGAAAAACGGATGCACCTTCATTTATTGGTCATTTTCATGCTGATTTGCATCTTGGTCGTCCGATAGGGCTTATATTAACCGGATTTTTAGGGCTCACTTTATTAGTGTCTACAATTACAGGTTTGTTTATTCATCGACAATACCTCAAGGAGTTGTTTACTTTTAGACGAAAGAAAGGTCTTGATGTTCTTGTAAGTGATGCTCATAAAGTGATGGGGATTTGGGGGAGTTTGTTTTATGGCGTTATCGGTTTTACAGGAGCATTTTTAGGTTTAGCTAATGTCATTTTATTACCTGCCGCTGCTTTTGTTAGTTTTGGTGGAGACCAAGATAAGTTGGTTGAAACCTTTACTGTAATTCCTACACCAGAGATCAGCCATAAATACCTTCCTACTCAATTAGATTCAATGATAATAGAGACAGAACAACGTTACCCTAAAGCGTCGATAAGAAACATAACTGTTATGGCCCATAATGACGCTAACGCAGAAGTCTATTTAAGCATATTAGGTGGTGAAGCCGTTCAAACACAGCTAATTCAATTTAAAGGTGACGGTGAGTTTGTTAAATCTATGAGTACATTAGGTGATATTCCAGGTGTTTCTATACAAGTACTTAACCTGCTTTTTCCTTTACATTTTGGTAACTTTGGCGGCATATTTGTAAAATTACTTTGGACATTCTTAGGTTTAGCAACAGCTTTATTGCCACTTTCAGGCATGATGATGTGGCTAAGTAAACGTACTCGCGGAAGTAATCCTAGTCTTTCCATTGTGGCTTATCAACGCTGGAATCGCGTTATTATTGGTAGTTGTGGAGGATTGGTTCTAGCTTGCGCTGTTTTATTTCCAGCACAACTGATATTAAATTATGCGGTAGCAGGATCACTGCATAATAACTACTTTGGTCCATTGTTCTTCTACACATGGTTGGCTTGGTTCGTTCTAGCTGTATTTCCTATTAATTATCATCGATATCTACAACTAACGGTTCTTGTTTTTTCAGTTGCTTGTATTTCTGTGTTACCACTCAATATTATGTTGAGTAATAGTCATGCGTTTATGCAAAATAATCACTTTATAACTCTGGTAGATTTGACTTTCTTAGTGCTAGGTATCACAAGTTTCGTGTGGGGAACGAAAGGCATCAATAAAAGATTGAAAGCTAAAAACACATTAAGATTAGAAGGGCAAATGGCATGAATTTAATTATACATTTGGCTGCGCTTTTATCTTTCGTTATTAGCATAAGTCTATTTAGACTTCGTTCTAAAAGCAAAGGCTATAGATGGGTTGCTTTGGCACTTTATTGTATAGCTATTGCTTTATTTATTAGCCTTTATGGTACTATTGGTGGTTTTTTTATTGGAATACCAGCCTCGTTAGCTTGTGGTTTACTTATTGCTTTTTTCCTTGGTAAACAAAAAGATTAACTCTGACTCCCTTTAATAAAACATCGTATCGTAAGTTTGACTATGTTGGTTTAATTTGGAAATTGACAGGACTAAATAATGTCTTTTTAAATTGGGTATATTTGGGTATTTAGACCTATTGGAACGCCTCTACGACAGTGTCGGGGAGGTGTCCACTAAAGCAGATGAACTAGGTTATGATTGTTGATTTTCTTGTATGGTTAATATCAGCCCCATCCATGTTTTTTAAAACCAGTTTAGGTAAAGTAAGCTCCAGACTCGACATTATAATTTACCCATTTGAATACATCGCCTCTATATCACCTACTGTCTTAAATGAGACTATTTATTGACATATACTCCAATTGAGACTAAAATGTTTTCATTGTTCAATTAGGGAGTAAAGCAATGGCAACGATCGCAGAAGCTCAATATGCACCACGCATCAACCATAGTGCAGCTTTTACCATGGGCAACAATATCCTTGAAAAGTGGGGATGCACCGCTGCTCAAAAACAAGCGATTTTAGGGATCCCGAAAAGCTCTTTTCACCGTTATCAAAAAGATCCTAGCTCTGCCTCTTTAAGCAGCGACCAGCTTGAACGCCTGAGTTATCTTGCTAATATTCATCAGGCGCTAAGAATAATATACTCTAACCCTGATAACGTATATGGCTTTATGGGTATGCCTAATAACAATCCATACTTTAATGGTAAAAGTCCGCTATCTATTATTAGCACGGGAAACTTTGGCGCTTTATATGAAGTATTTAAGCGAATCGACAGCATGAGAAGCGGACAATGGTAGAGCTGAAGCGCGTATCTTTCTCTAAACAAGCCTCTTATCGCATGGTTAATTCAAAGTTTCCGCCAATTACCTTATTCGATGACGTAATAGACGAAACAGACTTTGAGACTGCATACGCTCTGCAAGCTTTAACCAATCCCAGACATCTTGATGAGCTTGGCGACCTAAATCTTATTCCAACCAATGAAATACCTTTTGGTATAACAGGGGTAAACTATGTTACGGCGCCATTTACCCATGTTACTCCCGACGGCTCTCGTTTCAGTGATGGCTCCTTCGGTATGCTTTACCTTGCAGATACCACTGAAACCGCTATAGCGGAGACTAGATACCATCAAGAAAAGTATTTTCAAAATGTTGAAGGACTTCACTACGACACCGTTGATATGCGGTGCCTTAAAGTAATGTTCTCAGCAGAACTTATTGATGCTGTTTCACTTGATGATATTCATACACCTAATGATTACACCGCCTCTAGAATTTTTGGTGCTAAAGTAAAAAAATTAGAAGAAGCGGGTATTCAATATCGCTCAGTCAGAAATAAAGACGCTGTTTGTTGGGGACTCATGTCTCCTGTACATGTTCAGTCAGCGGTTCAAACTCAACACTTTGAATTTGTTTTTGATGGTAAAGGTATTGCAAAGGTTCGTGAACTTACGATGGCGTGTTAGCTGTTGGTTTCTTTATAAATCAGAGTAATAGCATTTAACTTATGTTGTTACCGCCTGTAGGTTCATTTATCAAAGATGAACAAGCGACATAAATTTTTCGAGATTTAGTTCATAGGTTCTAAAATATTACATAATATTTTGAACATATAATGCAACAAACTGCGTTTACCTGATACTTGGCAAATTATTAAATAGAAAAATGATTTTGTTGCTGCTACATCTACATAATCAGAAATCACTAAATGGATAACTAGTAAATGGATAATTACAAATGAATGACATTGCTCAACTACATCTAAAAAACTGGCTAAATTATTTTTTTCTAATAATTATGTTAATAGTTCAAGGATGCTCTCCTGATAAAAATAATCGAATAGAAGATCTTCCAGAGAGTGAGCAACGTGCATACGCTGATGCGCTTAGACTCTCTATTGCGGAATCTGAGCCATATGCATATATTGAAGGGAGTGGTTATGTCGACAGCATGGGACGTGGCTCTGTAGTTAGCTGGCTGTCTGCTGATAAAGTTATTTATGGTGTTAATTCCACGAAAAGAAAAAATAGCTTTTCTGGTGTAGAATATTCTGATCTTGAATCGTCAAAACAAGTAAATATTCTGGATATTATAACTAAAAATACTGTGCTTTATAAAAAAGGTCAGTTGATAGGGTATAAAAATGGAAAAATACTTATCCGTTTAGCTATGGGTGGATACAACCCTAAAAACAACCAACATACGTCTAAACCTAAGATGTTATATGGTAACCTAGACTCGGAAACTCAAGAAGAATATGATCAAGCTAAAAGTAAGCCTTTCCAATACTTACCTCCTATAGATAAATGCCCTCTTGATAACACCAGCGGTGAGGCCTATGACGCATGGAAGTTAAACTCAGAACATGGATGTGTACGAATTCCAAAAAAATATGGAAAAGATAAAAGGTGGATATATTATCAAGCTAATGGTCAATCCCTTGAACTGATGACTTCGTCAAGTGCATTCACTCCAGATTTCAAATGGATTAGTTGGTTAAAGGCTTATGTGATAGAAAATAGATTCCCTTCCATAGAAACTACAGCAACAGTGAGGGTTTTACATGTAAATGGAAAGTTTGAGTTAATTGATATTAGTCCAGCACTTCAACATGCGAAACCAACAAAAGTAGGTATTATTGGTGCAGTCAATAATAAAGGAAGTATTGATGGACTTCGGCTTATTCATGATGGAACAGCGTCTCAAATCACTAGAGGAACTGTACGACACACAGAAGTATCTCCCGATGGTTGTAAAGTTGCTTATGTAACAAATCAAAAGTTACGAGTGATTGATGTTTGTTCTATGTTTTAGATAATGGTAATGGGAGTTGGATTTACTGGTAATTCAGGACCAAGCTTAACGTTCAAAGTTATCTAATTATCTATAAATCATCGTTTTTTCTTTATTCATCAGAAAAACATCCATGTTTAGCTTCAATTGCTTTTAACTTATTTTCTATAGTTTGTTTTGAAGCTTCAAACTGATTAGAGTTATCTGAATCTAAATTGTTTGGTGTTTGCATTATTGAGTCTTTGTCATTCTTTCTAAATTATATGTTTGAGTATAAACGGTAACGTCTTTTATTGAGTGAAATACAATCATATTTTGAACATTTAATCACACACTTTTTAGCATAATTTATTCAGTTAATTTAATCGATAAAAATACGTTATTTAACTCGTATTATACAAATGCTTATGTTTAAATTTAGCTAATTTAAATCGATAAAAAAGGCTATGTGTGATCTACCTTTATCCCGCTAATAAAATGGAAAACTTATTAGTTCTGTTAGATAAAATCCAACAGGTTTCACCTCTTCCTATTTTCTCAAAAGATGTTGTTATTGTGCAGAATGCTGGAATGCAGCATTGGCTTAACATGTCTTTGGCCAAACAACGCGGTATCAGTATGAATATTGATTACGCGTTACCTTCTCAGTTTCTATGGAAGCTTGTTAGAACAATAGCTAGCGAAGAAGACGTTCCCGATCAATCTCCTTTCTCAAGAGAAGTGCTCGCATGGCGAATATTTACCTTATTAGCTAAAAATGAGGTGATTAAAGATGTCGATTTCACTACCGCGACTCGTTATTGGAATGGTCAAAATTCTCCTCAAAATAATAGCCAGTCTGATCAATCATTATACCTAAAAGCTAGTACTGAATTTGCTAGCGAAGAAGAGCTAAAACGTTATCAGTTAGCTTGTCAAATGGCCGATTTATTTGAACAATATTTAATATTTAGACCAACATGGATAGATAATTGGGAAAACGGCAACTTTACTGCGGGTTTTGTGCAAGCACAACAATCAGACGCTGCAGATATTTCCAAGTGGCAAGGCAAGTTATGGTACTTGCTTACACGTGAACAATCTTACAATCCAATTAACTTAATCGAGCAAGCGATAACTCAATTAAAAGAAGGCCGTTTCGATCAAAAACATCTTAACAATGCTTTGCCAAAACGTATTTCATTTTTTGGGATTAATATTATGGCGCCCATGTGGTTATCGTTTGTTAATGAGTTGAGTGAGTATGTTGATGTGCATTTTTTCCATCTCAATCCATGTTATTCCTATTGGGGTGATGTTATTACCGAGAAGCAAGCCATTAAGTCGATACAAAAATGGGTTGACGGATATGATGATATTACTGCATCTGTAGGTAATCCGTTGTTAGCTAATTTAGGCCAGCAAGGCCGTGAGTTTATGGCATTACTACATGGTTACAGTACAATAAATATCGATGCCTTTGAAGATATTCACGACAGTGAACTTGCAAGCTTTGATGAAAGTAATCCAACTAATACTGACGCTTTAAATTCAGTACCTAACATCAGCGTTTTACAACAAGTACAGCACGATATTTTAACTTTATCTGATGCTCGTATTGAGCCGATAAAGAAGTTGGATGACTCTATTGTTTTTACAAGTTGCCATAGTGCTTTAAGAGAAGTTCAAGGTTTACACGATTGGTTACTTCATCAATTTAATAATGATAGTGAATTAACACCTAAAGACGTTTTGGTTATGTGTCCGCAAGTAGAAGAATACGCACCGTACGTAAATGCAGTATTTGCAAGAGGTTGGCAAGAGTTTGACGATAAAGTACCGCCATTACCTTGTTCTATTGCAGATCGTGTAAGTAAAGATTCTGAACCCGTAGTTGCTGCGTTTTCTGATCTGTTAACCTTACCAGATAGCCGTTTTCAAGTATCTCAGCTTTTATCTTTCCTTAGAATCCCAGCAATGCAAACCAAGTTTGATTTAAGTGTGGAAGATATTGATAAAATATCGGTATGGTTAGATCACGCATCTATCCATTGGGGCCTTGATCAACAACACAAACAGCAAACTCTAAAATCAACAGCGGTAACCAATAGTTTTACATGGCAACAAGGCTTGTCACGTCTACTACGTGGTTTCGCTTATGGTGACTTTGAAACTATTTATGAAGAACAGCTTTTGCTTCCAACCATTGAAGGCAATGATGGAGAACTGCTTGGTCAACTAATGCTTATTTTAGAACAGTTACAATTGTTCTCATTAAGTTTGGCTAAAGCACGTACTGCCGAGCAATGGAAAAAATTCTTAAATGAGTTAATTGCTGAGTTGTTTGATACCACTAACGATGATGGCTTTATCATTGTAGAACAGGCTATTGAGTCGTTAATTGAATATTGTACTCATGCAAAGTTTGAAGAAAAAATTGATTTACTGATTGTTAGAGATTTCTTAAATCAGCATTTTAGTGAACCCGATCCAGGTAGGCAATTTATTGTTGGGCAAGTAACTTTTTGTTCCATGTTACCTATGCGTAGTATTCCTTTTAAAGTGATAGCCATATTAGGGCTGAATGATGGTTTATTCCCTCGTCAACGCCAACCGCTTAGCTTTGATTTAATGTCAGTTACACCTGCTATGTTGGGTGATAGATCGCGTCGTGGTGATGACAGGTATTTGTTTTTAGAAGCGATAATTTCAGCTCGAAAATCTTTATACCTAAGCTACCAAGGGAAAAACATTAAAAATAACTCTCCGAAACAGGCTTCGTTGGTTTTAAAAGAGTTAATGGAATACTTACAGCTTGGTTATGGCTGGTCACTATTAAATGAAGATGACAGCCTGAACGCTGATGAGGCAAGCCCAAATATACATGGTAAATTGAGACATTTGCCGATGCAGCCTTTTAGTGAGAAAAATTATAAAGGTCAGTTAAAAAGCTTTGATAACCATTGGCTAAACCTGAACCTTTCAGGTAGTTCATCTACTGAAATATCCGCAAACGATTTGAATATTTCAGTGAAGGAAATGCTCGAGCAAGAACCAGATGGCAGTTATGTTTTAAATTTAGAACTTGCTCAACTGATTTCATTTTTTCAGCATCCATCAAGAAGTTTCGCACAAAGTCAGCTTAACTTAGATCTGAATATTCGTTCTCTAGAGTTAGAAGACGTTGAACCTTTTGAATTTGATCGTCTACAAAGTTATTTATTTCGTGAGCAATTGATAAAAAGCTATCTACCTGACTTGTGCAATGAAGAAAATACGTTATCAAATGAAGAAAGAGAGCAACTTGTAGAACGCACCTTAAAATCAGCTGCTTTATCGGGGAAATTTCCTGAAAGCATTATTCGTGATAAAACTTTTGAAAACTGGAAACAAGATACCGAACAATTTAGCCAAATCATTCACGAGCACAGTGCAGTAGTTCAAACCCAGGCAAATTGTACTGTTTCATTGAGTATATCTGCTGATGATTTAGGCTTAGGCTCATATTTTGAGCCTACAAAGACTGAAAATATTAATATAAAGCTTTCTACCCAATTACCTATTAGTGATAACAAACTGGTTTTTTATCGCAGTAGTACGCCTAAGTTTAAAGATTTTATTACGTTATACTTTCATCAATGTATTTTAGCGATAGCTAAATTACAGCAATCGGCAGAAGCAATATCGCTGGATAACATTAGTGCAACTCATGGTTTTTATTTTGATACTAAAAGTCAGAAAGTCATTCAATATAAGTATGTCGAAGTTATAGATGCTGAAGCTCAATTAGTTAAATTTATCCGTTATTTTGTAAAAGGTTCACAGCAGGCGGTGTTAGTAAATGGTGAGTTAGCCGAAAAAGCCTTTAGCGCTAAAGTGTTTGAACAAGAGCAATTTGAACTGTTTTGGGATGATCCTAACGCTTTGATGTCGATTGGTCATGATCCTTATATTCATTATTTTTGGCCTAATTGTCCGCTCATTGAAGAGGTTCGCCCAGAGCTTGAGTATTTGTACCTTGATATGTTTAACGCAAGGGAGCAAATAAAATGATCGACTCTATTAACACCTCAAACATTGATGAGTTAAACCAGGTTAACCCAAATACAGTACACAATCTGGTGGCACATACTATTCCTTTGCAAGGCAAGCATTTAATAGAAGCCAGTGCGGGTACAGGCAAAACCTTTAACATTACACGTATTTATTTACGTTTATTATTAGAGAAAAACCTAACAGTTGAACAAATATTGGTAATGACATTTACTAAGGATGCTACCGAAGAGTTACGAGGACGTATTGATGCATTTATTCGAGATGCACTAAACAATTGGGATACGTTATCGGTAGAAGACGAATACTTTATTGCAATTGCCAAACATGTTGCTGCTGATGATGCCAAAGTACGCCTAAAACAAGCTTTACTGTATTTAGATGAAGCATCTATTTTTACTATACATGGATTTTGTAAAAGAGTGCTTACCCAACATGCATTTACCAGTGGGCAAGCATTTAACTTGGCCATGGAATCTGATTGCAACGATGTACTTTTGGAAAGCACACAAGATTGGTATCGAGTATTAGGGCAAAAATCGCCATCAGAGTTTTTACTTATATCTGAGTTTTGGGCAACGCCTCATGCCTTTGTTAATCAGTTCGCAAAAGCTATTGGCAGAAATAACACGCTAGATTTAATTGATGAAGTGTCTGTTATTAATAATTTTGTAGATCTGGTTAAACAAGCCTGTAAATCTTTAGAAAATAATAACGCCGAATTAGTGGCTTATTTAGTGGATGTTAAAAAGGGCAAAGACAGAGAATTACGCGAATTAGAACTGCAACAATTAATAGACTGGTTATTGTTATTAGAAAATCTATTAGTAACAGATTTACCTTCGGCACTTGAGTTAGCCAATGGTAAAATGGCAGATGCTTTTATTGATGGCAAACGCTATTCACGTTCTCAACATAAAGCTGAATTACTTGAGATTTTTGAACCTGTAAAACAAGTAAAAGCTTTAGCTAAAAAACTGAGTAAGAGTATTAATAGAGCACGTGCTTTAACGATTGTTCGTGAAGGTATTTATTCCATTAGAGCCGATGTGAATAATAAAAAGCACACGAGAGATTTAGTAAGTTTTGACGACTTAATTACACGTTTAGCTAATCAGTTTTGCGTAACGCGTTGTGGTGAAGGTTTTGATTTAGAAGGTTTAAATTTATCAAGAGATTTAGATGGAGACTTAAGTGGTAACTCGATACAAACTCAGGTTTTAGGTGAAAACAATCTATTAGCCGAGTTGTTATTTAAACAATACCCTGTGGCATTAGTAGACGAATTTCAGGATACAGATCCACAGCAATTTACTATTTTACAGGCTATTTATTACCATCAATCTAGCGCAGCACTTTACATGATAGGTGATCCTAAACAGGCTATTTATGGTTTCAGAGGTGGTGATGTATTTGCTTATTTAGCGGCACGTTCGGGTTGTGATTATCAATGGGTTATGGATACAAACTGGCGATCAAGCGAGGCCATGATTCAAGGTTATAATCGTCTGTTTTATGGTAATAACTTATCCGAACTACCACGAGACGTATTTAAATATTCTATTGAATATTCTCCTGTTAATGCTTCACCTAAAGCAAAAGAAAAGCAGTTAGATGATGCTAGCTATAAAGCTTTACAGTTTATTCATTTTAGTCCTGAAAAATCGAGAGGCGTTGTTCCTCAATCCTTTAGACCTACAATGTCAAAATGGTGTGCTAACGAGATTATTCGTTTACTTAATTCTGATTTATCTATTCAACCTCAGAATATTGCAATTCTGGTACGTGATGGTAGCGAAGCTAAAGTCATTAAAGAAGCACTAGATAATGCGGGTTTAGCATCGGTATTTATGAGTAATCGTTCTAATTTACTGAAAAGTGAGCAAACGAAACAGCTAGTGCAAGTGCTAAAAGGTATATTGTTTGTTGAAAACGATCGTTATTTTTCAGCAGCATTAGCATCAGATTTACTCGGCTTTACTCCTAATAAAATGTATTCAATACAACACGATGAATTAGCCTGGCAGAATTTGAAACTGTCGTTCTTAACGTTAAAGCAAGAGTGGGAATCGAAAGGTTTTATCGGTATGGCGTTGAAATTAATGCACGAACACTTTACTGGTTTCAGCCAAGATAAAGATCGTATTTTAACGAATTTACTGCATTTATTTGAACTGTTGCAGTCAGCAAGCCAGCGCCATAAACAACCTCAAGAGTTACTATACTGGTTTGAGCAACAAGCTCAACAAGACAATCCTGATATTGAGGCTGAACTACGTTTAGAAAGTGACGACGACCTTATCCGTATTGTTACTCAGCATGGCGCTAAAGGCTTAGAATATCCTATTGTATTTGTTCCTTTTGCGACACGCTTTAAAGATCCTCTAAAATTTGGTGCATCAGCTGTCACTTTTATTGAATACCATGATGAACAAGGTAACCTAGCTCTAAGTTTAGACGGTACAGAAAAAGCTAAACAAGCTATGGCAGATGAAGCTTACGCAGAAGCTGTGCGACTTTTATATGTTGCAGTAACAAGAGCAGAGCAACGCTGTTATTTATTAACGGTAGAGTTTGATAAATGTGAAAATTCTCCGTTAGGTCAAACCTTATTATGGAATAAAGAGACTGATGTTCAACAAAGCATTCAACAATTAGTGCAAGACAATCCTAACGATATTGGTTTTGTCGCTGTAGATGATAATGAAACTGTTGAAGATGGTTATTTTACTCATACATTTAACGCTGATGATGCTGCTACGTTATCAGCCGAAAAATTTACCGGTAAGATTGAGCGAGACTGGTGGTTAAGTTCTTTTACAGCACTAAGTAAAAATCTTAAACATAAAGGTATTTCAAGACCCGATAGAGACAATGAGTTAGACGAACAAGATAATCTACTTCTGTCATCTGTTCTTTCAAATATGGTTAACAATGAAAGTAATCTGACTACGGACTTTAACCAAGCTAGTCAGTTACGATTTGTTATTGAGAAGGGCGCTCATACAGGTAATTTATTACATAACATTTTTGAGAAACTTGAATTTGATCAACCTAATTGGGCTGAGGCTTTTGAGTGGCCATTAAGTAAGTACGGAGAATTACCCGTTGGTTACAGCGAGTCTGATTTACAACATTGGCTTGAGCAAATATTAACTGCATCTTTAGTTTCGCTTTCATCTCTACAACAAACTCACGTTGAAGGGGCAGAAATATTAGGGAGCAATACCAGTGAGTTTTGTTTACAAGATTTATCTAAAGACCGTTGTATTGTAGAAAGTGAATTTTATTTTCCGATGAATGCAACGAATACAAGCGATCTAACATCTCTACTTGCACAGCATCGTAAAGAACAAATAATCGTATCTGATAACAGTTTATTGAATGCGCATCTCATTGCACAGATCCAAGAAGTACAATTACCTCACTATCACAAGTTGAAAGGTATGATGCATGGCTTTATTGATTTGATATTCGAACAAGACGGGAAGTTTTATGTGTGTGATTATAAATCTACGTTCTTAGGAGAAGACTTTAGTTTTTATACCCAAGAAGCCATGAGAGCTGATATTGAACATAATCATTATGACTTACAGTATTTAATTTACTCGTTAGCTCTGCATCGTTATTTGTCATTTGCATTACCTGATTACGATCCACAAGAACATTTTGGTGGTATTTACTATTTATATTTACGTGGTGTAACTAATGATCCTAATCATTTAGGTGCAGGTGTATATTATCGTTCTATAACCGTTAGTGAACTTCAATCACTTGATGCTATTTTTACAGGAGAAAGTGATGAGTGATCAAAATTTAATGGTATCTAATTCACAAGGTTATTTTACAAAAGATAAAGTTTATCCCAACTTTTCGTTAGCGCGTAAAGAGATAGCTAACATAGAACCTATTGATTATTTTTTCGCACAAGATCTTATTAATGTTTTTAACTTGAATAAGAGCCAGCGTGTTGAGTTCTTCCATCTATTAATGGCGCTTAACCAAAGTTTACGAGAAGGGCATACATGTTTACCTATTAATGTTATTGCCAAAACCCAATATGGATTTTTAAGTGATGATACAGGTGTTGTTGTAAATCATGGGTTTGTATTTTCTGATTTAAATACACTTAATGATTTATTAACCTTTATAAATATTTCAGTTGAAGCGGGACATCCTATCGTTTTTGATGGCGGTAGGTTGTATTTACGCCGTTATTATAAGTTTGAACAAGACTTGTTTAACGACATAACACAGAAAGTTCATATTTCTCATACGGTTGATACGCAACATGCGCTTTATAAAACGTGTATACAGGTGCTTTTCCCTGATAATCCAAATAGTAATGAAACTAATACTAACGACATAGATTGGCAGAAAGTAGCTATCGCAAATGCATTAAATAAGAACTTTAGTGTAATTGCGGGCGGACCAGGCACAGGTAAAACCTATACAGTAACTAAGCTACTTGCAGCCTTAGTCTATTTACATCAACAAAATACTAATAACATACAGCCACAACTAAAAATGGCACTTGTAGCTCCTACAGGGAAAGCTGCACAACGATTATCTGAATCTATTATTAATGCAGTTAATGGTTTTAGAGGTGTTATTGATGATGATATTTTAAATCAAATACCAAGTGAAACTCATACTATTCATAGATTACTCAGAGTGATCCCTAATACGCCAAATTTTAGATTTAATGAGAATAACAAATTAAATATTGATGTCTTACTGATAGATGAAGTGTCTATGGTAGACCTCGCGTTAATGACTCGTGTATTTAGAGCATTACCTGAACACTGCAAAGTTATTTTATTAGGTGATGCCGATCAACTTCCTTCTGTTTCAGCTGGAAGCGTATTGAATGACTTAGCTCCAAGACCATTTTTAGGTTATAGCTCAGATAATGCTGCTTATTTAAAAGCGTTAACCGGTTTTGAAATACCTAGTAATAAATCATCTCAGTCTCAACAATTAACGAACAGCACTCATGACAGCGTGACTTTCTTAACTAAAAGCCGACGTTTTGATGGGGAAGGCGGCATAGGATTAATTGCTCAAGCTGTTATAGCCGGTAATTACGATCAAAGTTGGGCATTATTAACGGGTAATTCTGAACAAATTACTCACCTTAAAGGTGATCTTATTTCTTGGCTTTTACCGCTTATTGAAAAGTATTATTTACCTATTTTTTCATGTGCTAGTGTGGCGGAAGCGTTTCAACTATTTACTAACTTTCGTGTGTTGTGTGCAACAAGAGTGGGTGAGCAAGGCGTAGATTATATTAATGAACTGATCACCTCTTTATTAGTCAAAAAAGGAGTGATTCGATCTAACCAAGCCCTTTATGCCGGTCGACCGATTCTTATTTCAGAGAACAACTACCATCAAGGTTTATATAATGGTGATATAGGTTTTCTTTGGAAGAATGAATCAGGGCATTTAATGGCTGTTTTCGAAGATAACAGTAATGAACACGATTATCGTTGGATAATGACAAGTAAATTACCTCATTTTGAAACAGTTTACGCCATGACCATTCATAAAACTCAAGGAAGTGAGTTTGCTCATGTTGCTATGATTTTGCCCAATCAAAAAGACAATCGACTATTATCGCGTGAATTGTTATATACTGGTATCACCAGAGCAAAAAATCATATTAGTATCGCTTCAAATGCCAGAGTATGGAGGCAAGGTGTAGAGACCCAAATTAAACGTTATTCGAGTTATTCAAATAACAACGCATAAGACAAATGCGTAAAATAAAAATAGTTAAATCATAAAATTTATATAACAACCTGAAAATTTAAGTAGTTTTTTAATGCAATTAGTAGACATCAATAAATCCATTTACCGTAAACGATTAAATATAGTTATCGCAATATTTGTCGCCTGTTTAACCCTTATATCTATTGGCTTTGGCGCTATTCTCATTCAACTTTTTGGTGACGCGTTACCTGCTGTTGACCCAGAAACAGGCGAAGCCCTTAGCAACTTTAGATACAACTTTGTTGGTGTTATCTTAGCGCTATTAGTCTGTATCAGTATTTTACAACAATTAAAAAATCATCCTTTTTGTAAAGAAATTCATTATGTTTGGGTACTAAAACAAATCCAAAATATAATTTATAGACGCTTAAAAAATATTAAAGCAGCTGCAAATAATTATGAAAATGAACCAGACGTTAATGCTTTTGTTGTATTAAATTTTTATTACAAAAGTTTAATACAAGTTTATATGCTTGATAATAATACACTCACCATTTCAACGGTTAAGCAAGACTTAGCTAGTTTAGAAGCAAGAATGCAAGAGCTTAATATTGATGTAACCGCACACGAATTTCGTCGTGTTTTACTTATTGAATATCGCTAAACTGTTAATGAGTTTGAGTGGTAATACACGGAAGAGTAAAAATGAAAAAACTTAAGAATGAAGCAGAATTATTAAAAAAAGCCATTGATGTAGGTGAAAAGTATGCTAAAAATCGTGGTTACAAAGGCTTTGCAGCAACAAATGCCGCAAAAGATAAAGTAGAAGCACTTTACCGTTTATTAGTTAATGACAAGTTAGTTCAACCATTAGCTGTTAGTGATGAAGATCAACCTCATATGAAGCATAAATTAGCGTTGTGGATTGCTAAGCAGTTACCTGCAGATCATCCTTTGAACCAATAAATAAGATATTATTCAATGAATCGTAAAAAGAAAATCAATCAAGTACTAAAAAGCAAAGTTAAAAAGATGAATGCTAAACTTCAAAAAAGTAATAAGCCTAAGTATGTTTCAAAGGCCGAACGAGAAAGAATTGCTTTAGAAGAAGCGGCACAACAAAATCTCAATGTTGAAGCAGGATCACAAGAAACTGTTGTTGAAGAAAACACAAAAGAAGATAGCTCTGACTAGATTAAGTATTGCTATTAACTTTATGAACTTTGTTATTCGTTTAGCGCTTTAGAAAGTATTTATAGTTAGATATAAAAAAACCAGTCTATTGACTGGTTTTTTAGTTTGAAGCAGGCTTCAAATATTAGTTTTTGTAGCTATCGTTATGAACACTCATAACAGCACGGCCAGATGGATCAGCGTTATTAGTAAAGCTTTCATCCCAAGCAAGTGCTTCTTGAGTACTACAAGCAACAGACTTACCACCAATTACACAATCTGCAGCAGAAGGTAATGGGTATTTGTCTTCAAAAATACAACGGTAGTAATAAGCTTCTTTACTATCTGGTGTATTTACTGGGAATCTGTATTCTGCGCTTTCTAGTTCATGGTCAGTTACTTGCGTTTCGATAAACTCTTTCAAGCTATCGATCCAAGAGTAACCTACGCCATCAGAAAATTGTTCTTTTTGACGCCACAAAATTTCTTTTGGTAAATAACCTTCAAAAGATTCACGTAAAATAGCTTTTTCCATTTTACCGTTACCACATAGCTTATCTTCTGGATTGATGCGCATTGCAACATCCATAAAGTTTTTATCTAAGAATGGTACACGTGCTTCAATACCCCAAGCTGACATAGATTTGTTTGCACGAAGACAATCAAACTTATGTAAACGGTCTAGCTTACGGTTAAGTTCTTCATGAAATTCTTTCGCATTTGGTGCTTTATGGAAATATAAGTATCCACCAAAGATTTCATCAGCACCCTCACCAGAAAGAACCATTTTTATTCCCATAGCTTTAATTTTACGAGCCATTAAATACATAGGAGTAGATGCGCGGATAGTCGTTACATCATAAGTTTCTAAATGGTAGATAACTTCTTTAAGTGCATCGATTCCTTCTTGCTCAGTAAAGATAACTGAGTGATGAATAGTACCAATACTGTCAGCAACAGTTTGTGCTGCAACTAAATCAGGAGAACCTTCTAAACCACACGCAAACGAGTGAACTTTAGGCCACCAAGCTTCAGATAGATCGTTTTCTTCAATACGACGAGCCGCAAATTTTTGCGTAATAGCAGAAATTAGTGAAGAATCTAAACCACCTGAAAGTAATACACCATAAGGCACATCAGTCATTAGATGACTTTTAACAGATTCTTCTAGTGCTTCACGAATCTTAGTTGTGCTTGTTGTATTGTCTTTAATCGCATCATATTTGTGCCAGTTACGGTTATAGTATTTTTGTACTTCACCAACGCGGCTATCTAAAATATGTCCTGGAGGAAATTCGCTAACTGTTTTACAAATCGGCATTAATGCTTTCATTTCTGAAGCAACATAAAAGTTACCGTCTGCATCGTAGCCAGTGTAAAGAGGAATAATACCAATATGATCACGCGCAATCAGGTAAGAATTGTCTGTTTCGTTATATAAACAAAATGCAAACATACCTTGTAGCTTATCAACAAACTCAACACCAAACTCTTCGTATAAAGGAAGAATAACTTCACAGTCTGAACCTGTTTTGAAGGTGTAATCAACGTTTAAGTTTTTAGCTAATTCTTTGTGGTTATAAATTTCACCATTAACCGCTAAAACGTTTGTTTTATCTTGATTGTATAGTGGTTGAGCGCCATTTTCAGTATCTACAATTGAAAGACGTTCATGAACTAGAATGGCTTTGTCATTGCTGTAAACACCAGACCAATCTGGTCCGCGATGACGTAAAAGGCGAGAAAGTTCTATTGCTTTTGGGCGTAATTCATCAGCCCCGTTTTTTATATCTAATATACCAAAGATCGAACACATTGAAGCGCTACTCCTTTAAAGTTAAATTATAATTGCTAGATTATACAATCGTTTATTGTTTGCACAATTTTTTTGACAGTGTCTTGAGGTGTATTTTTCAGGTAAAAAAGAAAAGAAACATGGAACAAGTAGTCAGGGTTGTCACTTTGCCATTTTTACAGAAAAAATCAATATAAATATGGCTAATGATCTTATTTTCTTTTGTGTATACTATCCTTAATTAAGATAACAACTAAAACAGGTACGTTTTATTCATGTTAATAACGAAGAAGTTGGCGTGTTGCATCGCCTTAGCATTTTCTACATTAAGTATTAACGCTCAATCGATAACCATAGAAGAACTACGAATAGATAAAGCTAGTAAGATTATGCCAGAAATTTCGTCTGCATTATCTGATCGTGTAAATTTGTTTGTTGAGCAAATTAACAAAGCACGAAACTTAACTGTGCTTAGTCAATTATCGATTAGGCATGGAAAGGGCATATGGACCGATGCCAAATTGTATTTTAAAAATACCAATAATTTTGATGATCGACCTCTATATTGGGCAAGACTTAAAATGTCGAAAGCTTTAAAGCAAACTAAAGCCTTTAAAGAGTCTTTGCCAGATCAACAAAAGAAGTTACTTTGGCAGTTTGAATTATATTCACGCGGTCAAACAGATGTTAAATTTGACAAGGACACCTCTAAAAAAATCTTAATAACAGGTTTTGACCCTTTCTTGTTAGATAGAAACATTAAACAAAGTAATCCATCGGGTATTAGCGCAATTGTTTTAGATGATTTAGTTGTTAGCTCTGAAGGTAAGAGTGCAGAAATAGAAACGCTTATTTTACCTGTTAGATTTGAAGACTTCGATCAAGGCATGGTAGAAGAGCTCTTAACGCCATACTTCAGAAATAATGCTGTTGATATGATCATCACAGTGAGCATGGGAAGAAACAGTTTTGAATTAGAACGTTTTTCTGGTTTAAGACGAAGTGCTTTAGTGCCAGATAATTCAAATATTATTACGGGTGCTAATAAAGATAATCCATTAGTTCCTATGTTAGGCGAGAGTCTTTTAAAAGGACCTGAATTTTTGGAATTTACTTTACCTGTTGAAGAAATTAAAACAGCAAGTGGTTTTTTCCCAATTAAAGATAACCGAATAGTTACAACAAAGAATGAAACATTAAGAGTTACTGCGTTAAGTGAGTTAATTAATGAAATTTCTGTTGAAGGTTCAGGTGGTGGATATTTATCAAATGAAATAGCTTACAGAAGTCTATTATTACGAGATTTATTCAATCCTGTTTTACCTGTTGGTCATATTCATACCCCAAGTATTAGAGGTTATGATGAAGAAAAGATAAAGTTAATTTTATCTCAATTAAAGGCTATGTTAACGCAAGCGGCTAAAACTCTTTAATATCTTTATTTACTTTTAATTTATTCAAATAAGAAACTCACTTTTGTAAGACTTTAATTTACAAAAGTGAGTAATATAAATTACATAACAGCTATCTTAAGTTTTTGTCCCGGCTGTAAATATTCTTTCCTAGTTAAGTTATTCCACATTTCTAAATCTTTTATTTTAACTTTAAATTTATTAGCGATACGTGCAAATGAGTCACCACGCTTAACACTGTAAGTTATTGTATTTGATGAAGATTCATTCCAAATAACCAACTCTTGACCCAGCTTTAACGTTGATTTAGTAGAAATATTATTCCACTTGGCTAAGCTCTTGGTTGATACTTTATGAGCTTTACTTATATCCCATAGAGTGTCGCCAGATTTAACAATGTGCGTTTTCTTAGTTTTACTTGGTTTTGATATAGTTTTTGACGCAACTGCTAAATGTTCTGGTAAAACATAACTACCATCTTTAGATGCAACAGGAATAAGAAGATGTTTACCTGCACGTATATTTGTACCTGAGATCTTATTAATAGTTTTGATTGAATCGATGTCTATATGAAACTTCTGAGCAATTTTACCTAAACTATCACCTTGTTTAATTTGATAACGTTGCCAGACCATGCGCTCTTTTTCAGATAACAAAGCAACCTTTTCGTTAAAGCTTGTTATATTCTCATGAGGTAAAAGAAAGCTTGTTGCATTGTTTGGATCTGTTGCCCATTGATTAAATCCAGGGTTTAAGTTTTGAAATTCATCAAGTGACATTTCAGCTAACGAAGCCGCAACATTCAAATCTATTTGTGAATTTACAGGCACAGTTCCCACAACACTCTTATTGGCAATAGGATACAGTTCAATATCAAATTCATGTGAGCGTTCTATAATATCTATAATAGCGAGTAACTTAGGTACATAGTCTCTGGTTTCTTTTGGAAGTTCTAATTCCCAATAATGTGTTGGTCTGTTTTTACGAGCATTTTTACGCATAGCTCGTTGAACACGACCTTCGCCAGAATTATAAGCCGCTAGAGCCAACATCCAATCGCCGTCAAAAAACTTATGTAAATAGTTTAAATATTGAATAGCACCTTCTGTCGAAGCAACAACATCACGTCTACCGTCGTACCACCAGTTTTGTTTCAAACCAAAGTGTGTACCTGTACCAGGTATGAACTGCCATAAACCAGATGCATCTACACTTGATTTAGCATAAGGGTTAAAAGCACTTTCAACTAAAGGTAATAGGGCAATCTCAATAGGAATATTGTTTGCTTCAAGTCGTTCTATAATATAGAAAAGAAAAGGTTCTGAACGTTTTAAAAGGTTATTTAATGCATCAGGATGTTTTAAATAATTGTTCCTGTGTTTTATAACATTTTCGTTAATTGGAATGTCTAACACTAAATTATTTTTTATACGATCCCATACATTGGAATACTCAACTAGTTCGGCAACATCTATCGGTGCAGAAGTTTCAATGGTTTTTTGCTGAATACCTTGAACCAACATACGATGAATTTCAGATGGTTTAGCAGTATTTTCGGACTTAATTTGTTGATTATCTTCTTGTTCATCTTGCTGATATAAAGCAGTGCTTTGACATCCAGCTAAGGCAATAGATAACGCTATTGATAAAGAAATATACTTCATGAAAATTTCTATTCGTTAAATGTGGCGACAGTGTCACTTATTTAGAATATATATTCAATAAAGAGACTGTAACTTACTGTAAACTCTTTTGCAGTTAAAGCTATTGTGTTTAAAATTCATTCTTCCAGAGTCTTAATTGTACAAAGGTGTCTAAATCTGAAGTGATACTTTTATCACTAAAAACCTCAACACTCTGTTTTATATTGTTATCAAAACATCGTAAAAAAGGATTTATTTTCTTTTCTGTACAAATAGAAGTTGGGATACTGCTCTGATCTTTCTCTCGTAATTTACTCACGTAATTATAGTAGTTAACAAGTTCTTCATTTGTTGGGTCAACAGTTAATGCAAAAGCCAAATTAGCCATAGTATATTCGTGAGCACAATACACACGTGTCTTTTCAGGTAAGGTGGCTAAAGTATTTAAAGAATTAAAAAGATCTTCCGCAGTACCATCAAATACTCTACCACAGCCAGCTGAAAACAAAGTGTCGCCACAAAATAAATTATCTTCCATTAAATAAGCAACATGACCTAATGTGTGACCTGGTATATCAATAACTTTACAGGTAATGTTTAATGATTCATCGTTAATTACATCATCATTTTTGACTTTAATGTTACTGTACTTTTGTGCCTCTTTAGTTGGACCATAGGTTGTAATGGCCCAAGATTTCTCATTGCAAAATGCAACCAGTTTTTCAACGCCACCTACATGGTCACTATGTCTGTGGGTAATATAAATAGTAGACAGTTGCAGGTTGTTTTCTTCTAAATACTGGATACACACATCGGCATCACCAGGGTCGACTAATCCAACGTGTTGACTTGTATTTGAATGAATACACCAAATATAGTTATCGTTAAAGGCTTTAATCGCTTTTACCACAAGAGGGTTATCAGATTGAATTGAATGCATAATATCTATAAATTTAATATATAATTAGTGTGATACAGTTATTATAAACTGTCTGTGTACAATACGGTATAAACCTTTTGTTTCTGGATTTTTCTTAGGGAAAATAAATTATATGAAACCCGCTTTAGCTTTCAGAAAACAACGACATCCTAAAAGTTGGCTACAAATACCTAACGGCGAGATTATTCTCAAAGAAATTAATGAGGTTGTAGCTAAATGGTGTTCAAAATTTTTCGGTTATCATTTACTTAAAATTGGAGCCTTAAGTGGCGAAGTTAATTGTGACGACTCTCCAATTAATCATCAAATTACAGTTTCAGAAGATGTGGATAATGTTTCGGTTGTTGCGGATATAGACGACTTACCGTTTTTAGAACACAGCATTGATGTTTGCGTTCTTAGTCATGTTCTTGAGTTTAATGGTGATCCACATCACGTGGTTAGAGAAGCAAATAGGGTGCTTATCCCTAATGGGTATCTTGTTATAACAGGTTTTAATCCTTTCAGTTTAGCTGGCCTTAATCGTTTTATACCTTATAGACGGCAAAATTTTCCTTGGCAAGAACGATTCTTTTCATCGATGCGTGTTAAAGATTGGCTGCAGTTAATGGGGTATGAAATTTTGGCAGATGAGCATTTGTTACATTCATCTCTCGCAGGAGTAATAGGTGAGGGCAAAATAACGACTTATTGGAATAAATTTGCTAAAACATTTTTACCTCAATTAGGTTCTGTTTACGTTATAGTCGCGAAAAAGCGAGTTTTACCGTTAACGCCAATAAAACCTAAATGGAAATTAAGTCCTAGGTTTTCTCCAGTTAAAGTTACAGGAATGAGTTCTCGCCATAAATCACCTAAGAGAAATGTACTTAACGACATGAGAAAATAACATTTAAGTTTTCATCTTATAACAAATTCACTAAGACAGACGTAATCAAAATTATGACATTAAAAACTATAACCAATTTAGAATTAGAAAATTACTTAACAACACTTTTAAAGCCTTCTAAAGTCAGAGATTTCTGTCCTAATGGGCTGCAAGTTCAAGGTGCTGAGCACATTAAGAAAATTGTTACGGGTGTAACGGCATCTCAAGCGTTAATCGATCAAGCCATTAATTTACAAGCCGATGCACTTTTAGTTCATCATGGCTACTTTTGGAAAAATGAATCTTATCTAATAAAAGGTATGAAACACCAACGAATTAAATCTTTGTTAGTCAACGACATTAATCTATTTGCTTATCACTTACCTTTAGATGTACATCCTGTTTTAGGTAACAACGCGCAACTCGCCAAGTTACTTGATATTAAAGTTACTGGTCCATTAGAGTTGGGTAATGAGTTTAGTGTTTCTATTCAAGGTGAATTTGAACAAGAAAAAACAGGTGATGAACTAAAATCAATTATATCAACGCGTTTAAATAGAGAATGCTTACATCTTCAACCACCATCAAACAAACCTATAAAAACAATTGCTTGGTGTACCGGTGGCGGACAAGGATATATTGATTTAGCTGCAGAGCTAGGAATTGATGCCTTTATTTCAGGTGAAGCATCAGAGCAAACAACACATGTTGTTAACGAAATGGATATCCACTTTTTTGCAGCAGGTCATCATGCAACAGAGCGCTATGGAGCAAAGGCTTTAGGTGAACATATACAAGCTGAATTAGGTGTGGAAGTAATATTTATAGATATCGATAATCCAGTTTAACACTACATTACAAACTAGCTTGTAAGCCTCTGTGCAATTCGCCCGAGTAACTCATATAAAGCACGTGTTGATTTTTCCAGAGTTGACACATTAGGTAGGTTTGAAAGTATTTCGCTGCTTTCTCCTTTATATAATAAATTGGTAGGCGCTAATAATGGAGATAAATTCTCCTTTTGAAAATAGCGATAAGCTCTTGGCATATGCATAGCATTGGTGACTAAAACAAAACGTTTGTTTTTTAATAACGGATATAAAAGCGCCGCTTCTTCTTTAGTGTCTTTAGGGCGATCTTCTATAATTACCTTACCCGCGGGAATACCAATGCTTATTGCCGCTTCTTTAACTTTTTGGGCGTTAGATACTTCATCTGTAAACGCATAACCTGAAGTTATCAATAATGCTTCAGGGTGAAGTAAAGAAACACGATGTGCTTCCATTAACCTCTCTAAAGAACAAGTTTTTAGCTCAGCAATAACGGGCAACTTATTATTGGTGGTATGGCTACAACCGAGTACAACAATATAATCGATATTATCTTGTTGCTGTTCGAACATTGGGATTTCTTCATCAATCGATTGAACTAATAGATTAGAAACGATGGGAGTAGAGCTGAATAATAAAATTAAAAAACTAAACACTAAAAAACGTTGTGCAATCTTAGGGCGATATTTAAAAAGGATAAGAGTAGTAAGTATTAATAATAAAGTTATATTTACTGGTGTGATTAGTATACCTATGAGTTTTTTCAGAGAAAATAAAAGCATGATTTATCAGTTTAATATTAAGTAATACGAGTCTTTTTCCAGTATAACGATTCCAAAGGTATTATTCATTGGCATTTTTGTAAATAGCCGTCTAAAAGTCTATTGCAATTTGAATTTAACTAGTGTTTAATACGCGCCATTGAAAATGGTTTATTTTTCTTTAAGTGAAAATCAATAGATGATTACATCTTAAATAGCTTATAGTTTTTACTTATTTTCAATACCAGAAGAGGTGCGATAGCCAGGTAGATAATACGAGGAAGCCAATATTCCGATGACTATTATTGAGGGGGACTACCGCCGAGAATATTATAGTTACTGGCACATAATATTCGGTCGCTAGGGTTGAATCCCTAGGGCTGTCACCATGATGGTGGAGAGCTTCTGGCTGAATGTTTAGTTTTAAGTTTCATCTGCACACTAATCCAATCAGTCATGCTCTTCCTTAGTATTAATCGTTATCAAACGAATTTAAATGGGAAGTATAATGTTAAAGATCACACACACTAATGCCGTTCAATTACCTCAATTAATAAGAGCGAGTTTATAATGTCTACACCCAAAAATTTAACTATATCCAAATTTGGTGGAACTAGCGTTGCCGATTACGAAGCAATGGTTAGATGCGCAAAGATCATTCAAAACGATCCATCAAATAAAGTTGCTGTTGTATCTGCAAGTTCAGGTGTAACAAATCATCTGGTTCGTTTAGGGCAACCGCAAATTAGCGAAGATGAACAAGTAGAAATTATAAATAGCATTAAAGCCATTCAATTAAATATTACTCAACATTTGAGTAAAGAAGCTGAATTGAATGAAACAGTAGAGCAGTTATTAGCAGAATTAACACAATATGCTAAAGAGCAATCACTAAACCATAGTTTACGCACTGCTGATGCAATTCTTTCTTACGGCGAACAATTTAGCTCAATTATTTTTGCTGAAGTTTTACAAACTATTGGTGTTAACGCTAAAGCATTTGATATCCGCCAAATTATGAAAACCAACAGCTTATTCGGAAAAGCTGTTGTAGATTTACAATTACTTAAAGAAAATGCCTTATCAATATTAAAACCAGAACTTGAAGACAATATTATTGTTACTCAAGGTTTTATTGGTCAAAACGAAGCAGGTCAAACAACAACTTTAGGCCGAGGCGGTTCTGATTATAGTGCTGCACTTTTAGCCGAAGCATTAGATGCGGACGACTTAGCAATTTGGACAGATGTAGTTGGAATATTTACAACAGACCCTCGCATAACAGATAAAGCTCGTGCTATTAAAGAGATCAGTTTTGGCGAAGCTGCTGAAATGGCAACATTTGGTGCCAAAATTCTTCATCCAGCGACACTTATTCCAGCAATGCGTCAAAACATTCCAGTATTTGTTGGAAGCAGTAAAGCGCCAGAGCAAGGTGGTACACGAATTCAGAAAGTTGTTGAATCTTGCCCAACATTTAGATCAATTGCATTAAGACGTGAACAAACCTTAGTGACTGTTAAAAGCCCTGAAATGTTACACGCAAGCGGCTTTTTAGCTAAAGTTTTTGCTATTTTAGCGAAACACGAACTAAGTGTTGATTTAATTACCACCAGTGAAATTAGTGTAGCCTTAACTTTCGATAACCCTGTAGGTTCTACTCAGGCGGTTATCACAAAAGCTGTTGTTCAAGAATTAGAAAAGCTATGTGACGTTAAAGTTGAAGATGGATTATCTTTAGTGGCTGTTATTGGCAACAAAATGCATTCAACCAGTGGCATCGGTAATAAAATATTGCATGCGGCTGAAGGTGTAAACATTAGAATGATGTGTCAGGGAGCAAGTGCTCATAACTTATGTTTCTTAGTACCTGAAGATGAAGCTAATAAAGTTGTAGAGAAATTACATAGTTCACTTTTCTCGTTTTAAAGCAGCTTAACTCACTTATTTGTTAATAAAGTATTAAATTATTGTTTAATTAATAAAGAACAATGACTATAGTATGTAATAAATCGCCTAAGATCTTAGGCGAGTCAAACATTACAAAATAGGTGAAAATATGTCAGAAAACAGCGAATTAAAAAATATTAACTCAATACTATTTGTATGTATGGGAAATATTTGCCGCTCCCCAAGTGCGGAAGCTGTTTTTCGACATAAAGCGAAACAAGCAGGTTTATCTTTTGTCATTGATTCAGCAGGAACTGTTGGTGCACATGCAAGAGAAAAACCTGATCATCGCGCACAAAAAGCAGGTATGGCACGTGGTTATTCTTTTGATAAGATTAAAGCACGTAAAGTAACAGAGAAAGATTTTGATAACTTCGATCTTGTTCTGGCTATGGACAACGACAATGTAAACGGCTTAAAGAAAGTCGCTCCTCCACATCTTCATTACAAAATTCAATTATTTTTAGATTATGCTGCGAACCATGAAGAGACTGAAGTTCCTGATCCGTATTATGGTGGGGCTAAAGGTTTTCAATTTGTTATCGATTTAGTTGAAGATGCTAGTGATGGTTTATTAGAAAAACTTAAGTAAACTAAACCTCGTTTTAATTATTTCATCTCACATATAATATTTGCGCTTAATTAATTTAAGTCTTTTACTTTAGTACGAACAGCAATGGCTAATATTAAAATTTAAACTAAGCGCTCCTATTTTTATTTATTTAGTAAATAAAATTCATACGATAAAAACCTTTGAACCTTAAATCTAATTTAGGATTTATTTCTAACTCAATTTCAATATTTAACTACAAGCTAAATATTTTAATAAATCATTATAAATACGAAGAGAAAGTTTTTAGCTTCAGAATTTAACTTATTAAAAATAAAAACCGCAAAGTTATCCCCCTAAGTTTTATTATAATTTAATATCCCTCATATTCTTTTAATTAAATTTTGTTAAATGAATTTGTGGTTTTAATTATTTTCTTAAAATGAATTAGCGCTGTGTAAATTAAAATTAAAAGTAGGGCTGTTACATTCAACAAAATTTAATCTGTAAGTTTCAAATTTTAATCTTAATTTAAATTTTATTGATCCTTTTCATTTTATTTAACTCTTATTATTTCAAAAAATGTTTTTCATAAACTTTTTAAGGTTTATAAAATAATACCACTTAATCTTTAGATAATTCATTTAAACAAACTGAAGCGATAAAACCAGATCGCGTTTTATGATCAGCTGACTTATTCACACGCGCATCTATTTTTTTTATAAGCAATTCAGGTAGCGTTACATTAATCTTTTGACTCCTACCTAAATAGGGAATGATATCTATATCAAGAATTGCCCAAATAACATTTTCATGTTGCTTCATATGATCATCAATTAATTTAGCACTAGGGATCACTTCACCATATTCCGCCAAAATCTCTAAATGTTCATCAACTGCTTTTTTAAGTTTATTCAAACCTTCATCAACACTCTCAGCTTCAACGTTACAACCAGGTAAATCGACTACGCTAAGGGAGTAATTAGATATTATATTTTCTTTACGAATTAAGACCGGATACTTCATATTTATTCCTTTTCAATAACCCCACTAATGATAACCCCGACAACCCTTAAAGTACATATATTTATAACTCCGACAACCCTAGTATGTATATAAATAACAACCCCGATAACTCTTCGTGTTTTATTTTATGGGTGTCTGGTAACTCTGTATGGCTTGGTGTGAATACTCACTTACAATAAGTGACACTAGATATTATGGTGATCAGCCTTTAGTTTAGAGTTGCTAGAGTTGTGATTATTGTGAGGCTGAATTTTAAAATAAATCAGTTGTAGTAAATATTTTAAAATTTCATTAGTAAAAAGTGACAAGCTGTGTGGATTTTAAATCGATTTAATACAGGATATTACGAGGCTGTTTTGTGTCTATTTACTTTGTTTCTTTATAAAAGGATTATGTTGTTACAGTTGAATTGCTGTTTATTTAATTGAGAAAATCTTTTCTAAATATTCAGAATGAAAGTTTATAAAATTATCATTTAGCCATTACAAGATCATTAGTGAAATGTTTATATTTATAACAAACACAAAGAAATGTGTTTTACCTGTTACAACGAGTAACAATAGTTCTCAATTAAGATCTATAAATTATTGAGTGTCATGATGAAGTTAGCTATATTTAATCAAAGAAGATAGGTTTGTTTCATCGCTCCCAAAAGATTGATCTGCAAGCTATATTAAATTATTACGTTTCCAAGGAGCTACTCTCAATGAAGTTACACAAGTTAACTTATACAAATGATTCTCGTACTGAGTCAGAATCAGAAATCTTATTTGAATCTATGCATACCAACAAACTAATAGCATTTGCTGAGCAGTACGCTAAAGATTTTGGTGTAAGTGATATGACGTGGGAAAGCCTTCAAGATTCACGAGCAGAAGACAATAAGTTTACGAAGCAGTTAAAGTTAACTGACACCGTATATTTAGTTATAAAGTAATCGTTATTTAAACTGTGGGGAATTATTACCTTATCTATTATGTTTATTATCATTAGTGCCATGAGTATTAGCACAAGATAAATTAAAGAGATTAAGCTTAAATATACGTTTAAATTAATAGATATTGTTTAGGAATATAAAGCTGAAGACATTGGTTTTAAAAAATTCTCACAAAAAAGCCCGTTTAATATTAATTAAACGGGCTTTTTCTTTAATATGGTCGGAGTGACAAGATTCGAACTTGTGACCTCACGTCCCCCAGACGCACGCGCTACCAAGCTGCGCTACACCCCGATATTCCAGCATTTAGTAAAATACTGTACTCAACCACAAACACTTATCTAAACACAGAGGGCTAACTGTTTGAGAGGAGTATATTAATGATTTATAAGCTGATTGCAATGTAAATTAAATATAGATATTTTTTCTGATTATTATATGAACAAAGAATTTCTATTGGAGGGTGTTGCTTGATTTAACCAAAGGAAACAGTCAGTTATAACTGCTCCTTTGGCCACATGTTTGGAGTTCTTAGTTGGTGGTTTCTGTTACTGTAGATTCATTAAATCGCTTAATAAAGTTAACTCCATCAATCATCAACGGAAAGTCCGCATTTACTGAAATAGGCATTTTTAATTGTCTAGAATAACTTTGGAACTCACCGTTGTTATCAATGAATACAGACTTATCTTTCTTGAATACGATAATGCCTGTATCAATTGTATTAGCGATTACACGATTTGATTTAACCGTTAGTATGTCTTTTCCATTTACAATAGTTGACGCTAAACCGTCACATTTAAGCCATCGGCTCAGTAAAGTAGGTTGAATATCCATGTGACTTGTTAAGCGTTTTAGCTTGTTACTTGCTTGCCCAGGAACAATAAGTAATGAAGGCTTGATAGCTAAACTGTCTTGAATATTCTTATTACCCATTGAGCTTACCCAAATGATATCTTTTGTGTCTTTCTCGCGTTGAGCAACGAGTAGGGCATCTATATACAATTCTGCTTGTGCGCTATTGTCAGCATCAAAATATAGAATATGTAGACCAGCTTTAGGTTTGTTTAAGTTATCGGTAAAGTCAGTTTTCTCTAAAGCTTCTCGCTCACTAAAAATAAGTGAGGATACTTCAGTTACAGAAGAAGTATTTAACCATTGTGAGAACCAAATTGAATCTGGAATAACACCATCTTTAGTAATCACTGTTAAGTTTGCTGCAATATTTCTTAGCTCCATTTCTTGAAGCAAAAGTGGTTTAACATTTTGTTCAGCTATCTTGTCTTTATATATAGAAGGTAAGCTATATAGTAGGTTGAACCATGAATCACTTGGTAACGCGTTATTAATGTGGCGTGCCAAATCGATAGTCGAACCACTTGATTTTAAAGCGAAAGCTTCGATTTTGTTTTCTGTTAATGCGGTTTCAGTTAGTACCATATAAACAGACTGTTCTGCTGGTTCTAAAACGTTACATTGTTCTGTTAAAACAGGATATGAGCTGACTTTGTGTTTGATAGAAAGCGCACTTTCTTTGTTTTCAGTGTAGTCATTCGCATCAAATAACTCATACTTAGTTAACAATGTTTTAGCCGTAGTTGGATACGATAAAGGTAAAACAGTGTCTTGTTTTAATACATCATAGTTCCATCTAGCATCTGCCCAAATATGAGTGAAATGACTAACAAAAAACGATGCAACTAATACGCGCACAACATATTTTGCATATGGCATACGTTGTAAATCTTTTAGATGTTTCCAAGCATAATTACTTAACGTCAGCTCAATAATAAGCAGAACAAAGGCTGTTGATGTGGTAATTAACCAGAATTTAAGGGTGTTATGAGAAATAAGATTACTGATCAGTAAAATTATTTGGTCACTCGAAGAGGCATTCAAGTGATATCCCAAACGTTTATAAACGAAAGCATCTAATAACAGCAGAACTAAACTGGCTGTAAATACTAAAGAAGATGTAATCCGAATAAATTGCGTTCTAGGATAAATTAATATGATCGGGAATATAATTAACAAAAAGCCAATGAAGGTTAAAAACCCCATATGACTGGCCCATGTTATATATAAATAGAAATGCCCGATAAGAGTATCGGGTGTTTTCTCACCAAATACATAAAAAGACGATAATAAAATTGCAATTAAAACGTTGAAAAAAGTAAACCAATGGCTCCAACTAATTAAATGTAATAGCCGTTTACTATAAGATTTAGACTCAAATGAAACCATTGGTTATATTTATTCTCTGATTTTATTGTTAAAATTAGTTCGACTGTTTATTTTGTTGTTCAACAGTTTGTTTTAGCGCTTTAGTAAAGTTCGCTACAACTGCTTCACGCTTACTTTCAGGGACTTGTTTATTAATGACTTCAGTAATAACGTTTCCTATGCACATAAGTGCTAGATCAGGCGTTGCTTCTTCATTAATAAGAACATCAAATAGATTTTGAATGATTTTTTCTACACGTTCGTTTGAATACTTGGATACAATAGGCATTTAAATACTTAATTTTGCAAATGATTAACTAACGCTAGTTTATCAAATGCCCAAACAATATAAAACTGACCATTACCTATGAGTTTAATAATTTCTAACATTGCACTGCATTTTTTATCAAAAATTGAAGAAACGGGTGAAGTAACACTACGTTTTGGACCAGAAAACATTGAACCTGGTTTAAAAATAGAAAATTTTGTTGATTCACTTCATAAAATTTATAACAGCAAAGGCAGTAAGGCCTATGGTAATTTCTCGTCAATGCCAGCTGAAGGTGATGCTGCACGCTTTGTTGATATTATGGAAAGCTACTTAGGTGAAGCTCAATCTTTTTATACTTTTAGTACACAAGCGGCTAATTTGCTTAAAAACGAAATTGAGAAATATGATCTTGCTGAAACTGGCTATTTAATTGTGTGCCATTATGAATACATGGGCGGCCGTTATTTATTAGCTGCAATTATTCCAATTTCTGAGCATTACTCGGTAGATGGCGAATTGAATATATCAGCAGATCAACATCTTGATACTAACAAGTTACAACTAGCTGCACGTATTGATTTGTTTGATTATCAGCAAAATGCAGATGGTAATCGCTACATCTCATTTATTAAAGGCCGTGCTGGTCGTAAAGTATCTGACTTCTTTTTAGACTTTTTAGGTTGTGAGGAAGGTATTAACTCAAAAGAGCAAACACAAACTCTTGTTCAAGCGGTAGAAGACTATGTTTCTATTAACCAACTAGACCCACAAGAAAAACAAGAAGCACGAAAAGAATTACTCAGTTACTGTAAAGAACAAAAAGCCACCGACCAAGATGTTTCTATCAAAGAAATTGGTAAAGTATTAAAGAATGAAGAAGAAGGAAAAGATTTTTATTCTTTCTGTCAGGAGCAAGCTTATCCAATTGAAGAAACGTTTCCACACGACCAAGCTATTGTAAATAAAGTTACAAAATATTCAGGCTATGGCAGCGGAATCAGTGTAAGTTTTGAGCGTGGTCATTTAGGTCAAGATGTTGTTTACAATGCAGCTAACGATAGTTTAACCATTTATAAAGTGCCGCCAAACTTAAAAGCACAATTATTGGCTTTGTTAGAAAATGAAGCTCAAAAGAACAATCCATTTAACGATGAGAATGAATAAGTAAAATAACGCGTTACCATTAAGTTGTTATTAAAGTTTAATAAAAAACTTAATAGAGTAAAAAGACTTTACTGCATTGTAGAAAACTAATTTTTTATGGGAGCTCTCAAAACTCTCATTTTATTACCAAATTTTAGGATTAAAAATGAATACATTAACAATAACTCGACCAGATGATTGGCATGTTCACCTTAGAGATGGAGCAGCGCTAAAAACTACAGTAGCAGATATTAGTCGTTATTTTGGTCGCGCAATCGTTATGCCAAATTTAGTACCACCAGTAACTGATGCAAAGTTAGCTGATGATTATTATCAACGTATTATGGCTGTTAATCCTTCTTCAACCTTTAAACCATTAATGGTTTTATATCTTACAGATCAAACAACAGCACAAGATATAGAAGATGCGAAAAACTCAGGTATTGTTTATGCGGCAAAATTATACCCAGCCGGAGCTACAACTAATTCGTCTTCAGGTGTTACAAATGTAGATAACATAGCCGATGTAATTGCTGCTATGCAAAAGCATAAAATGCCATTACTTATTCATGGCGAAGTAACAACACACGATATTGATATTTTTGATCGTGAAGAAATGTTTATAGACACTATTTTAAAACCACTTGTTGCTAAATACCCTGACTTAAATGTTGTACTTGAACATATTACAACAAAGCAGGCCGCTGAGTTTGTGCAACAAGCAGGGCCAAATGTTGCTGCTACCATTACAGCTCATCATTTAATGTACAACCGTAACGATATGTTAGTTGGTGGTATAAAACCGCATTTTTATTGTTTACCTATTTTAAAACGTAATATTCACCAAAACGCTTTAATTAAAGCCGCTACAAGTGGAAGCAATAAATTCTTCTTAGGAACCGACTCTGCGCCACACCCTCAACATGCTAAAGAATCTTCATGTGGTTGTGCAGGCTCTTACACCGCTCATGCTGCTATAGAGTTATATGCTGAAGTATTTGAACAAGAAAATGCTTTAGATAAGTTAGAAGGTTTTGCCAGCTTAAATGGTCCAGCTTTTTACAACTTGCCTGTTAACGAAGACAAAATCACATTAACTAAAAAAGAATGGAATGTTCCAGCAACTATGGCTTTTGGTGATGATGTTGTTGTACCTGTTAAGGCCAATGAAACCATTAACTGGCAAGTAAGCGAATAAGGATTACTGAATGCAATTATTTGTAAACGATCTTACCGTTATAGACTTTTCTTACTGTTGTGAACAACGCGGAATTGTTGGTGAAAGCTGGATTGTAGATGTTCTGCTTGAAGGTGAACTCAACGAAATGAGCATGGTGCTTGATTTTGGCGTTGTGAAAAAGCAGATCAAAGCCATTATAGATGAGGCAGTAGATCATAAATTACTCTTGCCTATGAAAAGCAGCATGATCTCAGTTGAACAATCGACCACTCAAGAAGATAGTGAGTATGTTGATGTTGTGAGTGAACGTGGTTCGTACTTTTTACAATCACCAACTCAAGCCTTTGCTAAGCTGCCAACTAAAAAAATCGACATAGCTTCAGTCACTGATTTTCTTCTTAAAATCATTAAAGCAGAATTACCTGAAAACGTTAGCGGTTTAACGATTGTCTTACGTGAAGAAGTTATCGATACAGATTACTACCATTATACTCATGGTTTAAAACTGCATGATGGCAACTGTCAACGTATTGCTCACGGTCATCGCTCTAAAATACAGTTATTTAAAAACGACCAACGTGATTCTACTTTAGAAAAACAATGGTGTGATCGTTGGCAAGATATTTATATCGCATCTGAAGGTGATCGCATTGAAAAGTCAGATATTCAATTATCAAACTCAGCACTGCGCCAGTTAACTGATAAGCATGAATACTTTTCATATTTTGCTCCTCAAGGGCGATTTGATATAGCCGTACCGGCGGATGTTTTAGATGTTGTTGATTGTGATTCAACAGTAGAGCTATTAGCTGACTTTATTTGTCGACAACTTAAAAAGACAAATCCTGATGATGCAATTAAAGTTATCGCTTATGAAGGAGTACAAAAAGGAGCCATTGCTTATGATTAATCGTATTGCAGTAGCATGTTTATATACATCGCTAACTTTCGCTTGCACAAATGCTATGGCTGATGAAACATTCAGTCTATCGAATAATTTAAAGCAGGGTGCTTTGATTGTTGGTAAAACAGAACCTGATAGTATTGTTAAAGTTAATGACAAAGTTTTAGCGGTATCTGCGAGTGGTGATTTTGCTTTTGGCTTTGGTAGAGATGAAGTTAAACCACATACAGTGACGGTAACGCATAAATCGGGACTTTTAGAAACAAAAGTTTTAACGCCAGAATTACGTGAATATAATATTCAGCGTATTAACGGTATTAAACAAAGTATCATGAAGCCAAATCCCGTTGCTGTTAAACGTTCTAGACAAGACAATGCTCAAATTAAAGAAGCTAGAAAAACCTTAAGCAGTAATACTGCTTTCGCCAATGGCTTTATCGCTCCTATAGATGGCACTGTTACGGGTGTTTACGGTAGCCAACGTGTTTTTAATGGCGAAAAGAAACGTCCACATTTTGGTTTAGATTACGCAGGTAAAACAGGTGATCCAGTAAAAGCGCCAGCAGACGGTGAAATATTATTATGGGTACCAGATATGTTCTATTCTGGCGGCACCATGATTATTGATCACGGGCATGGCGTAACATCAACGTTTTTACACTTAAGTGCTTCAAAAGTTAAAACCGGTGACTTTGTCAAACAAGGTGATTTAGTTGCTAGTGTTGGCGCTAGTGGCAGAGCAACAGGGCCACATCTAGATTGGCGTATTAACTGGTTTGATGTACGTTTAGATCCTGCCTACGTGTTGAACTTAACACCAATGAAATAATTAATAACCTTTAACTCTTATTCTCAAAGGTAAAGCTAAAAAATAGCTAAACCTTAAACTAGAGTTTAAATATTGTTATAGACTAAACTATGGGGGAAAAGTGCACTCTGTTTTGTCCCATAGTTTAATTTACAATACTCAATAAATGTCTATCAGTAGGCTTTAAGTAAACTTATATATTTGATTAAATGACAAAAATCAAACAAAGCACTTAGATAAAACCTTATAATTTTCATTCATTTCCTCGTATTATTCAAAATATAAGTTATAGTTTTTATATATACTTCCAAGGACAGAGAGACTTTATTTATATGACAATATATTCACCCATTATTCTTGATATAGAATCTTCAGGTTTTGGCTCTCATAGTTATCCAATTGAAGTTGGCGTTATTTTAGAAGATAAAACGAAGTATTGTTCTTTGATCAAACCTGAATCTAACTGGGTTCATTGGAGTGAAGAAGCTGAAAAAATACATCATATTAAGCGCGATTCATTAATAAACAACGGTAAATCTCCATATGATGTTGCTAATCATTTGAACAAACTATTAAAGGGTAAAATAGTATACTCAGATGGTTGGGTAGTTGATTCTACTTGGCTGATTCGTTTATTTGAAGCGGCTCAGTTAGAAATGACATTTAGCCTTTCTGCAATTGAAATGATCCTCAAAGAACAACAAATGCGCCGTTGGGATGATATGAAAAATGTGGTGATCCGAGAGTTAAAACTTGATCGACACAGAGCCTCTAATGATGCACAAATTATACAAGAAACATTTACTAGAACATTAAATTAAAAGTATAACTCTGTTTGTTAAACCAGAACCAAATCTGAAATCTTTTACTTATTAAATGATTAAACAAACAAACAAATAAATAAACCGCCACACCTGTTATGTATGACGGCTTTTAAATATTTAAAATAAATAATCAACAGTAAAACGAGCTCTACGTCCATTACCTGTAAAAATAGATTGAGAGTTAAAAGAACCTCTAAACCATTCTCTATCCGTTAAGTTTTCTAATAATACACGCACACTTAATTGTTCAGACATACGATAACTGATTGTTGAATCCAGTAGTGTATAACTTGGTAATTCAAAAGTATTCGCGTTATCTACAGGACGTGCACCGACATAATTTACGCCAAGAGCTAAACTTAAACCTCTGTCAGAATCTTCATTAGCTTGATATTGAACCCAAACCGAACCACTGTTAGTTGGTGTGCCTCTAGAGCGATTACCTTCATTATCTCTGTTATTAAGATCTTCTGTAATTTCAGCATCGAAGTCTGAATAGTTTGCGCTGATCACCCAATTAGGATTAATGCGACCTAATAAACTTACTTCAAAACCTTCACTCACCACTTCATCAACTACATCAGGCTCAAGTAAATTTCCTGTATCTACAATATTAGTTTTTTCTATATTAAAGTAAGCGAAAGAAGCCGATAAATCTTCAGTTACATCCCATTTATATCCAAGTTCGATAGCTTCTGATTCAGTAGGTCTTACTTCACTTGCCACTAAAGCTAAGTCGTATTGACGACCATAACTCGCATAAAGAGACATATTATCTTTTGGTGAATAAAGTAATGCTGCCTTGGGGACTAACTCACCTTCAGTTTGATCAGTAGTAACTGTTGGATCTGTTGCTATCTGACCACCAAAAAACTGAACAAGGTTTAAACGTGTACTATCAAGTTCATAAGTATTTTCATCATAGCGAGCACCAAGAACAAGCTGCCAATGATCGTTAAACTTTATCTGGTCTTGAAAGTAAATACCTGTGGTTGTTATTTCAGACTTAACTGATTCGAAACTTACTTGATCACTAAACTCAAATTGCTGATTAAAGAATGGGTCGATAAAGCCTAATGCTGTAGGCAATGTAATAATTTCAGCATCTTGTGGATCATACGGGTCAACAAAACTTGTTAGTCCATAAGGCGCTAAAGCAGGATTTACTGAACTTAATACAGAATATAGTTGAGCGTTGTAATTAAATTGTGACTGTCTATCAATTTTACGAGTATTAGTATTTAACCCAAATAACAGCTGATGTTCAGCTCCAAATGCTTTTATTGCGCCAGTTAAATTTATATCTAAATTGATTTCATCTTTAACGTCGTCTGCAGAAGTAAATGTGCGATATATACGCGCTTCATCATCTAAAAATAGAGTAGGGCTGTTTAATGCACCTTGAAGAGTTTCTTCTAAAGGGTTAAACAATGCGTCTTCAGTATCGTCTTTACCTATACGAAATTTAGTGTTTAAAGCCCAATCGTTATTAATAAACCATGCGTGTGTTGCTTGAAAAGTTGTAATTTGAGTTTCGACATCGGTATTACCACCTAAAAATGTTTCTTTAGGCAAAGCGTAAATATCACCATCTATAGCGGCAATACCTTGATCACGTGTTTGCTTAAAATCATTAAACTCAGCTTCAACTGTTAACTTTTGAGAGTCGTTAATTTGATAACTTAAAGCAGGTGCAATAAATAATCGATTGCGATTAGCAACATCACGAAAACTATCACCTTCATCAAATTGGACATTAAGACGGAATAAAAGTTTATCGGATAACTTAGCATTAGTATCTAAGTTCAGTTGGTACATACTGTCAGAATCTGCCGTTACCGATATTTCAGTAAAGTTTTTAGCTAACGGTTTTTTAGTAATTAAGTTAACAATCCCACCGGGTTCGCCTCTACCATATAGAGCTGAGCTAACACCTTTAAGCACTTCGATCTTTTCAATATTGGCAAGAGGTTGAAAAGCAAATCCTTGACTCACATCACGTAAACCATTTTTTAAAATTCCGCCGCTATTTTCATTTAAACGAAAGCCACGGATGTTAGTGTGTCCTAAAGGATCTGAAACATTCACTGAAGCAGAGTTACGATAAACATCAGACAACTCTAATGAGCCTTGGCTTTCTATTAACGCCTGATTAATCACGTCTACAGGTTGTGGGATATCTAGGTTATAAGTATAAGTTTTGGTTGCCGAATCAGCAAAATCATCTCTAAATTCACCGCTTAAAATGCGGCTAACAACGGTTATTTTTTCTATATCAGTGTCGGTTTTTATACTTTCATCAACGGCTTGTGCAATAACAGACTTACTGAATAATAGAACCAGCCCCATTATTCCTACGTTTAAAGCTGTCGTTTTTCCCTTGGTAAGTCTCTTATGTTTATTTATCATAATTTTCGTTAATTTATTTAAACACTCTATATAAATGCGAGTCATTTACATTTGCATTTGTATAATAAAATTAATTTTTATTAAAAACAATAAAGATAAGAATAATTCTTATTCAATATGATTATAGATTACTACTTTCTGTGGTTTTAAACTTAGATGTTATTTATGTAAAACAGCAGATTTAACTACCATATAAAATAAATACCTGCATTCAGGGTTTTTCGAAGGCATTATTAACCTTTTAGCTAATTATCATGGATAAGCTTTTTCAACCTCATACCGTTAAATTTATAAAGCCAAGTTTAATTAAAAACATCAGTTATATCAGTTGGTTGATATAACTGATGTTAATTAACTATGTTTTTGATTGATTTAGCACTGATAATTTTGTTTAATGGCGAAAAATCGGAATATAGTTCATTTTTGTTCGTTTGAAATATGTGTATACAAAGGAATTGGGTAAATATTTAATAGGTTGCTAAACTTACAATGTTTGCGTTGCTTTTTAAGTAATACAATACTTTGCAAGTGCCATTATTTAATGGTGAAGGGGATATTATTAGAAGCTATTTCTCCTAGGCATAATTTACCAGGCTAATGAGCGGCGTTAACAGAACTCATATATTTTATCACTATTTGGCGTTCGAATATTATTTGGTAAAAAAGCCTTTTAAGCGAATATTAAATTCTACTTGGTTTGCTGGGATAGTACTTGTGAATTTGTATAAGCCTTGTGAGTCATACAAGGTTAACAGAATGCACACATACAATAAACGATTAGAAATGAATAATGTTCGACATTATCACTGTAGTTTATTTAACTAATTTATAGATAAATTACGGTAAAAAATTATAAATAGCGCATTTAATTATGGGCTAATACATTCAATAAACTTGAGGCAAATAAATGCTTTTTAATAGTTCGTTTATCACTGACTGTCCTATACGTCAGCAAATTCGTCAGTTTTATCGTATTGATGAAAATACAGCTGTTGATTATATCCTTCCATTAGCCGAGGTTAATGTAAGCGCCAGAAGTCGTGCATGGGATCGTGCTCGAAAAATGGTAATGAAAATCCGTGAAGATCAATCTGGTGAGGGTGCTATAGATGCACTTTTAAACGAATATTCACTTTCTAGTGAAGAAGGCGTTGTACTTATGTGTTTGGCTGAAGCTCTGCTTCGTGTACCAGATAAACATACCCAAGACGAACTTATCCGCGACAAAATATCGCAAGGTAAATGGAGTGCTCATTTAGGTAACAGTGATTCTATCTTTGTTAATGCTTCTTCTTGGGGATTATTAATTACTGGTTCTATGGTTAATTATAACAATAGACAAAAGCGCGAAAGCTACGGTTTGTTGAAGAAAATCATTGGTCGTTTGGGTGAGCCTGTTATCCGTAAATCAATGAACTACGCTATGAAAATCATGGGTAAGCAGTTCGTTATGGGTGAAACTATTGCTGATGCGACTGAACGTGCAGCAACAAAAGAGCAGCAAGGCTATGTATATTCTTACGATATGCTAGGCGAAGGCGCTCGTACCATGAAAGATGCAGACCGTTATTTAAAATCTTACCAAGATGCGATTGAAACTATTGGTAAAGTTGCAAAGTCATCAGGTAAAAATGATCCGAGAAGAGTTCCTGGTATTTCCGTTAAACTTTCAGCTATCCATCCTCGTTATGAACTTACTCATAAAGATCGAGTGATGGCTGAAATTGTGCCAAAACTTAAAGCGCTTTGCTTACAAGCTAAAAGTTATAACATCGGCCTAACTGTTGATGCAGAAGAATCAGAACGTTTAGATATCTCATTAGATATTATAGAAGCTGTATTCAGCGATGAAGACTTAGGCGATTGGAATGGTTTTGGTATTGCACTACAAGCTTACCAAAAACGCGCTATTTTTGTTGTTGAATGGTTACGTGAGCTGACTTTACGCGTAAATCGTAAAATGATGGTACGTTTAGTTAAAGGTGCTTATTGGGATACTGAAATTAAAAATACCCAGAAAGATGGTCATGATCACTTTCCAGTGTTTACACGTAAATCATCTACCGATGTTTCTTATCATGCTTGTGCTAACAAGCTATTAGACTACAGAGACACAATATACCCGCAATTTGCTACTCATAATGCCTATACAGCAGCAACAATTGTTGAGCTTGCAGGAAACGATAAAGAAGGCTTTGAATTCCAGTGTTTACACGGAATGGGCGATTCATTGTACGATCAAATTGTAAGTGACGAAGCTATTCAGTGTCGTATTTATGCACCAGTAGGACATCATGAAGACTTGTTAGCGTATTTAGTTCGTCGATTACTAGAAAACGGGGCTAACTCATCATTTGTTAATGCGATTGTTGATGAATCTAAGCCTGTTGAATCTTTATTAGAAGATCCTGTTGAAAAAACCCAACGTTTGAAAGAAAAATACAACAATCAAATACTTAAACCTATTGCCTTATATCACGGAAAATCTGGTGATGGACGTGACAATTCTAAAGGCTTAGATTTATCAGATATTAATGAAGTCACATTATTAAAAGCTTCTTTAGATAAATGGTTTACAGAACAAATTATAAACCAAGATGAAGTACCTACAGGTGCAAGTGCTGTTCTAAACCCTGCAAATCATAGTGAAATTATTGGTTATCATAATTATCATGATAAAGACGATATGTTAGCGATGATCGAAACCGCCGAAACGGCTTTCGCATCCTGGTCTCAAACTCCGGTTAAAGAGCGTGCTGACTTACTGTGTCGTATTGCCGATATTTTAGAACGACATATGAATGAACTTATTGGTTTATGTATAAAAGAAGCCGGTAAAATTGCACAAGATGGTATTGACGAAGTACGTGAAGCTGTCGACTTTTGTCGTTATTACGCAGATAAAGCCATAGAGTTAGAGAAAGATGAACGTCTTGAAGCTCGTGGGGTTGTGTTATGTATTAGCCCGTGGAACTTCCCGTTAGCTATATTCCTAGGACAAGTTGCTGCTGCCATTTCAACAGGTAATACCGTATTAGCAAAGCCAGCAGAGCAAACAAGTTTAATTGCACTGCGAACCATTGAATTAATGAAATCTGTTGGTTTACCTGAAGGTGTTGTACAAGCGGTTATTGCCGGTGGTAGTGATGTTGGTAGTGTTATTGTTCCTGATAATCGAGTACAAACGGTTATGTTTACAGGATCAACTGAGACCGGCACTCTAATATCACAAACTTTAGCAGACCGAGGTGGTGATCAAGTACCATTGATTGCAGAAACAGGCGGTCAAAACTGTATGATAGTTGATTCTACTGCTTTACCTGAGCAAGTAGTTGATGATGTTATTTCCTCGGGCTTCCAATCTGCAGGTCAACGCTGTTCAGCTTTAAGAGTTTTGTTTTTACAAGATGATATTGCTGATACTGTTATTACCATGCTTAAGGGCGCATTAGCAGAGTTACATGTAGGCAATCCTTCACAATTAAGTACCGATATTGGGCCAGTTATCGATAAAAAAGCCTTAGACGCACTTAATGCTCATAGTGAATACATGGAACAAAACGGTACTTTATTATATCAATGTGAAATAGCAGATGAAGTATCAAACAACGGGCACTTTTTCTTTGCTCCGCGTTTATATGAAATCAAAGATATTAACGTACTAACAAAAGAAGTATTTGGGCCTTGCGTACACATAGTACGATTTAAAGGTAATGAAATTGAGTCTGTTGTAGATAAAATTAACGGTACAGGATTTGGTTTAACAATGGGTATTCATACGCGTATTGAACATCGTGCCTATGAACTTGCTAAGTTATCACGTGCAGGTAACGTTTATATTAACCGTAACATGATTGGTGCTATTGTTGGTGTACAACCGTTTGGTGGGCGTGGTTTATCAGGCACAGGACCTAAAGCAGGTGGGCCAAATTACTTAACGCGTTTAGTTGTTGAAAAAGCCACACCAGATGCTGACAAATTCAATTTACCACCTGAAAAAACTAAAGCGTTAATTGGTGATACTGAGTCAAACGAAGTAGCATCGCTATTTTTAGATAGAGCCGAAGAAGCTGAAAAAACTTGGAGATTAACAGACTTAAACACACGCATTTCTTGTGTTCGTCAATTATTAGCTAAGATTGCTCATGTGCATATTGTTGAGGATTTAGCTGATGATTTAAATTACACATTAAGATTATCGCGCGAACAGCTTATCAATATTGAAAAGCATCTTAAAAAGCCTCAAGTTTTACCAGGTCCAACGGGCGAGTCTAATATCCTGTATTTGGAAAACAGAGGTAATATTATTTGTTTTGCCGATCATACAGTGAGTTTCCATTTCTGGGTACTTTCAATAGTAACGGCATTAGCTACAGGTAATACAGTAGTTAGTGTAGTTTCTGATTTATATTATGATGAAGCTATCGTATTTAGAGATAAGTTTATTGCCACTGGTGCTGGTGAACATGTATTTCAGGTAGCAAGATTATGTCACTTATCTCCTATGTTAAAACACCCGGCATTGGCTGGTGTAGTAGTTGATAGTAGTTGTGATCGTAAACACTATATCAGTGAAAAACTTGCTGAAAGAAAAGGCGCAATACTACCGATAATTACCTCTGAGTATTTCGATAACTTAATACAGCGTTTAGTTACAGAAAAAACCGTCAGTATCGATACTACCGCATCAGGTGGTAACACCTCATTAATGACACTAGTTGAAGAAGATTAATAAAAACTAGCTTAAATTCTCACTTCAGACAGGTAAATAACTTCTGAAGTGAGTTTTTCTATTCAAAAAATTAATACTTACCAGATAGTTACCCAGCAAATACTGCCCACATAGTCACATTACAAACCCAACCACTTTAAAACATCCAGTATTGTATTATTTTTAACCAATAGTTGATCTCACTCATAAAAATGCCTAATAGCGAAGAAACCAAACCATTAATAGGCTAGTGTTAAAGTAGCTTAGATAAATAATGCTCTTAACTTAACTTAACTTTAATTTGGTGCAAATCGTTTTAAATTTATTAAACCTAAAGCAAGGCTAGGTTAACTTAGTACTTAAGAGCTAATCATTAACATTAAATGTAGGTGATGATATGAAATATTTAATAGCCGTATGTAGTGTTTCGCTAATAAGTTTAGGGCTTATAAGTTGTGACTTAGGACCTGAATCTCCTAGAGGTTTTAGTTTCCCTAAAGGCGATAGTAATCAAGGTAAGATGGTTATAGCTAAATACCAATGTTTATCGTGCCATCAAATTAAAGATTAAGATAAAGGAAATGTAATAGATAACCCTGAGTTAAATATTCAATTAGGTGGAAAATCAACAAAAGTTAAAACCTACGCCGAACTCGTTACCAGCGTCATTAATCCCTCACATAAAATTGTAAAATCATATCCAAAAGATAGTTATAGCACTGATGGCAAATCAAAAATGAAAAACTTTAATGAAGAGATGACCATTAATGAACTGATCAATCTAGTTACGTATTTAGAAACTAAGTATGAACTTATTCCTTATAGCCATACAAATTATCAGCTTTATAATTATTAATCTTTATTGAGAAGGAAAGATGGCAATGAAAACCACTAAACATGGCTTATCAATTGGTATAGAAAGAATAGACAATAAATTTTATCTGTCTCTAAAAGCTGTAGGTAAATTAACTCACGCAGATTATGAAATAATTACACCTTTGATCGATTCAGCACTAGCTCAAGTTACAGAGCCTAAAGTTGATGTATTAATCGATGGAACTGAACTTGATGGCTGGGAGTTAAGGGCGGCGTGGGATGACTTGAAGCTAGGACTAAAACATAATAACGAATTTAATAAAATTGCTATTTACGGAAACAAAGACTGGCAAGCCAAAACAGCTAAGATAGGTTCTTGGTTTATATCAGGCGAAATAAAATACTTTACCAACTTAACTGAAGCTGCAGAGTGGTTGAAAAACTAATAAGCAAACATTGAGCTCATTAACAGAAACCTTGAACTTTTGAGCTCTAACCTAACAACCTTTATGAAATACACATCTTGTAGTCAACGCTCATATTTACACTTCACAAACACTTAATAACTATACCTCTAGTTAAGATTAATGAAACAAAAACACATAAGAAGTTACTTATGTAAAAACAAAATTTCATCAAGCTTAAAGACAATAGCCTTGTACCTATTACTAATAATCCATTTATAAAATCACCATTCATTCATTACTAATAATTGGCTACAAGCCATGTATCTAATTTTAACCCTCAAGTCTTATGAAATATTGTATTGATACGATGCTTGATGTATATTAGTAAAATCTAATATACAGGGTTTAATTTAATGCTCGATGATAAACAAAAATCTAACATGGCTGAAAGTGCAGAGAAAGCTGAAAAGCTATTAAAACTTTTAGCTAATAAGTACAGATTACAAATTTTATGCTCATTAGCATCAGGTGAAAAAAATGCTGGTGAACTTGAGGAACAGAGCGACTTATCACAATCTGCGATCTCACAACACCTGGCCAAATTACGTGAATCTGATGTAGTAATAGCTCAAAAACGTGGGCAAATGGTGTACTACAAGTTAGCGAGTATTGAAGTGAACGCCATATTGTCTACACTGTATTTAATTTACTGCAACAAATAAGATTTATCTAATATAACGAATTAATTAGGAACAAAAATGAAATTTGAAAATGTAACACCAACAAAAGCCAAACAATGGTTAGAAAACGGCGAAGCTATTCTTATTGATGTTAGAGAGCCAGCAGAGTTTGCAACCAAGCATATACAAGGTGCAACCTTATTACCTTTAGGAAAAATAACTTCGGAAGATTTACCTGAAACCAACAAAAAAATAGTGATCTATTGTCAAAAAGGTTCGAGAGGCAATTCAGCTTGTGTAAAAATCACAGATCAAAATAGCTCAGTCGTTATATACAATTTAGTTGGTGGTATTGAAGCTTGGCAAGAAGCTGGTAACGCAGTAAAAGAAGGTAAAAGTAAAGTACTTCCACTAGATAGACAAGTACAAATAACCATTGGCAGTTTAGCTTTGGCAAGTAGTTTAACAGGGTACTTTCATGATCCAGCGTTCATGTTACTACCCGCATTTTTAGGAGCTGGATTATTGTTTGCTGGCTTATCTGGAACTTGTGGTTTAGCAATATTAATGGCAAAAATGCCATGGAACCAGAAAGTTTAAAAAATTATAAGATCGTCTATTAAGTTTCTTACTTAGTCTAACTATTGCTATCTAAATGTGTAGTTTATACAAAATAAGTTTATATTATATAAGCGTTATAATTTAAAATTTTGATGTTATCTACTGATGAAATTTTAAGTAAGAAACTTGGTCTAATAGTTAATGATAAGTAATAGTTTCAGCTAAGGAATGATAGTGGCAGACAATACTAATAATGATCACATCAACGCTCCCATTGTAATTATTGGTGGTGGTGCAGGCGGTTTAGAATTAGCAACTAAGCTCGGAAGATATTATAAAAAAAGACAACAACGTGTTGTTCTCGTTGATCAAAATAGAACTCATATTTGGAAACCTTTATTACACGAAGTCGCTGCCGGTGCATTAGATTCAGAAATAGATGGCGTCGATTATTTAGCTATTGCTCATAAAAATGGTTTTACTTTTCAATTAGGCACAATGATAGATCTAAACAGAGAAAGTAAAACTGCTTATTTAGCGCCATTAATCGATGATGCACAACAACTTGTTTTAGAAAAGCGAGAACTCAATTACAGTAAACTAATTTTTGCTCTTGGCTCTATTACAAATGACTTTGGTACTGAAGGAGCTGCCCAAAACTGTATCTTCTTAGACTCTCCTAAAAGCGCACAAAACTTTCATACCCTTTTACTTAACGAATTTTTAAAGTTACAAGACGACACATCAAAAGATACTTTAGAAATTTCTATTGTTGGAGCAGGGGCTACAGGTGTCGAACTCTCTGCAGAGCTTTATAAAACCACCGAGTTATTAAAAACTTATGGTTATACTCATCTTCATAACTACCGCTTAAAAGTACGAATAATTGAATCAGGACCACGATTATTACCCGCTTTACCTGAAAGAATAGCAAATAGCACACAGATTGAGCTTGAAAAACTAGGCGTTGAAATTATTCTAAATACCTTTGTTACTAAAGTTGAAGCTACAGGTTTGCATACTAAGGATGGAAATTTTATTAAAAGTAACATTTCTGTTTGGGCCGCAGGTATTAAAGCTCCTGAATTCCTTCAAGGTCTTGCTGGGCTAGAAACTAACAAAATAAATCAGTTAGTAGTGAACCAGGATTTAATAACAACTCTAGATGATAGTATTTATGCAATTGGTGATTGTGCACATTGCATAATGCCTGATGGCTCAAAGGTTCCTCCAAGAGCACAGTCCGCTCATCAAATGGCATCTAATGTTTTCACAAATATTAAAAATGCAGAACAAGGTAAAGAACTTAAACCTTATTTATACGTAGATTATGGCTCTCTAGTTTCTCTTTCTACTTATTCAACTATTGGTAGTTTAATGGGGAATATGACCAAAGGAAGTATGTTTATAGAAGGGCGACTAGCAAGAATTGTATATATTAGTTTATATCGAATGCACCAAATGGTGATATTTGGCAAAGCTAAAACCTTATTAATCATGCTAGTTAATAAACTTAACAAACGACTTAGACCTAACTTAAAGTTACATTAATCTTTTTTATTTTATTGAATTAGTTAAAGCGGTTATCAAGAATTTTCTAAGAATTAAAATAACCGCATCTTCGTGAAACGTAGAAAGGTGTTTCTTTTTTGCACAACAAATTCTGGCTAAAAAGCTGGCAAATAAGCAGGGCGGAAGTATCATCAATATGCCTTTACAGATGTGACATATAGGTGCTTCAAATAGAACTGTTTACTGTATTATTAAGCATGCAATCGAAGGTTTAAAAGCTATGGCTGTAGAATTAGCACCAAATCCTATAAGAGTTGATAGCATCTACCCAACATTTATCAACCTCCCAATGATAGAAAACTTTTTTAATTCTGAAGAATTCCAACAAGAAACCCTAACAAAAATACCATTAGGCAATGTTGGAGTTGTTGAATATATTATGGGCGCAGTTGCGTCAGATGCAAGCCGACTTGTTACAGCAAGTAGCCAAAAAGTTGATGGCGGATAGACTGCTCAGTAGCTTAAGAATAAAAGAGACTATTCATTTTAAATAACTATTTTTAAAAGAAGCCTTAGATCTTATTTGGATTAGCAGTATAATCCCTTGTTAATAATACAAATATATATACAAGGAATGTTATGTACCGAGGTCAGTTAACAAAGTGGGATAATGCAAAAGGTTTTGGCTTTATCAAATCCCCTGATTTAAGTAATGATACCTTTATCCATATTTCTGAACTTAGTCACATGAGTAGAAAACCTAAACAGGGCGACTATATCCACTTTAATATTGAGCAGCATCAAGGTAAAACACGAGCGATAAATGCACGTATTGAGGGGGCAAAATCGATAAGCACTTTACAAGTATCTAAACATAGCAAACCAAAATCTAGCAATAAACTTATTTACGGACTTATTTTTGTTGGATTTACAGCATTCATAGTTCAACGCCTAGATTTAGGTAAAACAAATCAAATACCACAAACGCAGCTTATAGAAGAATCGTCTATATCAAAGCCATTAACAAAAACACCAACACAAAGTTTTACTTGTGATGGACGTCAACATTGTAGCCAAATGAGATCGCGTGCTGAAGCTGAGTATTTTATTCAACACTGTCCCAATACTAAAATGGATGGTGACCGTGATGGAATTCCTTGTGAGAGACAGTTTTAAAAACACAAATCTAAATTGATGAAAGTATTTCAATAATGTCTTACTTGAATAACTGAACAATAATCTAGAGTAATTATATAAAAGACAAACACAGAGAAACTAAACAGTGTTTATTATTGGCAGTTAATTAAGTAAGTCTGATTTCTTTACAACGAATAAAAACAAACATTACATAGATACACAGACAAGCATACACGGTTATACTCATCAAACCCCACTAAGTCCAATACTGTTCAGTATTGGACTTAGTGTGTTTGGCGCTTTAAATAGATGTTTAGCCTGAATTTACCCACATTATGTAAATTTCATTCTCACATTATATCTGTTTGTATATCTGCTATATAAAGCATTGATATATATCGAATTTTAACGTTTATCATATGGGTTTTAATTCAAGCTTATAGATTATCTATGTTTTAGCTCAAATAGTTAACCGAGTTGAGTTTAATGTAATTTGATGAATTTGGTCTTAAGTTTACGCAAACACTATGTATAGACTTTTAATTTTTAGTGGAAAAATTACTGATATATTAAATTTATAAAACAATCTGAGCTTTGTTTATTTAAAAGCAAAAAATTAAAAGCTTTAAATTGATGAGTTATCTATTTGTGAATTATCACTGTTATATACATACAAATGTTTAATTTTTTAAAACACAAAATCATTTTAATTTAACTTAAGCTTTTTAACCTAACATTTAAATTTACTAAGCTGTTATATACAAATGATTAAATATAGATAAACAAATGAATTCTGAATTCTTAAAATCCATATACTTGGATTATGTGCAACAAGCTTATTAACATCTCTACAAGTTATTAAGTCTTACATCTAGATTCACCAAGCTTCTATAAATACATCAATATATAAACTGATTAATTTAAACATTGGTATTTATACTCGATCACCAATATCTGATTATCATCTCAAGTCTGCTGTTAACAGCGCCAGTTTGGGAAGCTTCTTTAGGTGGGTTTCCAGCACTAAATGTAGTACCAGGTCAGTTTTTAGTTAAAGATTTAGTTTTATTAGCTGCTTCTGTTTGGTTACTAGGTAAAGCACTCAGTATTAAAAAATAAAATTTTATTTATTCTTACCTAAGCAATATTTTATCCTCAAAGCCAGTGTTTCATGCTGGCTTTATTGATTTGTCTTACAACCATGATGTTCCAATTACATACCAACCGAAAGTTTAACTTTAACAATATAATGAAAATCATTTTTCTAAAATATCAATGCCCTAGCCTTTTTAGTATTGGACATAGTAAGATTAAGAAATTACACTTATCATCATTGAGTTAAGCTTATTAACAGCCATGAAAGATAAGATTTAAAATGTCATTAACTAAACCTGTACCTTTATACCCTGCTTATATTGATCTACTTGAATTCGATTTTGAGGATTATCCTGAGCTCGATGATTTGTTCAAATCTGAAGATAAATGGTGGATTGAGCATTTTAAATGGGGACAAGCTTTTCTTGAATATACGGGTCGAAACAAATCGATTCATACTTACGACCGTTTTAGGAATGAAATAGAACGTTTCTTATTATGGGCATTCATTATAAAGAAAACGCCGATAGATCAACTTCGTAAAAATGACATTCTTGAATATGCTGACTTTTGCTGGTTACCCCCTGTTAGCTGGATAGGTACATCAAACCAAGAACGTTTCAAGTTATCGAATGGCTACTCAACAGCGAACGAGTTTTGGTCGCCATATAAAATTCAAATACCTAAAAGTCTTAAAAATATACAAGATGTTGCAGATATTGATAAGAAAAAATACCGTCCTTCTCAGCAAACATTAACATCAACATTTACCGCTTTAATTGTGTTTTATAGTTATTTAATGGGTGAAGAACATTGTTTAGGTAATCCTGCACAAATAGCTAAAAAAGATTGTCGCCATTTTATAACTGACGCTCAGGTAAAAGAAGTAAAACGCTTGAGTACACCTCAGTGGGAATATGTGTTGGAAACAGCCATTAGTATGGCTAATGAAGATGAAACATTTGAGCGAAGTTTGTTTGTAATAGCATCTCTAAAAACTTTATTTTTACGTATTTCTGAATTATCAGAACGCCCTGCTTGGTCACCAATTATGGGACATTTCTGGCAAGACGAAGATGATAACTGGTGGTTAAAAGTTTTTGGTAAAGGTCGTAAATTACGCGACACCACAGTACCAGAAGACTACATTCCATTTTTGAAGCGCTATAGAGCTTCAAGAGGATTATCAAGTTTGCCAACAAGTAACGAAAATACAGTATTAGTTGAGAAAATTCGTGGCCAAGGTGGCATGACTTCACGACATTTAAGACGCTTAGTGCAAACAGTTTTCGATAAAGCTTACTTAAATATGAAACAAGATGTTGGTGAAGATAAAGCACTAAAACTAAAAGAAGCATCAACCCATTGGCTAAGACATACAGGTGCAAGTATGGAAATTGAGCGTGGTCGCCCTCTTAAAGATGTTTCTGAAGACTTGGGTCATGCAAGTATGGCGACTACCGATACTGTTTATGTGCATAGTGAAAGTAAATTACGCGCTAAAAGTGGTAAAGAGCGTAAAGTTAACTAGCAGATTTGTCTTTAATTAAAGGTAATATGAAGGTCCAAATCAACCTAAAGAATACCGTAAAAACTGTTGCTAATTCAGTCGATTACTATATTCTGTTTGTTCCTTCGTTTTGTCATTTTACTTCGGTACCTGGCTCAGCGCTCTACTTAGAGACAGCCAATGACAGATCTACGATTAAGTTATCAAACAATAGAATTTGATAAAATAGATATCCATCTTTGTACACTTCGTGATAATCAAGAATTCTCAGATCCTAACCAAATTGCTGAAAAATTAGGTATTTCTTCTGCAACATGGCCTATTTTTGGAGTTGTTTGGCCTTCAGGTTTAGTTCTCGCTCACTACATAAAAGATTATGAAACGGGCAGTAAAAGAATTTTAGAAGTTGGTTGCGGCATGGCGTTATCCAGCTTACTTCTTAATAAACAATCAGCTGATATTACAGCAACAGATTACCATCCTGAGGTTAATAACTTTTTAAAAAGAAACGCATTACTTAATGGTGATGATGCAATTGCATTTGAGCAAGTTGATTGGACCAATAAAGACGACGACCTTGGATTATTCGATTTAATTATTGGTAGCGATTTACTTTATGAAGATGAACACACAGAACTATTAGTGAGCTTTTTGGCGGATCATGCAAATCCTACATGTGAAGTTATTATTGTAGATCCTGGTCGTGGTAGGAAAAATAGTTTGAGTGCTAAGATGATGGCTCTAGGCTTTACTGCAACGCAACAGAAACCAGAACATACAGATTTTTTAGTTAAAGAATTTAAAGGACATATTCTAAAGTTTGTGCGTACATCTCCATAAATAGCATATGTTTATTAAATAAAAATCTTCTTAATTTTAGCTGCAACCATATAAAAGAATGTCGTTATTTTGATTAAGTAACGACATTTTTGACTCTACTATAACTAGCCTACAGTAAGAATAATATTTTCATTTTTACCTTCAGAGCCTTCTATAACAAAGTGTAATTTTGTTCCAGATTCCGACTTAAGATACGATTTGGCTTTAGATGCGGAACAACCAGGAATTTCACAATTTTCAATAGATATTACTTTATCTCCAATTTTGAAACCTGCTTTTTCAGCTGGAGAATCAGCGACTACCTTTTTAACGGTTAACTCTGTAATTTCAGGAGAAAAGAAACCACTAGCGGTAACATCCCAAGTGATCCCAACTTTGCTTGGGTCTTTTGCTGCTGAATATAATGAGCAAAAAGATAAACAACATAACAATAAAATCTTTTGATAAAACATATACTTTCCTTGTAAGGCTAATAAATATTAGCCATTTGATAATTAATAACTATAAAGAATTTGAAAGCTTATAAATAGATTTATTTTACTTTTTACGTAATGAAGGGATTTTCTGGCCTTCTTCTAAGGAAGTGATCAGTATACTTAATCTTGTTAATTGAGTTTCTTTTTTTTTAGCACTCATTACCCACCAAATAGAATCTCTTTTATATGAAGGCGCTAAGTTGTTAAAAAAATTCCATGCTTTGTTATTAGCTTGTAGTATTTCTTCGTATTCAGTAGCAAGAGGCACATTTCGGTCTTGCGAAGAATAACCCTTTTTATCCGATCTTTTGTTAAAAACATATAATCCAGCCGGCTTCATTTTTCCAAGAGGGATCAAAGTTTCTACTTTTTTAACGTTTACCGCACTCCACACACTATTTACTTTACGAGGAGTAAAACGTATTTTATAACTGTCTTCGTTAATAGATTTTCTAATGCCGTCAATCCAACCAAAACAAAGAGCTACATCTACAGAGTCAGACCAAGTTATACTTTCACGATCAGCATTTTTTTTATAATACCCAACCCAGAGTTCAGTAGCTTCTGGGTTTTGTTCTAACCAATGATAAAACTCTGTTTGTTTTTTAAAAAAAATAATACATTCCATTGTCTAACGTCCTAAATTACTTATGTTCTACAGCTAATAATGTTTTAATAAATTGTAGGTAAACTTTAATATTTTGATCTTTTTTCAGGGGTTTACCATGCTCTGAATCTAATATTAAAGCTAAAAGAGTTTTATAACTTTAGGTTTAAGAAAACAGCTAATAATACTACCAAAAAGATACTTATACATCGCTTCAATTTCTTCTTTATGGATACAGCCACCAAAAATAAGCATTTCAAGTTCTTCTCTTGGTTCCTTTACAATATAACCAGATGATGTGAATCCGTTTTTTTGATAGAAAGCTTTACGTTTAGATCTTTGCTTATAGTTATTCTCTCGCTCATCAAGCTTTTCAATGTTAAGTACAATTTTTTTATTTGTATGAATAGTTTTTAATAAATCTATCACTTTACTGCCATATCCACTCGATCGACAAGATTCTGATATAGCAAAAAAATGCACAAATACAATATCTTTATACTCTGTGGTATAAATAAGGCCTACCCAAATATCACCCGCATAAATAACATTAAATCCATCTTTACCATTTCTGAGTTTAAATTTAAGTAACCACGTAGGAATATTTCTAACCGTAGTAAAGGCTTCTTTATAAAGATCAATAACGTCTAAATAGTTATCGTTAGATCGAGAAAGCGGTACAAGGTTAATTTTCATATTAAATCATTTATTACACTGACATATTCAAACGAGATAAAAGAAGTAAGTTGGAAAATTTTCCATCCTTAAAACTGCAACACTTTTTCTCACCTTCAATTTCAAAACCAAACTTCTGGTAAAGAGATAATGCAGCTTTATTTTCAGGGTAAACTTCTAACTCTAAACGTAAGATATTTAACCATTTGTCCGCTTGGTTAATTGCTTCTGTAAGTAGTTGTCGTCCTACTCCTTTGCCATGACTATCAGGATGCACTGCTATAGCTAAAGATGCTGAATGTTTTTCTCTCGGTTTATTCGACATAATAAGGCTTATATGTCCTATCACTTTATTATCTAATTCTGCAACCAATATATAATCTGTTGGGCTTTGAAAGAATTTTTCTACGTCACTTGAACTAAGAAAAGGTACTTGAGACGTGTTTTCTGTTACCGAAGGATAACTATATATCTCAGCTAAGTCTTTAAGATCTGATTGTTCAAAATGTCTAATATGTAATTTCAATTTAAAACCTTAATTCTAAGAAATGCTCATGGAAAAAATATCATTTAAATAACTATATTATTTATGAGAGCTGTTTTCAGCTATTGTTGTCATTATTTATAACCTACTATGGCGTTGCTTTACCAACTTGTTTTGCGATGTAATAACGATAAAAACCCACAGCACTACTACCAACAAACACAACTTCAACCAAAATACCTACTGGAGTCCACAACATAACATTATGAATTAGCCATAACGTACCACCTAATATCATCATTATACGTAAAAATTTATCATTATTACTAAATGAACCTGTGGTAATAAAAATAGTGGCAATAAAACCTAATATACTTAAATAACCAACGTAGGTATAAATACAAATGAACAAACTTACACAAAGAGAAGCCACGGCCATCCATTGAAACTTCCATTTAATAGAAATTAAAAATCTGATACTTGAGAATAAAAATATGTAACCTGCTGTTGGTTGATCAAGTAATAAATAATGAAATCCGTTGAATAAACAACTTAAAGATAAAAGCGCAAGAATACGGTTTTTATTCTTAAGTTGCATAGCAAAACATTCAATAGCCAGAGTAAAACTAACTAGCAACTGGGAGAGTAAAAAGTCTGGCATAGGATTCAAAATACAGATAAAAATAACGAACTAGAAGAATAACGTTTTTTTATAGAAGGATATAGAGATGAATCAGATATTTGATCCGCAAATTTATTATTAACAATAGCATAGAATACTTTCGTTCTTTTATAATGTTTAAGTTTCTATGCTATTTGTAAAAGTGTATATATTATTTTCTAAGCTTTGCTGACTCTCTTGCTTTGATTTTCAACTTCTTAATTTTAGTTCCATACCATTCAGCCATTGGTGCCGCTGCAATACCGTGAATTAAGGTACTTATCCATACAGCATTAATCGCTACTATTATAATTGAATGTCCATATTCACCTAAAATATCTTTAGAAATAATTAGTGCAAAAAGTGCAGTGGCAAGACCTCTCGGTCCAAAGAATCCCATAAATAAACGAGTAAGAGTTTTAGATTTTGTACCAAGTAAAGATAAATAAATAGCTAGCGGACGTACAATAAAGATACTAACAATAATATAACCAACTACAGGTAAAGATAAGTGCTCAATGGCAGTAGGTAAAAGACCAAGACCAATAATAACAAACGAGCTCCATATTAATATTTGCCCTTCACTTTCTGTAAATTGATAAATAAATCGGCAATGCCCTTTTACAATATTACCAAAAGCTAAACCTGCAACAAACGCTGAAATAAAGCCATTCCCCCCAAGTAAACTAGCCATAATATAGGAAATACCTGTAAGGGCTAAAACACCAATACCTTCATATATAGATGATGATGTTTCTTTAGATTCTGAAAAGAGAAATAACCGTCCACTCATCCACCCTATTCCAACACCCACTAATATACCTACAAATATTTGTGTAAAACCAAACATCAACCAAGATATATCACTTACTTGAGATCCTGTTTCCATTGCAACAAGGCTGGCAAAAAATAAAATAACAGGAAGCGCAAGACCATCATTTAACCCGCTCTCTACCGATAAACTTTGACGCTCGTTTATAGGTACACTTTCATTACTGACAACAGCTTGTCCAAGGGCTGCATCTGTAGGTGCCAATATCGCAGCGATTAAAGCTAACATTGCCCAAGACCAATGAGGGAAAAACAAATAAGCAAAGCCAGTACCAATTAAAATACTTAATGGAATACCAATTAACAACATTCTTAAAGGCCAAGATCTTTGCTTTTTTAATCTTCGTAAATTGATTTGAGAAGCGTCTAAAAACAGTAATACAACAAGGGATATTTCTGCAATAAGATAAACTGTCTCATGTGCATCACCAATATGAATCATTCCAGATTGTGACATAAGATAACCCATGCCTAAGAACACCATAGGGGCTGTTAGAATAGTTGTAGACAGTCTTTTAGCTAACATAGCGTAAGTAATAACTGAAAAAAGAATAATGAGTAATCCTATTTCCATTAGTGATCCCTATAATAATTGATTGTGAACTTTTAGAGTTGTTAGTTACTGGAACGCATAAATAGGTTTTATTTAACGTTATTGTACTGAACCCCACATAAAAAATAACCGGCGCTTGGCCGGTTATCATTAACATTGATTACATTAAAATCTGTTTAAAGATTAATTAGACGATGAGCGTTTGGCATCTAGACCTATAAATCTGTCAACAGATAAAAAGCCTGGTCCACGTGCGAAAAGTACTAATAACGTCGCTGCCCACCAAGAAGCTGGGTTAATCCAGTGATCTAAAGTTGGGAAAACAGCTAACTGAATAAACATCGTCATACCGATAAGGCCTAACGCAGCAAAACGAGAAAACAAACCAATTATTAGTAATATTGGAAGTAATACTTCTACAACACCAGCTACCACAGCTAATGACTCGATAATTGTTACAACAAGAGAACCATCTACATAATCTAATGTTTGTGGATCACATAGTAGTAAAGCCCCTTCCCTTATTGGGTCTGGGCAGAAGAATTCATATTTAAATAGGTCGTATTTATCTACATTAAATTGTAAAAAACCATCCCATTTACTTAAACCTGAATCTAAGAAAACTTTCGCTACCATAAAGCGCATAAATAATAGTGCTAAAGGCTCTAAAAACTTTGATAATTGCTCGCCCATCTGTACGTACAACAATTGTAATTTTTTTACCATACCCATGTTTGTTCCTTAATATTATTATGTTTTTAATTAATTTTTATTTCTAATAGTTCATTTTGCAAGCATGCGGTAAAGGCATCACTTACATCAAAGTTTTCATCTATTGTTAGAGCTGCTTCAAAGGCTTCACTCAAAGGTTTACTTTTACCTAGCAATGTCTGCATTAAAGCGACTTCTGCAAGCGTCAGTAAACGTGCTTGCACAGCACCTTGTATACGCCATAACATAACAAAACTAACATTAGCGGTTTCATATAGATCATCGTCATTATTAGTTTTTAGTGAAATCCATTCAGAAAAAGCGTTTTCATAGACTTGCACTAAAAACACACTAGGATTTAGCCTTACATTTAAATCTGTAAGTTCAATTCCTTGTTCTAAAAGTTCAGTCACATTCTCTATAGTTAATGTTCCGTTCGAGTCGGCACTCATTAAACTCTTTAACCAGGCATAATCTAGCTGAGCGATATTCACTAAGTTTGTATATGAATCAGATGTAATTTGCTGATATTCAGCTAATTCAACACTCTCTTTATCGTTAAGCTCGATATCACTAAACAAGTTTTCTAAAAATTGAGGAAAATTAATTCCGTATCCAACTAAAGTTCCTTGCTCTGGTGGGAAGTGGTCAACATATAGTCGAGCCATTTCTCGAAAGCGCTCAGCACCTAACTTTTTTTCACACATAGGGAAATTGGCAGATAGAGCATCAATACAGCCTTTATAAAAGCCATTGCGATACACTGCTAATCGATTAATATGTGATGAGTTTTCGCAGAAAATTTCTATTCCAGTCGAATCACCGTTACGTAAATACTGAGCAAAAGCATCAATGTATTGTTCTGTACTCATTAACGCATCACTTCTGTAAAAGATAAATCGGAGCTAGATTTTATCTCACATTGATCTAAATAATTTTGTGCAGTTTTACGTTCACTCATAAGCTCATCAAACGAAGGAATATTTGCATCTCGCTCAACAAGAACAGGAACATGACCAAATAATTCTAAGGCTTGTTCCAATAATTTCCATACGGGTGTTGCTACTGCTGCAGCATGACTATCAATTAATAAAGACTGACCAAGAGTAGGATCTTCATCATGACCTGCTATATGAATTTCTCCAACAAGGTCGCTTGGTATTTGCTTCAAATAGTTCAGGGCGTCAATTCCTGTATTTTTACTACTAATATATATATTATTAATATCGATAAGTAAGCCACAACCGCTGCGCTTAGCTGCCTCAACTAAAAATTGAGGTTCATCCATATCACTTATAAAGTCTAAATAGTTACTTGGGTTTTCAATTAAAATAGATCGACCAATACCTGTTTGGTAACAATCAATTCCATCAATTAAAGATTGCAGTGCATCTTGGGTTCGAGGCAATGGCAGTAAATCTGCAAAGTATTTACCTTGAGATTTAGACCATACTGCGTGCTCTGAAACTAAGCTTGGTTGAAACTTATCTATTAAAGCTTTTACTTGTTTAGTATGCGCTGTCATAGATTTATGGTCAGATCCTAAAGATCCACCAACACCGTGAAAGCTCACATGATAATTTTCACGAATAGCGCTCAAGTAATTTAATCGTGGTCCGCCTTCAACGAAGAAGTTTTCGGTATGTACCTCAAACCATAAATTATTTTTAGATTGCTGTTGTAAAGGCAAAGCTAAAATTTCATCAAGGTGTTCAGGTTTTAAACTTAAACCTGCACCTAAATGCTCCCCAGCATGAATGCGCTGGGGAAAATGTAAGTTATTAACCTTCAAGAGAACCTTTTCCGTTAGGTGTTACAATTGACTCACATGTGCCTTTAGGAGAATAAGTCCAAGCATTTGCTTGAAAATCTACAGTTGAAGTACCTTCACAACTTGTACCAGCACCTGCTTTACAATCATTCTCACCAGCTAAAGCAATACCGTAACACTTATCTTTACGACCACGAGCTTTATCACCAGCTAACCATTTAGTAAGCTTTTCTTGTACTTGAGGTGCTGCATCTTCAGCAATTGATAATTGGCTATTTGCCCCAGCTGTTGCACCTGCACTTAATACTGCTACCGACGCGCCAACTAATAATGCTTTAGTTAAATTTGCTTTGTTCATTTGTTATTCTCCTGATTAAAAAATTCTTTATTGTTTTATGGGCGTTATTAATAACATGCTCAAAACAATTATATTAAGGATATGCAATATCCCTGTGTTATCAACTTAAGAGACCTATACTTGTAAAATAATATTTCAAAAAAAAAGTATTAATTTCGAATATTAATGAAATCATTATAGCTTAGGCTTATAAATACTGAGTAAAATACGATATGGAGAGATTAATAAATTAGGTAAGAATGTCTCTGACAAAAATAAAATAAACGATTCCTATCGCACTAAATCTAAAATCTGTTTAAATTCAGGTGTTCTACAATCCCTAACCAGTTCATATAAACACATTTCTAAGCCTGTAATCTCTACACCACAATCTTGTAAACGATTAACGGCAAGTTGTTTATTTAATAAAGTTCTAGATGAAACACAATCACTAACAAGTTCAACCTTGTAGCCTTGCTCTGCCAAACCTCTAGCCGTTTGGTAAACACAAATATGCGCCTCAATGCCACAAACAAGCCAAGTATCTACATTATTATTTTTAATAGAGTTTAAGAAATCTAGCGACGCACAAGCATCAAAAGTATATTTGGTTATGGGAGTAATATCAGTAAGAATAGTCGTTAATTCATCAACTGTTGAGCTTAGTTTTTCAGGATTTTGTTCCAGTAAAATAATAGGTAATCCAAGTTCGTTAGATCCTTTGATGAGTTTTACACAATTAGAGATTAGCTTTGTACTGTCATCAACCAAGTGAGCAAGTTTACCCTGAATATCAATAACAATAAGTCCTGTATTATCTTTGATTAACATTAAAGTCTCCCAGACTTGAAAGCTTGAATATGATTATTAAAAACTACTTAGTTTAACTCGAAAGTACACGTTTTCCTTTACGCTCCAAAAGTAAAAAAAGTAATGAACAGACTATAAATAGAATATTCTGTCTGACTCTAGTTAATGATTTTGTCTGATTTACGCACTGCAAAATAAAACATAAGACCGCTGTAAACATCTACAAAAATATGAATGAGTATAGGAATGATAATATTGCCTGTAATAATATAAATACAGCAAAAGATAGCGCCCATAACACTGGTTCTTATAACTTCCTGCCACCCTAAATATATGTGCCAAAGACCAAAAATAATACTACTTAATACTATCGCAGCTACAATTCCCATATGATTATCTATAAGGGTAAAAAGATATGCTCGAAAAATGAGTTCTTCACATATGCCTGCTGTTACAGAAACTATTAATGTAAATACCAACATTTCATTTTTAGTTTCTGGTAAAAGATCTTTAAAAGATTCAGTCTTAGTCTTTATAGCAGCTCTTAATTCTTCACTTGAAATAATTGACCTGATTAACAGGAACAAATAAATTATTGCTATAAAAAGTAAGGAGATAAATAAAATGTTTTGCCAGTTATTTTCAATATGAAAACCAAAATCAACAACCGAAAGTTTATTATCAGAATAAAGATAGACTAAAAATATGGTAGGAAGCCATATAAAGGAAGCAATCTTCAAATATTCAAAGATTTTATTGTTTGATTTATATTTCTCGTTAATAAAATCAACTACAGGAAAGAGTAAAATAAATCCTAAAATTGCTACTTCTGAACTATTCATAGTATTCCATTGCTAACTAATTCATTCCCCAGAACTCAGTACATTTTAATTTCTTTTATACCTTTACATTATCGATTACTTAAGTCGATATGAGTTTTGGCAATACTTTATGGCAAACAATAGGTATTTTAGGGGGTATAAAAATAGGGATTGCCGTCACCATCAACAATACAAGCATAGAACTTTTCGGTAAAAGTATCTAACTCATTTTCATCATCTTGATTTTTCAAAAATTTGAGCCAATTACTAGAAACCATACACTCTTGAATTTGGCTTTTAACGGCTTCTTTGCATTCTTCATCATCTTCGCAAGAATCAATTAAACTGTATTCTAAGGTTTTTCTAAATACCAACTCTTCGATATCTGTATCACTGCAAGAAGTAAGTAAAATAATAAAAACTAATGAAGATATTGTTTTGTTGATACGCATTGGGTTTACCTGTGTGGAAGATATAACGAGTTAAAACATGAAATGAAAATAGCTATATTATACAATAGGTTAAGGTAATGGCTAAAGAATTAATTTCATATAATAAGCTAAGTAATATTAGAGACTTAGCTTATGCTATTTTTCTGGCCATTCAGTTTATTAGTTAGAACTTAAACACCCTTTTGAAAGATCTCTTTGTGGGAATATTGTATTTAAAGTCTTATTAATTTCCACCCAATCATTAGTCATTTTAGCTGCTTGCGATTCTGTTAATACAGAGCCAAATTCAGTCTCTCTTTGTTTTTCAATGTTTACGTAATGATAGATATTAGTATCGATGTCGTTTCGTTCTTTAAATTCTTCATAAACATTAACTATATTTTTCTCTGAATCATCAACAAAAACAATTGCATCAAATTTGCGGTCAGTTTTCTCAAGAATAAAATTTAACATTTCTCCTTTATTCATACCTGAAGTCATCATTACACCTTTCATGTAACTTAACTCCCTTTGGAGCATTTCTCTGTAAACTGGAACTTCTTGTCCTAAAGGCGTTAACGCAGAAACCTCTAAATTTATTCCATTTCTAATTAACTCTCTTTCTGTAGCTGCTCTGTATTTAGGTGCTCTAGAAGTAAGAGCCAAAATTGTATTATTGTCTGATTGCCATTGTTTAATAGTACTTGGTAAAGTGTTTTCTGTAAGATTCATTGGCGATAGTTCATAAAGTAGACCAATTGAGTCTTCAAATAAACAAGCAACCTTTTGCTCTTCACTTGGTTTAATTTCTAATGCGCCTCGCTGCCATTGGTACCAAACATCGCCACCAATATCGACTGAATTTGTAAGCAATGTATTATCAATATCTACAACAATTAATACATTCGAATTTCCATATTTGGCATTCAAGTTATTTACGTCTTTTACCACGGTATTAAATGAAACAATTTCTTCTTTCTTAATTGGCAGGTCCGTTAAGTTTGTATTAACAGAACAACCAGATGTAGCCACAAAAGCGGCAAGCGCAAATGCTTTTACAGATAAAACTCTCATGTATTTTCCTTTATTAATTTCTAAATTATAATGCTTTGCTAAATAGGTATTATGTTACTGAAGATTCAAATACCAACAGTTTTAGATTGTTCTCATAAGTCTCTAAATATTTATTGTTGATAATTTAAGTATTTGATGAATATCCTCATATTATGGCCATTGTAAAACCTTTATAAGGAAAATACCTAACAAAGTATCATCACAAGATTGGTGTTTTTCATAAAATAAGCATTTTGTTGTTAATTAAATTCATCAGGTTTAAGCAACGAGTAACGATGAAAGGCTTAAGTTTTACTTCAATTAATACTCAATTAAATATAAAACCACAGGTAATATTGCAATAGCTAAGGTAACAGCCATACCAATAACTCCAGGTTGAATCAAATAACTTTTATGAGGATTATTCGGGTTATACAACACATTTACCGTACCGTCTTCATTATTTGTGATACCTGACAACTGCTTTTCAAGTAAGAACTTAGCATTGTGAGAAGCAATAATTATCCATGGTGATACTCGTGTTCCATGGTAATGAATATCAGCTACTTTATATGAATATAATGAATCTACTTTATATTCTTGATCTGATAATACTAGTCTTTGAGCGCCCTGCTTACTTAAAGAAGCATTCTTTAATACGCCTTTAGTGACAGGCCAACGTCTGATTAATATTTGTCTAATAAAAGAATATAGACATACCAAAAATGTATACAAAGCAGCAAAAAAAAGAACGCCTTGCTTACCACCATCAACAGCAAGGTTCCACATATCACTTATATATTCAATCATATGATAGATTACCTTTAAAACGCTTTTTACAGAGATCTAAATGGCTAAGATATAATACAGGCTAAAATTAATAAGAATATCCCCAAATATTTTACCCACATCCTAAACTCATGATAATAAATTTCATTATCTCGCTTATCATAATGGTCAACAATATGAGATAGCGTATAAAAACAACCACAAAGAAACGCGAGATTTGCAATTAATATAGAATTACCATAAATAAAAGCACTTTCGTGTTTACTTATAGGGATAAGTAGTTCTCCACTATAATAACCATATACCCCATAAGATATTAATAATATTATTATTATGAGGTTCTCAATAATCTCACATTTTGTTAAAGAGTTCGGAATATAAATGCCAGTAGAGTCAACCTTTCTTAAAGGTTCATTAAGGAGGAATGGATTAGGAATTTGCTCTTTAGGTAATGGAGTGTGTTTCCCTGAATTAATATTATCTATCAGAATACAAACTTTTTTATACCTTTCAGGGTACATCTCATTATCTATATGTGATTTAACTTCTTCTAATTCTTCTAAAGAATACTCTTCAAAATTCGGATTCACACTTACCTTCCTTGGAACATAGAGCCTAAAATACTGACACAAATGACCCGTCCTAATATAGGTTGACAGTCATTTAATTAAAACGCCTGATGTACTTCATTGGGCGTTTTATATTTT
>NZ_JAUPEC010000017.1 GCF_030551755.1 Pseudocolwellia sp. AS88
ACGGCTCGTCGTGTAGATGATAGCTTCTCTATCGAAGAAGTAGCTCGCAGAACTGCTAGACGTGTAGATGATAGCTTTTCTATTGAGGAAGTAGCTCGCAGAACGGCTCGTCGTGTAGATGATAGCTTCTCTATCGAAGAAGTAGCTCGCAGAACTGCTAGACGTGTAGATGATAGCTTCTCTATAACTGAATAGGTGGTGCTATGCTTTCTATTCTAAAAGCAATATTCAACATTAAAGAAAAAGAAAATTCTATTGCTGATCGCATTGAAATAAAAGAAATGCCGGCTAAATCATGGTGGTCTTAGTAATTGAATAAACTTAAATAATCGCGATACAAGGAAGTTCGCCGTTATTATTTTTGAAACTGTATAGTACTTAAGTATTAAGCTTTAAAAATTAAACAACCAAATCCAAACTTCTTATTTATCTTCATTCTCTTCTGCATACAAAACATCGGCCAAACAAAAGGACCGAATACCATTCCAGCTAATGTCCAACGCTTATATCCCAAGCCACTCTTAAGAGCCTGGCAATAAAAAAACACAGCGCAAATCAAACCTAAGGTAACAAATAAAGCTAACATGAAATAATATCTCAATGAATAGAATAAAAATCTATGGAAAATTCTGGCGAAAAATATAGCAGTAATACAAGTGGGTAACAAGATTAAAGCTATACTCAATACAACTATACATATAACATTAACAAGCCTATAAAGCCCCTAAACAATAATTAAATATAATATTAAAAAGTTATCTAGAGTTATTTAATCTCGAGGCTGAGCCTAATTCTATTTTTTAATCAAAAACTTAAAAACAATTAAATCTGAATTACATGAACCTATTGAGGAAAGATCGATCCTATTAATCGGCTAAAATTAACCGGGCACATGGAAAGTATTGATACACATACAAATTAAGTTAATAAAAAACTCAATCAATCATATCAGCCAAAGCCATTTTGGTGATTGAGCTAATTTATTTACTCTGTAAACAAGTAACCTAAAGCTTCATTAATCAGTATAGTAAGTTATCTTATTTTCTGCCATTTTGATTAAAGCTTCACATGGAGTATATCTATCGCCATAAAGTTCAGCCCAAGACTTCAGTTTTGTAACTAAATAATCAGCACCTAGTTTATCAATATACTGAAAAGGACCACCTAAGAAAGGAGGAAAGCCTATTCCAAATATAGCGCCAATGTCTCCATCTCTTGCACTTCTAATAATGCCTTCATCTAAACATCTAGCAGCTTCATTTAACATCAAGAATACAGCGCGTTGATTAATAGTTTCATCTGACAATGACGATTTTTTGACGATTCCTAATAGATCATATATAGACTCGTCTGCTTTTTTTCCTTTAATATTTTTACCGTATTGATAAAAACCTTTATTCGCTTTTTTACCTAAACGGCCATCTTCTATTAGTAGGTTAAAAGCTGGTGGTGTAGTAAACCTATCACCTAGCTCACTTTGTAAAATAGGGCCAATTTTTGAACCAATATCAATACCTACTTCATCAAGTAATTGCATTGGACCAACAGGAAAGCCAAAAGAAACTAAAGCTTTATCAAGCTTCTCAATTGATTCGCCTTCTAAAAGCATTAATGCCGCTTCATTCACATAAGGAGCCAGAATTCTGTTTACATAAAATCCCGCTTTATCTGCTACAACAATAGGTGTTTTGCCTTGTTTTTTAGCAAATTCAACAGTAGTAGATATAGTTTGCTCAGAAGTATTTTCATGAGGGATGATCTCAACTAACGGCATTTTATCTACCGGAGAAAAATAATGTAAACCAATTACATTTTCTGGGCGTTGGGCTTTTTCAGCTATTTTACTAATAGGTAAACTAGAAGTGTTACTTGCAAAAATTGTATTTTCACTACAATACGACTCAACCTCCTCAACCATTTTTTGCTTCAATGCTAAGTCTTCAAATACAGCTTCAATCACCATGTCGCTGTTTTTAAATCCGCTATATTCTATCGTTCCACTAATTGACGAAAGTTGCTTTTGCATTTCACTAGCGCGAATAAAGCGGCGCTGTACTTTTTTATTAAGTAAGTTATAACCATATTTAAGGGCTGAACTAATCCCTTGATGAGAAATATCTTTAATCCTAACAGGTACATTAGCTTTAGTTGCTGTGACAAAAGCAATGCCTCCACCCATTAAACCGCCACCTAAAACAGCAACATTTTTAACAACTTCAGGTTTAACACCAACTACACCTAATTCTTTCTTCATTTCAGTTGTTGCAAAAAATAACTGACGAAGCTGAGCTGATACGTCGGTTTTAGCTAGTTCACCAAAATAGTTAGCTTCTGTTTGGTAGCCTTTTGCTGACGGTCCATCAATTCCAGCTTTTACACATTCAATAATTTTAAGTGGTGCTGGATAATTACCTTTGGTTTTAGATAACACAGATTTTGTCGCTTGATTAAATACAATACTGCGACCTAAAGGATTATCTTCAAGTAACTTATCTAACAAAGACTTTTTACGTGGTTTGTTTAAGCTTTTACTTCCAACTTTATTTGATAAAATAATGTCTTCAGCTGTTCTAACCAAAATACTTTGCGGTACAACATGATCAACTAAGCCAGCTTTTAATGCTTGTTTCGGACGTAAATGCTTACCTGTTAGCATCATATCTAATGATTTTTGAATACCAACAAGTTTAGGTAAACGTTGGGTTCCACCACCACCAGGCAACAAACCTAATTGTACTTCTGGTAAGCCTAAAGCTGTTTTAGCATTATCGCTACACACTCTAGCGTGACAAGCCATTGATAGCTCTAAACCACCACCTAAACAAGCACCATTAATTGCTGCTATGATTGGAATAGGTAAATTTTCTATTTGCTCAAAGACACTATGTCCTTGTCGAGAGAGGAAAACAGCTTCTTCAACGGTTTCACAGTTTGCGATCATACTAATATCTGCACCAGCAACAAATGAGTCTTTTTTGCCACTTAGTAAAACAATACCTTTTATGGTGTCATCGGCTTTGATTTCAGTAAGAATCTCAAGTATCTGTTCAGCAAATTCAGCTTTCAAAGTATTCATAGCTTCGCCAGCCACATCCATTACAAGATGTGCCACGCCATTACTTTGTTTGATCAGAGTGAAAGTATTTGTACTATTGTTCTCTACTTCGTTATTTTGTTCGATTTCTGTTGATTCAGTCATTAATCTGTCTCCACTATCATTGCAACACCTAAACCACCTGCCGCACATGCTGTGGTTAATCCTGTTCCGCCGCCTCGTCTATTTAATTCATTTAACGTTTGAACAATTAAACGTGTACCTGTTGCTGCAAATGGGTGACCGTAAGCAATAGAACCGCCCATTACATTAAACTTATCCATATCAATCTCACCAATAGCTTGATCTCGACCTAAATGTTGTTGAGCAAACTTTTGACTAGCAAACATTTTAACATTGGCTAGTGCTTGAGCAGCAAAAGCTTCATGCATTTCAATTAAATCTAAATCTTTTAATTCCATTCCAGCTCTTGCTAAAGCAATTGGCGTAGCAAAGCTTGGCCCCATCAACATGTCTTCCCAAACGTCGATAGCAGAAAAACCATAACTTTTAATGTAGCCTAATGGTTTATAACCTAATTCTTTTGCCCTGCCCTCACGCATCAATAAAATAGCAGAAGCCCCATCCGTTAATGGAGAGCTTGTTGCTGCTGTTACGCTGCCATATTTACGGTCGAATATTGGTCGTAACTTCGCGTAACTTTCTAGTACTGAGTTTTCACGAATACAATTATCTTTATCAATAAAACTTTTATAAGGTTCACTATGAGCAGCCATTACTTCACCAGCAAGTTTGCCTTCTTGCCATGATTGAGTTGCCAATGTATGCGAACGATGAGCTAATGCGTCTTGTTCTTCTCTCGAAATAGAATAAGTTTTTGCCATTTGTTCAGCAGTTTGTCCCATCGACAGTCCTGTAGAATATTCAGCAACAGCAGGAGCAACAGGTAAAAGATCTTTTAAACCTAAACGACGAATTAAAGCTATTTTCTGCCCTAAAGTTTTGGTTTTAGTTAAATCTAATAATGTTTTTGCTAAGTTTTTAGTCACACCTACAGGAGCTACTGATGTTGAATCAGCCCCACCGGCAATACCTACATCAATCATTCCTGTCATAATTGATTCGGTAATATTAACGGTTGATTGAAAGCTTGTCGCACAAGCTCTAGACACACTATAAGCATCAGTATGAACATTCATCTTAGTGCCTAATACTATTTCTCTAGCAATGTTTGGCGCTTCAGGCATTTGAACAACTTGCCCAAAAACAAGTTGTTCAATAATTTGCGGATCAATATCATGTTTATTCAGCAATTCATTAACAACCATTTTGCCTAAATCTACAGCTGGCACCCCATGAAATGCTGTCGCTTGTTTTGCAAATGGTGTACGTAATCCTGCAACAACAGCAATACGTTCACCACTTGATGTGACTAACTTAGTTTGTTTCATATTTATTCCTATGTAGCACCAGCTATAAGTTAAACAAAATAAACCTTTAATTATGTTTAACTCTTGATTGTGGAAACTGATAAAGCTTTATCTTTCCACTTATTTTAGTTGCTAAAATTTGATTTATTATTTAAATTTTAGTTCAAACCAAGAGGTCAGACCTCTTGATTGATAATATGATTTTAACTTTTTTTGTAAAATATTCAATAGATATAACCACACACAGAACTAACAGTCTTAAATTAGTTAAGTATTAACGTTTAAGCTTTATGTAATATAAAAAACATTTAATGACTAAAAATAGTGTGTTACGAACTATTTTAAATAAACGGTGGCAAATAAAGAGTTAATAATTTTAGTTAAATCATTTTTAAAGCACGAAAGTTCACCAAAACAAAACTCGTTATGAAAAAATTACTTACAAATTCATAGTAGCAGTTGTTTTTCAAATGATTAACCATATATCTAACACTAGTCTAATTAGGCTTGTTTGATGTTTAATCTAAGATAAATCTTAGGTTTACATATTCAAGCACTCAAATAATCAAAATATAAATAAAGAATTAAGTACTCGTTATGGCAATTGCACATTTTTCATCATTAAAAGAACATTTATCTGAACAAATTATTGGGCAAACAGCGTTAGTTGAAAATTTACTTATCGCTTTATTAGCTAATGGACACTTAATTGTTGAAGGTCCTCCAGGTTTAGCAAAAACAAGAGCGATTAACTCTTTAGCTGATGGCCTTGAGGCAGACTTTCATCGAGTACAATTTACGCCAGATTTATTACCCGCTGATTTAACAGGTACTGATATCTATCGTCCTGAAGATAGCACCTTCGTTTTCCAACCGGGTCCTCTTTTTAGAAACTTAGTATTAGCCGATGAAATAAACCGTGCTCCAGCTAAAGTACAATCAGCATTGTTAGAAGCTATGGCAGAAGGTCAAATTACTGTTGGTAGAAAAACCTATCCGCTTCCAGATTTATTTTTAGTTATGGCAACGCAAAACCCTATTGAGCAAGAAGGTACATATCCTTTACCCGAAGCACAATTAGACCGCTTCTTAATGCATCTAGAAATTGATTACCCTGATGCAGAGAGCGAACTCGCTATTTTAAAACTCAATCGCGGTGAAGCTTTGAAAGAAGCTAAAAAAGTGATTGAAGTGATTTCTCAAGCAGACATTTTTGCCGCACGTGATGAAGTAATGAAAATTCACATGGCACCAAGTATTGAGAAATACATTGTTGATTTGATCATGGCAACTCGCTCGCCAGAAAAATATGACGATAAACTAAAACTTTGGTTAGCTTACGGTGCAAGTCCAAGAGCAACAATAGCCTTAGATCGATGTGCTAGAGCACGCGCTTGGTTACACAACAGAAACTTCGTAAGTCCTGAGGATGTTCAAGCTGTATTCCACAATGTATTAAGACATAGAATTCTATTAACTTATCAGGCAGAAGCTGAAGGCATGACGACTAATCAACTACTTGATCATTTATTAAGTTTAGTGGCGGTTGCTTAACCTGCCTTTATTTGAATTAATTTTAACTTCAAACTTTATAAACAAGGCTTGAAATAAAGTTAGATACAAAACTTATAAAAAATAAGAAAACGATATGTGGTTTAGTCACAAACAAGAAAAAGCAACACAGCACAATACCGCACAAATATTAGAAAGCCTACTCGCTAACGGTATAGACGTGTCGATTAATGAATTGATCCAATATCAAACAAAAACTTCATTAATCAACTTAGCTGCTAAAAAAGATCTACACGGCAAAATGTCGGGTAACTACCTTGCGCGCAGTAAAGGCAGAGGTATGGAGTTTGATGAAGTTCGTCATTATCAAACAGGCGATGATATTCGTGCAATTGATTGGCGAGTTACAGCAAGAACAGGTATTACTCACACAAAAGTATTTCGTGAAGAAGTTGAACGTCCAGTTTTAATTGCTACCGACCTGTGCGACAACATGCTATTTGGTAGCAAATTATTATTTAAATCTGTTCAAGCATCACATTTAGCTGCCTTAGTTGCGTGGCACGCTAAAGAACGAGGCGATCGTGTCGGTGGAATTGTGTTTAATCAACAAAAACATACCGAACTTAAACCGCGTAGCCGTCAGCAAGGGGTTTTACATTACCTTTATTCGTTATCAAACATTCATCAAAACACATCTGAAGCTTTATTTAATTCAGCAATGAATACTTCAGACAACCCAAATTTAGCCCAACAAGCTTTTGATGAAAATTGCGGAAGAATACGACAACTAGCCAAACCAGGTAGCTTAGTTTATTTGATAACAGACGGTAATCATTTATCGCAAGAGTCACTTCGGCATCTAACTAACATCAGCCGACATTGTGAGTTAGTGATTTGTTTAATCTCAGATCCACTTGAAACTGAACTACCTAATAGTAATAAAAAAATCAATGTCTCTGTTACCGATGGTACGAAGAAACAACAACTATTAATTGGCGACAAAAAACTAGCACAAAAATATAAAGAACAAGCACAAGCCTTAACACACAGTAAAGAAGCCCTACTCACTAAAGCAGGTGCACGTATTTTACATTTTTCTGCTGGTGCAACTCTAGAAACTCAATTAAAAAATGGGATTACATCGTGGACCCGTTAGCACAACTACAAGACATACAATTACCTGAGAAAATCCATAATTATCCATTAGCTATTGGCTGGTGGATAATCGCTGTTATTTGCATCGCTTTACTTATATTTATTAGTTTCAAAATTATTAATTATAAAAAATCTCGACGCCTTCAACAAAAAGCTATTGCCCAAATAAAATCAAACAACACACTAAATACTGCAGACTGTGTTGCTGTTTTAAAGTGGGCTGCACTGAAATATTTTCCTCGTAAAAATGTTGCTAATTTATATGGTAATAATTTCCATAAATTTCTACTTGAAGCTTTACCAAATAATCATCAAGAAGAATTCAAAAATCTAAGCAAAGATTCACTCCAAACCATGTATGAGAAAGACTTATCAGATAGCGATAATATTAGCTTCCAACAAGCTTCAGTGTTTTGGCTTAAACATGCTTTACCTCCAAAAACTAATAGCGTTACAAACCAAACGTTAATGGAGAGCAAGCTATGATTCATTTTGAATGGCCTATGTTATTCGCTCTACTCCCGCTTCCTTTACTGATTTATTGGTTACCAAGTAAAAATAAATCAGAAGCTGTGCCATTAAAGGTCCCCGTATTACTTGAAGGTATAGATACAACAATAGCGGCAACATCAAATAAAAAAACCTCACTGATTTTATTATCACTCGTATGGGGCTTATTAGTATTAGCCTCAACAAGGCCACAGTGGCTAGGCGAAGCAGTGAACATACCTTCTGAAGGTCGTGAAATGATGATCGCTGTAGATCTTTCAGGCAGCATGCAAGTTGAAGATATGTCGCTAAATGGTCGAGTGGTAAATCGTTTAGAAATGCTTAAAGTACTCCTTGGCGACTTTATAGAAAGACGAACAGGTGACAGACTCGGCTTGATCCTTTTTGCCGATGATGCCTACATGCAAACGCCTATGACTTTTGATCGTAAAACCGTTAAACAAATGCTCGACGAAACTGTATTAGGCTTAGTTGGACAACAAACAGCCATAGGTGACGCCATTGCGTTATCTGTAAAACGTTTTAACGAAGCTGAAGATTCAAACCGTGTGCTACTTCTACTTACTGATGGACAAAACACTGCAGGAAAGATAACACCCGAAGAAGCTTTAGAACTTGCTGTAGCTAACGACATAACAATATATTCCATAGGGATTGGCGCTGATGTAATGCTTCAACAATCGCTGTTTGGCACGCGCAAAGTTAATCCATCTAACGACTTAGATGAAAAATCACTAAAAAATATAGCCGACAAAACTAATGGTCAATATTTTAGAGCAAGAAGTAGTGAAGATTTAGCCAAAATATATGAACTCCTTGATACTTTTGAGCCTGTGGAGCAAGATCAAAAACAAATGCGCCCTCTTAGTGCTCTATATTATTGGCCTTTAGGCGCAGCCCTAACTTTATGTTTTATTTATTTAATCATCACTAATATTACTGCTCGTAGTTCAAGAAGGAGTGCCTAATATGACAGACTTTCATTTTATTCGTCCGTTATGGTTTTTAGCTCTTTTTGCTTTATTTTTAGCAATGTATTTATTAAAAAAAATGCGAGTGAGTCAATCGGGTTGGCAAGGCTTATTACCTAAACATTTAGCTAATGTATTAATTACTAACTCACAAGCTAATAAACCCTTTTCATTAACTATACCTTTTATTTTAGGCGTACTTGCTATCACCGCAATGGCAGGACCTAGCTGGCAAAAACTACCACAACCAGTTTATCAATTAGCTCGTGGATCAGTATTAATTATGGATATGTCTTACTCGATGTACTCCACCGATTTATCACCTAACAGATTAACTCGTTCACGTTATAAAGCCGTTGATTTACTCGATAATATTAATGAAGGAGAAATGGGCTTAATTGCTTATGCTGGCGACGCTTTTATTATTAGCCCGTTAACTGAAGACATTAATAATATTAAATTGTTACTTCCTTCATTGTCTCCAGATTTAATGCCTGAGCTAGGCAGTGATCCAATGCGCGCCCTAATACTTGCTGATGAAATGCTAAAAAATGCAGGTCATCAAGACGGCGATATTTATTGGTTTACTGACGGTATTGAGAATAGCGAAGTTCAAGACATTACAGAGTGGTCTAGAGAACATAATTACCGACTGAACATTTTAGGCGTAGGTACCAAAAACGGTGCGCCTATAAAATTAAGTAATGGCGAATTCATGAAAGATAATAGCGGTGCTATTGTCATCCCAAAATTACGAGGTAATTCACTTAAAGGTGTTGCTCAACGTGGTAATGGTCAATATGTACGATTGCAGAACAATAACAGCGACATACAAAAGTTACTTAAAAACAACCAACTTCTTTCAGGTTCGGGTGAAGAGCAACAAAAAGAAAGCTCAAACACAGGAGACCAATGGCAAGAAGCAGGTCCATATTTAGTACTTATCATTCTTCCTTTTGTTTTAATGTACTTTAGGAGAGGACGATTACTAGCCATTCTACCTTTAGTGCTATTTTTAACGCCTTCAGATCAAGTGTATGCAGATGTTTGGAGTGATTTATGGAAAACCAGAGATCAACAAGCTCAAAATAAATTTGACCAAGAAAAGTATGCAGAAGCTGCTCAGCAATTTAAAGACCCTTTATGGCAAGGTAGCGCGCATTACAAAGCGGGTAACTTTGAAGATGCGTTAAAGTCTTTCCAACAAAGTGACAGCGCCGAAGCATTATATAATCAGGGGAATGCCCTAGCTAAGCTAAACAAGTTAGACGAAGCAATAGAGAGTTATGAAAAAGCATTAGATAAAAATCCAGATTTAGAAAGCGCCAAAGCAAATAAAGCATTGCTTGAACAACTCAAAGATCAGCAGCAACAATCAGATCAAAACCAAAAAGGTGATGATCAGCAAAATGGCGATCAACAAGAATCTGAACAAGAAAATGATAACAGCCAAGAGAGCGACGAAAATCAAGATAACCAACAGCAAGGTGATCAACAAAATGATTCTGAAAATGATCAACAAAACGATCAGCAATCTAGCCAAGAAAATAGCGAACAAGATAATGAGCAAGACGGCGAGCAACAAAACTCTGATTCAAAAAATGAAGAAAACTCAGATAGCGAATCAGAACAGCAACCTCAGCCAAATGAATCTGAAAATGAAAACCAAGATGAAGCCACTGAACAAGAATCACAAGCTGTAAATGAACAAGAAAACACTACAGATGAAAACCAAACAGAAGAGCAAAATGCTCAAGCTGCTCGAGCCGCAGAGAAATTAGCGCAAGAAGCAGAACAAAAGCACCAACAAATATTAAACAAAGTGACAGACGACCCATACCAATTACTACGCAATAAAATGCAGTTGGAATACAAAAAACGTCGTCAAAATAGAAGTACTTTAGGAGAAACCAAAAAGTGGTAAGAAATATTATTCGTATAATCGCCTCTTCAATAGCGGCAAGCTTATTACTTATTCAATCAGCTTTTGCTTTAACACAAGTAACCGCAACAATTGACAAAAATCCAGTCATGGATAAAGAATCTTTTGTTCTTCAAGTTATTGCTGATGACGATGTTGATACAAATGCTTTAGATACATCGCCTTTACTTAAAGACTTTATTGTTGGCCGAACATCAGTTAGTACACAAACAAGTATGGTGAACTTTGACACCACACGAACAACAAAATGGACAACGGTTCTAATTGCTCGTGCACCCGGTAAATATACCATTCCAGCTCTCACTGTCGAGTCAGTATCTACAGCTCCTATTTCAGTTGAAGTATTAGAAGCAAGTAGCCAAGGTGCTGCTAAAACACAAGATATCTTTATCACTACGGATATCTCAGCAAAAGAAGTTTACGTGCAACAACAACTTACTTTAACAGTAAAATTACATTTTGCTGCTGAATTAAAGCGTGGCAGTTTGTCAGAGCCAACATTAGATGGGGCGTCAATTAATCAAGTAGGTAAAGACATCGAAAATGACTCGATTATTAATGGCAGACGTTATCGAGTTATCGAACGAAATTATGCAATAAACCCGCAAAACAGTGGTGAATTTGTTATTAAAACACCGATATTTTCTGGTGAAATAATCTCGCCATCAAGCCGTCGTAGTCAATTTCTTAGCTTTACAGATACCAAACCAGTTACTGTTTTAGGTGAAGATATTCATCTTAGCGTAAAACCTATTCCTGATAACTACCAAGGAGTATGGCTGCCAAGCGAAATCCTGACCTTACATCAAGAATGGCAGCCAGACGGTGAAAGCTTTATGGTAGGCGAGCCCATTACTCGAACACTAACATTAACAGCAGCAGGACTCTCAGAAGAGCAACTTCCTCAATTGGAAATGACCTCCCCTTCAGGTATCAAAATTTATCCTGACCAAGCAGAACTTCATACAGGAATAAGTAACGGTCGATTAGTCAGTCAGAAAAAGCAAAACTTTGCCTTAGTAGCAAGCAGAGTCGGTACATACGAACTACCAGAAATTCGTTTACCTTGGTGGAATACGGTTACCAATAGAATTCAATATGCTGTCATTCCAGCAAAAACTGTCACCATAACACCTAACGATGAAATGGTAGAAGAATCAAAAATCACAGGTGTTCGTTCAGATAACACTAATGTAGAGACAACGAATTCTGACTTATCAATGCTACAAAATGACAAGACTTCTGCAGATGTTCAAACGGTTATTGTAACTAAAACATCATGGTTACAGTGGTTATTTCTAGCACTTTGGTTATTAACTTCTTTAGCTTGGTTACTTTCAGTTTTAAGTAAAAAGTCAATATCTACAAAACAAGTAACACCAGTAAAAAATAATCACTATAAAACTTTATTGAAAGCCTGTGATAGTAACAATGGCGAGCAAGTATTAAAATCACTAGTCACTTGGGCTGATGAACATTTCCCAGATAAAAACGTATCAACACTTGACGATGTAAAACGTATTATTAATGACACAAGCTTTAATGAAGAATTAACTAACTTACAAGCATGTTTCTTTGGTAAACAGACTCAACAATGGCAAGGACAAAAGTTAAAAACGCTCATTATTGAAATCAATAAGCGACCTAAAAGTAAGCAAAAAGAAATTGTAACGTTAAATCCTTAATAATTATTACATACTAACTGTTGGTATTTTGGCTTATAACAAGCTCAAAATATCAACAGTTAATTCATCCTATACAACACATAAACTGGTCAAAATACAGACAATAAATACAGTTAAACAGTTAAAGTTATATAAATAGAGCAAATATCCTTATTATTATCCTAAAACTTTCAATGAAATTCGCAAAATCTCTGTAAAAATGTCATAGTTATCATTTAATATTAGCGATTGTATGTATCGCCTCTTTTAATTATTCACCACGTTGTAAAGTTATTTAGATGATAAAAAAACTTTTTGGAAATAAAAAACCACCCGAGCAGGTCTCTTCTAACATGGCTACTAAACAAGTTAGATACGAAGCACTCGTTAAAGCTCTTCATGCTGATTTATATCGCTATGCATACTGGTTATGCCGCGAAAAACAAGTAGCTGAAGATTTGGTGCAAGAGACCTTTTTACGTGCTTGGCGCGCTTTAGACTCTTTAAAAGATGAAAAAGCAGCTAAGTCGTGGCTGATCACTATTTTAAGGCGTGAAAACGCCCGTCGTTTCGAAAGAAAACGATTTGAAATGAGCGAATATGAAGAAGCCACGATAACTGATACCCAATCAATGAGCTCAGAACAAGACATTGAAAACCATTGGTTACGTGAAAAGATAGGCTCACTTCCTGAAGAATATAGAGAACCTCTAGTTTTACAGGTAATAGGTGGTTTTAGCGGTGAAGAAATCGCAGACCTTCTATCTTTAAACAAAAACACAGTAATGACACGATTATTTAGAGCAAGAAATCAGCTCAAAGAAGCATTAGAGAAAGAACCAGAAGTACGAGGTACATACAATGGATGAATTACAATTTAGACGTAGTATATACGAAGATCCTCACAGCACAGACGAAGACATACTCAACGCGAAGGCATCGGATCCTAGTAAACAAAAGTTTGCTAAAGAAATTCAACAGCTAGATGATAAAATATTAAACGCATTAAAAGTGCCTGTTCCTGATGACATGGTACAAAAGCTTATTTTACGTCAAGCACTTGAAAGCCATCAGCAACAAAAAAAGAAGAAACGTGTACATTTAGCGCTAGCCGCTTCTGTTGCGTTTGCTATGGGCTTGACCCTTAATTTCATGAATTTTTCAACTGCTTACACAACAGTTGGCGACTATGCTTTTGCTCATACAGAATTTGAAGCGAGTCACTTTTCGAATGCTGACGAAGCTAAAGTTTCTTTAGCCTCTTTAAATAAAAAGATGGCAGCGTTTCATGGTAATTTTTCAGACAACCTAGGCCAATTAATATTTGCTGACTATTGTCGATTTGATGGAATGAAAAGCCTACATTTAGTTTTTAAAGGAGAAACATCTCCGGTAAATGTATTTATTTTGCCTAATGATGTAGATATAGCATTTACTAACAGTTTTTCTAATCAACAACTTAATGGTAAGTCTATGCAATTTAAAGACGCAAATATTATTGTTGTAGGTGATAAGAGCGAAGCTTTAGATAAATGGCAAGATAACATTAAATCAAATGTAACTTGGTCTATTTAGTTTCTTAATCAGACCATTTTCAAGGCTCAAAAAAAAGGTTAGTCATTACGACTAACCTTTTTTATGTCTACTCAATAATTATTATCATAATATAAATAACCTGATCAACTTAGTTAAATTAATCAACTCGATATTATTGAAACACTATTAATGTTGTTCTTCTACTTTATCAAAGATATCTTCGATTTCACTCGATGCTTTGTATGTAAATTTACTTACAATCAGAATCGTTAATGTACATACAATAAAGCCTGGTACGATTTCGTACACAATAGAGCTTAATGATTGCCCATTAATACTTACAGGTAAGTAAATCCAAAGTAAAACAGTCGTGGCACCAGTAATTATGCCTGCTAGAGCACCATCTTTAGACATCTTTTTCCAGTACAAGCTTAAAATAACTACCGGACCAAATGCCGCACCAAATCCTGCCCATGCATTACTCACTATATTTAATATTGAGCTATTAGGATCTTGCGCAAGCAATATGGCTAACAACGCAACTACAACAACTGAAATTCGACCTACTAACACTAAATGTTTGTCTGAAGCTTTCTCATTACAAAACATCAAATAAAAGTCATTTGTTAAAGAGCTTGATGTCACTAATAGTTGGGACGAAATCGTACTCATAATTGCAGCTAAAATCGCAGCCAACAAAAAGCCAGCAATTAAAGGATGGAACAGCAACTGAGATAAAACGATAAAAATGGTTTCAGGATCTTCAACCTTCAATCCTGTTGCAGAAGCGTAAGCAATACCCGCAAATCCAGTACCTAAAGCTCCAATAACAGCAACAATCATCCATGTCATACCAATATTTCTAGCAAGAGGAATATCCTTAACAGAACGAATTGCCATAAATCTAACAATAATATGAGGCTGACCAAAGTAACCTAAGCCCCATGCTAAAGCTGAAATAATAGATATAACACCCATATTATGGAACATATCTAAAAGATTAGGATTAATAACTGCAACACTATGCTGTAATTCGCTTAAACCACCTACTTCCATAACAACAACAGTAGGAACTAAAATAAGCGCGACAAACATAATACAACCTTGAACAAAGTCAGTTAAGCTTACCGCTAAAAAGCCTCCAAACAAGGTATAGCCAACAACAACACCTGCAGTAATATATAAACCTAGGTGATAAGATAAACCAAAAGCACTTTCAAAAAGTTTACCACCAGCAACAACTCCCGAAGAAGTATAAACGGTAAAAAACACCACAATAACAAGAGATGCTACTACTCTTAAAACATGGGTATTGTCCTGAAAGCGATTTTCAAAGTAATCAGGTAAGGTTATCGCATCATTAGCGAGTTCTGTGTAAGTGCGTAAACGAGGAGCAACGATAAGATAATTCAGAAAAGCGCCAGAAACTAATCCGACAGCCACCCAAACACTGCTGAAACCCGTAACAAACATAGCTCCAGGAAGTCCCATGAGCATCCAACCGCTCATATCAGAAGCACCTGCAGACAATGCTGTGACTGATGGACTTAAACTTCTCCCCCCCAACATGTAACCCGATATATCTTTTGAGGATTTTCTATACGAATATACGCCTATGTATATCATTACAGCAAAATAGGCTGCTAGTGAAATAATACTGCCTAACTCCAAGTATTTCTCCTTAGTAGTTTTCGTTAATTATAATGTATTTATTCATTTTACGATGGTTTTCGTGCCCCTTTATAACATATTTGAACAATCTATATAACCGTCACTTGTATATGGTTAAAAACACCTAATCTGTTGAAAAGTTGAAAAACTTGATGAAATATATCCATATTTCCAATATATTCTATTAACGATATTAAGTAGCTAACATGATTAAATTTATCTATAATTTAATCATATTTGTTAAAGTTTTTTTATCTCGTGTAGAGTTTATTTTTAAGCAGCAAAGAATTTATCTAAGCAGCTATAGTTAAATAAATGTAACACTAGGGGATTTATGTATTTTTACGCGGCCAGACAGCCTATTTTAGATCTAAACAAAAAATTATACGCTTACGAGTTACTATTTCGTGACAGCATAAATAATGTCTTCCCTGATATTGATGGCGATGAAGCAACCAGTAAAATGGTAGAAGCAAGCAAATTTAATATGGGCATTGCCGACTTTACTGCAAATAAATCTGCTTTTATAAACTTTACGCTTGAAACCTTGAGTCAAGGTTATCCTGAAATGTTATCTCCTGACGAACTCGTTGTTGAAATTTTAGAAACTATCAAGCCAGGTAAACGTTTATTAGCTTTATGTAAAGATTTGTATGAGAAAGGATACACCCTAGCGTTAGATGATTACGAACATCAAACAGTTTGGAAGCATTTTTATCCTTATGTAAAAATCATCAAAATAGATTGGCAGAAATCTAGTACTGAAGAAATTAAAGAAATAATCGAAGCTGTTGCTGATCAGCCTCATATAAAATTACTTGCTGAAAAAGTAGAAACTTATGAAGAATACAACCAAGCCGTCGAACTAGGTTGTGTGCTATTTCAAGGTTTCTTTTTTGCTAAGCCTGAGATGATGAAAACAAAAACCCTTACTCCTTCTCAAATGGCAATGGCAGAACTACTTTACGAAACATCTAAGCCTGAATTAGATCTTGCAGGTATTACGTCTGTTTTTGAGAGAGATGTCAGTCTTTCATATAAATTACTCCGCTACGCAAATTCAGCCATGTTTAAACGTAGAAACGAAATATCTACTATAAAACAGGCCCTAGTTACACTAGGCTCGATAGAATTAAAACGTTTTATGGGATTAATGTTTGCTTCAAATGTTAATCCAGATAAACCTTCTGAACTTATTAACTCGGCTATGGCGAGAGCTAAATTCTGTGAACTTGCTGCAAATAACATTAAAAACAACGTTGATAGCTCAAAAGCCTTCTTAACAGGTTTACTGTCTTTAATTGATGCAATATTAGATGAAGATATAGAAAGCATTTTAGCTAAATTACCGTTAGCACAAGAAATCAAAGACTCATTGTTAACGCGTGAAGGTGATATAGCTCAATTAATTCAATTAGTAGAATTTATTGAGCATGCGCAATGGGATGAATCGGCTGTAACAATGGATAAACTAGGTTTAACAAAAAATCTGGTGATTAAAGATTATAACGACGCTATAGCTTGGGCAGATGAACAAAGCCAATATCTGCAATAACTATCTAAGGTAAAGATCCCTTCCTATTTAAAAGATAAAAAAGCCGAGTAAATATTAATGTACTCGGCTTTCACCTAAATAAGCTTACATTTTATTTTAACCAAACTAATTCATTCCTATTTAACTAGCGACAACTCATAGTTAAATGTTCTGCATCAATAGACTCAACCGTTATATTCGCAAGGTCTAATGTAAATTGTCCTTTAGACGTCAATTTAAATGGTGAAGTTAAATCTCCCATTTTCATACCTGCTTTACTAAAACAATGCATATCTATTGATAAACTTTGCCAAGTATTAGGAATTAATTGATTAACCAATGATTTGATATCAATTACAGCCCCGCAGTAATCTTGGCCTTCACATTCCATCGATAGCATGAGTTCTTCGTTTACATAAGCAGATGTTTTCACCATAAATGTAAGTGCCGAACCTTGTGCTAAATCAGGTCTAAAATCTTCCCTGAAGCTACTCTTACTTTCGATCATAACACCGGCATTTGTAGCCCCATCAAATTCCAATTGCATCGCATCTTCCTGAACATGGTAATCTGTAGTTCGGTATTTTAAGCCTTTAATAGTATATGCATTTGTTTTCACTTCAATTTCATTATCACCAGATACCAACCACAACAACCACGGTTTTTTCATGGTTCCCATATAAATCTCACGCGTAATTGAATCAGTTGCTGTACGATCGAACTTTTCATTCAGCTCATCAGATAAAACATTATCATCACCATATTTCAAACCAAAGCCATACGGTAGTAACGGTTCATAAATAGCATCATAACGGTTAACAGCCGTTTGATTAGGTAACTTAGGCCAAGAAAATGATAGCTTTCCTGTAAAATCATACTGAGTTTCATTATTTGCAGATTGAAGAATAACATCAGCTATTCCTTGCCCTTCAGTACCCGGTAACCAAACAGCTACAAATGCATCAGAGGCGTTTATCTCAGCATTTACCCACATCGGTCTACCACTTATAAATAAAGCAACTACTGGTATACCTTTAGCTTTTAAAGACTTTAATAAAGCAAGGTCGCGTTTTTCACCTAATTGATAATCGAGATCGGTTCTATCGCCATGCCCTTCTGCATAAGGTTCTTCACCAAACACAACAATAGCCACATCAGGTTTTACCGAGTATTCACCTTCAACATTGAGAGTTGTAGTTCCACCGGCAGCGTGAACTTGTTCAGCTATACCTTGATAAATAGAAGTTCCACCGGGGAATTCTTTATTGGTATTTTCAGTACCTTGCCAAGTAACAGACCAACCACCCGATTGCTTAGCAATATTATCCGCACCATCGCCAGCCACTAAAATATGCTGTTTAGGAGAAAGTGGTAAAAGATTGTTTTTGTTTTTTAGTAAAACCAAAGATTGACGAACTGAATCTCTTGCTAAGGCTCGATGTGCTTTAGCGCCTATTAACTCATTTTTACCTGATAAAACTCTATTTGCAGGACTAGGCTTATTAAATAAACCGGCTCTTAATTTCACACGTAAAATACGACTAACCGCATCATCAATTCGAGCTTGTTTAATTTCGCCTGCTTTAACTTGCGCAATAATATTTTCATAAAGAGGTTTCCAAGCACTCGTTGGAACCATAAAAATATCCAAGCCCGCATTTACTGCTTGAGCACAGTTTTCGTTTGAACAACCTTTTACTTGCCCATGACCATTCCAATCGCCCACAATAAAACCATCAAACCCCATTTTGTCTTTTAAAACATCATTAAGTAGGTATTTACTGCCATGAATTTTATTACCATTCCAACTATTAAAAGATGCCATAACAGATTGAGCGCCTGCATTTAAACCACCGATATAACCTTGGGCATGCAGCTTATAAAGATCAGCTTCCGAATCAATATTATCCCCCTGATCATCACCCCCAACGGTTCCACCATCACCTAAAAAATGTTTAACGGTACTAATAACACGGCTTTCACCTAGAAAGTTATCGCCTGCAGTGCCTTGTAGTCCTTTAACAATAGAAGCCGCATACGTTTTAACTATTTCAGGATCTTCTGAATAACCTTCATAAGTTCTGCCCCAACGATCATCACGAACAACGGCAACAGTAGGAGCAAATACCCAATCAATACCTGTAACTAAAACTTCTTTAGCAGTAACAGCAGCAATGTCTTCAATCAATTTAGGATTATTAGCAGCACCTAAACCTATATTATGTGGAAATAAGGTAGCGCCAATAACATTGTTATGGCCGTGAACCGCATCTGTTCCCCACATGGTTGGAATATTGATACCGTCTAAACTATCATCAACCGATGCTTGATACATATCTTCTGCAAGCTGTGCCCAATCACTTGGAGTTGCATCTTTATTGCCATAAGGAAACGAAGAACCACCATTTAAATAAGATCCAAAACCATATTTGCGCATGTCTGCAACAGTAATATCTCTAATTTCTGGTTGGATCATTTGAGCAACTTTTTGCTCTAAAGTCATTTTAGCAAGCCACTCTTGAATCTGACTTTCGATTTGTGGATCTGTTTTTACTTCAGAATTGAGCTTTGGCCAAATTCTATTTTTTTCTTCTATAATTTTTGCACTATTGTTTTGCTCAACACCTGTACATCCAAATATCAAAATCCCCAAAGAAAAACTTAAAGTAAGCGTCGCTGCTATATTATTTACGGAGACACTTAGTAAACTTTTATTATATTTTTTCATAAAAAACCTACGTATTCATAGATACATCTTCTACTAAAACTAGCTCAACAGTATAGTTTTGTACCATCTTTAAAAAAATTATTATTGTTTTTTAATCAAGAACAACCCCGATCAAATTTATTAAAATGTTATATAAAACAATCAAAAAGGCACCTATCATCATTATTATAACTTCATTCAAGCACTGATATATCCAATAGAATATAAAATTTATTGACCTTTTATAGATAAAACACTAACCTAAATGTAAGCGCTTTCATAGTGGTATTTTAAATATCTCTAGTGGCCCATGTAAAAAATTATACCAATTTGATTAATGAAGTGATCTACTTTTTCATGAGGAAAAATGGATAATTACAAGGCATAAAATTTAGTAAGTAGTTATTCTACTTATAAATTTTATAACGCCGTCATTATTAATTTTAACCGTTAAAAATGAGCAGTTAATTAATCAACTTGGTATTACATATTTTAATTCTTAAACTATTGCTTGGACGTAACATGAGAAAACTATCATTACCTGCAGATTCTAAAATGCTCACCTCTTCATTCACTTATGGTGTAGCAACTGCCTCATTTCAAATAGAAGGTGGCATCGACTCCCGATTACCTTGTATTTGGGACACTTTTTGTGCGACTCCAAATAAGATAGTTGATAATTCAAATGGTGCTATAGCTTGTGACCACTTTAATTTATGGGAAGACGATATAAATTTAATTGAATCGTTAGGTGTAGACGCTTACCGTTTATCAATTTCTTGGCCTAGAGTTATGCACAAAAATGGCGAGCTAAATAAAGAAGGAGTTCAATTTTACCTTAATATTTTAGAACGCTTAGAGCAAAAAAACATTAAAGCCTTTGTTACCCTATATCATTGGGATTTACCACAACACATTGAAGACAATGGTGGTTGGTTAAATCGTGAAACCGCATTTTTATTTGCAGAATATGCAGACAAAATATCTAAAGCGATTGGTCACAAAGTACATTCGTTTGCGACTTTGAACGAACCCTTTTGTAGTGCTTACTTAGGTTACGAAATAGGTATACATGCTCCAGGTAAAGTAGGAAAAGAATTTGGCAAGAAAGCTGCTCACCATCTACTACTCGGTCATGGTTTAGCATTACAAATACTTAATAAAAACTGCCCTGACGCACTAAATGGTATTGTTTTAAACTTCACGCCCTGTTATTCAACAAGTGAAAAAGAAGAAGATATTGAAGCGACTAAATTTGCCGATGACTATTTCAACCAATGGTATGCAAAGCCAATATTTGATGGTGCTTACCCTGATATTATCAATCAACTTCCAGAAGAGAATCGCCCTGAGATTTTCCCTGGTGATATGGAAATTATTTCACAACCTAACGACTTCTTTGGTATTAACTTTTATACTCGCGCTATCTACAAAGCCGATAAAGAAGAGCATTTCGTTCAACTAGATCCACCTGCACCAAGAACGGATATAGGTTGGGAAATTTACCCACAAGCACTGAATCAATTATTAACATCACTTCACGAAATTTATGAGCTACCGCCTATTTACATAACCGAAAATGGCGCAGCAATGAACGACCAACTAGAAGATGGCGAAGTGCATGATATTGATCGAGTAAACTATTACCAACAACATTTATCAGTGGTAGATAATGCTATTAAAAGCGGAATAAAAATTGATGGATATTTTGCTTGGAGTTTAATGGATAATTTTGAATGGGCTGAAGGTTACTTAAAAAGATTTGGTATTGTTCATGTGGATTATGAAACTCAAAAAAGAACCATTAAAGCCAGCGGCTTAGCTTATAAAAACTTAATATCAAATAGATAACTCATAAGTTATACCCACAATTACAAATAAAAGATTGGTAAACAGTTATAGAGAATTAACAGCGATTAAAGCTTTTAATTCTCTATTTTATTGATAAAAATAAATCGGTCTAAACCGATAATAATAAAAATAACTAAAGAGCATAATAATGACAAGATTACCCTTTTCAGAAAAAGTCGGTTACGCGATGGGAGATGCCGCAGCTAATTTAGTTTGGCGTGGTGCTCTGGCTTATTTAGCTGTTTTTTATACTGACACTTTTGGTTTAACTGCTGCAGCAGCTGCTTTACTATTTTTAGTTGTTCGATTATCTGATGGCATAACAGACATCATGGTTGGCATGATTGCTGACCGAACCAACACCCGTTGGGGCAAGTTCAGACCTTGGATTTTATGGTCAACTCCCCTACTCGGTTTATTCATGGTGTTATGTTTTACCACACCAGAATTAGGCGATAATGCAAAACTTGCTTACGCCTATTTCACTTATATCGGCTTAACCTTAGCTTACACACTCAATAACGTACCCTATTCGGCTTTAATGGGCGTAATGACCGACAGCGATACCGAAAGAACAAGCTTATCCAGCTTCAGATTTGCAGGTGCATTTTTAGGTGGCCTTTTAGTTATGGGCTTTCTGCCAGAGTTGGTTGCCTACTTTGGTGATGGAGATGATGCTCAAGGCTATCAGTATGCCATGTACCTTTTTGCTACATTACTTGTTACCTTGATGGTGATCACATTCGCAACCACCAAAGAGCGTGTTGAAGCCCCGGTAAATCCTGACTCAAACTTGAAACAAGAGCTATGGGATTTAACCAAGAATCTACCTTTCATCATCTTACCTTTACTCTCAATGACTTTGTTTTTCTATTACCGTGAAATCTACAGCGGCTTATTCTTTGTTTTTGTCATGTCATTAATGGGCTTCTTTATTAAAAATCTGATAAAGAAATCTCCTGACGATATGACAGGCACGCAACGTGACATGGTAGATCTATTAACCAACAAACCTTGGTTAATCTTATTAGGTATGGGATTTTTAACCATGATGTTTAATGGTATTAAATACGGCGTTATTGCCTATTATTTTAAATACCATGTAGGTAACGAACTTATGGCTGGTCAGTACTTTGTTGCATTGTTGGTTGTCTCTATTCTTGGTGCATTGGCCACAGAACACCTATCTAAATGGCTCGGTAAAAAGAAGTTATTTATTATTTCTCTACTACTTAGCGGTATCTTAACCTCTGCATTTTATTGGGTACCTCAAGGTAATATTACCGCCATTTTTGTATTAGGTTGTTCAGCTGAATTTTTTGCTGCCATTATGCCAACCTTATTTTTTACCATGCTAGGCGATTCAGCTGATTATTCTGAATGGAAAAACAAACGTAGAGCAACAGGTTTAATATATTCCGCAGGTACTTTTGTGCAAAAAACCGGTGGTGGTTTTGCAGGCGCTTTAGTGTTGGTGGTACTAGGCAGTTATGGTTACAACGGTATGGATGTATCAACCATTGAGCAGTCTCTTCCTGGAATGCAATTATTAATGAGTTGGATACCTGCTGCTTTCGCTTTTATCGCTGCGGCATTAATGTGCTTTTATCCATTATCAAGCGAACATAACAAACAGATATGTTCTGATTTAATTAATAGAAGAACTAATCCCTAAATATAATATACAATAATGACTTCAATCAAAATAATGATAAAATTAACCATTATTAATTAGAAGACTATGGAATAACATGGCGACTATTTACCAAGTTTCTGACCTTGCAGGCGTATCGCTAGCAACGGTATCACGCGTACTTAACAAAAACGCACGCGTTAGTGATAAAACCCGCGATAAGGTTCTAGCCGCTATGGAAGAACTAGGCTATCGACCAAATTCAATAGCTCAATCGCTTGCCTCAAATCGCTCTAACAGTGTTGGAATCTTAGTTTCAGAACTCGACGGACCTATTTATGGCCAAATGATGGCTGGTATAGAATCTGAATTAAGAACAGCTGGTAAACACGCCATAATCACTACAGGTTACAGTGAAGAAGAAAAAGAAAAAGATGGTATCGAATTCTTATTAAGTAGAAATTGCGATGCCTTAATCTTACATGCCGAAGCAGTTTCCGATGAATATCTAATAGAGTTAAGTAAAGGTAAAGTACCTATTTACTTAGTCAGTCGCTACGTTAAAGAGTTAAAAGATAATTGCATTAGTATCGACAACCGTTTAGGTGGTTATCTAGCAACTAAAATTGTTCTAGACCAAGGCCATAAAGATATTGCGTACATATCAGGCCGTCTCAACAAACCAGATACAACTAACCGATTAATAGGTCATAAAAAAGCACTTGCTGAAGAAAATATCGAATTTGATGAACAACTCTCTTTTGTGGGCGACTACAGTGAAACAGGCGGTATGGCTGGCTTAAAATACTTTATTGATAACAAGCTCAACTTTTCAGCTTTGGTTTGTGCAAATGATGAAATGGCATCTGGTGCTATGAAATATGCTAGAGAACATGGATTTAACTTACCTGAAGATCTATCAATAGTCGGTTTCGATAATGTAAGTTTTGCCAATTATCTCTACCCTAAATTAACGACTATAGACAACCCAACCAATGAAATGGGTAAAATGGCGGCTAAATTAGTATTGAAAACAGTTTATAAACAAAAAAACATTAAGACACATAATATTTTTGAACCTAAAGTTATTATGCGCAAGTCAGTAATCATTCATAAAGGTTAATATTTAGTAACTATTTATCAGTCACTTGAATCTCTATAAATGATCCTCAAGATTGAGTCCATTACTAACAAATCCAAAGCTGCTATCTAACAAAATAGCTTTGGATAATTTAAGATAAAAAAACATAAAAAAACGCCAAAAATTAGCGTAAGATCCAACTAATTTAATTCATACTCATCCGAAGGTATTCGGAGGCGCACCATGACAAACATTGAAATTTTAGGCTTTGTATCCGCATTTTTAACCACCATTTCATTTTTACCTCAAACAATTCAGGTAATTAAAACACGAGACACTTCGTCTCTATCGCTTGCCATGTATAGCATTTTTACTGTTGGCGTAGCTTTTTGGTTAGTGTACGGAATAATCATAGGTGATAAGGCAGTTATTATTGCTAATTTGATCACCTTCGTTTTGTCATCCGTGATTTTGTCCATGAAAGTATATAACGATGTAAAAATTAAGCGTGAGAAGAACGTTATTAACTAACCCTGCCCCTCGTTCTAAAAAGACAATAGCCATTACATAGCTATTGTCTTTAAAGAATATTATAAAACTTAACTTCAATACTTTTCCCTGTTTACAATCGCTACTTTTACTTTATAAAAACTTACCCCCTCTATAGAAAGTAAATAAAATAATATACAATATTCCTCTTGTGCCAATACATTCTTTAATTATTAAATAATTCATAAATCATTAATTAATCGACTGCCGTTATTTAGGCTATGTTTAAATATAAATCTTGCTCTACTCATGAGCGACTATAATGAGTAAATAAGTATTTATAAGTTTCGATTTTCGCCAGAAACTTTAACTAGTTACTGAAATTAATAAAAAGTATTTATTTAATAGCTGTTTACTTGAAAGGTCCCTGTATGCTTTATCGATTAGCCATCGTTTTACTTTGTATTATCTCCATTACTTCTTCTGCTCAGAATATTACAGAAATAACAAAAACCTTTTCGAAAAAAGCCACATATGAACTCAAAAAACACAATATTCCTGGGGCTGCTTTTGTTGTGATTAAAGATAACAAGATCATCGCATTAAAAATGATTGGATATACTGACAAAAATAAAACCCAGAAAATTGATAAAGATACCGTTTTCCGATTAGCTTCAGTGTCTAAACCTTTTGCCGCAACTATCACCACAATGCTAGCGCAAGAAAAAGTATTAAACTTATCCGAACCTATCACTAAATACGTTCCTAACTTTGTCTTGGCTCAAAAAGGTGCTGCTGCAAAAATACAGTTAAAACACATCCTCAGTCATTCAACGGGTTTAATGCCAAATGCATACGATAACTTGCTACATGAAAACTGGAGTATGGAAAAGATCATTAGCCGATTTGACCGTGTAACACCTATTTGTAAACCTGACGTATGTTACGGCTATCAAAACATCGCTTATGGTTTTTTACAGTTTGCTATCGAAAACAGCCAGCCAAAAGATTATATAACCTTGATGAGAGAACGAATTTTTCTTCCATTAAAAATGGATAATGCAACTGTTGGTCACAACGCTTTTATCAACAACGAAAACACCGCTAAACCTCATGTATTAATTAAGAGTCGACGTACAAACAAAAAAGACAGCAAAGGTAAATACATAAAAGAAAATGTTTGGTACCCGGTAAAAGTCGAGCCGGACTATTACAAAGTAGCGCCAGCAGCAGGTATAAACGCTAGCATTACTGATTTAGCTAAATGGGTTAGCGCTAATATGGGTAATAACCCTGATGTATTATCACCGCATTTACTTGAAGAATTAACAACCCCAAGAATTAGAACTAAAAAAGATATTAAGCGTAGATACTGGAAAGAAAGTTTAAAAGACGCACACTACGGTTACGGATGGCGCATATATCAATTTGAAGACAGCCCTATTATTTATCATTCAGGCTGGGTTAAAGGCTTTCGTGCTGATATAGGATATTCGCCTGAACATAAAGTCGGCTTTGCTATGTTGATGAATGCCGAATCAAACTTAATTAATAAATTGTCTCACGACTTTTGGAAAGCAGTTCATAAAAATTAATTAAGCCAGAACCAATACAACTAATCCGCTTTAATCAATCCAAGTTTAAATCAAAGTGGCATTTACCTTAATTAGCTTATCAGCCGTTAAGCTAGTTAAGTTTTACCATCGCCATTACTACACTACACCTCAAACTTATACATCATCTCCCCCTTTTTAAACAGGGTAATAACCTACCTTCCTAAGTTAACAATTCAACTATACTTAAGTTTTTGACTTATCTTTAATATCAGTTCAAACTAACACCAATAGCAACTCATTAGACCAGTTACCATTAGTGAATATTAGGAAAAGAAATGTCGTATAAACCTTCAAAAAGTCTCATGTTAAAACTTTGGAAAATATTTGGTAATTTCGCCTTAGGTCGATGGTTCGTAGGTAAAGCTTTATGTTTTACAGTCCCTTATTTTGGCACTATAAAACCGAAACTCATTATAGTAAAACCGGGTCATATTGAACTCACCATGAAAAAGCGTCGTGCTGTTTATAATCATCTTAAAACAGTACATGCTATCGCGATGTGTAATGCAGCAGAGCTGTCTGCGGGTGTTCTTATAGATATTTCCTTAACCCGTGATTTTCGATGGATACCTGTGGGAATGACAGTGCAATACTTAAAAATTGCTAAAACCGACCTGCGCATAATATGTAAAGTGGGTGATTACCATTGGAATGAAGCACAAGATGTTGTTCTTCCTGTAGATGTTTACGACACAAATCACAATAAGGTTTTTCACGCAGACATTACTATGCGCATTACTCCTAGACAAACCGCAGAATAAATATAAAAAAGGTAAGCGCATAAAGCCTCTGCCTTTTTCCGTTAAACTTCATCGCATACTTCGTTAATTTTAAGCTCGTAAAAATATAGACGAGTACATCGAGAGGCCACTCATTTAAATATTTTGAATCACTGATTGGTATTAATTTTGAGCAGTTAATAACACAGACCTTACAACATAATAGATTTTATTTGTTTACCTGCTTTTGACCTAAGGCGAGCATAGCCTCTTAGCCAAACCACCTATTGATTATTGAGTTTTAAGCTCTTTGGATGCAGTAGGAATTTCTCCTCTTAATGTTAACTATTGCCACATTAGAGACATTAAGCAATTATATGGATAGTGTATTTGGATTAGATTTTGTATCAATAACGGCTTATTCTTTAGTACTAAACATTAAGTCCATCGAATGTTTACCAATATTATATAAGGATCTTGTTTCATTCTGCTCAATATATCCCTTGATCACCACACTTAGATGTTGGTCATTGTAGTTCCCTTCTGAAATATACTTTGTATCTTTGATAAGTCTTTGTATCACGTATATTGCTTGGTCGATTAACTTAATGTATTCATTGATTTCATTTACCTTAAAGATTTTAAAGTCAGCTGTCTCCATTTTGACTTGCACCGAATAAGGCAGCCCACCATTCAATTTCAGATGTAACTTCTTCGCTAATCCATGAGATAATGTTAATAAACTTTCGCATTTTTCAGCTAGCTTATTGTCATATGTATCAAAAGATTGAAGTTGAGTAGCTACAACATTTAATTCTCGGAAAGAATGTAAAACATTTTTAAAATAAGCATCATTTAAACGTAATTCATTGTTGCTTATTGAATTCGATAACCCACCAAAAAGTTTATAAAACAACTCATGAGGTTTATGAAATGAATAGTCTTCATGAATGGACAATATTTCATTCAACTCCATATCAAACTCTTCACGTAATAACATATACTCTTTGTGTATTTGCTGTTTTTTATGAATTGAAAGAAACTCTAAATTGAGTCTAAGAGATTCATTTTGATTTGTTGCTATCATCAACATAGAAGCCGCCATTTCTTTTTGACTTGCAGTCGTACTGCTTAGAAGTTGTGTTACTTTTTCTTGGTTAACAGTAGTTTCAGATATAGATTTAACCATTTGCTTATGTTGATAAATAAGAAATAATAAAGTTGAAATTGTAGCTCCCGCAGCAACGAGAGTGAATGTACCACCTAATAAAGCACCAAAATTCCCCCAATCCGAAGATTGAGCCGAAAAACACTCTTCCTTAAAACATAATCCATTACCAAATACTGAAAAATACTCAAACATTATATAAAATGGGATAATTAAAAAGATTAAGAAACCTATCACGTATGTTTTCATGTTTGATTATTATGCCTTTAATTTTAATAAAATAGATGTGTGTGGTTCATCTGACAGGTAAATAATAACTCATGAGGAAAAGTATTGCTAAATTGCTACAGCTAAGGTCTGCTTAGCGCACAAAGTGATCGTTAATATTTTAAATATGAACGACCGCTTTGGTGGTAAAGCAACCTTATTACGATTGATTATTATGACATAGTTCATATGATTGGCTGGTTATGCTAAGAGTAATTACATGAGTCTACCTATAGTTATTTTCCGAAGTTCCTCAAGCAATAATTCTTCCTAACAATTATATAAATATTGATACATAATAAGTGCTTAACCGTAACTAAGTCTGAGTTATGTAAAGCAGACTCATTATTAGCTAACTATTCAACGTGGCTAATTAAGATATAAGGATTTTTATATGAAAGGTGCTGGTGGTACTTCAGGTGGTTTAGGTCATTTTTTTATTGGCTTAGTAATGATGTGTGGTGGCTTTTATATGTTATTAAACGCGATTAAAGTCACTTCGAGTTTTGGTATGGGAATGGGTTTATACAGGTTCTCAGCAGGTGGCAGTGGTTTTAGCATAACCAGCGGCATGATCATGATCCCTTTCATTTTTGGCGTTGGACTTATCTTCTATAACAGTAGAAATATATTAGGTTGGATCTTAACAATAGGTTCTATTAGCGGGCTTATTTTTGGCGTTATCTCTTCAATTCGCTTCTCTTTTAGAAGCATGAGTTCATTTGATCTTATTGTTATATTGGTTTTAGCGGTTGGTGGCTTAGGTTTATTCTTACGTTCTTTAAAAGCACTCGATAAAAAGTATCCTGAATAGCACTTAATAATACTCAATAATCTCTATTTAAATTGCAACAGCCGTATTATTTATCACCTTGTGAATACGGCTGTTCCCCTCTTGTTTCGTATACCCACTAAAATTTAGCTACAACTCTATCTTCTAGCTTTATCCTTTAGCTTTTTGCTTCAAATAAGAATCAAATAAACAAGTAACATTTCTAAACTTTTATCTTTCTACCTCCTTTTGTTCTTAGGCTCGTTTGATCTACCAGAGTTAAATTTTAAATGATGGACTAGCACGACAAAGTGTTATGTTATAACATAACACTAATAACAAAATAGAGATGTCGTAACATGCTTCAAAATAAATTACCTGTCACCGTCCTGTCAGGCTTTTTAGGTGCCGGAAAAACAACTGTATTAAGTCACATTCTAAACAACCGTCAAGGTAAGAAAGTCGCGGTTATCGTTAATGATATGAGCGAAATAAACATTGACGCAACAACCATTAAAAATGATGTTTCATTAAACCGTAGTGATGAAAAACTCGTAGAAATGAGTAACGGTTGTATATGTTGCACGCTGCGTGAAGATCTTCTAATCGAAGTTAATAAACTCGCAAAAGATGGTCGTTTTGATTATCTCGTTATTGAATCTACAGGTATTTCTGAACCTCTACCTGTAGCAGAAACCTTCACCTTTGCCGATGAAGATGGTATTTCATTATCAGATATCGCCTCGTTAGACACCATGGTGACTGTTGTTGATGCAGTAAACTTTTTAAAAGACTATGACGAAGCGCAATATTTACAAGACACTAAAGAGTCTCTAGGTGAAGAAGATGAGCGCAGCGTAGCCGACTTATTAGTTGATCAAGTAGAGTTTGCAGATGTTATTCTGGTTAGCAAAACCGATCTGGTTAAGCCTTCTGATACAGAAAGACTTACAGCCATTCTAAAAGTACTTAACACTCACGCTAAAATTATTCCAATATCTTCAGGTGAAGTAGATGTTAACGCTGTACTCAACACAGGTTTGTTTAATTTTGAACGCGCCGAGCAAGCACCTGGCTGGCTAAAAGAAATGCGCGGCGAACACGTTCCCGAAACAGAAGAATACGGAATTAGCAGCTTCAACTACGTAGCGCGTAAACCTTTTGATCCTGAAAAGTTTTATCACTTCCTTCATAACACAGAGCAATTCGGCAAACTCATCCGTTCAAAAGGATATTTCTGGTTGGCAACACGACCTCAATTTTGTGGTCAATGGAGCCAAGCTGGTGGAATAGCACGCTATGGTTTCTCTGGTATGTTTTGGAAAGCTGTACCAAAAAACAGTTGGCCTACCGACGACGAATCTCTTAATGAAATCAACAAACAATGGGTTGACCCCTTTGGTGATATGCGACAAGAGCTCGTTTTTATCGGACAGAATTTAGATAAAAATAAAATAATCTCAGCCCTAGATAAGTGCTTACTGTCGGAAGATGAGTTACTAGCAGGCAAAAAATATTGGGCAACATTAAACGACCCTTTTCCTGAGTGGGAGGAAAATGTATGAATGCAGTAGTAAATATTAATGAAAATGAAATAACCGACGTTATATCTCGTCAATCAAGTGCAGCTAAAGATGCCAATGTGTTTACCGATATTTATCGAGAAGATACTAGTATTGTTGTTTGGCAGCGCGACGTTTCGAACGAACTAAACACAGCTATTAATCACTTTTTAAAAAATCATTCAAAAAAAACAGCCATACTTGCTGTAACACCTGAAAGTACTAGTAAAGTTCTTTGTGATACTTTTGGTGAATCGAATATGATGACGGCTTTAAGTGATGACATTACATTATTAGTTGATATGTTCTGTTGTTTATTTGATCTTGAATGCGCCGGCTTAAGATTAACAGTTCTTGATCGTGCTATGTGCCCTCGTTTTCATGTTGACCGTATTCCTTGTCGTTTAGTCACGACCTACCAAGGTATCGCAACTGAGTGGTTAAATCATAATGTGATAGACCGAAGTAAATTAGGTGCAGGTAATGAAGGCAAAAGCGACGAAGAGTCAGGACTTTTTAAAAGTGTTGAAGATATCAATCGACTCTCTGAAGGAGATGTTGCATTACTTAAAGGTGAAAACTGGGATGACACTCAAGGTGCGGGTTTAGTTCATCGCTCACCTGCAGTAACAACAGGTGAATGTAGATTATTATTAACTCTCGATTTTATTTCTGATTAAGCTGCCGATTTAGCAAAACTATGCCTTGTACTAATTTATATAACCTTAGCTCTATTTATATAGGTCGAGGCATAACTTAATCAATCTTTTATCTACTAACATACCAAGTACTCAAATTATTTAATTTGAGTTGGCAAACCTAATAAAATTTCTTCTTCTGTTTCTAACCACAACGGATGTTTTGCCATCACTTTAGTAAACATAGGGCTTTGCAGGTATTTATTTAGCCACTGCTTCACCTTAGGATAAGGCGATTGCAAATACCATTGACGCTCAACGCGGGCAAACTGTCGAATAAATGGCAGTAAAGCAATATCAGCTAAACTTTCTTTTTCACCAAATAAAAAACCTTCAGCTAAATGTTCACTTAAAGCTAAGCGTTGCTCTAACATTTGAATATATTTTTCACATTCTTCTCGGCATTCAGCCACATTATTTTCTTTGTAACGCTTGGCACATTTGTAAGCTTCTAAAGCCACTTTAAACTCATGATCAAATACATGAATAAGATTCAGCAGATCCGTTAAACCATCATCACTTTTACTAAGTAGCAAATCATCAGGATCTGTTTCATTTAACGCCCATAGCATTACATCTAAACTTTCATCTATCACCTCTTCGTTAGGTAATACTAAAACAGGAACGGTTGCCTTAGCTGACGCCGCTATCATCTCTTCAGGTTTATTACTTAATACAAGATCACGCAGTAATACGGGTTGTTTAGCTTTATAAATGGCGATACGAGCTCGCATGGCATAAGGACAATTTCTTAACGAATAAAGAATCGGATAGTTTTTTTTCTGAGTCATATAATGGCAAGCACTTAAGATAAATAAATGGGATTAATCAATACCTAGCTATATTGACATACTTATTTAAATAACTACATTTGTAATGAAATTCAATGTTTACACATTTTGCGCACTTTAACGGTATTCATCTGCCAAATAAGTGCGTAAAATCCCACCTTTAAAAATTTAACTGCCTTACACATGGCTAAAGTTGTAGAGAAATGAGTCAAAAAATTGAATTATTAGCGCCAGGTGGCGACATAGATGCAATAAAAGCCGCGATTATTGCGGGTGCAGATGCCGTTTACTGTGGTTTAGACACTTTTAATGCACGAAACCGTGCTGCTAATATTTCGTTTGATGAACTTGTTGGTTGTATTCGACTGGCTCATCAGTACGAATGCCAAATATTTCTTACGCTAAATATCATCATTTTAGAGCGTGAATTTAAGTCGCTGGCTAAATTGCTGAGTAAGCTAGCCAATACCACGCTAGATGGTGTTATCGTACAAGACTTAGGTTTACTTTACGTGTTAAACAAACACTTCCCTACTCTTGATATTCACGCTTCTACACAGTTAACCACGCATAATATTGGTCAAATTCCTTTCCTTAAAAAGTTAGGTTCTTCACGTGTTAATTTATCAAGAGAATTAAACTTAAGAGAAATTACAGCCATTACTGAAGTAAGTCGTGAAGAAGAAGTACTAACCGAAGTGTTTGTTCATGGTTCTTTATGTGTCGCTTTCTCAGGTTTATGTTACTCAACATCAGCAAGTGTAGGTAATTCAGGTAACCGTGGCAGATGTAGCCAAGCATGTCGCGAAGAATACAAACCGACTGAATCAGGCAATAAATTCCCGTTAAATATAAAAGACAACTCAGCCTTCTTCGACTTACCAGCATTAATTGATGCAGGTGTGCATTCATTTAAAGTTGAAGGTCGTATTAAAGGCGCAAGCTACGTACATACCGTTATAGATAGCTTCCGTAAACAAATTGATGGTTTTGTAGAAACAGGTGAATTACTAGAAGATGGCGAACGTCTTTATAAAGTATTTAACCGCGACTTTTCAAACGCTTTTTTACGAGGCGATTTAAATCAGTCGATGTTTATCGAAAACCCACGTGATAACTCTAAATATCATGCTATTGATAAAAGTAATGCCATCTCGGTAGTGCAAATACACGAAGTTGAGCAGAACTTAAGTAACGAAAAAGAAGAAATAAACACTTCTGTTTTCGATAAAATCAAACACCTAAGTATTGATAAACAACCACTGTCGTTAATCTTTAGCGGTAGCGCTGGTAGCCCACTAACCCTTAATGTTAAAACTCAAGGTTACGGGGAAGGTAAAGCGATTACAGAAGAGCAAAGCTTTGAACTTACATCAACTAACAACTTAGTTACTAGCGACAAAAACTGTATTGACGCTGATGCCATTGAAAAGCGCTTTAAAGGTTTTAACAACGCACACTTTAATTTAATAGAGTTAAATTGTGACTCGGTTGCAGACAACTTAAGTATTCCGTTTAAAGATTTAACAGCTCTTAAAAACGAACTGTCGTTAATACTTAATGACAATTCACCTGTTCATCCTGAAGTTATTTTACCTAAATTAACTCGTCATCCTAAACAAGAAGATCCTGCCATTAAAGCTAAGCTATCGATTCTTATTTCAGATGAAACAGACATTAATTTAAGCAACGTAACCGATGCCGATATTTACTTTAAATTACCTGATGCTTACAAACGTGGTTGTACAAAATACGTAGGATTTTTCAAAGAGAATCCAACCTTAATACCATGGTTCCCTTCAGTATTAATTGGTAAAGATTACGATGTGGCACTTAACATTTTAGAGCAAGTAAAACCTAAACTTATCGTAACCAACAATACTGGTATTGCGAATCGAGCTTTTGAGTTAGGTATTAGATGGATCGCGGGGCCTTTCTTAAATACTACTAACTCTTATGCGCTATTAGCCATGAAAGAATCGTTTGATTGTGAAGGTGCATTTATTTCTAACGAGATTAATCATCAGCAAATGAAAACTATTGCTCGTCCTGAAAACTTCAAATTGTTTTACAGTATTTATCACCCTATTTTGTTGATGACCAGTCGTCAGTGTTTCTTCCAACAAAGTGTAGGTTGTGAAAAGCCACGTATAGATAACGGCTGTATGTTGTCGTGCGATAAATCGACTAGCATCACCAACCTTAAAGGTGTTTCGTTTGCTATTGATAAACAAAAAGCCGGTTACCCAAGTATTTATAACAACGACCAGTTTTTGAATATCGATATAATTAACGATTTAGCTCCACTATTTGACGGCTTTATGATCGACCTAACAAACATTGGCGCTGGTGATAAAGAGTCTCCTGATAAAGCGGTATTAATTGAGCAATTTGAACAACTGCTTAAGAAAGACGAAAATAATAACCCAGAGCAGAAAATACAAATTAAAACCGTACTTGATAAGTTAGTGCCAGAACAAACTAACGTACAGTATTACAACGGGCTTTAATTCGTTCTTAACATACAAAAAAGGTGCTTAAAGTTAAACTTTAAGCCCCTTTTTATTCATCTCTATGTAAATGAAGTTTACTTTAAAAAGGAAAGCCTTTTACATTTAGCTCCGTTGTGTAAATTCCAGCTTGTAAACATACTTCTTCACCACATAAACGCAGTTTATTTCCATCCATTGGTGCTGTAAGCCCTGTAACAAATAACGTTTTCCCATCACTGCCACCAAAAGCAATATTAGTAACAATATGAATACCGTCTACGTTTAATGTACCTACTTCTTTTTGATTATTGTCGAGTATCACCACCACTTGCCCATCTTTTCTGTCAGCTAGTTCTCGCGTAGTTGTAACATAAATATTGCCGCTACAATCTTTACCTAGCCCATCAATAGGAGTGTTTAACAATTGTTTAGGTTGAGACACTTCACCCTTGTTTAAGTCAAATACCCACAAACCTTGTAAACCACCAACAATCAGCTTTTGTTGATCAAAAGACAACATAATGCCATTGGGTTTATCAGCCAAAGCTGGAACAAGTTCTGTAACCGCAGTCGCATTTACTTTACCGTCGGCTGTAACACGATAAACTCGTTGCCCTTCTTCAGTAGAGCCTGCATTTCCGCCTCCCTGCACAGTGGCTAAATCAACATTCGACGGAATATTCCAATTTGGATCAGTAAAATAAATCGTATCATCAGCAGCAAGTGTTAAATCATTTGGTGAGTTAAAGCGCTTGTTTTGATAACTACTTACAATTGGCGTTACCTGTTTCGTTTGCCAATCAATTTTGGAAATAGAACCATCTAACTGACGTGTAGCAATTAACTCGCCTTTGCTATTCAACGCTAAGCCATTGGTACCCGCAACAGTATCTTCCAACCAAACTTCAGCTTTACTACCCGGAACCCAGCGCCAAATAGTAGTTTGGTTAGTTAATTTACCCCCTTTTTCGTCAGGCTGGTGTGTGCCCATATTGGTGTAATATAAAGCTCCATCGTGCCAAACCGGACCTTCAATATTGTTAGCCCCTTGGTACATTAATGGAATATTGTCTACACGAGTTAACTTTACATCGGTTAAATCTAACTGTTCACTTTCAGAACCTGCAGGACAATATAATTCATTCAATTTTGCAGTCGCTAATGACTCTGGCTTTGCTGAACTAGCTGAATTTGCAATAACACTATTTGTACAAGATGCCAAAAACAAACTCGTACTCAATACTGTAATAAATGTGAATTTTTTAGATTTACCTTGATGAAATGACATTAAAAAGCCTTAGCGTGTATTAATAAAATTAGCGATTAACTTAATCGTTATCATAGCTTAAATTATAAAAGACTAAAAAGCCGATTACTCAAGTATTTATAACAACAACCCGTTTTTGAATATTGATAGGATTAATGACTTTATAATTTCCTCAACAAACAATGCTGCAGGCGATAAATATAAATCAAAACGTCCTTATTAAGTTAGTTACACAACAAGCTAACGTTTAGTATTACAATAAGCTTTAATAACCTTGTATATATTTTATGAAGTAGGCTTAACCACAGCTTCATGTAATAGTATTAGGCATTTTTTAACCTGTATAAACTAGCTGAATATTAATTCATAACACTAGATTTACAGCATTTATTAATAACACTATTAAGTACAAGTTATGCCAAACAATAAGATAATCAAACTAAGTCTAACTCCAGCAGATTTTGGTGATATTTCTGATGAACTTGAAGAAGGTATATTCAACTCATATTTATCAAAGCCACATCATCAAGATGCTCATAAGCACACACATAAGAATGTACACCGCTACTATGAAGATGAATCAATAGGACTTTACATTGATGTCTCAGGTGCTACCAACAAAATAGAGTCTGCTGTGCCTCATGCCTTTGATGAATTTATAAGTATCATCGAAGGTGTTGCAGAAATAAAAAACAATAAAACAGGCATGATAGACACCGTTATGGCGGGCGAAAGCTTTGTTATACCTAAAGGCTACGATTACCAATGGCATCAAAGCGATCACTTACGTAAACTCCACCTCATTTATAAGCCACAAAATGAGCCTGAAAACTCAAGCCAAGTAAGTCTTGTTTATATAAATGAGCACAGCTCAGTACCTTGGCAAGCAACGTCTGATGGCCATAATAAAAAAGTCCTTTACCAAAATCCAAGTCAAAGTTTTACATCAGGTATATGGCAAAGCAAAGGCTTTGACACAGGTTTCATCACCTTCCCATATAATGAATTTATTATCATTAAACAAGGTAACCTTACTTGTACTGAGGCTGAGGGCCTTGAGCATAAAGTAAGTTCAGGCGAAGCTCTATTTATACCAAAAGGCACTCGCTGCTCGTGGTTGGTAACAGACGATATAACTCTTTACTTTGCACAAATAAAACAGCCTTAAAGGACTTATAAAACCTGAGTAGCTTTATCATAAGTAAATTTAAAATAGAATATGGTATAACAAGTACTGCCTTATTTATTGTTAACTCTCAATGGCAATTAAAAACCAATGAGACTTATCCCTTCTTAAAAACAAACGAAGGCAACGAATAAACAAAGCTTCCTTACAACAACTTATTGCTAAATCACCTCAACAGGGTTGTTAATAATTACTGACAGTTGTTATAGCTAAGTAGACAAATCTAAGGTAGCGAAACAAGCGTTTTTACTTGCACTAAGTAGCTACGTGATACGGGCACAAGCTGTTGATTAACTAATTTTAACAATAGTTTTCGCCCTTCTTTCTCTTCCCCTACTACCGCCTCTTTTGCGACCCACCAAGACCGATGTGTTTGTACGCCAGGGTAGTCTTCTAAAAATGCTAAAGCATCTTTAAAGCGCATTAGTAGTAGGTGATGACCTTTATCGGTATGCACCTTCAGGTAATGATCATCCATTTCTAAACAAAGTAACTGCCCTCGTTTTTCTAATGGCAACTTCTGCATAAATTCTATGAATTTTTTATCTGTTGTTTCGATATGACTTTTTTGTTGCTCAATTAACTGCTTTTGTTGTTGCTGCAATTGTTGCTTTTGTAATTGAAAATGGTTTTTTACCGTGTAAATGAAAGAAATCAGCCCTCCCATAATAAAAGTTCTCAGCATCATCTGTGGTACCAAAGATAAATAAGGCGCTGGAATATCAAAAAATATCATAACAATAAAAGGCACGACGAAGCTCATGATGGCACTGCCGATTGTTGCTAAAAATACAATACGACACCAATACTTAGAAAAAATAGTATTGGGTCGTTTTTGCAAAAAGTCATTGCCAAAATATATTATGGGAGAATAAATAAAGTAGCCACTAAAACAAAGTAACAACCAAAAGATCCACCCCTTTAGCAAACCAATATTATCCATACCGAAAGGGGTTAACAAAGCTAAAATACTAGCAATAATTACAATTAACATAGCATCAGCTTTAATCTTATTTATATCCCACTTTACTATTTTATCTTTATTTTCAATGGGTAATTCACGATTCGTCAATGGTACATCGGCCTTTTTGGTTATTTATACGAAGAATTTGTGTTATTTCACGAACTCTTGATGTTCTTTTTATTTTTAGCATTTTATCCTTTTTCATCATCGAAACAACGATAACAATTTATTTAAATACTTATCTAAATGCTTATCTAAATGTTAATAAAATAAAAAAGGAAAATAAAATGAATTCAACATTAACAACAATCTGTTCTATTGCAATGTTATTTACAACTCCGCTTCTATCGGCAAAAACTTTAGAGTTTACCATTGACGGAATTAAATCAAGCAAGGGGAAGATATACGTTCAACTGTTTAAAGGTGAAGGAAACTATCAAAGTAATAAAGCTTACCTTTCTAGCATTGCTGTCGCTAAGCAAGGACAAATAACAATACGGTTTAACGATTTAGACGTTGATGACTTAGCTACTGACGGCGCAGATGCTAACGACCTAAACAACGATTACGCTATTCGTTATTACCATGATGAAAATGACAGTGCCAGCATGGAAACCAACCTCTTCGGCATGCCAACTGAAGGTTACGGCTACTCGAACAATGCCAAAGCAAACTATGGCCCAGTAAAGTACAAACAAATAAAGTTTTATCTCACTACTGAAACCGTTTCAAACACTTCTACTATCGTTTACTAATCGAATTAAGGGATTAATCATATGCAACGTCGTCAGTTATTAAAAAATATTGCCGGTTTAGCCGGAGTTGGTGCTAGTAGCTTGGTACTGGGTAACCCTATCGCTACGCTGGTTAATTCAAGTACTCAGCGTAAGGCTGATTTACTAGTCAATGCGAAACAAGCATTTAGCAGCGCTATAAAAACTAGCCCAACATTATTAGGTTTACAAAACACTACCGGTAACTTCCCACCTCAACAACTGATTATCGAAGGAAAACTGCCTAACGATATCAGCGGTGTATTGTACCGTAATGGCCCAGCTAAGTTTGAGCGAGGCGATCAACGTTATTTACACCAATTTGAAGGTGATGGCATGATCAATAGCTTCACCTTTTCAGAACAAAGCATTACCCATCAAGGTAAGTTTGTGCAAACAACAAAGTTTATTGCAGAGCAGCAGAAAAATAAATTTTTGTATTCAGGTCCACTAAGCCAAATAGAAAACAGTAGAAATGTTTCACTCGCTGATGCGGTTAACACCGCTAACATTAATGTTATCCCTGTTAATGATGAAATTTGGGCATTGTGGGAGTCTGGGTCAGCAACCGCTATGAACGCTAAAACACTCGACACTAAACGTCGCGTAAATTTAGGCGAAAATAGCCAATATGGTGACAAACTTAAAGGATTAGCATTTTCAGCACATCCTAAAATTGAAGCCAATGGTGATATTTGGAATTTTGGTTTAAGCCCTTCAGGCCATATTGCTTTGTACCAATTATCGTCAAAAGGCATCGTAAAAAATGTTGGGATGATAAACGCACACTATCGCGGAAAAATGCTGCATGACTTTCTGATCACTCATAAACATATCTTAATTATATTACCCTCATTAACGGCAAACTCTGTAAATGATTCTAGCGCTACAGCTTTATTTAAAAGCTTTAAATACGATGAAAATTTACCAATGCAAGTATTAGTCATCGACAAACAGTCATTGACCTTAAAAAAGCAATTTGAATTGGATGCTGGCTTCGCCTTTCACTTTGGTAATGCGTGGGAAGAAACTGATGGTACGATTCATTTTGATGCGAGTATCAATACCAATGTTGATGTGATGGATGAACTGTCTGAGCTAATGTCGGGTAAGTTACGAAATTTAGATAACTCACCGCATACAGCCCTTTTCACATTACATACAAATGGTAGCACCACAAAATCGAGTATTGAGGGCGATAGCGAGTTTCCACGAGTTTATGATCATTTAGTCGGACAACGTAATAAAAAGCTTTATACACTTTCTCATACAGAAAGTAACTTTTGGCGTGATACCGTTTGTTGCTTAGATACCGACAGCGGAGAAAAAGATAAGTTTGTTTACGGTGAAGACTTTATAGCTGAAGAGCATATTATTGTTTCCAACACCGCAAAAGAAGGTGAAGGCTATTTAGTAGGTACTGCGTTACACATACCGAGTAAACGAACATGTTTAAATATATTTAAAGCCGACAGTTTAAGTGAAGGACCTATTTGTAGAGCATGGTTACCCTACCATATTCCACTAGGTTTACATGGCAGTTTCAAAGCAAGTTAATGCATAAATTAGTGCGTAGATTAATGATCAACAGATCCTAATTAAGTTTTTAAGTTAGGATTGATAGATGGTAGGTTTAAGAGCTACTTCCCAGTTCTTTCCTACCTCATTTGGTTAGATCAAAAGCCATCATTTCTGCCGTTCATATCCCAAGTTTATAAGTAAGCTGCTCAGAATATATTTTATAATAAATAGTAGATTTATATTGTTGAGAAGTCTGACTAATAAACTATAACCACTCAAAAAAACTTTAACCAATTGATATTTAATACTTATTTATATTTAACATTGAATATTATTGAGACTTCTCAGTAATATCTAAGCTGTAGTGATAATTAAAACTTTATTATTCCTAAATCTATGAAAATATGGGATATTGATACTAATTAAATAAATGTTATGGGACTGATATTACTGAGAAGTCTCCATAATTAGCTGTTATAGGAATATCAAGTTTGGGCACTCAAGAAAACTTAAAAAAATCCGTTGAGAATTGGCGAGATATTGTCGTCTTTAATGCCAAAAATGACTCACTGCGAGCCTTTGTTGATTCTGTTGTATCTTCAAGTTCTGATATCGATAAAACCTCAAACTGGGCAATTGGTGTGGCAGGTGCTATTTCAGGTTTATTAATTACTAATCTTGACAAATTAACTCCAAAATTCTTCGAAATAAGCGAGATTAAAATACTCTTAATCATTTTGGTGTCGTCAATATTATGTGGGTTGGCACAAAAATCACTTGCATTAACTTGTTCTGTTCACCTCAAAGTAACTGAAGCCACAGCAAATAAACTAAAAGAAATAATAGATACATTCGAATCAAGCGAAGCGTCAATACAAAAGATGATAGATGACCATCAATTAGATACTGATATCGAATTTGATATATACAAAGTAATTGAGAGGTTTGTTAATTTATCACCGTTTTATATAAAATGGTACGCACAAAAAGAAACACAGAAAGTATTATCCGATCCTGAGTATAACTCCAAAAAAACCCTTAGATCATATTATCGACAAAATGGATGGTTGTTACTTCAAGCTATGTTTTTTATGTTTTTTATTCTATTCGCAGTAACATCCTTATAAGTCAGTCAAGCAGGACAGCTCCCTCGTTTTAGTGGACAACACCTCACACTAAAATAAATAAGGTGCAGTTAAACTCCCAATTAACTCGTCAAAAAAAAGGTAATAACATCGCTGTTATTACCCTTTTTTATATCTAAATACCTAAACACTTAACTAACCAGAACTCAGTTTAAGTCGTTAGCTTAGTTAGTTCGCTTTTTAAAACTAAAGCTACCTTCATTAATCGCTTTGCCTGATTGATCTCTTGGCGTTGTAAAGTAATCAATATTTAAGCTGTCTGCTTGGTTATCTAAAGTAATGTGAGCAAATCCCCAAACGAAGCTTTTAGACCAAACTAAATCGTACTCTGGGTAATGCTTTTCTTGAAATCTAGCAAATGGTGAATGCTTGCCACGCATTTTAGATGCTGCACCACTTATAATTAATGGTAGTGGTGGTTTATCTGAATGGCCGTATTTAGAGCAATCATCCGTTAATAATTCTAAATCATGCTCGTGGCCAGCAATGTAGGCATCAGCATTTTCACATAATGTTGGCATAATGAGTTTGCGTAATACATGACCTTCGCTGTATTTAGTACCGCCAATCGACCAAAGAATATGATGGCCATATACTACTTTCCATTTAGCTGTTGAGTTTTCTAAGCCGTGTTTTAACCATGCTAATTGTGTAAGGTTTTCACCTTTTACTGGGTTTTCGTGTGGTTCTGCGTATTCAAGCTCACCTTTCTTTTGTAGTTTTGCTTGTTCAAGCTCCATTTCACTACCGTCAGGATTCAAAGGTACTTCGTAAATTGGTTGAGCTGAAAGCAACATGTTGGTGTCTAGTACAAAAAACTCAACATCGTTACCCTGCTCACCTACTTTGTATTGATAGTAACCTTTTTCATCTAAGTAAAAGTTAGGTTGGTTTTTCATCCATTCGGTTTGTAAAGCCACGCCTTTGCGAGATGATTTCCAGTCATGATTTCCTAGTGCTGAATACACCATCATGTCTTTGTTATCTGCTAAAAGTGGTAATAGTGGTTTTAAAATAAGATCGTCCATACGCTTTTGATCGTCTTTACCATCATTAGCGTCAGCGCCATCAGGGTAAATATTATCACCAAGCTGAATAGCAAATTCACAAGTGCGCAATTTACAAACTTCAGCCATAGCCAAACCTACAGCAGCTGCGCCAGTGTCTTCTGTTGCGGTTTCTGTATTTGGGTAAACGTAGATAGGTGCGTGATCAAACTCTTCAATTGGACGATAGTCTTCAAGCCAGTCTTTACGTTCTTTTTCAATAAATTGCTCTTTATTTCTCGGCTTTTTAATATGTTTAATTTTTGGGTAGTCGGGATGATAACCACCATCACCAAAGGCCAGAAATGAGATATTTCCAGCCTTGTCCCATGACGACTTATTATCAGCTGTGCTTTCTTGGTTTGTTTGTTTTTCTGTAGCTGCTAACTGGCTACAAGCCATGGCACCACAAGCGATAAGAATTGAAGTATATAAAGTGAAATTATGTTTCATATTATTTATCCGAAAAAACGTACTGCAATAAAATTATTACAGTACGTTTGGTTTAAGTATTTAATTTAAATGAGTTATATCTAGAATGATGTGATAGATACACCTAACTCAAACGTACGACCGTATTGCTCGTACTGATAGTTATACTGTTTATTACCGTGATATAAATATAGTGCTTCGTCGGTAAGATTGCTTGCATTAAAGTAAAATTGCACATTGTCTGAATAATGATACTTACTGCTGAAGTCGATTTGTGTATGGTCGCCTTCATACACGGCAATGTCATTTACTTCAGATTGGAAGGTTTCGCTCTTATAACTTGCACTTAATCGTGTGCTAAAGCTATTGTTTTCAAAACCAATCATTAAATTACCTATGGTGTCTGACTGGTTTGGTAGGTTATCGTCAGCATCTACCAAGGTAGCGTTAGCACCTAATAGTAAGCCAGAATCAAAGGTTTTATTCCAAGCTAGCTCAACACCTGTCAATGAAGCGCTGCCCCCATTTACTGATTGAATAACTTCTTCAAATCCATCCCACTGACCATTGTCTTGTACTTCGCTTTCAATAATAAAGTTGTCGATATCTTTATAAAATAAGCCAGCTGATAATACGCCGATATGACCTGGGTAGTATTCAACTGAGAAGTCTAAGTTTTGTGATTCGTAAGGGTCTAAATCAGGGTTACCCACTTCAGCTTTACGCTCTACTTCAATAATGCCATTATCAATACTAGTCTCAGTTTCTATTAACTGAAATGCGGCTGAATCACCAAAAGTAGGACGTGCAATAGTTTGCGTGTAAGCAAAACGCATTTGTAACTTGTCGCTTGCACTGTATTTAATGTTTAAGCTAGGTAGTAAGTAATCGTAGTCTTTTGAAACTTCCCAAGTTGAAATATCAACTCTTTCAGTGTCTGTAACTTCATCAGCGATAAGATCTACTTTGTTGCCTGATGTTTCGAAACGTGTATCTTCGTAGCGTAAACCTGCCACAACTAACCATTTATCAACTTCTAAAGTTACCATGGCATAAAGAGCTAAAACATCTTCTTTACTCTGGTATGTGTTACCTTGGCTTTCAATGTCAGACTCTAATGAATTTAACTCAAAGCTTGCTTCATTAGCACGAACATAATCAGCTAATCCAGAGCGCGACAAACCTTCGCCAAAGCTACCTAAACTGTAATCAACTTCACCTGTACTAAATGCATCAGCTGTTACATCGTCGAATCCACCATCATAAATACTCGCATTTACATCGTTAAATTTCTCACGGCTGCGGTATTTACCACCAAACTTGAATGCACCATTGTAATTGTTCCAAACAAAATCTTTGGTGATATCAAGTTTAAAGCTAGTTTCTTCGTCTTCAGTTAAGTTGTTTGCATAAAGCACTTCATCTAATTCAAAGTTCGCTAAATCTTGTGCATCAGCTGATTGGGTTAATACAGGTACTTCACCAGAAGTTAAGTAACCTAAAGCAAAATCTTCGCCTGCGAACGTAATATCAAGACGGTCAGGCTCTTCTTCTGTCGATTTTGAATAACCTAATTGGTATTCAATAAATAAGTCACCCACTTGGTTTTCGCCACCGGCAACAACTGAAAGTATTTCTTGGCTTTCGTATCTGTCTTTAGTGTCGCGTTCCATTTCGGCATCAATATATTGTGCAGAGGTGTCGGTTTGTGTAGTTAAATCAACTGCGCCTTTATCAAATTTGTATTGATTACGTAAGCGATATTCATCATCAGAAAACTTACTGTAGAAGCTGCGTAAGTAATATTTATCTGTTGGTGTTACGTGTAAATCTATGTTTAACGCTGCACCAAATCTTTCACGTTCAATTTTATATGAACGCTGTTCAATTTCTTCAGCACCAAATATTTCTACATCGTCACCTGTTGCTGCATCTTCGGCTTCAATTTCGCTCCAGCCACCATCAGTTTCAGAATTTTCTGAACCAAATTCACGTTTGAACCAAGACAATGCGCCAGCAACACCTAATTGGCTACCACCATCAAGAACAAATACATCTGAGAAGCTACCTGAAACTTTTGGGCTTGCTTCACTAACTTGCTCATTATAAGAGCCTTGAACATTTAAGCTGTACGAGCGCCCTTCTCTGTCAAAAGCACTTAAGCTTTTCACTTCGATTGAACCACCTACAGCATTCGCGTCCATGTCTGAAGTTACACTTTTACTTACTTCTAAACTTGAGATTAGCTCACTTGGAATTACATCCATTGCCACACTTCGTACACCCGCTTCAGGTGACGGAACGTTAAGACCGTTAATGGTTACGTTGTTTAAGTTAGGATCGATACCTCGAATCGCAACAAAGCGTCCTTCACCTTGGTCACGTTGAATAGATAAACCCGGTAAACGCTGTAAAGCTTCAGCCGCATTTTGATCAGGTAATTGGCCAATAGAATCAGCACTTACCACAGAAACTAAACGGTTAGCGTTTTTCTGTTGGTTTAACGCGCCAGCTTGGCCTGCGCGTTGTCCGTAAACAATCACGTTTTCCATGCTGTCTTTATCAGCACCAATAACATAATTTTTTGTTTGTTGAGCGTTAGCAGTCACTACTAAGGTTTTACGTACTTCAGGTACACCAAGATAGCGAATAACTAAAGTGTATTTACCTTCTGGTAAGTTATCAAAATGGAACGAACCATCGCGTTTACTTACCGTAGTTAAATTTAATTCTTCAATTTTGATTTGAGCGCCTTCAAAGTAAACGCTATTTCTTGAATCAGTAATACGACCTGATACATCGGTTTCAGCTAGTGAATCGAGCGACGTAAAAGCTAATGCACTGATTAAAGCGGTATTGAGTAATGTTAACTTACCTAGTGAGGACTGCTTTTTCATGTTTTCTCTCATTATTTTTATGTTTTTTATAAAAAATGCATTAGCGCCTTTTTAGACATATGCATTCAATTTATTGTTTTAATGGCGCTACAATAAACGAGAAAAATGACATTAATATTTCAGGATTAAGACAATGTAATAAATTGTTTTTAGATGTTTTTTAAAAATGAATCACACAAGAGCATGTTTTTTAGGAGCAGAAAAACCTTAAGAACAATAACTATTATGCAAAATACATCCTTATTGAATTGATAAACAAACAAAACCTAACCAATTGAAATATAATAATAAAAATACAGCCCCATTGAGAAAAACAAACTTGAGCCTTTTAACTTTTAACTATTCAAATAACAAAGATTGTGCAAACCAACGAGTTGATTAACTTATAAGAGAACTAACAATAAAGAAGTTGTTTGAATACTAAAATCAAAGATTGAAGTTATTCATAAATTTAACCTGTGTTATAAATTTATGAATAAAATAAGAAAGAAGTTTTACCTGCTATTTTTAGCAAGCAGATGCAGGATGAATTAGAGATTTAGTGATTTTTCCATGCTGATGTTTAACCAAAGGTTGATTAATATAACCAGAAAATTTACGCGAATTTATATGAGCACTAACCTGAGAAATTAATGCTTGTCGACTAAGTAAATCTGCGACAAAACCTGTCGATTTTTGTGGCTTAATTTTCTTCTTGTTTTGGTTCTTGTTTTCACTCTGATTTTGAGTATTAACTGAGGCGACTTCTTTACAGGCAAAGTCTTTCTCGCGACTAGACGCCACAATACAAATTCTGTGTTCAGCCGCTTTAGCCAATAAACTAAATTCAACTTCGCTCGGTTCTTGAATATCAAAAGGCACTAACAATACTTGCACCTTATTTGAAGCCGCCAGATTTACAATTTCAGGTATGTTGGCGTCATCAGCTGTTAATATTGAAAGTGTTATATTACCCTGCTCTAACGGTAAATCTATTATGTTTAATTGTTCACCTAATGGCGTCCATTTATATCGTTCACAAAAATGTAATTGCTGCTGTGTGGCATATACACCTTGCTCGCTAATAATCACACCTTGATGAGCACCATCAATAATTAAGCTTGTACATACGTATTGATACGCTCTTAGTTCAACACTCACACGTTCTATAATTTGCTGACTTATCACCTCAAGTTCAGCTAACTGTATAGGATCATGCGTAATGATTTTGTCTTCAATAAAGAACAATTCGGGTAATTGAATAATATCACTTAGGTTGTTTTCGATATAAAAACATACGTCTTCAATGGCTTGTTCAGTGGTTTTGTAAGTAGCAAATAAAGCAACATTAACAGTTTCAGGTACTTTATTTTCAGCTTCAGTGAACCTTACTGAATTATCAGTCAAACCAGTAGAAATAGACTGTTGATAAAGTTCTGGACGACGTTGCTTAAAAATATCACTACCATCTGGGCGCAGCTTGTTATTACTTTTGCTCTCTTCTAGATGATCGGTATTTAAAAGGATATCTGCAAAAGTAAAACCTTCTTCATTATGATCTAACTTAGCCAGTATTTTGCCGTTTGGTGAGATTATTTGGCTTTGCCCTACGCCAATAAAATTTTCATCAGGGATAGCGTATTCAGCTTTAAATGCGTCATCAAAAAGTGGACCTATTTGATTAGCCACGGCTACAAACACTTTATTTTCACAAGCTCTAGCCGGTGCATAAAGGTTGCTTTGATCTAACGAAAATGAACAATGGGAATAACATAATAAATCGGCACCAGCTAAAGCTAAATCTCGAGGGGTTGCAAACGTTAGAATATCGTCATTTGCTAAAACACCTAGCTTTGCTTGAGGTGTAGTTACAACATTTGCGATTTGGCTAATAAACTCTCCTAACGGAGAAAATAAACAAGAAGTACCCGCGTATTCAGTTTTACTAGGCTGATTAGCATGAGTTTGCTCTAAGTTAAGGTGAGCAACTAAATAACACTCATGCTGCTTAGCTTGCTCAGCTAATGCTTGAATAAAGTTATTTTCATCAACGAGTGCTTGTTCAGGATGTTGTTTCACTAGTGGCTTATTACACAAGGCAGGCAACACAATAACATCAGGTTTACAGTTTGCTGCTTGAGTGATGATTCGATGACAAGTTGCTAGATTTTCTTCAATATTTAACGACGTGGCAAACTGCGTAACGGCTACTCGCATGATTTATTTTTCCGTGCAACAAGTGATTTGAAAGTAAGAGTTTAAAAACTGAGTGTTTTATTTGTCGATTATAATAGTAAAAAGTGAGTTAGCGGAGATTTTTATTTTAACGCGATAAAAATATCTGTTCAGTTTTGGATGGTTATAAGGCTGGAAAGCATGGCACCTTTGTTATGTGATGATTCAACATAACAAAGGTAATAGTCGATGAAAAAACTATCCAAAAATAGCGCGGATCAAGCCAATAGCTTGCTCTACACTTTTGCCTGCTTTAACCTGATTAATCAAGGTGTCACGTTTGCCTTGAATGTACTCAGGAAGATCTTCAGCAGCAAGTGCTTTGTCTACCAACATTTCAGCGGTTTCTTTACCGCGTCTTTTCGGTGCAGCTTTAGATTTAGTCGGTGCTTTGTTTAAAGCTTTGTCTCGTGCACGAATATAATTAGAATTTTCCGCTAAATCGACATCCGCAAATAGAAACAAATCAATTAATACTGCACGGTTTTTCCATAAAGTATGTTCACGGTTTTCGTTCTGAACAACAACTTCAACGCTTTCTTCTTCAGTCGCTTCAGCTATATCGCTTGCTTCAACAGTATCACTAACTTGAACAAGTTCAGGTTCAGCCTGGTTCCACCAAGCAAAAGTACGTAACGTACCAATAGCATCGTGCCAGTAAGACGAAAAATCAGTGTTCTTGAATTTGGCGATAGATAACCCCTGACAAATAATATCTATTTTATTGTTATTTAACGCAATAAATTGGTCAGGTCTACGCATAGCTAACAAGCGTGTTGCCGCAGCTAAAGGTGGCGTATTGTTTTGTGATTTTTCAGGTGTGTATTCAGCAAATATAGCTTTATAGTCGGCAACAAATTTTAAGTAGTCGTCGTAAGTTACATCACCCGTTAATGGAATATGCGCTAATGCGCCATCAAATTTTTCAGGTGATTGCTCAAGTAATATATGAAAAACCTTTGCACCTTTTGTACTAGCAAACCATTCAACATCAAAGTTATACACACCGTAGTCATGATCACTGGTATGTTTGCCAGCAAAAGCTAAGCGATCTTCAATAGGTAATTCAGCTAACGGTTGTTCACGCAGCGTTTCAACATAATTTAGTAAACGTAAACGTTCGTCTAAAGCATGCAAGGTGTTTTGCTCTTCAATAAAACCTAAAAATATCGGCCACGGAGCTATGCGAGCCATTTTAAATTGGCTGGTTGTAAAACCTGTTTCAAGCACACCTTGTAGTTTTTTTAATGGGACAAACTGCTCATCTTCCATCAGATCCATGTTTAGATCTTCACGACATAAGCGAATTAACTCACCACACCATCCTAAAAAGTCATTTGGTCTATTTTCAACTTTAACCGCCATTAAATTTAAACTTAGCGGTGGAACATATTTAAGAAAGTTTTGGTAAATCTGATTTTCGGCTTCAGACAAAGACATATTTACAGGTAAAGACAGCAGTTTTTTCATTAAATTTTATAAACTCTAATTTGTGAATATTGCCATTATTTATTAACGAATAAAAACGGAAATAGCGCGGAAAACCGCGCATGATACGCTCTTATCAAAGCATTGCAATCAATAGTCAGAAATATCAGGTTTTTAACCTAAGCCTGAAGTATTTTTAAACGATTGTGGTGTTATAACTATCCAATACTTTAGGCTCTGTTTATTGAAATAGCCAAAAAATTTATAAAAAACATTCTTTATAAATCATAAAACTAAGCTGTAATTTCAAACATGTTAGAAAAAATTAAAAAAGTTTGGAATAAACCTCCTGCATCAATCGTTACCTTAGTGAACTTACTAAAAATACTCTTTAAGGAAATAATTATGATGAACTTAACTAAAACGGCTTTATATATTTCATGTGCATTAGCAACATCAGCATTCGCCAACACAGAAGCAAACATCGCTTTTTCTACGAATACTAACGCTCAAGCCCAATATCAATCAGAGCAACAAGCACAACAAGCGAGTATAGATACATCATCAAACTCACAGGTAACAGCAAGTGCATCATCTGAGCAAGATACTTCAGTACAAGCTGAACAATCGGCAGAAACAGAAAATGATGCAACAGTCGCTTCAAACACAGACTCTTCAAGCACTAACTCTTCAAACACTAGCGCTTCAGAAACAAGTGAAGAAGAAGGCTCAACAACAGCAAGTACGGATACTGAAAGTGACAGCGAAACAAATAGTGAATCTTCAATGTCAGTTGACACCGCACTGTTTACAGAAACGCTAACTAAAACAGGTGATCAGTTACAAACTAAGTTAGGTGAAAGCCAAACTATGATTCAAGAAACACTTGTTTCTGGTGTAACAACGGGTATCTCAACTGGCGAAGATTTGATATCAAGCGGTACTGAGCAAATAAACCTTGCAGTAACGAACAGTTCACAACAAGCATTAGCGCTGGGTAATAATTTATCATCGAGTGTTGAGCAAAACACTAGCGTTATTGTTGAGCAAGTGCTTGATAACACAATAAACGCGAACCTTGCTGGAGAGTTGTTAAGTAGCACTGAAGCTATTACCAATGCAGAAGTTGGTAATACGGTAACAGAAACTGTTAGCTCTACTATTTCTTCAACTATTACCTCGACAGTCGACTCTTCACTCGATTCTGCAATCAGCTCTACAATCAATAACTCGGCTGAGCAAAGTGTGAATAGCAGCATAGCTCAAACTGTTGAGCAAAGTGTTGCCAGCAACGTTTCTGAGCAAATTAATTCTGCGGTAGCCTTAACCGTTGATAACTCGGTAGACAACGCGATTAACGCTAGTTCTGGCTTAGGTATTTAATCTCTGAACTTAAAGTAAGGCGAGTTCCCCTCTCGCCTTTTATCACCTTTCTATTTTAATTAATTCAACATTTATGGATCATCAAAATGAAAAAATTTAACCAACCTTTAATCATTAGTACATTAATGGTATCAGCCATAGCTAGCGTTGTTCATGCCGATGCAGTTGACGTTACATGGGAAATTAATACAGGTATTAAACATGACGATACTTTAACGATTGCCGAGCTTGATCAAGTAAGTGAGCAATCTGATGTTGCATTAACTTTACAAGGTGAAGCTAAAGTAAAATGGCAGATTTCAGATAAGTTAACCTTAAAATCTAATTTAAGTTACCAAGTAAATGATTACCAAACTTACGATACTTATGATCTGAATTTAGCAAAAGTGGCGTTTGATTTAGATTACCGTTTAGCTGGCTCAACTATAGGTACAAGTTATTATTTTGTTGATGCTGAACTTAATAACGATGATTTTTTGCAATTTAGCCAAAACAGTGTGTATTGGTCTAAATTATACAACCAGCGTTATTTATTACGTTTTTCAACTGACTACAAAAGAAAAGAATTTGCTAACTTAACTGACCGTGATGCGACAAGTTTTGGTGTGAGTAATCAACATTTCTTCTTTTTTAATCAAGCTAAAAGCTTTGTATCTTTGAATTTAAATATCGACAATGAAAACGCAAGCGACAACCAGTTTGATTATAGAGGTTTAGGTGTTCGCGCTTTATATTCACATAGTTTTGTTGGTTGGGATCATGATCAACAAATACAATTTGGATGGCAATTTAATAAACGAGATTATGAGCCGACAATCACCGAAGAACAATTTAGCTCAAACCTAGAGTCTCAGCGTAAAGATAAAAGCCAAGTGGTAGACGCACAATGGATATTTGAAATAACACCAAGCTGGTCATTAAATACAAAAGTTGAATATGGTAATTATGACTCAACAATTGAATCGTTGAATTATGACGAAACCGTGAGCTCATTATCAATTAAAGGCACTTTCTAACACTAATCAAAATGTCTTACTGGCAACAATAGAAAAGCCCAAATAGATAAACACGCATCTATTTGGGCAATAATTTATTTAAGACAAGTATTAACGAGCAAACTCACCTAGTGCTTCAATCGCTAATTCAGCTTTTTCTGCTTGAACAAAAATATGATCATGATAGTACGCAGCAATAACATTCGCGCTGATACCTTTCTCCGCTAGCTTAGTAGACACAGCAGCAGTTAACCCCACAGCATCTAAGCTTGAGTGAATAGTTAAAGTAATACCTTTAAATACAGATTCAAAAGGTAGTTGATGCGTAACGGCAGCTTCTTTAGTTACAACAAGGGTTAAGCCTTCTGTTTCACGAAACGTTGCTAAAGGAGACAATGCTTGATAGTCGTTATATTCACCTTTTACAGTGCAAAATACATATTCACCAGGAATAAGTGCTGGTGACATTGATTCGAGTAGTTTGTCTAAATTAGTTTCACCAATCATTGATGTGTCCTTTTGATTTTCTGTTATAGGTTTATGCTCAAGTTAAATATTACTTGAGGGATTATAATAAGCATTAAAATGAGTAATAGTAAGTAAAGTAATGATTTTACTATAGGGAAATCGTTGAGTGTAATGTTTTTAGCCTCTTTATTTTTAGCTGAATTTATACAGTCATATAAAAAAGTTACTACAGAATAAAAAAGATAGATAACACCAACAAGCCAAAAACATAAAACTAGATAATATAAAGCGATCGAGTATTGTTCTTCTTTCAACTTATTCCCTCTTAAATAAAAATAACATAGTAATAATAAACCTATCTCCTATTTCACGAACCACCAATACGGCCATTGCCAAATAACGTATCGTAGCCTTTATCACCTAGATCTAAGGCTTGAGTATTAAGTAAATCTAAATAGTTTGCTGATGTTTGTTCAGCCTTATATTTTGCACAAGCAGCATAAGCTGTTATTACTGGTGCTGCCATTGATGTTCCACTCTCAAAACCAAAATCACCAGATAAACGTGCGGTTTTAACTGACACACCGCGTGCAGAAAAATCAACATAATCGCCACGATTAGCCCACCGATATAATCTATTTTTGTCATCTACCGCAGTAACACCAATAACGTTTTTATAAGCCGCTGGATACAAAGGTGGAGAATGCGGACCTTCATTTCCAACTGCCGCAACAATCGCAATGTTTTTAGTTAAAGCGATATTAATAACATTCGCTAAAATTGGATTATCTGGTCCAGCTAAACTCATATTTATCACACTAACTTCTTGGCTTAACAACCAATTAATACCTGATACCAAGTTAAATAGATTAGCACCTTGGCTGAAATCGTTTTGCCCATAAAACACTTCTGCTGCAAATAATTTAGCTTTAGGTAATAACGCTGGCACTTGTGACGAATTACTGACTAACAGGGCAGAAACAGCTGTTCCGTGAGCTTTAGGCGCAGCTAAGTTTTCAGCAATGAAACTTTGACGAGTTATGGTTTTATTCTTAAATACCGGATGCTGAACATCAATTGCTGTGTCGACCATACCAATAGAAAGTGGTGCCAAACAAGCCGCGTTGTTCAGTGTCTTATCAAGCTGACTTTCACTATTAAGGCTTTGAATTGGAGCTATTTCTTTATTGGAAAGTACTTCAGTGTTTACTTGGCTTATATTTGGATCTTGGGAGTTACTTTGCGTTTGATAAACATAATCGCGAGCTAATTTATTATGTAACGATGAAGGTAATATCGACGTAAGCTGTTCTTTATTGTCGAATAATGGTTTAACTTTAAATTGCACTAATGTTAAACCTAAAGTATTAAATTCTTTTGTACTAACCAGTGCAACAACATTATTTCTAGCAAGTTGCTGTAGCTGTTTTAACTCAGCTTGAGAGGTCATCACTAACCATTGATGTTCTATGGCTCGCCAGCCATTTTCCACTTCAACTTCTCGAAATAAAGTATTACCTGCCACATCTAAAATGTTAATTGATTCAGTTAAATTACCTACGGGAGCAATTAGCGAGCTGACCTCTCCTTCAGGTAAATGTGTTAATAATTGTGAAAGATCGACTAATGACTGTGTTTTATTTTTTACTCTATCAACTCGGTTATTGATGATATCGGTTTGGCGATTGATAATACTGTCGTTCAAGATTGAATTTTCTATAGTTGACAGTTGTTTACCCAATAAGCCATTCGCCATAAGCGAGGTAGAAAATGTTATACTGAGTAAAAATCCCCATGCGGCTTTGGTGAAACTTTTCATTATTTTTCCTATAAAAAACGAGGGCTGTACTAATTAAACGTATTAGAATAAAAATAATTCCAAAAACTTGGGAATAAACTTCATTGTCATTCGTCTACTCAGTATAACAGGAGAGATTAAATGAAAAATCAGATAATAGCTTTAGTACCAATGATACGACGATTCGCGTATTCGTTAACAGGTAATCAACATGATGCAGACGATTTACTGCAAAATACAATTGAACGCATATTAACAAAAGGCGTGCCTGAAAATGTAGAATTAAATAAATGGATGTTTCGAGTATGCCGTAACTTATGGATTGATGAATACAGATCACGCAAGGTTAGACAAACGGCAGCAGAGTCTCCAGAGTTAACAGAAAACCAAATAGTGAATGAAGAAAAACAACAAAATGATAAAATTAGTTTACAGCAAGTGAATAATGCGATGGATGTATTACCTCACGAGCAACGTTCAATTTTGTCGTTAGTCGCTATTCAGGGCATGTCGTATAAAGAAGTATCTGAAACACTAGAAATTCCCATAGGTACGGTAATGAGTCGATTATCTAGAGCACGAATTAGTTTAAGCCAATGTTTAAATAACAGTACAGGAGTAATGGCATGAATAACCTAACAATAAGCGATGAGGTTTTATCTGCCTTTTTAGATGCCGAATTACCTGAGCAACAAATGGAGCAGATCAGAGAAGCATTACTTGAGGATGACAACTTAGCGAACCGTTTAGCTGACTTGGCTATGGTTGATGAAGTTATAGCGACTAAATATGATGAAATTAATCAGCAACCTTTACCTGCGGCTATTAACGAATTATTAGCAGCGATACCAGAAGAAAAAGCTTCGGTGACTGCTATACAAGCTGCTGAGAATTTTTCCGAAAATACAGCAAGCCAGCAAGATCTAAACAATACACGTAGTTCGGAAGAAAAAAGTAATGTTGTTAGCCTTTGGCAGCGTGCAAAAAACTCAACCAACAAGCCTTTTGCTTTAGCTGCTAGCATAGCTGTTGCAGCAGGACTGTTTGCTACTGTGTTTAGTCAAACAAACAATTTATCAGGCGATAACTGGCAAGAAGTTGCTCAAATATTAGAGCAGAAAACCAGTGGCAATGAACAAACATTAGCGAATGGTAAAACCATAAAAACTCAACTCACTTTTAATAATCAGCAAGGTAACTTTTGTCGCCAATATGATGTAACGAGTAAAATAGATATTGAACGTAATATCGCTTGTCGTGTTAATCAAGAATGGGAATTAGCTTTAACTGTTGTCGAACAGAAACAAGCGACACAAAACTACCAAACCGCTACGTCAAACAGCATGTTACGAGAGCAAATAGACAATATGGCTTCAGGTGACTTTTTAGATAAACAACAAGAACAACAAGTAATTAATAATCGTTGGGCAAAGTAACTATAAAGGCTTACTCTAACCTAGATTAAATGAGGAAAATATTATGAAAAAAATAATTATATTAGCAACACTTATCGGTTTTTTAGCTGCTTGTTCGTCAAGCCCAGAATATCGCGCAGCCAAGAATAACGGCTATGGCTATCAAGAAAGTATTTTGAATCAAGATAAAATACGCGTGCACTTCAAAACTCGTGACGACAACAAGCTTAAAGCCATTGATTACACTTTTTTACGTGCAGCCGAATTAACTGTTCGTGAAGGCTACGATTGGTTTGTAGTAACAAATCGTGATGTGTTAGTTGACGGTAAAAACCAACCACGCAGTACAATTCATACAGGCATAGGTACAAGTCGTGATTGTGGTTTATATGGCTGTAGAAATCAGCCAAGCACTCAATTAGGTATAGGTATTAACTTAAGTGATCAAGGTCAAGACATCGAAAGTATTTTAGAAATAAAACTAGGTAAAGGTGTTCGTCCTGAAACACAAGACAGCTACGAAGCGCGTGAGATAATCACTAATATGGAAGCTAAGTATCAAATAAATGCTGAAAATAAAGAGTAAATCAGTTTAAGTTAAACTCTGCTAAGTTAATTAATTCTAAGTTAATTTATTCTATGTTAATTATGCAGCCAGTTGCAAAGCTGATGAACCTTATAAATAAAGGGTAATAACGTTATGATGAATTTAGATCATAAGGTTACTACCCTTTTTAGTATTAAGCTTTTAACTTTTCAATTCTTGCTTTTTTTGTTCTTTTCTTATTAAGCAACGACCTCTTGGTTCATCACCTTCATGGAGGACTGTTTCAGAATGTAAAAACTTTGCAGCCTCAGCTGAGTCTTTAACTTTAACCATACTTCGTTCTAGCATTTCAGCTTCAAAATCGTTAAGCATGCTTTCTCTTATACCAACCTCTCGCCATTGCGATAAAGGTCGACATTCTTTTGTTATACCTCTAGCTAATGCAAGTGCATCAAGTAAAGCTTGATTAGCACCTTGTCCTTTGAAAGGACTCATGGGATGAGCCGCATCGCCAATAAGAGTAACTTGTTCGTTTTTTTGCAATAGATCTGGAGTGAGAGATTTTCGGTCATAAACAGGATAACCAGAAATCTGTGTAGCCATAGTAGCAGCTAAAATTTGAGGAATAGGATCATGCCACTGACATCGACTTAACGCTTCATCTTTAAGTGCCTGAGAACCTTTTTCACTTAGCGCTTTAGCTGCTTCTTCCGTCATAGGGAAACTCAATTGCCACATTATTGAGTCAAACGAGTAAGGCATAACGTAAATACGTTCATTGCCATTAGCTGTTTGAAATACTGTGGCTGAATCAAGCAAAGAAAGGTCAAAATCTGAAGGGGATAAATTTTCAATAGCGGCTAACGGGCATATACCCAAAATAACAATACAGCCTAAATAACATAAAGGAAAAGCTCCTTCTCCTAGTAATAACTCACGCACCGAACTGCGAATTCCGTCGGCACCAACAATAAGATCTGCACTAGCATGCTTTATCTCGTTACCTACTTGAAAACTCAACCCTATCGCTTCATTTTTGCTGCCATTTATATTTACATTATTATTTTCACTTTCATTTAGGCTTTCAGCGCCATTAAAATCTATTAACTGATGTCCCCATTTTATTGAGCTATTTAAGTCTTGCTCGCCGAATTGTTCTGCTGACCGATCCCCCAATTGTTCAAGTAATGCTAAACGTAATGCCTGTCTAGCTATATGCACGTTAGTTCGTTTTGCTAAAGCCTTATCTCCCGTAGATAACCATTTTCTACTGCCCCACTCACCTATAACTTTCCCGTCGGTGGTGTGTACTACGTGCTGGGTTGAAATGATGCCTTCGTTTAACGAAAATATGCCTAAACCTTCAATTGCCCTACTCGCTTGTTGCAGCGTAAGTCCATAGCCTTGTGAACGTGCTTCAAAGTTATTATCGCGTTCATAAAGGGTAAAAGGAATACCACGATGTAAACAAGCTACGGCAAGAGCAACTCCGCCTATTCCGCCACCAATAATAGCGATATTAGGGTATCTTTTATCGGCTAACATTTGCTCAGCACAAGCAACCAAACCAGAGCCGTTGCAAACAATACAATTGTCTAAGTGACCTTTAGGGCGAACAGGAGGGATACCTTCAGCATTATTTTTTTCAAATTCGTCTAACTCTCGTTGATAACGCAGTTTAGCTTTTTTACGGATCCGTTTACTTTTTTTACCACTGCCTTGGCAGTTAGAACAAGTAGTCCAATGATCTTCTACATTTTGCATATCTGCTACTTGCTCATTTTATGGCTTATTGATGGTTGTTTATTTATGGTCGATTATTACTTGGCTAGCTTTTGGCTTCTCATCATAAGAAAAAGATAAGGAAGTACAATGGATAACAGTCTTAAATTATTATAGCCTTTATTACTGATGATAAGAATACAACTAGAACAAAACAAAACTGTTACTACTACTTTATTAAATTTCTACTTTATTACGCCCTTTCTCCTTTATCATTTTCTCTTAACGAAATAAGAAGGGTAATAACATCGCTGTTATTACCCTCATTTTAAAACACTGTTTAACTAAATAAAAAACTAGCCATCAATGCCTGACTTTTAATTACTTTTGTTTAAGCGTTATTTTCTGTTGATGATGCAAGTTTTACAGCTAACTTTTTAGCACCTGCGAAATCACTTTTACCACTGCCAAGTTTAGGTAATTCATCCACTTGGTAAATATCAGAAGGCAACATAAGTGCGTTGACTTGCTGGCTAATGAGTATATCTTTTAGCGCTTTTAAATCTATGGCGATATTAGATAACAGCACTATGCGTTCACCTTTTTTAGCATCAGGTAAATTTACCGCTAAAATCTCAACGGCTTTATTTTTGTCAGCACTGTTTTCATCTGAGCTATTCTTATATGAACTGGTTTCATCTAAATCATTAAGATTCAAAGCTGCTAGCGAAGTACATACGGCTTCTTCAACCGCCGTTAAACTCACCATTTCACCACCTACTTTGGCAAAGCGTGAATAACGATCAACAATTGATAAAAAACCATCACAATCTAAATAACCTTTATCACCCGTTTTGTACCAGCGGCGTCCATCAAGCTCAACAATCACTTCTTTAGTTTTAGCTTCATCTTTCAAATATCCTGACATCACTTGGTTACCTGAAATTAAAATTAATCCACTTTCACCTGCTGGTAAACTTTCTAAACTAATAGGGTCAACAATACGAAACGCACAACCTGGTAATGGCATACCTACCGTACCGGGTTTATTACCCTGCTGAACACGCCAATCATTTTGATCAAGCTGATCTGGCATATTTACACTTGCAACAGGTGTCGTTTCAGTAGCTCCATAACCTTCATAAATATCGGTATTAAACTTCGCTTTAAACTCACTACGAACTGTTTCGGGTAGTTTTTCAGCACCCGCAACAACAGTACGTAAACTCTCTAACATTAACGGTTGTACTTTTTTATTACGTGTATACAGCCTTAAAAATGTAGCCGTTGCACATAACAAGGTTGCTTTGTATTTTGATATTGCTTTAGAAATATTTAATACATCAGTAGGGTCTGGATGACATACTACAGGTACGCCTTCAATAAGTGGTAAGAAGGTAGTAACCGTTAAACCAAATGAATGAAATGGTGGTAACGAGCCCATTACAACTTCATCTTCACGAGTTCTGAGTACATCACTAATTTGTCTAATGTTAGCAATAAAATTATGATGGCTTAACATGATCCCTTTAGGGATCCCTTCACTTCCACTTGAAAACAAAATAGCGGCATTATCATTTAATGAAACAGTTTTCCCGAACAAAAAGTGAAATACATTTACAGGCAGTAAATAAGTCGCCAATAATACCGAGAGAAAACGAACTTTAGATATTTGTGTTTTAAGTTCTTCTAAATACACCACCTTTACATTTTTAAGCATTGCTTCAACATCGATGTTTTTAGATATTAGTTTTTGTACAAACTTCTTTGATGTAAATACCGTTTTGATTTCTGCATTTTCTATACCTTTTTGTACCGAACTTACACTCGTGGTGTAGTTTAAATTTACCGTTGTTTTACCTTTTAATAATACCGCCATGTTGGTAATAACAGCTGCAGAACTAGCAGGTAGCATTAAACCTATATTTTGACTTTTATCCATTCTGGCGATTTTGCTCGCGAATAAAGTAGTGGCTATAACTAACTTACGATTTGAAAATACTTGACCATTACTATCAATCACCGAAACATCACTTTTGTGTTTAAATGCAGTACGTAACCAAGTCAATGCTAAAGGATCCGATTTTGATGTTTGTAGATCCCATGCGTCATACGATAATTCAAATACTTCATGCTTTAGAACATTAGCAGGTGTGTTCATTGGTAAAGGTTTACCAAAAGTTATTGAGATATTTCTACGAAAGCCATTACCTGTATTCTTTTGTAATTTTTTACTATTAGCTCGTGATAAACGGCTTCCCCATAATCCATGTAAATAGAAAGGCACAATCACACCATCAACATCATCAACCACACGTTCAAAACCTGTTCTAAATACACCTAACGAACCTGTTCTGCTTATAGCCCCTTCTGGAAATAAGCAAACCACATCACCATTTTTTAAAGCCTGATTCACTGCATCTAATGAACCTTTACTGTTTCCTGAACTGATTGGAATACAACCGAAAAACTTCATTAATGGCTTTAAATACCATAGGTTATAAATACTACGTAGCATTACAAAGCGCACTTTTCGTGGGCAAACCATTTGTAATAAGATGCCGTCAATCCAACTAATATGATTACCTAATAGCAGGAGACCTTTGCTTTCAGGTAAGTTATCAAAGCCTAATACATCAATCTTATATTTACGATTTAATACCAAAGCAGCCAAAATCGTGATTAATGAATGAGGTAATTGATATACGGTATAAATTGCTCCAGCTAGTGAGATAGACATCAATAAATAGAAAATATTAACACTACTAAGGCCTAAGCTAACCAGCACAATGGTGCCAATTAAAAAACTTAACATCGTCACATTTTGTACTAGATTATTACCCGCTAAAACAGTACCCAATTCATTTTCTTTTGCGTGATATTGCATTAGTGAATTTAATGGAACAATTAACAATCCACCCGCCACACCTAAACCAAGGAACATGGCGGCCATTGAGTAAACAGAGGTTAAGCCAGCCACACCACCTAAAAGAAATGCAAAACCAACGGCAGCAATAGGTATCAGTCCTAATTCAATATGATTTTTAGAAATACGCGCTGCCCACAAAGAACCAATAACAATACCAATACCTGTAGAGCCCAAAATGGCTTGAATTATAAGTGTGTTATCAATCGCTAAGGTTTCTTTTGCGAACGCAGGAAACGTTGCTAGCATGACTTGTGAAACAGCCCAAAATATAGATAAACCAACAATAGATAACCAAACCTCACGCTTTTCAAAAATAGTTTTAAAATTCGCTTTAAGGTAAGTACCTTTTAGGTAATCGTCTTTTACAAATACTTTGTTATCGTCACGTTCTTTAGTTTTCTCTAACTGACGAGAGAACAACCATTCAACAACCGATAACACAACAAATACCCAGCCTAATACAACAACACTCTGCATAATGGTGGCGGTACTGTCTAACTCAACGTCTATTAATAAATATTCGAAAAAAGCTGAAAAAACAAAAGTACTGGCAAGAATAGAAACAATAGTAATGGCCTGCACAAGCGCATTACCTTCAGCTAACTTTTTCACGCCAATTAACTCTTTTAAATAACCATATTTGGCAGGTGAATAAATAGCAGATTGAATCCCCATAACAAACGTTAAAGCAAAAGCAGCGATAAACCAGCCTTGCGAATAACATAGAGTAATTAATAACGTAGCGATAATTGCAAAAATCGCACTATTGCGCATTATTTGTGGTTTAGGGTATTTGTCGGCAAGAAAGCCAGAAGGAGTAAACAGGAGAATAAAAGGTAATAGAATTAATCCATTAACTACAGCAGTTAGTATTATTTGTATGTCACCGTCGTACATTTTAAACACGGTATTCTGAATAATAATTTTATGCCCTAAATCTACAAAGGCGTTTATAAATACCATCGCTAAATAAGCGAAAAAGCCTTTATAACTAAATAATTGCTTCATTTTCTTCCCTAAAAGTTTGTAATAAGTAGCGCTAGCATGCAGATGATTACTTTATTTTGCTACCACTACCTTAACTGTCGCGTTATATTAGCCAAAGGGTATCGTTAAATGATACCATGTACAGGTTTTATGTGATTATTATTCAAAACATCATGAAAGATTAACACGCGAATCGCTTATTAAAGAAGAAGTAAAACGGATATGGCTCAAACAAGCGCACTACTTAAAGCACTAAAAAAAGAATTAAAAGCCAATGGCTTAACTTATGCTGATGTTGCAAAACATTTAGATTTAGCTCAAGCGAGTATTAAACGATTATTCTCAGAAGAAAATATTTCTTTAGTTCGCCTTGATCAAATATGCCAAATGATGAATTTAGAGATATCAGACTTAGTAAAAACCATGAGTGAACAGCAAGGACAGCTGCAGCGATTAAGTGTTGAACAAGAACAAGAAATTACCAAAGACATTAATTTATTGCTCATCACTATTTGCGTACTGAATAAATGGACTATGGCTGAAATGATGGACCATTATCAGATGCCTGAAACGGAATGCATTCAAAAATTAGCACAATTAGACAAGCTCAAAATTATCGATTTATTACCAGGTAATCGCATTAAGTTGTTGGTTGATAGTAATTTTGGTTGGCGTGAAAATGGACCTATTCAACGGTTCTTTCAACAAACAATTGGTAACGAATATTTCAATAGCCAATTTGAGCATAATGATGAAATATTATTAGTGCTAAACGGTATGTTATCAAATCAAAGTAATGGTGAGTTTCAACGTAAACTAAAACGTTTAGCGCGAGAATTCGAGCTATTAAATCAAGAAGATACTAATCTTAACCTTAATGACCGACATGGTGTAACCGCGGTATTAGCTATTAGAGGTTGGCGTTATGGATTGTTTGAACATTTGCGCAATCAAAATTAATCACACCTAAAAGTATCGATATTTAATACCATAAGTTGCCTAACACACGACTTTATCTTTTACAGTTGCGTTAAGTAATACAAAAAACCAAACTCTCTCGCATAACAAAAAGCAACAACCGCTGGCGTTGTTGTTAAGTGAAAAAGTAAGGGTTTGTAATGAAAAGCTTATGGTTTAATCAATTCAAAAAATTCACGTTAATCGTTTTTACTTTAGTGATTTCAATATTCTTTAGTATTAGTAGCTTTGCTACGGGTTTAATGCAGCCAATAAATAGCTCAGTAGACCAATTAAATATTAAAGAACACCATGTTAATGTTGCTATCGAAGACGGATATGCAATTACAAGCATTGAGCAAGTATTTTTCAACCCAACAAGTGATGACCTAGAGGCTAAATACTCTTTTCCTGTGCCAAGAAAAGCAGCAGTAGGCGAATTTACTTATTGGATTGATGGCAAGCCTGTAACTGGTGAAGTTGTTGAAAAAGAAAAAGCTCGCAACATATACAAACAAGAGAAACAGGCAGGAAGAGAAACTGCTTTAACAGAACAAAACAGTTATAAAGCCTTTGAAAGCCATGTTTACCCTGTAAGAGCAAATCAAGATGTGCGTATAAAACTTGTATATATACAGCCAGCTCATGTTGAAACTTCAATAGGCCGCTATGTTTACCCGTTAGAAGACGGTGGAACTGACACAGAAAAGCTCGCTTTTTGGGATTATAATAATACTGTTACTGAGCACTTTAGTTTTAAGCTTTTATTTCGCTCTTCTTACCCTGTAGATCAATTTAGGTTACCTAAGCACCCTAATGCAAAAGTTACAAAAATATCTGAACAAGAATGGTCTGTTGAGTTAATTAACGACGCAACAGCCAATAAAGCTATAACTAGCGAAAGCCAAGCCCTCAGCAATGAACCTCAATTATCGAGCAACTCTCAATTAAGAGAAGAAACTTCTTCATCTTTAACTAAAAATATATCAGCTACAAATATCGTACACACTTTAGATCAAGACATTGTGGTGTATTGGCGACATAAAGCGAACTTACCAGGTAGAGTTGAGCTAATTAGCTATAAGGAAGCAGACAAAGATCGCGGTACATTTATGATGACAGTAACACCCGGCGATGATTTAAATGTAATTACTGAAGGACGTGACTGGTTATTTGTGCTGGATTATTCAGGCTCTATGCAGGGTAAATACCACAGCATGGTAGAAGGTGTTAATAAAGGTTTAGCAAAACTAAACCCTAAAGATCGTTTTAGAATTATCATTTTTAGCGACAACGCTAAAGAAGTAACAAATGGTTTTGTAAGTGCAACGCAAAGTAATGTTAAACAATGGTCAAATACGTTATTAGAACAAACTCCTAATGGCAGTACCAACCTTTATGATGGCATTAAACTAGGTATTGATATGCTAGATTCAGATCGCAGCAGCGCTCTTGTTTTAGTTACTGACGGGGTAGCTAATGTAGGGGTTACTCAGAAAAAATTATTCTTAACATTATTAGAACAACACGATATTAGATTATTTACCTTTGTGATGGGAAACAGTACAAACCGGCCTTTGCTTGAAGGTATGGTAAAAGTTTCTAATGGTTTTGCGATTAATGTATCAAACAGCGATGATATTGTTGGGCAATTAATGCAAGCAACGAGTAAGTTAACGCATCAAGCTTTTCACGATATTGAAGTAAAGTTTTCTGGAATAAAAGTTAAAGACCTCACACCTGAAAAAATAGGCAGTTTATACCGCGGTCAACAACTTATAGTAATGGGTCATTACTGGGGAGATGGATTAGCGAACGTTGAAATTAAAGGAAAAATATCAGGACAAGATAAAAGCTACACGACACATTTTAACTTTCCTAAAAAGAGTACTTTAAACCCTGAAATAGAAAGGTTATGGGCATTTAACAAAATTGAAGATTTAGAAAATAAAATGGCATACCTTGGTAATGATAAAGACACCGAACAAGCCATTACAGATATAGCAATAGATTATGGCTTAGTAACAAACTACACCTCATTAATCGTAATGAGTGAAGAACAATTTGCACAATACAATATCGACCGCAACAACAAAAAGAGAGTCGGTAACGAACACAACAAACAACAATTAAGAAAAAATGCTTTAGTAAAAAATAATAGAGTAGATACAGATAAACCTATGTATAACAGCAACTCCGCTAATCATAGCAGCAATAATGGAAGCGGTGGTAGTGGTGGCGGTAGCATTGGTTACGGAATGATTCTGTTCTTTGGTGCTTTGTTATTCATTCGTAACAGTTCTACCTCAGCATAAAGCTTTCCTTTAGTTTGCATCATAAAACGGCTAAATAAACAGGAAAAATAAACGAAAAAAAGGGTAGTAACATTACTGTTACTACCCTTTTTGATATTCTAAACAAAGATTTTACTTTGAAATAAATACTAGTGGTTTTCAGACACCATATTTACTGTGTATTTTGGAATTTCAACAACTAGGTCGATATCACCAACAATAGCCTGACAACCAAGACGTGAATCTGGTTCTAAACCCCATGCTCTATCAAGCATGTCTTCTTCAAGCTCGTCGCTTTCTTCAATTGAGTCGAAACCTTCACGAATGATAATATGACATGTAGTACATGCACATACTTTTTCACATGCGTGCTCGATTCCAATATCATTTTTTAAAGCGACATTAAGTACGCTTTCGCCAGTTTCAGCTTCTAATACTGCACCGTCTGGGCATAATTCTTCGTTAGGTAAAAATATAATTTTTGGCATGTGACACTAAACCTCGTCTACTGAATGACCTGCTAATGCTGTTTTGATGGATGAATCCATACGTCTTTCAGCGAAAATAGCAGTGCTTTCGTTTAATTTCTCAATAGCCGATTCAATATCGTCAGCTACATCTGATTGTATAATTTTGTTTAAAGCAGCGATAGCTTCATTGATAACATTTGCTTCATCTTCGCTTAGTAAGTTGCCATCAGCAGCAATTGCTGACTGAACTGACTCGATTACACGAGCTGCTTCAACTTGTTGCTCTTTTACCATACGTGCTTCTATGTCTTGTTTAGCATTACTCATAGAGGCTTTTAGCATCGAAGCTATTTGATTTTCTTCTAATCCGAATGAAGGCTTAACTTCAATACTAGATTCTACACCTGTAGATTTTTCCATGGCAGAAACTTGTAACAAGCCATCAGCATCAACTTTAAAGGTTACACGAATATGTGCAGCGCCCGCCGTCATTGCTGGAATACCACGTAATTCAAAACGTGCTAGTGATCGACAATCTTCAACTAATTCACGTTCACCTTGTAAAACATGAACAGCCATAGCGGTTTGTCCGTCTTTAAAGGTTGTAAATTCTTGTGCTTTCGCTACAGGAATTGTGGTGTTTCTTGGAATAACTTTTTCAACCAATCCACCCATAGTTTCTAAACCAAGTGAAAGTGGAATTACGTCAAGTAGCAACATATCACTGTCAGGTTTGTTACCTGCAAGAATGTCTGCTTGAATAGCCGCGCCTATAGCAACAACTTTATCAGGGTCGATTGACGTAAGTGGTGTTTTCTTGAAGTATTTTTCTACTTCTTCACGCACTAAAGGTACTCTTGTTGAACCACCAACCATAACAACTTCAAGCACTTCTTCTGTTGTGATATCGGCATCTTTCAAAGTACGCTTACAAGCTCGTAGTGTTTTATTTACTAGGCTTGATATTAAGCTATTAAATGTTTCTTTGGTTAAAGTACCTTGCCATTTTTCACCGTTCTCTAATACTAAGTTGATCTCGGTTGAATCATTTTGGCTTAATTGCTCTTTAGCATTACACGCTTGTTGAGAAAGCTGACGTTCTAATTTACGTGATAAAGGTCGGCTAAGCTGTGCTTGATCAATAAGGTGATCAACTAAAGTAACGTCGAAATCATCGCCGCCTAATGCTGCATCGCCACCGGTAGCAAGTACTTCAAAAACACCTTTGTTTAAGCGTAATACTGAAATATCAAAAGTACCACCGCCAAGGTCATATACTGCGATAACACCTTGTTGTTTACCTTCATGCTTAGTGTCTAAACCATAAGCAACGGCAGCTGCTGTAGGTTCGTTCAATAAACGTAGTACGTTTACATCTGCTAACTTAGCCGCATCTTTAGTACTTTGACGTTGCGCATCATCAAAATGTGCAGGTACTGTAATAACAACACCTTTAAGTTCTCCACCTAAAGATTTTTCAGCACGAGCTACAAGTGTTTTAAGAATTTCTGCTGACGCTTGAACAGGATTAATTTGTCCAAGTCGTGTTTTGATTTCAGGATGATTATCATCACCACAAAAGTCGTAAGGTAGTGACGGATATTTTGATTGAATATCACTTAACGAACGGCCGATTAAACGCTTTGCAGAAACGATAGTATTTTCAGGATCATTCACCGAAAATGCTTTTGCGCTATTACCTACTAAAATACCGTCGGTTTGATAACTAACGATTGAAGGAAGAATATCAACACCTTGTTCGTCTTGTAAGGTTTCAGCTACACCACTTTTAACGCTGGCAACAAGTGAATTGGTTGTACCCAAGTCAATACCTACTGCTAGGTTGTGAGCATGTGGAACTGTACTTTGTCCTGGTTCTGCAATTTGTAATAAAGCCATAGGGGATCTTTTAATTAATCATCTAGTAGAGTTTCTTCGAGGCGATCTAACTCTATTTGAAGTTTTTGATAGAATTTAAGTTTGCGTAGATTGTCGCTCGCTAGCAAATTAGTTTCAGGCGTATTCTCATTGATCTGAGCTTGCATGACATTAAATAGCTGTTGGTATTCTTCATCTAACGTTTGTGCTGCATTAAATATTGCAGCTTCAATATCGTCTGAGTCTCTAATTTCAGCCAACATTTCACGTAATTCCATTTGATGCATTAAAAAAGCAGTATCTCCAAACGACGCTTGTTCGTTCGGCATTTCTGTACCGCGCAACGTTATAATATAGGTTGCTCTCGTTAGTGGTTTTTTTAATGTTTGATATGCGTCGTTGATCATTGACGACTTTTGAACAGCAAGTAATTGCTCTTGAGAAGAAGCATGAGCAAAACGGTCTGGATGAACCGTTTTTTGCAATGATTGATATACTTCAGCTAATTTTGTTGTATCGAGATCGAATTGGTCTTCTAAACCAAATAATTGAAAATAATTCACTATAAATCCAGTTCTGTATACAAAAAATTAAACGTTGAAGCTCTCGCCACAACCACACTCACCCTTCGCGTTAGGGTTTGTGAATTTAAAACCTTCGTTTAAGCCTTCTTTAATGAAGTCTAATTCAATACCATCTAGGTAAACTAAACTTTTAGCATCAATAATTATGTTTACATCATTAATGCTAAAAAGTTCATCATCTTCATTAAGGTCGTCTACAAACTCAAGTACATATGCTAAACCAGAACAACCTGTAGTTTTTATACCTAAGCGCAAACCAAGGCCTTTGCCTCGGTTAGCCATGAACGATTGTACTCGTTCAGTAGCTGCAGGAGTCATTGTAACACTCATACTAGTACCTCTTTAACTATGCTTTTTTAGTGCGGTAATCTGCGATCGCTGCTTTGATAGCATCTTCAGCTAAAATAGAACAGTGAATTTTTACTGGTGGTAATGCTAATTCTTCAGCGATTGCAGTGTTTTTAATTTCTGCAGCTTCGTCGATAGACTTACCTTTAACCCATTCTGTAACTAATGAGCTAGAAGCGATAGCTGAACCACAACCGTAAGTTTTGAATTTAGCATCTTCAATAATGCCTTCAGCAGAGATTTTAAGTTGTAACTTCATTACGTCACCACATGCAGGTGCGCCAACCATACCCGTTGCTACATTTGGATCATTCTTATCCATAGAGCCAACGTTACGAGGATTTTCATAATGATCGATTACTTTTTCGCTATAAGCCATGATATTTCTCCTAAGTTGTTTAAGTGACTTATTATTTAGCCCTTAGGCTTTGAAAAATAAATAATAAGTCGTAAAACAATACTTGTTTATAGGTGCTAACTAGTGAGCAGCCCATTCGATTGAATCTAAATCAATACCATCTTGGAACATTTCCCAAAGTGGTGACATGTCACGTAAGTGACCGATTGATTGCTGAATAATGTTAATTGCGTGATCAATTTCTTCTTCAGTAGTAAAACGACCAAAGCTGAAACGGATTGAGCTATGCGCCATCTCATCGTTCAAACCTAATGCACGAAGTACATATGAAGGCTCTAAACTAGCTGATGTACATGCTGAACCAGACGATACCGCTAAATCTTTAAGGGCCATAATTAATGATTCGCCTTCAACAAAGTTGAAGCTTACATTTAAGTTGCCTGGGTAACGTTTTTCTTCATCACCATTAATGAAAACCTGCTCCATTGTGCTGATACCAGCCCAAAGACGATCTCTCATTTTAGTTACATGAACGCGATCTTGCTCTAATTCTTCTTTAGCGATTCTAAAAGCTTCACCCATACCAACGATTTGGTGAGTAGGAAGTGTACCTGAACGCATACCGCGCTCATGTCCGCCGCCGTGAGTTTGTGCTTCTAAACGAACGCGAGGTTTACGGCTTACATATAATGCACCGATACCTTTAGGACCGTAAATTTTATGCGCTGAAAATGACATAAGGTCAACTTTCAGATGTTCCATATCGATAGCAATTTTACCCGCACTTTGTGCAGCATCTACATGGAATATAATTTTTCTAGCGCGACACATTTCGCCGATTTCAGCGATATCTTGGATTACACCAATTTCATTGTTTATATGCATGATGCTTACAACAATAGTGTCTTCACGAATCGCATCGTTTAATTTTTTTAAGTCAATTAAACCATTTGATTCTGGATCTAAATAAGTAACTTCAAAACCTTGACGCTCTAATTCTCTACATGTATCTAAAACCGCTTTGTGCTCAGTTTTACATGTAATGATGTGCTTACCTTTTTTAGAGTAAAAGTTAGCTGCGCCTTTAATAGCAAGGTTGTTAGATTCAGTAGCACCAGACGTAAATACGATTTCACGTGGATCGGCGTTAATTAAATCTGCAATTTGGTTACGAGCAATATCTACAGCTTCTTCTGCTTGCCAGCCAAACTTGTGCGAACGAGATGCAGGGTTACCGTAAAAACCATCGGTAGTCATATACTGCATCATTTTCTCAGCTACACGCTTATCTACAGGTGTAGTTGCTGAATAATCAAAATAAATAGGAAGCTTCATAAGCTAACACTCTCCAACTTAAGAGATCGGCAAATATTATTGCAAATCAGGTAAAATACTTTGGGTCGAAATTAAAATATTGTTTGAATTATTACTTTCACGTTTTTGCTTGTGAATATTGTCTTGGCGTTGTGAAATAGCTTTAACACTTCTTTGTTCAACTAATTCAGACAATGAAATATTCTGTAAAAATTCTTCTATACGAAAGCTTAAATCTTCCCACAATGAATGAGTTAAGCATTGATCACCGCCTTGGCAGTTATCTTGTCCTGAACATTTCGTAGCATTGATACTTTCATCAACGGCACAAATAACGTCTGCTACAGCAATTTGCGCTGAACACCTACCTAAACGATATCCGCCACCAGGACCACGCACACTAGTGACTAAACCATGTTTGCGTAAACGTGAGAATAACTGTTCTAGATACGACAATGAGATGTCTTGACGTTCAGATATATCTGCTAATGATACAGGTCCGTTAACAGCATGAATGGCAACATCAAGCATTGCTGTAACCGCATAACGCCCTTTTGAAGTCAATTTCATTCTATTCTCCTGTAATTTTGCTGCGCATTTTACAATACCTTGTAAAATAGTCAACTTAATAACCAAGTAATCTAGTCAAGTATTTTACGCGAGATATAATGAGAGTCAACATAAATACCCGACTATTTTACTCAGGTATTTATGTTTATGATATATATAAGAATTTTATAAATAGAATGTTAAATCTGTGGATCAAAGGCTTTAACAACAGATTCTCTGCGTTTGGCTGCGTTGAGCTCGTCTTCAACAAATTCACCAACACGTAGTTCAGGTAAAGATCGCTGACAAACATTTCCACCTAGTTGATTAACCTCTTTGCATAAGTCCTCAACTTTAGTGTCCATTAAGTGGATATGATCTAATAAACGACCAATTGCTTTAGCCACTGGATCTGGATTGTCTCCAGAAATAGCATAAGCATCAAAACCAAATTTACGTGCAGCTTTTTCTCGTTCAGATTGTTCTGTTTCTGCTTTATTAAGGTTTACAATACGAGCAGGTATACCAACAGCGGTTGCATTTTCAGGTAGGCTTTTTACAACCACTGAATTAGACCCCACTTTGCCACCATTACCGATAGTAATAGGACCTAAAACTTGAGCGCCAGCTCCAATAACCACATTATTACCTAATGTAGGATGACGTTTACCGGCATTCCAACTGGTGCCACCTAAGGTAACACCGTGATATAAAGTACAGTCGTCACCGATCTCAGCGGTTTCACCGATCACAACACCCATGCCGTGATCGATAAAGAAGCGTCTACCTAAAGTAGCGCCTGGATGAATTTCTACACCAGTTAACCAACGAGAAAAAGTTGAAAGCAAACGCGCCAACAATTTCCATTCAGCTTTCCATAGCTTATGACTTAACCTATGTATCCATATTGCATGCATACCTGGGTAATTAGTTAACACTTCAAATGAAGTACGTGCTGCTGGATCTCTATCAAAGACACTATTGATATCTTCTTTGATGCGGCTGAACATATTCTATCCTTTACTTTTAGTACTATATTTAGGCTTTATTTTTTGCTGCACGTTCTACAGACGCCAGCATGCCACGTAACATTTTAACTTCTTTATTGTCTGGTCTTGCACGGTTTAATAAACGTCTCAATTTAGTCATTACTAAACCAGGGTGACTTGGAACAATAAAGCCAGTAGCTTTTAAAGCATCTTCAAAATGTTGATATAAACGTTCAGTTTCTTCTATTACTGGATATTCTTCATCTTCAGCATTTTGTGTATTAGCTAATGGAGCGTCAGGCTTGTTATGTTTCGCGTTTTCAGCAATTAAAAAGCTAGTACGCACTTCATAACTTAATGTTTGCACTGCCATTGCTAAGTTTAACGAGCTGTATTCTGGGTTAGCTGGTATTTGTACATGGAAGTGACAAAGTTGCAGTTCATCGTTTGTTAAACCACTACTTTCACGTCCAAACACTAAAGCAACTGGAAAGTTATTTGCTTCTTCAATCAGCTTTTCACCACAGCCTCTAGGCTCTAACATTGGCCAAGGTAATGTACGTGAGCGTGCGCTGGTACCAACAACTAAACCACAATCACTAATTGCTTCTTCTAATGTACTTACAACTTTAGCGCCTGCTAAAACATCAGTAGCGCCAGCGGCTAAAGCTTGCGCTTGACCATTTGGCATTTCAATTGGGTCTACTAATATTAATTGGCTTAAGCCCATGGTTTTCATTGCTCTTGCAGCTGAACCAATATTACGACAATCAGATGTGTTTACTAAGACAATGCGTACATTATCTAACAAAGAACTTGGCATTATTTATTACTCTCAATATTTAGGTAATTTAATTTTTTAACATTAGGGCTTGTTTAAACTTTACAGAAAGTTATGGAATAAACCTGAATGGAATTACCTATTAATACTCGATCTGCTTAATGATGCAGGATCCAGTGGATAGTTACGTCTAAAATTATAAAATAATGTTATCACAGAAGATCACGCTTGTACTGACAAAAATCATCTTCTTTATTGCGTTTAGTACTTGTTTAGTCGAAGTTAGTTTATGAAAAAAACAACAAGTAACAATAAATCAGTAAAACTAAAAACATGATTTGTATCGATTAATTAAAACTTCCGCTCTGCTAAGCTAAACTTAGCTTTTGTACTTATACGAACTAAATTAATTTTGTCGCCATCAGTTATTTAATTTGCTATACTTTGCGCCGCTTGATTTTCGCTCTGCGTTCAAGTTTCTCGTTCTTTTAAAATGCTGTTTATAAAATAAGGTAGTTGTTATGCATCCTATGCTTAATATCGCTATACGTGCTTCGCGTGTGGCTGGAAAAGTTATTGTTCGTGCGTTTGAGCAAGTTGATAAAGTTGAAGTTCAATCAAAAGGCACAAATGATTTTGTAACTAATGTAGACATAAGCGCTGAAGAAGCGATTATAGAAACAATTCGTAAATCATACCCTGATCACACAATCATTTGTGAAGAAAGTGGTATTTTACAAGGCAAAGACGACGATTACCAATGGATCATCGACCCGCTTGATGGCACAACCAATTTTGTAAAAGGCATTCCTCACTTTGCAGTTTCGATTGCATTAAAAGTTAAAGGTAAGTTAGACCAAGCTGTAGTTTATGACCCAATTCGTGGTGAACTATTTACAGCAAGCCGTGGTAAAGGTGCTCAATTAAATAACTTTAAATTAAGAGTTAAACCTCTTAAAGAGTTAAACAGTACTGTTTTAGCTACAGGCTTCCCATTCAAATGTAAGCAACACACTGACGCTTACTTAAATATATTCAAATCTTTATTCACAAAAACTGCTGACATGCGTCGTAGTGGCTCTGCTGCTTTAGACTTAGCTTATGTTGCTGCAGGTCGTGTAGACGGTTTCTTCGAAATAGGTTTAAAACCTTGGGATACGGCTGCAGGTGAATTATTAGTGATTGAAGCTGGCGGACTAGTAACAGATTTTACTGGTGGTCATAATCACACAGCTTCTGGCAACATTGTTGCGGCTGGTCCAAGATTAGCTAAAGAAATTTTAAAAGATATTCGTCCTCACTTAGGTGAAGCATTAAGCAAGTAAGTAATTAGCTTGCACTTGGGATAAGTTCTTTACTTATTCCAAAACAAGACGAATTTCTGGACGAGAAATAGATATAAAAAAAGGCCAAAGAGGGAAACTTCTTTGGCCTTTTTTATTGGTTAGCTTTAATTATCTAGCTTGCTTTATTTAACATAGCTAATTGCATGTGTGCATCTTGTTCACGTTTCACATACTGATACCATTGATTAGCTGTTTTACTGGTTTCTTTTAGCTTTTGTGCATCTTCAAAAGCTGTTAAAGAAGCATCAAATTTCTTTAAGTTAAAGTTAGACATACCAATCACTAAATGCATGTTACCTAAACGATCAACCCCACCGCGCTTAATGGCTTTCTTAGCTGATGCTATAGCTAGGTTCCACTTTTCAAGATTGAGGTATGACTGTGCTAAGTAAGCATCAAATTTACCTGTTTCAGCAATTTCAGCCGCTTTAACAAGTACAGGTATCGCTTTTTCGTCATTTTTAGCCGCAATGTAAGACTGAGCTAGCATATCTAAATATTTCTCTTCCGCTGCTACGCTTCCATCTTCAATTGCTTTAGCTAATAACTTAGCGGCTTTGTAAGGAACACCATGAAAACGATATAGCTGTACTAATGTAATAATGTCTTGCGACGTTGTTACATAACCAGCTTGATATGCACTTTCCATAACAGCCAGTTGTTTCTCTTCTTCACCTATTTCACCGTACATGCCACTAAGCTGTATCCAGTACTTTGGCTTATCGTGAAAACGAATCAAATCTTCTATCACTTTAACTACATTTTCAGGCTGCTTTAATTCGTAATAGTTTGCACGCTGTAAGATAAACCAGTTCTCTTTTGGTGTTTCATCTTTTGTTAGGGCAAGCTCTATTGCTTCATTCACATACTGAAGAGAAGTTTTGTAATCTTTATTTTGATAATTAATTTGCGCAAATAACATCTGCTGAGTACTAGTTAATGGCTTAGTATTAACTTTTTGCCATTGCTCTAAATAGCTTAGTGATTGATCATAGTTTTGTTGTTGCATTGAGAGTTGCGCTAACGAAAATAATGTCGATGTACGTAAAGAAAGTGGAATAGCTTTTTCAGCAACAACTTTTTCAAAGTTCTCAATAGCAAGTGGTAAATTATCGTTACCGTAATGCATAAAGCCATAGAAGTTCCAAAGCATTGCTTGCTCGTAGCTATTTAAACTACTAATGCGAGCTTTTACTTCGTCTAAAACAGCTAAGCCTTCTTGCTTATTACCTTCGTCTGCTAATTTTTGTGCACGTGCTAATTGGGTATAAACACGATTACGCATAGCAGGCACTTTTACGGTGTCATTACTTGCAGCATTCTCTTGTGCTTGCGCTATCGTGCCACCTAGTTCGTTGGATATTACACTTGAGGCACTAAAAAGTACGGCTGCTGATAATAGTGATAATGATAGTTTTTTAATCATAACTCTCTCCTACTCCCCTATTTGGAACGATATTTTATTTTGTACACCTGCAACTTCCATCGCAACACCATCAACAACACGTGGTTTATATTTAAACTTAAGTGCTGCGTCCATGGCTGCTCGATCGAATATACTTGCAGGTTCAGCTTCAATAACAAACGGATCTCGAACAGCACCTGTTTTAGTTACCGTAAACTCTACAATTACATAACCTTCTATACCTCTAGATTGTGCTCTACGAGGGTAAATTGGAGCTACTTTTACAATAGGTAAGTAATCGCCATCGCCTGTATCTAAACTTAAACCACCTGCTAAAGACGCATCTGCTTGAATATCGGCAGCAAAGCTAGAGCTTACTGCATCAGCATTTGGATTAGCTTGTTGCATTTGCGGCTGCACCATAGGTGGTGGCGGTGTTTTTGGTTTAGCTGGCTTTTGTGGTTTGCGCTCTTTCTTGGTTACATCTTGCTCTTTCTTTAAGCGGATAAAATCAAGAACATTACCACGCGGCGCTTCAGTCAACGCATTGTTTCCACCAGTAATAAGTGCCTGCATTCCCCACAACAAAGCAAAGGTAACAACAACAGCGAAAGATAGGCCAAATAAATAACGACCACTTTTATTCATCATGGTTATGCCTCTTGCGCCGCAATTGAAACATCGTAAACACCCGCAGCACGAGCTGAATCCATCACTTTAATTAATACATCGGTGGTGGCTTTTTTATCTGCTTGAATAACCACAGTACCTTGTGGATTTTCAGCTTTTAAACGTTCAATGTTTGCTTGAACCGCACGCACATCAACACGACGCTTATTGATCCAAATTTCACCTTTGTCGCTAATGGCTACTAAAATATTAGCGCGCTCTTTTTTAACGGCTGTAGCAGCTTCAGGTCGGTTAACTTCAATACCTGCTTCTTTAACAAATGAAGCGGTTACAATGAAGAATATTAATAGAATGAAAACAACATCCAACATAGGTGTCATGTTAATTTCTTCTGCTTCTTCTTGCTCTTGCAATACTTGTGATAATTGAGAACGCATGTTTTTCTACCCTACTGTGAACTTTTATGTAAATCCCTTGCTCTTTCAATGTTATGAATAAAAGCAAGGTTTCAATTTATTATGTCTTTCTTACTGGTATAGCTTTACTGATAAAGCTTACTGATGGAATTAGTGAGCCATTGGTAAACTGTCTTCAAGTTGCTGAGTTCTGCGCTTTATTTTGCGCTGTAACCAGGTAACAACAAATACACCTGATAATGAACCTACCATGCCAGCCATTGTTGGAATGGTTGCTCTAGAAACACCTGATGCCATTGACCTTGCGTTACCGCTACCTGAAATTGCCATTACATCAAATACTTCAATCATGCCGGTTACTGTGCCTAATAAACCTAATAACGGACATAAAACAACTAAACTTTGAATAAGTGGTACATTTTGCTTTAGCATTTCAGTTGCTCTTGAAACGTTTGCTATTCTAATTTGCTCAGCACTCCATGAGCGCTTGTCTGCTCTACTTTCCCAACGTTGAACCATGTCAGCCTTTACGAATTTATAACTACGTAAAAAGAAGTACATACGTTCAAAGATTAAGAGCCACATCAAACAAATAACAAAGGCGATAACGGTGAGAACTTGCCCACCCGTATCAAGAAACTCACGAATGCTATTCATCATTTCGATGAATAAAATCATGGTTTACGCTCCTTTACCTGTTTTTTCAGACTCAAAGCGTTCAGCTAAAATACCCGCACTTTGGTGTTGTAGAATATTAATAATGCCGCGACTACGTGTGTTTAGAATGGTTGAGATAAATACCATTGGAATAGCTACAACTAAGCCTAACACCGTAGTTACAAGAGCTTGTGATATACCACCAGCCATCAGCTTAGGGTCACCTGTTCCGAATAATGTAATCGCTTGGAAGGTGTTAATCATACCTACAACGGTACCAAGTAAGCCGATAAGTGGTGCAACTACTGATATAATTTTAATAAAGGTTAATCGGGTAGTTAGAACGGGTACTTCTTTTAAGATGCGTTCAGACAATTTAAGCTCTAATGTTTCAGCATCAGCACTGTCGTTCTCGTCTTTTACTAACATTACTCGACCTAAAGGATTGTTTTTAGACGCTGTAGTGTTTTTAAGTTGGCTGTTAACTTTGCCGCCAATAATGGTTAATGAGATAAAACGCTCAACACCAATTAACAAACCAATTAAACCAATAGCTAAAATTACATAACCAACTGAGCCACCTTGATCAACACGTTCTTGCAAGTTAGGCGCTTGTACTAGAAGACCTAAGATTGAACCGCCTGTAGGGTCTAATGCGAAAGGAACAACACCCGATGCATTTGATGTTAATTCAGCAGCACTTGATAAGTAACGATCTGAAGGTTGTCTAATTAACTCAGCAACACTGCCGGTTTCATCTACGTATTCTAAGTATTTGCCGTCAGACACTAAGTTAAAGCCACCAACACGTACTACGTCAGTTTTAACTTTTTGCCCATTTACTTTTACTACTTCACGGCTAAATTTATGTACTTTACCGCTTTGCGTCATTTCACGTTGAAGTTCGAACCATAAACGTTCAATTTCTTCAATTGATGCAAGCTTTGATGATGACCCCATGCTTTGTGCAAAATCATCTAAAAACACACCGCGGTCAGCTATTTGAGCTGAAACCACTGAAGTTTGAAATTTACTTCTGGTATCGCCTGCAACCTGTTGAAGTACACCAAATAGCTCTTTTAATTCACCCATACGTTTAGTTAAGGCTTCAGACTTATTGGCTAATTCAATTTCATTATTTTGGAACGTTGCTTCTAACTCTGTACTTAGTTTTACTTCGTTATCTCGTGTGTTTTTAGCTTGCTTAAGTAAACGATCTTGTTCAGATTTTTTAGCATTGAACTCGGCTTCACGAGCTGTATTTTGTTCAGTTTGTGCAATGTTACCTTGTTCAAGTTGCTTTAAAAGATCATCAAGAGATGAAGCATTTTGAGCAGTTGCACTTGTAGCTGATAGAGCTAATACAACCAGTGAAAAAAATTGGCTTAATTTTTTCATTTTTATAATTCCTATTACCGTATTTATTCGGCTGAGTTTTGCGCTACAGGCACAATGATTAAATCTGGGGCAAGTTGCTTACGAGCAATACGTAAACCTTTATTAATGTCTGAACGATATTCAGCAGGAAGTTCATCCCAAGACTTAGTCTCGTTATTCCATAAGCCTAGCTTTTGTCCGTCACGTGTTTGATACACCAAACTCACACGACCAATACGTAAAAAGTCTACATCACGCTCGCTACCATCAACGGTTAATAAGCCGTTGTAAGCTTCAATGGTGCGTCCATATTCAACTTCAACTTGATAAGCTTCTAATACACGACGAAACTTCTCAGATACTGAAACGTCTGCACGTTCCATCATTTTCTTTAAACCCGCGATACGCTCAGTACGTTCTTCAGGTAAAAATTGCACATCTAATGCAACAAAAGTTTCTAATGTATCAATCATGCGCGCCATTAATGGTGAAACTTGGCGTTCAATAATACTGACTTGTTCCATTGAAACCGCTAACTGATTTAACTCTGTTAGCTGATTGTCGATTTGAGTATTCATTTGTTTGTTGTAAACACGTAAACCATCAACTTCTTTGTTAACTGTTTTAAATTGTTGAAGTTTGGTTTGAATTTGCTCGCTGATATTATCTACGCGGCGTTGCGATTTATTTGCTGATTCATTAATTGTTTTTCCAGCATCTACAACTTGTGATAATGGTTCTTCTGTTGCTGAAGCAGCGTTTACAAATGTTGATAGGCTTAGCGCACTTGCACTTAAAAGCAAACTTGCTTTAGCCAAAGTAGACAATTTCATAGTGAAAACCTTATGTTGAAATTCAATATAATTCTATAATTGGGCGTATATTAAAGGTCGAATATTACAACTAGGTTTCACCAATGTTGCAGATTTATTAAATGACAGTTACGTGACATTTTTTTTACAGTTAGTCGCGTATTAACAGGATGTTAACGACTTTTGATGAAATACAGATGGATAAGTTAAAACACAATAAAGTGTATTTGAGATAGTGTTCGTTACAACTTTCCCCTAAAATACTGTCTTATTATTAAAGGCTTTATTTCTTTAAAAGATATTAGGGCCTGTTGATCTTTCGAGATTATTTTTACAGCAATATGTTTGATATTTAGACAAGGCAGAGTATATGACGTGTAGCTGGCTACTCGAACATACGATAACGCTGTATAAATTTCAAACATATGCTGCCCTTTGGGTTCATTTAAAACGAATTTACTCATTGCTGTTCGCTTTTATAATAGAATGACTATTAGACAAAGCTCACATCGCGATTAAATCCGTTTTAAATTGAATAAAATTTAACCCTGAAAGATCAACAGGCCCTAAACAGGTATGAACAAATTAATATGAATCAATCAGCCAAAGTTTTCGTTTTAGGCTTACCTAGAACAGGCACCACCAGTATTTGTTCAACCTTACTTTCTCTTAACTATCATGTAGCCCATACTGCTTACACTCAAACTACATTCGAGAAAGCTAATGCGCTAGCTGACACGCCGATTTTTAATGACTATAAAGAATTGTTTCAATATTACCCTAACAGCCAATTTATTTATTTAACGCGCGACTCTGAAAAGTGGATACCTTCTATTAAGCAATTATTATTACGTATGTATAATAATGTTGTACGTGATGACGGTGGCTTTAATCCGATTATTAAACGCTGCTACGGCGAGATATTTTCACCTTTTACTTTAGAAAATATTAACAGTGATGATTTTCTAATAGCTTGCTATAACAAACATAAAGCAGCTGTCACTCAGTTTTTTGAAGAAAACAATTACCCTGTTTTGTTTATTGATATTTCAAAGCCTGGTGATTACCAAAAAATGTTAAGTTTTTTAAATAAAGACAATCATCAAGATGAACATACAGGTTCAGGTTTCCCTGTACTTAATCAAGGTGGAAAAGTCACTGCTTGGAAAGACCTAAAGCATCCACATAAAATTGACTCAACCAAGAACGGCCGTAGCTCAACCTTAGACCATATTTAACTTAAATTTATTGAACAGAGCATTAAAGGATTTATTGATACGATGATTATCACCAATAGCCAACAAGATTTATCTACACCTACAGGCGTAATGCGCACCACCATTTACCAGCCTGAAGCACAAGGAAACTATCCTTGTATTATTTTTTATTCTGAAATATTTCAACAAACAGCTCCTATTGCTAGAAGTGCGGCGATTATGGCAAGTCATGGTTTTATTGTATTGGTGCCCGAAGTATTTCATGAGCTGAATCCTATTGGCACCGTATTAGGTTACGACGATGCAGGCAAAGACAAAGGTAATGCAGATAAATGGGCAAAGCCTTTAGAGCATCACGATTCAGATACTCAAACATTAATCGACTTTGCTCGTACTTTAGATAATTGCTCAGGAAAAGTTGGCGCTATGGGTGTTTGTATTGGTGGACATTTGGCTTATCGTGCTGCGTTAAATAACGATATTTTAGCCGCATCTTGTTTATACGCGACCGACATTCATTCAAATACCCTACCTTGTGAAAAAGATAACGATTCATTCAATAGAACACCAGATATTAAAGGTGAACTATTAATGATTTGGGGCAAGCAAGATCCTCATGTTCCAGATGAAGGTAGAATGAAAATCCATAAAAAGTTACTTGAAAGTAAGAACACCTTCACTTGGCATGAGTTTAATGCTCAGCATGCTTTTATGCGTGATGAAGGTGAACGCTATGATGCGGCTTTAGCGATACAAGTTTATTTGATGTCGGTTGAATTATTTAAACGTAAACTAACCTGAGATCAAAAAAAAGCAGTCGACTAGACTGCTTTTTTGTTCGCTATCACCAATTTACTTGAACCCTATTAGTAGAAATATTTAGTTCTTAGCTGTTTAACAACTCACAGCTAAAGTTCTTTAAAAACTCAGTGCCTAACTCAAAGCCCATTTGGTAATCAGCTTCTAGTGCTGCATAACTGCTCCCCACTAATTTACTTAAAAGTGGCTTAGGTGGAGATATTTCAATAACTTTTAACCCCATTGGTGGCGTTTTTATAAAACTCACCGCATTTTCATATGAGTTTTCATGCTCTGTAATAATGTCTAATATTTTAGGACATTTATTGGTTTTACAAACCCAAGACTTTTTCAATTTATGCGCCCATTGGGTTTTAGCTGAATAATCAGTTGGTACGGTTCGAATAGCGACTACTGTTCTTGCCCCTTGAGCATGAGCTTCTTGAATTGGAATAGGCGATGCCACTCCGCCATCTACGTAAAAATCATCACCAACTTTAACTCCATTTTTATATAAATAAGGTAAAGCACTTGAAGCTTTTAAGGGCGTTAACCAATCGTCATTTTTAGGTTCAAAAAACGAAGGGCTTAAATCTTTAGATTTAGTTGCCGAGAAAAGGATCCTACGATTTTTCATTTGTGCTTTAGCTTGTTCAATATCTAACTTATGAGAAGCGCTGTTTACTTGATCAAAATACCAATCTAAGTTAACTGAACTGCCACCAATAAAAGAACGTTTTAAATTAAAAAATTGTGGATGACTCGACAATTCCATAATTGATTTTTTAGCATAACCCAACTGCTTTGCCATATAGCTTGATAAATTTTGCGCGCCAGCAGATGTACCAATTAATAAATCAAAAGGATTAAAGTCTTTCGCTAACCAACTATCTAAAATACCGGCAGTAAAAATACCTCTTTGCCCACCACCTTCTGCAACGAGTGCTACCCCTTTTGTAGGGGCTGAGGTTGTACATTTATTTTCATAGTAAAAATCAACGGCGTTCATAATATTCTCAATAAGTAATAGTTAATGACATGAGTACCAAATTGGTGAATTCATGCATCAAAGAGAGTTCGCATTGGGTACTTAACTCTTTATATGTTTATTATTACCCAACCTTCTTATTCAGTAAAAACACAAAAATAGATAACAAGATTCAATAAAACAGAACAACGTTAAGGTTATTGTTAAAGTTAATCATTCGATATTTTTGATATTAAATGCAGCTATGTAACGTGGATAGGTGATGTTGATATGGTGTTTACAGGTCTAGTGATAAAAGTTGGCAATTGTTAAACCCCATTGAGTTGAATAATGCGAGTGAAATAAATATATTCACTCGCATTATTTAGTTAACACCTTTGAATTAACACTGCTCAATAAGGATGGAGGAGCTATTTTTTTGAACGAGCTTGATACTCATATATATATTGTTCTTTAGGTATATTAACACTGCCCTCTGTTAGCGTTTTATTAGATTTTAGTGCTTTAGTCGCATCTTCTTCTGATAAAGGTTTAGACATAAAATAACCTTGGGCAAAATCACAACCGTGCTCTATCAAAGCCGATAGTTGAGTTTGTGTTTCAATGCCCTCTGCTACTACTTGCTTACGTAAACTTTGACCTAAAGAAATAATAGCTTTGATAACTTCTAAAGCGTCTTGATTAATTTCACTGTCAGAATTTTGATCTATAACCTCAACAAAGCCTTTATCTATTTTTAAATACTGAACGGGGATTTCATTTAAATAAGCTAATGATGAATATCCTGTACCAAAGTCATCAATAGCCAAATCAATTTCACGCTCATGTAATGCTTCATAAAGTAAGCTTAGCGCATGGTTATTTTCAATAAGTACCGACTCTGTTAACTCTAGTTTTAAATACTTGGGATTAATGCCTGTATCTTTAATAATCTCATCAAGCATATTAAGAAAGTGAGCATTACGTAACTGGTTAGTTGATAAGTTAACAGATATATTAGGAGAGAATCCTAGCTCCATATCGTGCCATAACTTAGCTTGCTTACACGCTTCATGAAGTACCCACTTTCCTATATCCCAAATTAAGCCTGTTTCTTCAGCAATAGGGATAAAAGTAAGAGGAGAAATAAAACCTTTCTCAGGATGTTTCCATCTAATTAACGCTTCAAAGCCATTAATTAAACCCGTCTCTAAATCCATAATAGGTTGGTAAACTAAATGAAATTTATTTTCTAAAACAGCAACCCTTAAACTGGCTTCGAGCTCTGCCATCTCAAGTGTTTTCTTTTGTATTTGTTTATCAAATAGTTGATAAGTGCCACGCCCTAATTCTTTAGCTCGGTACATGGCGATATCAGCATTACGAAGTACTTCAGGTACATCTTTGTATTGGGAATCGCATTTCACAATACCAATACTGACATTAAAATATAACGTGTGATTATCTAATAAAAATGGCTTTTTAAATTCATCAATAATTTCTTGAGCCAAAATCTCGAAACCAAGCTCATGTTCAGACTCAGCAATAACGGTAAACTCATCACCTCCTAATCTACCCACATATTGGTTTTCGTTTAATAAACTTGATAAGCGTTTTGCTGATGCTTTTAGTAGTTGGTCGCCAATAACATGCCCTAAGGTATCATTTATTTGCTTGAATCGATCTCCATCTAAAAACATAACACCAAAACTCAAGTCAGGTTCTTTTTGACAACGCAATAATAATTGTTCAATACATTGAATGATCCATTCACGATTAGGTAAACGCGTTAAAGAGTCATGAAAAGCCATATAAAAAAGTTTAGCTTCAGCTGTTTTACGTTCATTAATTTCAGATCTCAGCTCTAATGTTCTTTTCTCAACACGATTTTCAAGCTCGCTGTTTAAGTTAACTAAACTCTGACTCGTTCTTTTTAATTCTGTAGCATAAGATTGCAACTGATTGGTTTTATCTTTAACTAGACGCTGCAGATCTTTCTCTCTTTTTCGATTAAGAGAAAAACGCCATATATAAATAAGAAAAATACCAAGAATAAATAAAGCAGAAAATAGAAGTTTTGCCCACCAAGTTGTCCACCAGGCAGGTAAAATAGTAAATGAGAAACTATCGCCTTCACTATCCCAAACGCCTGTGCCATTAGCGCCAAACACTTCAAATGTATAGTCCCCAGCAGGCAAGTTAGTAAAGCGAGCAAAACGTTCATTTGATTTAGTTTGAACAAAATCATGTTGCAAGCCGATTAATCTATACTTGTACTGATTATATTCAGGAAAGATAAAGTTTAAGGCGACAAATTCAAATTTAATGCTATTTGATTTGATAGGAATTTCTATTTTTGTTTTAGTGGATAAATCCGTGATAAATGTATCAGGATTCATAAACTCAATATCACTTATAATCGTTTTTGGACGATAATGATTATCAGGCATTTCATCAGGATTAATAATAGTAATACCAGATTTACTTGGCACATATAATAAATCTTCTACCTGAATAAAATCACCATGAGAGCTCATTTGGTTTCCAACCATACCTTCTTTTTTTGTATAATTAGTAAATTGGTTTGTACTCAAATCTAAAACACTTAAACCATTACTTGTGGCGATCCATACTCTATTGTTATCCCCTTTTCTTACATAAGATATTTCGTTATCGGGTAAACCATCTTTAGTTGTGTAAACAATTTTCTCGCCTGAAATAGCGTTAAAACGAATAAGCCCACTAAAGGTGCCTACCCATATTTCTTCTAAAGACTCTACCGACACAAAAGTAAAACCGTAATCATCAGTACCTAAAAGTAATTTAAACATTTTTGTTTTTATGTCTAATACTTCAAGACCTTCTTTACCCGTTATCCATAGCTGTTCATTGAAAAGTTGTAAGTGAGAAATTTCAGTATTCTGTATGGCTAAATTTCCTTTCTCAGTACCATAAAGAAAATTAGTAAAATGATGTTCATCTACATTAAGGTATTGTAATCCCCAGCCCCAAACACTGATCCAAATGCCTCCTTTTTTATCGCTCTTAACAACAAAAACATTATTACCCGCAATCGTTTGATCTTCAGGAACATCCGGATAATTTAAGAACCGCTCGACAAGCATGGTTTCGGGATCAATTTTAGAAACACCCCCAGCCCAGGTGCCAGCCCAAATATATCCGTTTTCATCTTCAGTGAGAGATATCACTGAATTAGAAGAAAGAGAATTAGGGTTTTTAGGATCATGTTTTATTGACTGATAAATACCGGTTTGGTAGTTAAATATATTGATACCGCCACCATCAGTTGCTATCCAAATATCTTTATTTTCTCTAACAATCCCATCAAAAGAGTTTTTAAAATAGCCTTTATCTGAGTTAGTTATTCTGTCTCGCATTGTGACAAATTTTTCAAGATCAGGTGTAATACGGAATAATCCATATTGGTTCATAGATAACCAAATAGAACCGTTGCTGTCTTCAGAAATATCTTCAACTGTAGCTACGGGTAACTTGTACTGCCCATCCAATGAAGCTTCTAAGCACATAAAAGTTTCAGACGAATGTTTAAATACACAAAGCCCAGCTTTTTCTAGACCAAGCCATATATTGCCTGCTGAATCAACGAAAATTACACTCACATCCGAAATAGGTAAACTGCCGTATGTATCTTCAGCAGTATAAAGCTTCACCTCAAGTGATTCTGTATTTATACGCAAAGCTCCTTTAGGTGTACCAACCCATAAGGTATTTCGCTTTGCATCAAGAGCAATATCACGAATTAAAAAATTCATAAAATATTTATCAACAGGAGTAATGACTTTGAATAGTTTTTGCTTTAAAAGATTAAATCCATAAATACCTTGCTCTGACGTAAGCCAAATCGTGTTATTAGCCTTGTCGTAAACACTACTTTTAACTATTTTGAAGCTATCGATAGTTTCATTATAAAATGGATTGATGATCAGTTTATTTAAGTGAGTATCAAACTTAAAAACATCTGAATTTGAATTAAAAAGCCACAAATTGCCTTCTGAATCTTCTGTGATGGTGGTAATTCTATATTGCTTACCTAAAGCAAAGGCTTTGAATTTTTCTGTTTTATTATCGAAACGATACAAATAGGTATTCGCTACCCACAAGTTACCTTTACTATCATTAAATATATAAGGAACACCTCCGTCGGTTTCCTTTGTAGATTCTTGAAAATCAAATGTTTTGTTTTTGTAGCCATTGTATCTTAATAATCCAGCACTACCCGCAGACCAAAGGTATCCTTGGCTGTCTTCGTGAGAATGGCGAGTATAAGCTTGAACTTTATCTTCAGATAAATAAATAGGAATGGCACGGAAGTGATTAATATTTTCGGCTTCTTCAGCTTGGAAAAATATCGTTGCCCTTGAAGAGAACGAACAAAGCACTGCGAAAAAAAGGATTACCCACACAAAAGAATGTGTTTGATATTTACTGTCCTTAGAAATATTCTGGCTGATAACATCACCTAAACGAAAAATACTGTAAATAAATTAATGTATTAACTAATCATAGTCTCTTTTAACTTATACACCAATTTTATCTCTAGTGAAATAATATTTATATAAGACAAAAGTGTAAACCGTTCATTCTGAGATAATAGTGTTTTAATAAGATTTAAGCAGATAGTGATAAATAAGGGATTAAATAATATTCCATAAAATCCCCCCAATAAAAAAGGTCACTTCAAATAAATGAAGTGACCTTTAAATTTATATTTAAAACCTAATAAAATATTTAAGCTCTAAATAAGCTCAGTGCTTATTCAAAGTCGTAGGTATAGCTTAAGCTCACATTTATACCAACAGCTTTTGAACGAACGACAATGTCTGACTGTGTTACTTCTTGGTCTTCATCCAATAAGTTTTTAACTTTAAGTTTAATTTTAGAGTTAAAGTCTGGGTAGTAGGTGTAAACCAAATCTAATGAATGAAACGGTTGCTCGTAAGCATCGTCTGAACCACTAACACCTGAAGCCAGAATTCGCTCACCAAATACGTTATACACTAATGAACTACTGTGCATACCATTTGCTGAATCGTAATTCATTTGTAAATTAGCAACGTACTGTGAATGTCCGCTCATACGTTTTGTTGTATTAGTTAGGTTACCCGCCAATGCTGGGTCAATTTCAACTTCTGAATCAGATAAAGTAATGTTACCTGATGTGAAGAATCCATCACTCAACCAAGAAAGATCGTATAACCATTCAGCTTCAATACCATAAACTGTTGCTTTTTCACCGTTCACAAAGCCTAAACTATAATCTTGGTCGCCTACTGATAATATAGATTCGATTGGTTTTTCTATGTCTTTATAGAAAAGTCCTATTGAGTAGTTATCACCGTTTTGACCGTAAGATTCATAACGAGCATCGTAGTGAGTAATTGGGCTACTCTCTAAATCAACACGTCCTATAGTACGAATGTCAGTTAATGGATCAAAATACGCTACAGGTACAACTTCTCTTAAATCTGGACGGATAACAGTTTCACCATAACTTAAGCGTACTTGATAATCTTCATCGCCCATATAAGTTAATGCGAGTGATGAGAAATAGTCATCTTCTTGAATGGTCCCTTCTGCAATATTATCTTCTGAGAAGAAAATATTTAGATCATCGCCATTAAATATTAAACTAGAAGTCGCAATAGAAACCTGCTTGAAACCTTCCCATCTTATACCACCACTTACACGCCAAGTGTTTTTATAAAAAATATCGAAAGCACCGTAACCCGCATCAATTTTTTGGCCTGCTAGATAATCGTCAGCATCCGGTGATGATGGCTCATTGAAATCTATAAAAATACTATTGTTATCAATAAGGTCATCAGTTAAATAACCTGTTGCTGACAGTATATTATCTGCACCTGTACTTACAGGAATGGTAACACCAGTATCGTTATTAACACCAAAGCTAGATGTCGTGTAATAACGACCTTTATCAGCAAAGTCATAACCGAGTTTAAATTCCAACTCAAGGTCAGTTAAGTAAATAGGTAAGGTTAAGTTACCGCTATATGATGTAACATTGTCTTGTAGGTCTAGATACGATGCAACAATACGGTTGTCATCACCTGTTATTGAAGAGCTAACATAAGTGCTATCTTCATATCTATCGATAAACTTATATTCAATATCGGTAGGAACTTCAGTGGTTGCTTCTGAATCTGTGTATTGCCAATCAAAGCCTAAACCACCGTAATCAAGAAAAGTATGTTCACCAATAAATTGCATGATTTTGAGTTCGCGCTCTTCATACGTAAACTGATGTTCACGTTGAGCTACACCATTACTTGCAATGGTATTAATAGTACTTCCGTTCGGGCTTTGAATAATACCGACAGTTGTTTCATCTTCAGCATCTTTTAAGTAGATGTTAGACCATAATAATTTATGCTTTCCTAGCTGACTATCTAACTCGTAACCTAGGTTAAATACACCACTTAAACGTTTGTTATCTGTCATCACATCTGAAGATGTTGTTGTGTTGTAACAAGAGTTTGTTACGTCTTCTTGTGTAAGTAAAACCGAACTACAGTTTTCAACTAAATTTTCGCTGATCACTGATGACGTTTTTTGCGTGTTGATTTGGGTTTTATCGTAAGTTAAAGCCGCTAAAAATCCGACTCTTCCGCCAAAGTAGTCTTCATCAAATGAATTACCTAAACTTGCTTTGATGTTATAAGTTGGATCAAGCGACTCATCTTTCAATACTAAATTTCTTGGTAAGCTTTTTAATAAATCACCATTAATTACCGCTGCTTGTTCAGCTCTTGTGCTGGTATCTGTGTCAGCTAAATTATCGGTAAGAATGATGTTACGTAAACTAAAATCACCTTTGTAATGAACAATGGCTTCATTTAAAGCTTGTGGAACTCCGCTACCATTGCGATCGTATGTGTAACCTGAACTCGATTCACTATCGTAACCAACACCAACTTCAATACTACCTGTAAAGCTTTGAGGAACTGTTTTTGTTCGAATATCAATAGCACCACCACCAAAAGAAGCTGGCATTGATGGAGAAAATGCTTTTTGAACCGATAAGCTTTCAATGATACTTGATGGAAAAATATCAAGAGGAATAACGTTACGTGTTAAGTCTGGGCTAGGAATACTTGCACCATTTAAACGTGCACTTGAATATCGCTCACCTAAACCACGTACGTAAATAAATTTACCGTCAACTAATGTTAAACCTGTTACGCGTCGTAATGCTGATGCTGCATCGCTATCGCCAGTTTTAGACATTTGTTCAGAGCCTAAAATATCTGCAACAAAGGCTTGATTTCTTCTTTCTTCAACAACTGCTGCAGCACTGCCTTGTAGACGACTTGCCTTAACAACAACTTCTTCCATTTCATTATTTTGCTCTTCTGCAAACAACGAAGTTGATGTTACTGCGCAACCTAATCCTAAGCTTACCGCTAAACTAATTGTTTTTAGTTTATATTGAATATTCATTTTATTTTATCCTAATTAATCATCTAAAAAATAGGCGCCGTTAAGCGCCTATTTGCTATTGAAAAGATAATGATTAATCTTGGTCAGCAGCCGTTACAGCAGCATCAACCCACTTGTACCAGTTAGATGTTGTATCAGCATCTGAAACAGCACCTATGTATGTTGCTTCTTCGAAGAAGCTATCTATTGTTGTTACATCTGTTGCTGTTACTGTGATATCAGCAGAATCAACATCTGTAGCAAAATCATTAGATAACACTGATGAAGTTGATGCTACACGCTCACTTGAACCTGAATTATCAAACCAATCAGCTTTAGCAGTACCTGTTAATGCTGCAGGCTCTTTACCAGAGATAAAAGTTTGCTCGCCTTTAAATTCATTTACACACGCCATTACTGAAGAAGTAAATGCAATTGAATCAGCATTTTGCTCACCGTCTGATGAATGTTCGATACAAGTTGTACCGTTTGCGCCTTCAGTTTTTACGAATAAAGTGTTGTAGTAGTTAGACATAATCGCATCGTCAAACTTAATCGCTTGAGAAGCACTTTGGTCACGTACAGATAGTTCATCAGTAGTGATAACAGTTACGTTAGCGATTGTTGGGTTCGAAGCAGGAGCTTCATCATAGTCTGCGCCGCCATTTTTCTCGCCGTCAGTTTCAAAACCATTGTTGCCCATGTAGATTTCTGAACCTGCAGCAATAACTCTTTCTGGGTCAGTACCGTCAGATGGAATTACAACTTCTGATTTAGTTTCTACAGAGCCATGTTTAACGAATATAAACTGGCCTTTACCTTGCCAACCGCCATCAATATCAATCGCATCATCTTGTGTATCTGTTACAGCAATATGACTAATTGTTGCAGCACCACCGAAGAATTCGATACCGTCATCGTAACCTTGGTGAATGTGTAAGAAGTCAAAAGATGAACCTGAACCTACAGCATTTAATGTAAGTGAGTTTAAGTCATCACCGTCACCACCTACTTTAGGACCTGAACCTGCATACCAAATTTTTGCATATTGAATAGAACCGCTATCGTCTGCATTGTCGTTACCACCGAAGTAGCTAGTTACACCTTCAGTTACAACGTTACAAGTTTCTGCAGCACGTTGAGCGTTAGTACATTGGTTAGTTAAACCCATACCGTTAATGATAATTCCGCCCCAATCAGCAAATTGAGCCCCGTTACCTACAGCATCATGACGAGCAATAGCGTTAGCTGAAGTAAATATAATTGGGTCATCAAATGTACCAATTGCTTCAATTTTAGCGCCACGAGCGATACGAATAATTGCTTCACCTGAAGTGAATGCTAAAGTAGCACCCGCTTCTACAGTTAATGTTGGGCCGTCAGTTTCGATAGAACAAGAAGTTGTAGTATCACAATCTTTACCAATTAATAATGCACCGTTTAATACGTGTACACCGTCGTTGTCTAGTTTTGCAAATTCAATATCGTTTTCAACTTCAACATTTTTACTTGCAAATGAAACACTATATTCACAATCAGTACCGTTATACGCACCTTGTAAATCGCCGCGGCTTGCACAAGGGTTAGTTGTTGTATCTGTACCAGAATCTGTTTCTGAATCAGTCGTGTTAGTTGTTGTAGTCGTAGTAACACTGTTGTCGTTTACGGTTGGTTGAATGTTAATGTCTCCACCACAACCAGCTAGTATTAACGCACCTGTAAGTGCACTTACTTGGAATAATGTTTTCATTTGCATGTTTTCTGCTCCGCAGGATTTATTGTTTTAATTAACGTTTAAATAATGTTTAAATAATGTTTAAACTAAAGTTGCGGAGATACTACGGGGGGAAAATGACAGAAATGTTTTAGAAATATGTATTTTTTATTTAGGAAAGGTTACAACTATATTACACAGACAAAAATAACCAATATTTACAGTTAGTTATAATTACTAGTCAAAGATGTCAAATATTACAAATGAATAAACTTTTAAATTTTTAAGATCTATTGATAATACTTTTTACTTCACTGAGGTATTTATCGTATTTTTTCCAATTATCTATCGATTTATTATTAATAGGTTGCCTTACTTGAATGGCACTGGCTGTTGCTACAGGTGCAGCATTACTATTGATATGTAAGCATGCCTGTTGCCAATCTAATTCACAGAACTCAACTAATTTTTTAGCATGTAATTCAGGCTCATTAACAAGCTCTTGATAGTTGATTTGATAAAAATTATCAGGATGTTTTTCTAACCAAAAATCAGCAAGCTTTTTAAAATAACGATAATATTGAGCTGTTGTTTCTAAACTATAGGCATAATTATAATTATATGAATTAGCTGAAAATAACTGCCTAAAATTACTCATGATGGTATCGAGTGGGCTTCTATCTAAACAAATAATTTTAGCTTTAGGTAATGCTTTTAAAATAAAGCCAGCATATAAAATATTTAATGGCATTTTATCAATAAATTTTGCGGTACCACCTGTGAGAACTCGTGTTTTATCGATATATGCTTTTCCTAATTCTTCAAAGTTTATTTGTTGAGCAGCTTCAATGGTTTCTTTATCAAGAATTCTTTGAGTGGTTGTTTGGCTCATTTTCTTCATTAATAATGAAAAATATTCAAGCTCACCTGCGGTGGTTACATCAGAATGCTGAGACAAAATACGCTCAACTAAAGTGGTACCAGATCTTGGCATACCAACAATAAATATAGCTTCTGAATTGCTTGTCTTTTGTTCTTGAAAATGGCCTGTTTCAAGAAAGTCAGTTTTAGCAAAACTATCAAATAAACTCTCAAACATAGCTTTATCATCAGCAAAGTTATAATTGATAGAGTCAAGCTTGGCTTGCTTAGCTACAGACAGATATTTAAAAGCGTTGTCGTAGTCGTTAAGCGCTTCGTATTCTCGGGCTATCGCATGACCAATATGTAACTTTTCGTCAGCCTTGATGAGTTTTTCAAACAGCATTTCCATCGACGCTAAATTATAGGCGCTAGAACTTACTTTACCTAAAGCACTTAATGCTGTGTACGACTTAGTAAATGATGGAGCGAGCTGGATCACTTTTTCGTGAGAGTGTTGTGCTCCCTCAAAGTCACCGATAAAAACTTGCGAAGTTCCTAAATTGAAATAGTAGTTAGGGTTATTCTCATCAAATTCTATTGCTTGTTCAAATAGTGGAACAGCTTGGTTATGTAAGCCTATTTTACTGTAAGCAACACCTAAAGTATCTAAGGTTAATGACGAGATTTTATGATGTTTATTGTTATTTTGATTACAAATTTCACTGTTAGTTTTATCTATTTCTTGGGTCGTTAAATCTGCATAATGCTTGGCTTTAATAGGTTCGATAATCAATGAGTAAGCTTTAGCTAAATGGGCTAAATATTCTATTTTATTTATTGTAGTAGGGCTTTCTTTTAAATTTTGGCTTTGGGATTCAAAGTGCTCAGCTATTTTTAACGCTTGTTCAAATAACTGAATGCCCTTCTCATTATTTCCATGTTCGCTAGCAATCACTCCTAACAAAAAATAAGCATCAGCAAAGTATTTATCCTGCTGCAATATCGCGATAAGTAAACCATGAGCTTGCTGATATTGTTTATTATTTAATGCTTGTAAGGCTTGCTTATGAAGGTGGGAAATACTTTGGGTCATGTTAAATCATCATTACTTATTAAAGGGAAACCTGTTTTAGATTTATAGTATGTCTTAAAATAAAAAAGCATTCTATTTAAACAAATAGAATGCTTTTAGAAATACTATTTAAAAAAGTAAATTACATATCAAAAGCGTAAGTAACTTTAATACCAACAGTACGTGGTGGCACAACATAGTGTGAGAATGCACGATATTGATTAATAGTACCAGGGTTGCTTATTTGATCTGGAAATTCTGCAAAACCTGCTGCTCTGCCTGAACTACGTGAAGCTGAGTAAGCATACTTATTAAATAAATTATCAACGTACAAGGTGGCTGACCATGCATCATCAGAAATAGTTGCTGATAAGTTACTTAATGCATAACCTGGTAATTCCTCTCCTTCAGAACGTAAACCTACTGAAGAGTAAATATCGCTTTGTGCTGTTAGGCCGTAAATAATATCTAACATTTTATCGTCAAATACTTCTTGCGAATAGTTCAACCCAAACGAGAACTGATGCTCTGGGCTACCCGGAAGACGATCGCCATCAAGAACAGAATACTCGAGATAAGCAGGATCTGTAGTTTCTAACTGTGTAAAGAAACTATATACGTCTGATGTTAATTCTGCTTTAGTATAAGCATAGCTTGCAAAAACCGAGAAATTATCAGAGAAAATAGCTCTAGACGAAATTTCTACACCTTTACTGTTCGCTTTACCAGCATTTGATGTGTAAGGTAACCCACCATTTTCAGTAGCCGCACCACTTACTTGAGCGTCATCCCAGTCAACGTTATAGATAGCTGCATTAAAATGTAATTTGTTTTCAAACCAAGTACTCTTGAAGCCTAATTCATAGTTAGTTGTAGTGTCTGGTTCATATGAACGCTCATATGGTAATGCACATAATTGAGGGTTTTCTTCTGGACACAAAGCAATACCATTAGAGCCACCTAAACGAAAACCTTCACTGATAGTTGCATACCATAAAACGTCTGGTGTCACTTGATAACTAGCATTAATTTTAAATAAGCTACCATCACCATCACTTGAATCTCTTTCAACATCTTCAGGGTTAAATGTTGTTGAACCAAAAGGAACAAGGTCTTCACCATCATAAAAAGGAATTGTAAATGCTGAGCCTATTTTAATTTCATACTCATAGAATCTAGCTCCTACGGTAACATTAAACTGCTCTGTAAATTGATAACTTAATTCACCAAATATCGCTTTTTCAACGGACTCATTATCAGTGAGCTGTAAATACTCAAGATCATCTTCACGATTCGAAAAAGGATGATTCGGTGTGTATTCCTCACTTAAGGCAAATTGACTAGTCTTGTTGTAGTAACCGCCAACAATCCACGATAAGTCTGACTCTGATTGCGAAACCAATCTAATTTCTTGGGTAAAGCTATCGTAATCTTCAGTTTCACGAGTGAATGCTGAAAACTCTGGGAAAGTTTCGTAGCTATAATTTAAGGTATACAAAAGATCTGTTTGATCACGTTGACCTTCATTCTCATGCTCTGTAAAACCTGTTGCTGAAACTAACTCAGCAAAACCTAAATCGGCGGTAATTTCTAAGCTGATTAATGAATCTTTGTTTTCATCAGGTGTTAAATATCTTTCTGCAGACTCATATTTACCCACAACATCTCTTAATGGGTTATCAAGTGCGAGTGATTGGTAGTTAGTAACACTACGGCCTTCAACATCACTTTTTTGATAAAGATACGTTAATGTTCCGTCTAACCAATCTGTTGGAGTCCAGCGTAATGCAATGCGGCTTGTTAATACTTCTTCGCCATTCGCATCTTTTACAGAACGTATATTATCACTTACGTCTTGAGGGTCATTCCAATCAGGGTCTGGGTTAGAAACACCACCTTCGATAACGGTATAACCATAATCAATAAAACCTGGGTCGTTGTAGTAATTAAATGATGCGCGTACTGCTAAAACATCTTCAATCAATGGAGTGTTTATAACAAAGCTAGTTTCACCACCAAGATTATCTGATTCTGCGCCTTGAAATAAATCACCAGTAAGTTCAACACTCGTTACATCAAGTTCAGCTTTTTTAGGGATATAACGAATAGCACCACCTAATGTACCAGCACCGTATAAAGTTCCTTGAGGACCAATTAATACTTCTACACGTTCAACATCAATTAAGCGTACATCAACCTCTAAAGGTTGTTCACCAAAATATGTTGCTACTGTGCCGCCATCTGCTTGAGCTGAAGTAGAATTAGTACTTAAACCACGAACAATAATATTGTTTTGAGCTCGACCACCTTGCTCTGGAATAGTTAAACCAGGAACCCAACGAGCAACTTCACTTAAATCGCTGATATTTTGATCTTTCATAATATCGCTATCTAAAGCAGTAATGTTCAAAGGCGCTTCTTGTATACTTAAAGAGCGGCGTGATGCAGTTACTTGAATGCGCTCAATACCCTGTGTTTTAACTTCGTTTGCTTCTTCAGCAAACGCATAACTTGGAACAGCCAGAGCTGAACTTAAAGCTATAAAAACAGCTGATTTTTTAAATAAGTTGATATTTGTGTTCATGTTTTCCCTTGAGATAATTAATTTATAGGCTATAAAAACTTGATTCTTATAAAAAAACATTGTTGGAATTTATTATTCTTATACCCAACATCACATAATAAAAGTCAATTTTCATAAGTTTTTGTGTGTATATTACTCAGATTTTTTCCCTAAATCCTAAAGACAAACTATTATTGTCTTATGTTAGGGGTATTATATCTACTTCTGGTGAGTGTTAAAATACATACAGCAATTAAATATCAAAGGTTTACTATGCAAAATACATTGTCGAAATTAATTACTATAGAGGAATTAAAGCTCGGCATGTTCGTTCTAGAAGTAAAATCAGATAATCAATTCATTAAAATAAAATCTAAGGGATTAGTTAAATCTGAACGCATAATTGCACAACTAAAAGAACAAGGAGTTACAGGTGTTATTATCAGAGATGATAATACTAAAGATAACACACTAGAAAGCAAAAACATTAATGTCCCTGAGATTGAATCAACGTCTTTAAACTCAACAACTAATACATCTCAAACCACACATAAACCAGTATTAAGAAAAATTTCTGTTGCTGAAGAGTTTCATCAATCATGTAAGATTTATGACAATGCAACTCATACTATTAAAACAATATTTAATGATATTAGTGCCGATCAAAAGATAAATATTACCGCAATTAACGAATTAGCAAACGATATTACCGACTCAATTATTAGAAATGAGTATGCTATTTCGATACTGACAAGGATCAGTGAAAAAGATACTTATCAATGGGAACATGCTATTAATTCAGCGATTTTAATGTGTGGTTTTTCATTATTCATTGGTATGAAAAAAGAAACCGCAACACAAATAGCTATAGGCGCGTTACTTCATGATGTAGGTGTGGCTAAACTACCTAAAGCGGTTTTAAATAAAAAAGAAAAGTTAACAACCAATGAGCAAAGATTAGTTGAAAAGCATGTTTTATGGGGGCATCAGATTTGTAGTAGTGATGGATTAAGTAATAAAATCACCACTGATATGCTGGTTAATCATCATGAACGTTTAGATGGTTCAGGTTACCCGAGAGGATTAAAAGACTCTAAGTTATCTAAGCTAGCGAGAATAACGGCCATTGTAGATGTTTATGATGCGATGACGGCTAATAAGCATTACAAAAAAGGCGAACAACCGATTAATGCGTTACGTTATTTAATTTCTAAAAATGAACTGTTTGATAGGAGTTTAGTTCAGCAGTTCATTAAATATATTGGCGTGCATCCTGTAGGATCTCTTGTAAAACTTTCTAATGAAACCCTAGCTATTGTTACAGAAGGTAATAGAAACGATCCTTTAAATCCAACAGCTATAGCTTTTTATAATACTAAGCTAGACAAAAACATAACATCAAAGAAACATATATTAGATGAAGAAGCCTTAACAATTAGCACTGCTGCTCGTCCTGAAGATTATCAAATTAATATCGGAAAAGTTATTAGAGAGATTATTGCCTGATCTTATGTACTTATTAAAGATCATCAAAGAGTAAATCGAATTTAAATTTGACCCGTCCTAATATAGGTTGACAGTCATTTAATTAAAACGCCTGATGTACTTCATTGGGCGTTTTATATTTTAAG
>NZ_JAUPEC010000018.1 GCF_030551755.1 Pseudocolwellia sp. AS88
ACCAAGTGCACAAAAAAGACCAGAAGCAAAAGCTACTGGCCTTTCATTAAACCGTCAACGTATCTTAGGACGGGACATACTGCTAATTCTACAATCCAATACGTGACGGTAGTCTTTCTTGGCATTGTGCCGCTGAAGTAGGAACTATTGTGCTATCTGTTAAACCATCTTCGCTGTGATAAACATTTAAGTCGCCATCAAAATCGAAGCGTACTTTTTCGTAATCAATATTCGCGATAGTTTCATTACCTACAGGTTTTAAGATTGCTTGATAAGTTGCACCTAAGAAATTAATGGTTAATAAAGCGCTGTAAGTTTCTGTAGTGGTTTCAGACGCGCCAAGTAATGACCAATAACCATCTACCAGATCACCTCGGGTATTTCCTTCGCCTAAAGTACCATCGCTTGATGCTTTGTCTATGTATTTAACACAAGCTGAAAACGAGCCTTCTGTGTCGGTTGCTGCACCATCAAAATAGAATTCTACTTCTTTATCATCTAAATTATTTGGGCTAAAACCTAAATCGAGATCCGAAACTTTTAATGTGTAACCACCTAGTTGTGTGAATGGTTCTGCATCAGTTGCTAAAGTACTCGCTGCAGCTAAATCTTCAAGTGAGTCGAAGTCGTCACCGGTAAAATCATTAACGGCTAAACTTGCAATATCAGCATTGGCTGAAGCTAAGCTTATAACTAATGCGTCTGGTAACGTTCTATCTTGATTAGTTAGAAAGGTTATCGCGTTATCTATGCTAGTATCGGTTGCGCGTTCGTTTATCGATTTGATCAGTAAACTTTCTATAGCTCGTACACTACCTAAGGTTGTGGTGTCAGATATTGAAACATCACGAATAATTAAACTGTCGATAACTGATGACATTGAACTTGCTACGCTAGCAGCGCGATTAAGATATTCAGGGCTGGCTAAACTGCCAATATCTGCTGGTAAGAAGATATCTTTACGCTGATATATTTCTTGAAGTTCGCTTTCAGCGTTATCTAAAATATGGATGAGATCATCTGTGTTAGCTAGTACTGTATCTAAGTCATTCGCTGACGTTACAATTTGATTGGCCAGTTGAGTGTAAATAGCGCTTGAAGCATCGTTAGGCGTTCCTAGTTCTTCACCAATTTCATCGTAAGTATCTGTTAATCGGTCTGATAAAATGGATACCACTTTATGTAGTTTAAGTGCTGTATTTAGCAGTGAACTGTCGATAGTTCCTGCGCCATCTGTATTTAAATAATCAATATCAAGATCGCTTTCTTGAATACTTAAAGCTGATAAAACAGTTGCACGTTCAGTGTCAGATTCAATACCTGTTAATAGTGATGTGATTGGTGTGAGCACTGTTTCTGTTACTCCAGCTTCTGGAATAGCTGAAATTCTTCGGCTTAGTTGACCTTGGAAAGGTTCGCCAGTTAACACATCGTAACCACCGTCAATTCGCAATACGGCTGTATCGAGCACACCAACATTTTTTAAACAATATTGGTTTTGTTCTGCGGTAGCTGTGTCGGCACAATAGTCTGTAGCGGTGTTCGGGTTATATGAAAAGTAACCTTGGTTATCGGTAAATGCATAAGCTTCCCATGCGTTACGAGTTGCGTCGTTGTTGGTGTCTAAATAGACTGTTGATCTTGCCACATAACCATCAATGGCTTGTCCACTAAATACTTGCTCTGTAGTTGTTGGTGTACCTTCATCTTGGTCTGTTCCACCACAAGCACTCAATAAAATAGCGGTAGATAAAGCAACGGTAATCTTTGATTTTGACTTAAAGCTTAATTGTAATTGTGAGTTAATTAAATTTTTCATTCTGTTTACCTTAATGCTGATAAATTATAGCGAGTCTAAGTCGCTTTAATTAAAATTGTTCTTGAATACTTAATGAGAACCCTAAGCGGCGTGGACTTGATGAGTCATCAATTTCTACACTGTCTAAGCCATATTCAAAATCAAGCGCTACAATATCAAACAATGTAACTCCTGCTGTAATGGTTGAAATTTTAGAGCCTGCCAAGTTTTTATGATATCCAGCTCGTATTGAAGGAATAATGTATCCATCAGAATGATAAGCTACCGAAGTGTGAAGCCATTGGTTGTCGTCGCCAATAATATCGTCGTATTTAGCAAGATCGAGTGCTGCAGAAACTTCAACTTCGTTTGATACTTTGTATAAGCCATCAAGTCGAGCTGTAGCATTTTTTGTATGCACTTCGTTAGCACTAATTTGACCTACAGTTTGAGTGAAATATTTAGCTGATTCACAGTTACTTCTTGATGAGGTGTTTTCAGCAATGCTTTCACAGTTAGTACCAATTTCGCCGTATTCAAACTCTGGTGAGTTGATGTTTTCGAAGGTTAAACCTATACGATAAGATTCTGCATCCCACACTAAACCAATATCTACGCCAAAGTCGCTGGTTGAGTCTTGATTTTGGTCGTATTCATCACGAATTAAATCACTTACGTCTTCGCCAGCAAGTTCGATAATAGGAAGAACTTGTTTACTTAATTCCATAGTGATGTATTTAAATTTACCGCCAGCATAAAGTTTACCTAAATGATGATTGAACACTTCGCGGCCGTAACTTATGGCAAAAGTTTGTTCGATACCTGACTTTAAATACAAGGCTGATGCTGTAGCAAACGAGTTGTTTTGATTATTGTAAGATAATTCTGAAGATAGGAAACTTAAACCCGCTTGAACGTTAACTGAATAGTCGAAGCCGATTGTGCCTTGTAGCGTTTCTGAATAAAAATAAAGTGGTAATAAAGGTGCGTTCATTCCTGCATTAATTTTTACGTAACCACTTTCACCAGCTCGGTCGATTACATCGTTAAAGCGGTCTAACACTGCACTTGGTTCATCGGTAGTTAAGCTAGGGTCATCAATAATATCTGCAAGTTCTTCAATATCATCAGAAAAGTTGTCTAACTCCCCTACTTCAACGTTAAAACCAAACGTTGGAAAATACGACATTCTAAAACTATCACCTTCGCTGAGAATTAAAGCATTCATAGCTGGATTATAGGAAGCTGAAGAAAGTGACGATGACGAAGATGATGGTCCTAACGACATTGCTGCGCCTGTGTTTATTGAACTGCTATCAGCGTGAACATTACAAGCCACTAGAATAGCTGTGGCGATTATAAGTTTTTTCATTCATTAGCCCTTTATTTAATTTATTACGTTATAATTAGCATAGCTCAAATATGACTATTTGTTTATATATTTTTTATAATAAAATCAACATGTTAAGATTTGTTCAATATAATGTTAAAATTTAATTAACCTTTGAACAAACTTCAGTCTTGGATAAAAACACACAATGAAAAAACGCATCTATATTGCCTACACAGGCGGAACTATTGGTATGAAAGCCAGTGAAAATGGTTACATCCCTGAAACGGGCCATTTAACAGAATCAATATTGGCTAATGTGGATTTTCAACGTGATGAAATGCCTGAATTTACGATTCAAGAATATTCACCGTTAATAGATTCTTCAAACATGTCGCCAAGTGATTGGCAGTTTATTGCTGAAGATATTAAAGCCCATTATCACGATTATGATGGCTTTGTAGTTTTGCATGGTACTGACACTATGGCTTATACCAGCTCGGCTTTGTCGTTCATGTTTGAGAATTTATCTAAACCCGTTATTGTTACGGGATCTCAAATTCCATTAAGCCAATTACGCTCAGACGGGCAAGTTAACTTATTAAATTCGTTATATATTGCCGCTAACTTTCCTATTGCTGAAGTAGGTTTGTATTTTAATAACCGACTGTACAGAGGTAATAGAAGTATTAAAGCTTTTGCCGATGGTTTTAATGCCTTTGATTCGCCTAATTTACCTCCTCTGTTAGAAGCAGGTATTAATATTAATGTGATTGAAGGTGAGTTATCGACAATCGAGAAAGATGACATACAACCTTTAGTGTTAAGTAATATTACGCCTCAACCTATCGGCGTTGTGCATCTTTATCCGGGTATAAGCCCTGATGTTTTAAAAAATATTATTCAACAACCTGTTAAAGCTTTGATCATTAGAAGTTACGGTGTTGGTAATGCTCCACAAGATAAAGGTTTGCTTGAATGTATTAAAACCGCCAGCGATAACGGTATTATTATTGTTAACTGTAGCCAGTGTATTAAAGGCACGGTAAACATGGACGGATACGCAACAGGTAACGCGTTAAGTAAATGCGGAGTGATTGGTGGTGTTGATATGACGCTTGAAGCGACGTTAACTAAGTTACATTACTTGTTGAGTAAGAATTTACCTGCTGATGAAATACGTTCGTTGATGCAGACTAATTTACGTGGTGAGTTGACTCGATAAATTTTAGATCGCTTAACTTCATAGAGTTTATACATTTTCTTTTTGTAGATTCGCTTCATGGTTCAAAAAGTCAAAAAGTCAAAAAAGCGATAACGGTTTTAAATCGTTATCGCTTTTTTAGTTTCAGCTTTGTTTTTGGTTTACCGATATAAAGCCTGATTAACTGTTCAGATAACCTTTGCTTTAAACTGTTACTTATTACTCAGCGGTTGCTGTGTTTTCAATAAGTGCAAAACGTCCGTCTTTATGGGTGAATCCCCACACTGTGTTGTTATTATGGTTGTAACCCCATAAATAAGTTCCACAACTGCTGTCTACGTCACTTGGTGCGCTACCTGCTCCAGATTTAAACATAACACTGAAATCATCTGAGTATGATGTTTCTGTAAAACAGCTATCAGCAAGAAACTCTTCCCATTCGCCCGTTTCTTCATTGTAACGACCTATGGTTAAGGTGGTTAAGTCGATACCTTCAGGCGCTGTCATTGCAATGGTCATAGCATCAGCTTCGTCGTCTGCTGTAATAACCCCATCGCGAACGACATTGGTTGGGTTTGTTGTTTCTACCGCATCTTTGTCGAAGAATAATTCAGATGGCGAGCTAGCTTGTACAAAACCATTGGTATTTTTGTAAGTACCGTCTTGGTTCAAGTTACCGTTGATTAATAAAATATCTGAAACTGTTGTTTCGTCGTTATCTGTAAACCAACTTAAAGACAGTAGTTCATTCATAGCTTGTTCTTGGCGTGGAATGTTATACACATTGGCAAAGCTTGTGTATTCACCTTTACCGGTTGCAAGTTCATCTTCATAGTTAACGTGAACACCCACTTGTTTGCTGTCTTGTGTGTCTGTCGTTAGCATTTCAACACTGTTGTAGGTTAAGTTAAAACCGTCAAGTATTGCTGCTTCTGTTCCTATGTAACCTTCTTCGTCTGGCGTTTTAGTTGTTGTCCAGTAAGATTCGTAAGGAGATACAACACGTTGTAAAGCGTCATTAGTGTAACTAGCGTTATCGCCTAAGCTCCATTCAATTGGAATGATTTCTTCTACTGTAGCGCCTGAGCTGTCTTTGTCGTATTGGATCCAAGCGTTTTGCGCTTCATCCCAATAAGTACCCATGTTCATGTCAGCTTCTGAGAAGTTAACTGGAGCGTAGTAGTTTTTGAAGGTAATTTGACGGCCATTTACTTCAACAATAACAAATGAGATTTTGTTGGTTTTTTCGTATTTGGTTAAGTCTTTATCGTACTGACTGTTTGTTCCTTCGTAATCACCTACTTGCGCGAAGTTATCTTGCGCTAAACCTGTTTCGTATTTGTCGTGAATACCGTAGCGATTGTTATAAGCTTTCCAAGATGCATTACCCGCAACAATTTGCGTAAAGCCTACTGATGGATTGGTATTGTCTGGATGTATTAAGCTACGTGAATACTGATGATCGTGTCCTGCAATGTAGTTAACTTTGTATTCGCTCAGTAAGTTAAGTACGTTGTCTAATAAACCTGGTGAAGATTCATCTTGTAGCTCTAAGTAACCAAGTTGACCCGTGTCTAAACCTAAAATACCTGGCTCTGTTTCGTTTTCGCTTTCACCGTTATCAGCATTACTTAATGAACTAATGTAATCAAAATATTCATCGTAGTTATAAACTGATGGGCGCTTTTTAGTTGATAATGCTTCGTGACCAAACATTACAATATGATCAACCGTTGAACCTTTAGTTTCTAATACATTTTTCAACCAGTCGTAAATCAATAACCATGTGCCTTCGTAGTTAACTGATACAAGGTCGCTGGCGTAAAAATCGAGGGCAATAAATAACGTATTGTTTTGCACTGTGTAGTACATCAAGTCTTCAATTTCTTCGTAACCAACAATCTCGCCATCAGCTAAACCTTGAGCTAATAAACTGCCTGGATATTCTTGATAAAGCTTATAACCTTGGTCGAAGTTTGAAGAGTCATTTTCTGTGTAAGCATCGATACCGTTGTCCATGTTGTTTACTGAACGGTTATCGGTTGTGTTTACTTCTGTAGTAAACCAGCTTAACCAATCGTAACCGTCAACAATTTCATGATTTCCACGAACCGGTAGTACTGTCATTCCTGCCTCAGTTAATGGATTGGCAACTTTGTTCATCCACTCTACGTATTCGTTTTCTGTACGTACGTCTGTCATGTCACCTACAGCTAACACCACAGAAACACCTTCAGCTTTGATTTTTGAAACAATTGGATCAACAAGAAGTGCTGGTAAGTGTTTGAAATCGTAAGGTGTGTCTGAACGTTCGTTACTTGCTATAGCTACTGGTGCAGCTCCGTCAGCAAGTGGATCACCATTTTCATCGGCAAAGAAGGCATTGTAGGGGTCTGAAACGTCTATCTTCCAGCCTTCACCATCAAAAATGTCATCGTTGTTAACGTCGTAACCGATATCGATTGATAAGGTGATATCGTCGTATGTGTGAGTAATAGTTTGTTTGTAATCGTCATCATCGCGGCCTTGCGTATCTGGAATTACAGCAAATCTCCAAACTTTATCGTTATTATTTTCGGCAAGTACGTTAGCGCCTTTGGTGATTGAAGAGATTGTTTCACCTGAAGAATCCTCTACGACTTCTTCAACAATTACTTCTGGGATATCAGGCGTGATCTCTGGAGCGGAATTTGAACTATCGCTATTACATGCACTTAATGTTTGTGCAATAGCAATAACTAGAGCTGTTTTTGTTAAAACCTTCATTATAATATTCAACCTATCACTGGGTTTGATAGCCCAATAATTCTAAATATGGATATCGAGCTTTAGGATAAGCGGTGCATGTTAGAGATGCTTTATGACAAATTAATGATGGAAATGTGTCGGATTTATGTCATTAAATTCATTTGGTTTTAAAGATAGTTTGATTAGGTAGGTTTAGGGCTGTAGATAAAAATAAAGCCAGTAAGGTTTCGCACCTCACTGACTTATGTTTACTCGATTAAACCAGAAACTCGCACTAATCCTTAGTTATTGCGTTACTAGCTATTCAGCTAAAGCTTTATCAAACGCTTTGATAAATGCGCTGTAATCTTCAAAGTGTGGCATGTGACCTAATCCATCAAGCTCATATAAAGTTGAATTCTTGATAAGTTTATGTGCGTTTTTACCTAGGTTTTTATAATCACCTAGTGTTCTGGTAACTCCTAGTTTTTTAAAGCCTCTACCTGGACCTGTATTATCTCTTGTACCAATAATTAAGTAGGTTTTGTTTGTAATTTGTGGAAATTTATCAACAATATTCTCAGCAAAAATAGGCCCATAAGTTAACGCATTGTTCCAAGCAATGATTGGCCAATCGCCACCTGCAATCATGCCTTTTAACGGAACTAAAAGTTGTTCGTATTCATTTGACCATTTACCATCATAATAATTCTTTTGCTGGTAGTTTCTGGCTTTTTCAAGTGTTGATGCAAGTTGCCCTTTGTAGAAGAAGTTGGTGTCTTTAAATTCAACATACTTGCTGTAGTCTTCTAGTCCAATAGGATTGATAAGGATAAGTTTATCTACTGAGGCGCTGTAATTAACAGCAAAAGTTACTGCTACCATCCCACCCATAGAATGTCCCACTACATCATATTTTTTAATATTTAAACTATCTAACAATGACTTGGTATTTAATGCTAATTGAGGAAAGCTGTATTGATAAGATTCTGGTTTAGATGATTTACCAAAACCAATTTGGTCTGGAATGATCACTCGGTAGTTTTTCTTCACTAAGTCGTTTGCTGTTTGTTCCCAGTAATAAGCTGAAAAGTTTTTGCCATGGAGCAATACGATAACTTTATCAGCGTTTGTATTACCAACATCCATATAGCGCATTTTCAGTTCTTGATTTTGAGAATTGAAGTGAAATGTATTTACTGTAAATGGGTAATCAAAACCATCGAGTTCTTTATTGTATTTAACCGCAGATTCAGCAAATGCTGAAGCAGTAAATAGAAAAGCTGAAACGAGGATCAACACTATTTTTTTCATATTATCTCCATATAGGTAAATGACTAAAGTTAAAACGGGTGTTAACTTATTGTAATCAATGGAAGGTGATCTTGTTACTGGTTTTAGAAGAGATATGGGATGCTTTTGTAAAATGATATTTCACACAGAAGCTTTATAAAGAAATGCTTACCATACTTGCTTTACTTGGCCTGTTTTTATTTAGTTGCAGATGAATTAATTGCGTTAATTTCTGAGAAATGTGTCGCAAGTTCTGTTGCGATTGAATGATGTTTAGCGGGTTTTGTTGGCTTATCATTTTCTGAACGCAGTAAAACTGAGTGTTCTGGTTGTTTAATACTTTTAGACGACAACTCTTTGATCGACACCATAGCCAATGCTAGCGGTGGATGACTGAGGTCTGGTCTATATGCTGAAAGCACAGGTGCTTGGTGTGAAAATAGATTGGTACCAGCAGGTAAATAAGCTTTAACAACAAGCAACGAAACGGTAATGATAAATAAAGCGGAAAAACTTTTAACAAGAGATTGAATATTATCGCGCACTAAATAAATAACAACTAATGAAGCAGCCATAATAAATACTCCGGCTAATACGCCATAACGCATATAAGTTGCAGCATCGCGAGTTGTAAACCATTCTTGGCGTGTATCAATTAACGATAAAGACATAAAAATAACGCATACGATACTGGAGATCAGAATTAAATCTGACCAAAACTTTGAATTTGTTGCTACTAACATTCAAGGCTCCCAGCTTTATGGTTAGTTATCTCGTTATAAATATTATAAAGAGTTTTGGGTTAACGGAAGGTTAAGAAATTAATGCCGTTAATGTGAAATAATCATTGTTTTGAGGTGTTGCTACCCTGAGTTTAAAAGAAGACTCAGGTAAAAGAAACAAACTTAAAGTGTGGATTTTCAATCAGAACATTGAGTGTTGCTAAACCATCTAGAGGGACCAAGGTTTCTGCCTCTTGGTTATTACTTGGGGTTTTCGTGTTAACACTCTTTTGAATATCCGTATTCACTTCCTCTAAACAACCTTGTGTAGAGTTATTTAAACGTACTTTGATACATTCTTCTTTTGCAACATTATACCTAGTATCAAGCGCTGTGCACTCAAAAATTTCGCCATTTTTCATTGTTAATTTAACGGGATATTGATGCATGCAGGCAATTTCAATATAGTCGTATAAGTGACAACTGATCATAAAGTCTCGTAGTTACCTGAAAAATGGCTATTTTAGAGTTAATTTATACCACAAAAACCACAATGGCAGCAGTTACACCTAATACAGAATAATGCGGTGCTCCATTAGGTACTTTGTCTAATAACCAAAAACAAAGGAAACCTAAGGCAAATAATATCGCACTTCCTATAAATACACCTGCTAGTGGATTTCCCATAATTAAACCAGCAATAGCTAGTGGAATACTAAAAAGTAACGCTGAAAAATAAGGTTCTTTTTTTACTAAATATAATTTGTATGAAAGAGCCAACATTAGAAGTGAAAAAATTACAAAAATCATAGGTGTCCGTTTATTAAAGTGTATTGTGTATTTGTATATATGTTCGTTTTTATTGTTAACTTAACTCATTGTATCTTGTTTAATTATGGTTTTATCGGTTTATCGCTATACCGTTAACCACAAGAGTTTAGAGCTAGTTTTTATTATACAGATTCAGCCTGTAGAAACTTGTCTTATTCTTTCTGCTGGAACTCTTAATTGTTCCATCAAATAAAGCTTAAATGGCGCTTCATAATTTTGTTTATCTACAGCTTTTTGCATACAAAGTAGCCATGCTTCAGATTCTTCTAAGCCAACGGTTAGATGTTTGTGAGCTAATGGGATATTTATTCCCCCAAAATGCTCTGCATAGAGTTTTGGACCACCTAACCAACCTGAAAGAAAATAAGCGAGCTTTTTGCTTGAAAGAATTAAATCTTTGGAATGCATATTTCTAACATTTTCGGCGACTTTAAGGGTTGCCATGTTGTGATAAAAATCTTCCACAAGTTGAGTAATGCCAGCTAACTCCCCTGCCATTTTATAAGAGTTATCACCTACGCCATATTCACAGCTTTTATTCGTTTTCATTTATAACGATTCTTATACGTTGTTTGTCACTTTATATTTAGTAAGGCTATAAAAGTGAAATGCCCGGCACTTCAAGAACTGATTTAGCATTAGCACGTTCAATAATTTTAACTAAGGCTGATTGAATAACTTCGCTTTCTCTGGCGTTGTCTTTGCTATTAAACTTTTCTTCTTGCACTGCAGCGCCTTCTTCTAAAGTAAATCCAACAACCACTAAAGTTGCACTGTCTGACGATTCACCAAAGTATTCGATGGAAATTTTTGGATAGCCTTTATCACCTGCTTTCACTAATTTGGCTATACGTTTTTTAGCTTTATCAACATGCATATTTATTTCCATTTAATTTGAGTGTTTGCTTAACCTCAATTTATATGAATAGCGTTAAAGATCAAAGTAATAAAATCGATAATTGATATTTACTTTAAAATAATTTCTGTTTGAACATTTTGAAATTATATTTACCTTGAAGTTCATGACTTCATACCTAATTTCTTTTCACTTATGTTAACTGGTGATTGATAGTAGACTGGGTTATATCAAATTGAGCAAAATATGTTCGCAACTTGTGGTTTGATGTTCATCTAAGTTAAACTTAGCGCCATTAAATCAATTAAGTTGATTTAATATGAATAAAACATTGTTAAATAGACCAAATAATTATTTGCTATAAAGTTAATATCAGCAATAATGTGTATTCACTATTTTCACGGGTTATAGTTCTAAATCAGCTATGCCTAAAATCCTGATTGGATTACACGGTAATCATTCAGAATAATCAATTAGTAGAGTTCCCATGAATTTATTAGAGCAATTAAAAAAAGTAACTACCGTTGTTGCAGACAGTGGCGATGTTGATTCAATTAAAGCATTAAACCCTGTAGACGCTACAACTAACCCTTCGTTAATTTTACAAGCAGCTAAATTACCTCAATACAAAGGTCTTATAGACGACGCTATTGCAAAAGCAGGTAGCGATATTGATGACGTTTGTGATCAACTTATTGTTAACTTTGGTTGTGAGATTTTAAAAATTATCCCTGGTCGTATTTCAAGTGAAGTAGATGCACGTTTGTCTTTTGATACACAAGCAAGTATTGAAAAAGGCCGTAAGTTAATCGCATTATATGAGAAAGCTGGTATTTCTAAAGATCGCGTTTTAATTAAACTTGCTTCTACTTGGCAAGGCATTAAAGCTGCAGAGCAATTAGAGAAAGAAGGTATTTCTTGTAACTTAACTTTATTATTCAGTAAAGCTCAAGCAATTGCCTGTGCTGAAGCAAATGTAACGTTAATCTCTCCGTTTGTAGGTCGTATTTTAGATTGGTACAAAGCAAGCGAAGGTAAAGATTTTGTTGGTGCTGAAGATCCAGGTGTAATTTCTGTAACAAGTATTTATAACTACTACAAAACTTACGGTTATAACACTGTTGTTATGGGCGCAAGCTTCAGAAACACGGGTGAGATTATTGAATTAGCAGGTTGTGATTTGCTAACAGTTTCTCCTGCGTTATTAACTGAATTACAAAATACTGAAGGCACATTAGAAACTAAGCTTTCTGCTGAAGGTATTGAAGTTAAATCGAAAGACGATATTGTTCCTTTAACTGATGCAACGTTTGCTTGGGAACATAATGAAGACGCTATGGCAACAGAAAAACTATCTGAAGGTATTCGTAAGTTTGCTGTTGATCAACGCCTTTTAGAAGACCTAGTAGCTGACTTAATTAAATAATCTAAGTTTAGGTTACATAGTCAGATTAAATAGTTAGTTCACATTCTATTATGTTGGTTTAATGCCAACATAATAGATGTTTTATTTTCTTTGTACTTTTTGGTTAGCTGAACAGAGTTTAAAGAAAATAAAATGTGTTAAAAATAATTTGTTGAGCGCCTACGTCCTATTTATTTCATGTAAATAGCCAAGCTCCACAATGAAAATACACATTGTAAAATTTATAAATCCTAGCGTATTAAAATTTATCTTAGTTGTTTAGCAATAAGCAATTACAAAACAGGAATCCCAAAAATGACGTCACGTACATCACTGCCAAGTTGGCAAAAATTAATCTCTCATGCCGAAGAAATGAAGCAGCAACACATGGTTGATTTGTTTGCTAATGATAGTGAGCGTTTTTCAAAATATTCAATTAAAACCCCTGCTTTCTTATTTGATTATTCAAAAAACTTAATGTCAGACGAAACCTTTAAACTACTTTTAGATTTAGTTAAAGATTGTGATATTGAAGATTGGCGCACTAAAATGTTTTCTGGTGAGAAGATTAACAAAACAGAAAATAGAGCAGTTTTACACACAGCATTACGTGATCGTAACAATACGCCAATTATAGTTGATGGTGTAAATGTGATTGAAGAAGTACAAGTTGCTTTAAATCACGTTAAATTATTTAGTGATAAAGTTCGTTACGGCGAATGGGTTGGTTATTCAGGTGAAGCAATAACTGATGTTGTTAGCATTGGTGTTGGTGGCTCAAACCTTGGCCCTGAAATGGTAACTGAAGCTTTAGCTGAATATGGTTCTAAAGATATTCAAATGCACTACGTTTCGAATGTTGATGGAACTCAAGTCGCTAATGTTTTACGCCACTTAAACCCTGAAACTACCTTGTTTATTGTTTCAAGCAAAACCTTTACTACCTCTGAGACTATGACTAACGCAACAACCGCTATGCAATGGTTAGTAGCTGCAGCTTTTGATAAGAACGCGATTGCAAAACACTTTGTTGCGGTATCTTCTAACAAAGAAAAAGCTACTGAATTTGGTATCAAAGAAGAAAATATTTTTGATATGTGGGATTGGGTTGGTGGTCGTTTTTCTTTATGGTCAACTATAGGTTTACCGATTGCTATCGATTTAGGTTTTGAAAACTTTGTTTCATTACTTGAAGGTGCTTACGAGATTGATCATCATTTTTGTACGGCTCCATTAGAGCAAAATGCTCCAGTGATTATGGCAATGCTAAGTGTATGGAATACCACATTCTTAGGCTCACAGTCACAAGTAATTTTACCATACGACCAATCTTTACATCGTTTACCTGCTTATTTACAACAAGCAGAAATGGAAAGTAATGGTAAGTCTGTTTCTTGGGAAGGCGAACGTATTTCGTATACAACAGTACCTGCTATTTGGGGTGAGATTGGCATTAACGGTCAACATGCTTTTTACCAATATTTACATCAAGGAAATACCATTGTTCCTGCTGACTTTATTGGTTCAGTTGAGAGCTTAATCCCTGTTAATAATCATCATGACATTCTAATGTCTAACTTTTTTGCTCAAACTCAAGCCTTAATGCAAGGTGTAACTGAAGAGCAAGTAAGAGAAGAATTAACAGCGAAAGGTATGTCTGTAGAAGAAATAGATAAAGTTGCTGTACATAAAGTACATCAAGGTAACCGCCCTTCTAATACTATTTTAATGCAAAAGCTTACACCTAAAACGTTAGGTAGTTTGATTGCTCTTTATGAACAGAAGATTTTTGTTCAAGGTATTTTGTTGCAGATTTGTTCGTTCGATCAATGGGGTGTTGAACTAGGTAAAGGTTTAGCCAATAAGGTATTAGCTGAGCTTTCTGCTGATGAGTTAAGTGATAATTTAGATAGTTCTACTTACGGTTTATTAGATTTTTATAAATCATCTAAATAAGTTTAACTCAGTAATTATTTTTTGTCGAAAGTGATAAAAATTACGGTTAACGATAGTTCAAGTGAGCTATCGTTAACTTAAATAATTAATGTAAGATCGCAATAGTTAGTCTATTTCTGAGATATTAATACCGAGTAAATAACATTCTTCACTTTCTTGGCTACAACGTACCACTTTTCCTTTTACATCTAACGCTGCAATAGTTCCGCCAGAAGAATCTACATGCACTCTAACAGCCGTCTCTAATTCTAGAGGATGTGGCATTTCAATCGCCATACCTGTGGCACTTAAATCACGACATACAGCTATTACAGTTGAGTTTACTTCGTCGTCTATAATTGTAACGGTAACTTGGCTGTTTATCATCATGCGATAAAAATCGCGATTGTCATCATAATTAATCATTGTTACTCCATAAAACAAAAAGCGATTGATTTGTTATTTATACGTACTGATCACAAGTGTGTCAATTTATAGTCAATCTGTTCATTAAGCATCCCGCTTAACTTTATCTTCAGTATTCATATAATAGTCAAGATAGTTAATAGGTTAACTTATCTAAATCGGCTTTTATGAACAGATATTTTTTAAGTGTAGTTTAGCTTTTAAATTTTGGTATTTTTTTATTGAATATATTTAAACTATTTCTAAAAAGTATGAAATGTATCGAATTAGTGGATAAAAAAACGCTAAATTAGTTGTTAAGCTTAATTTAGCGTTTGTAAGTTGGGTTAACTAAATAGTTAATTTATGCGTTTATCTCTATAGATAAAACCAACTCAATAAGAAGGAAAGAACAACCCACATTAAGATGATTAACGGTATACCAACTTTCATGAAGTCTGAGAATTGATAACCACCTGCGTTCATCACTAAGATGTTAGTTTTATAAGCCATAGGCGTTGCATAACTTAAGTTAGCACCAAACAATACAGCAAGTATGAAAGGTTCTACAGGAACATTTAACTGTTGAGCAACGGATACAGCAATAGGCGTTCCTATAACAGCCGCTGCGTTGTTAGAAACAATATTCGTTAGTACCGCAAGTAACAACATTAACGCTGACAGAATACCTGCTGGCGGTAGTCCAGACGATGCAGCAACAAACACTTGTGCTATATATTCTGCTCCGCCGGTTTGCATCATGGCGGAACCTAGCGCAAGAGAAGCCACCACAATTAATATAACCTGCGTACTTAAAGCGTTAGATATTTCACTCCAATCAAGACACTTGCTTGCTAATAATACTAATACCCCACACATAGAACTTATTGCGATAGGAATTAAACCAACAGCTGCAGATAAAACCACAAAAGCCAGTACCGCAAGCGAAATAGGCGCTTTTTTTGTATAAGGAAGGTTAGCAGCACCATCGATAATTAATAATCCACGAGACTCTTTAAGCTCATTAATTTGCTCAGCTTCGCCTTGCACTAATAATACATCACCAGTTCTGATCGTTACATTACCAATGCTTTGTCTGCCAATCTCCATTGCTTTACCTTCTCGATGTAGAGCAATAACAGAAATACCGTAACGATGAGCAAAGTTAGCGTGTTTTAAAGTTCTACCCACTAAACCTGAAGCTTGTATTACAACAATTTCTGCAAGTATTTGTTTGTCGGCTTTTAATGGGTGATCTTCATCCATTTTATGACTGCCAGAGTAAAGGGTGGCATCAATAACTGATTCAAACTCTTTTAGTTGGTCGGGATAATCATTAACTTGTAAACGATCGCCTACTTTTATTAATGTATCAGGTAAAGGAAATACATTTCTATTGTCTGGGCTACGCTGGATCGATTCAATTTTCATTTGACCGTCCGTTAGCTTAATCAATTCAGCAACAGTTTTACCATTTGCTTCACTTTCTTCATTTATATTTAAATACGCTGTGAATATACGTGGTGATGTGTCAGGTAACGTTGGGCTTCTTTTAGGCAATAACTTAGGTGCAATTATCCATAAATAAGATATCGCCACTGCTGCAGCAATTAACGCAGGTACAATGAAGTCGAACATACCAATACGAGGTAAGCCCATATCGCTAGCAACACTAACTACAAGTAAGTTAGTTGAAGTTCCTATGGTTGTTGTCATGCCACCAACTAATGTTGCAAGCCCCATTGGCAGTAACATAGGTGAAGAGTCTGTTTTAGTCCGTATAGCAACGCTGATCAATATAGGTAATAACAACACAACAATCGGCGTATTGTTAACAACAGCACTTAACGAACCAGCAATAATTAAGGTAAGTAACAAAGATAACGTTGGGCTTATCTTCCATATTTTAGCTAGGTTGCGCCCTACTGGCTCTAATGCTCCTGTCCGAACAAGTGAATGCCCAATGATCATCAAAGCACACACAGTCACTAAAGCTTCATGACCAAAGCCGAAGAATAATGACGAAGGTTCTAAGTGCCCTGCGCTTCCTTCAAAAGGAAAAATAGAAAAAACTAAACACAAAACCACTAACACCGCTAAAGATGATGTTTCTAGAGGGATGTCGTCTCTTCTAAAAAAATATAAAGCAACTACTGTGATGATTAACATCAACAGTGCATGATTATTAGGGATGTCAGGAATATTCAAAAATAACCTCTGGAAGTAAAAATTAACAATATAAAAGAGTAAAATATTGTTAGTGTTATTCGGAGCTTAGCTTGGCTTTAAAAACTAATCAATAAAAGCCAATTAAATAAATGAACCGATAAAAATGGGTACTGATTTAACATTAAGTTAAAAGCTTAAATCAGGCTATGTAAACTTACGCTTTTATCTATATAACGTAAGTTCAGCCAACCTATCATCTAAGAAAGAAATCATTTGTTTATATTCAGTTGATTCCACATCACGATAGTTTTCATTAAATAAATCAGCCGAAATACCTTCTGGAATACCATGTATTTGTGGCATGAAGTCATTTTCCGTTAGGCTATTGGTAATGGTATTTTGTATTTGAAGTGCTGCTACTTCTGATTCGGTAGCCAGTCGAGCAAAGCGAGTTCCTGCTCTGTCTGCCATTAAATCTGCAAAACTAAAGCCACTTCCTCCGGGGTTACTATCTAAAAATTCTTTTAGTTCACCAATAGCATCACTGGCTTTACTATTACCAAATAATTGTAAAGCAACTGAATACATGAAGTGTTTTTGCAGATCGACGCGATTGCGTAAAGTAACTTTTCGTCTTAAAAATGTTCGAGTGTTTCGCTGACTTGAAGTGAGGTTTGATACGTCTCCAACCAGTAATTCAAAGGAGTTAGAACCAAAATAAAGTGCTAATGCCATTAAGGCTGAATAATTTTCTTGAATAGCGCTAGTTGTACCACCGTTAGCATGATCACTAAAGGTTCTAATTTTAGCCAAAGCAAACATGGTTTGAAGATAATAAGGCAGTTCAGTGTTTAAAGCTGATCTGTCTTGCGATAATTCTAAATGTTCAACAAGAGCGCTATGATAATATTTAACTTTTTTAACATCTCCAAAAAGCGCTAAATTATCTCTTAGGGCAAAAAGACCTGACTTTCCTTGTTGTAAATGGTTCATATCATCTGGCACTAGCAAGCTAACTTTTAGATGTTGTTCTTTTAATGTTACCCATTGCACCATAGATACAATTTTAGTACCTAGCTCATCTTGAACAAAAGTATCGACAACCCAACGTGTTAAGGACACTAATTTATTACCTGGCAAGGTTATGCTACCAACAGAAACATTACCTAGCTCTAACCCCTTATCAGACGGATATAAATCACCAGAAACATTCAAATATTTAATAAAGCCGGGTAAAGGTAGTTCAACTGAGATATTAAGCTTAGCGGTTTCGTTTTGAATAATGACATCAGATACGACTTGAGGGAACGCTCTATATACTAGGGCATTTAAACTATTCAGCTCTGCTTGGGATAACGATAAAAGAACAGGTTGTTTTTTTGATTTGATTGAATCAATAAAGCGTTTAGCAGCAGCTTTACTCTCGGTTGCTGCTTGAACATTTACTGTATTATTGTTTTCAAATTTTGGTTTTGACTGTAACGCTACAAGGCCAATTATACTAATAAGAATAATACTAGTAATAAGGAATAAACCTAAGATTTTAAATGTTAATTTCAAGAAGCACCTAATTAAGCCCAGTTCGGGTTAAGCTATTTTACTCAATAATGCTTAAATCACATCATCGAGATAAGGTTTTCATTTTAATATGGCCTTGATTTGAGCATAACCTATAGTTGATATTATGAATCAATGGGATATAAAACCCATTAACCCGAACTGAGGTTAACTAAAAACAGTAGAGCATTTTTAATGCTCTACTTTAAGTCCATTTAATTGTTTGTATTATATAAATATTTATAAAACGACTATTTAGATGACTCGTCTTGGCTAATACGACTAGCTACAGCGCCCTTCTGACCTCTGTATTTTGCGTCATCTCTTTTGTTGTAAGGACGTAAAGCACTTGAAGACATAGTTTCAAAGTTCAACGCCGCTATTTTCATTTTAGGACGCAACGCTAAAGGTAGTTTACCGCTGTTATAAAATTCTAGAACGATTTGACCCGACCAGCCGGGATCAATTCTGTGCGCAGTTACGTGCACCATTAAACCTAAACGCGCTAAAGATGAACGTCCATCTAACCAACCTACAATATCATCAGGCAAAGTAACCGATTCGTAAGTTACTGCTAAAGCAAGCTCGCCTGGATGTAAGAAAAACGCTTCACCATCTGCAATAGTAATTTCATCACTCATAACTGAGTTCATGGCTTTTTGCATTTCAGGCTTAGGGCCACTTAAGTCAATATAAGGCGCGGTATGCTCTTTAAAAACTCTAAACTCGTTGCCTAGTCTTATATCTACACTTACACCTGAGATCATGGAAACATCAGGTTTTGGCTCTATGATAATGTTACCATCAGCAAGTGATTTTTCTATATCTTGATCGGAGAGTCTCATACGTTGTTTTCTACCAGTTAGGTTGCAGCTAAATGAGTTAAAGTAATAATTAATCGTTTCATTTACTTAGACTCAAAACATATATCTGCGGTATTGGGGCTTCTTGCATCGAGTTGATAAAACAATTCAGATGCTACATTGCGCGCTAGTTTACGGTATAACAAGGCTATATCGCTAGTGCTATTTTCTAAAATTGGCGAGCGACCCTTATCTGCGTCTTGTCTAATCTCTATATTTAAAGGAAGTTGACCTAAAAGTGGAATGTTTTTATTTTTCGCGGTGTTGACTCCACCATTCTCACCAAAGAGGTGTGCTTGATGGCCACAATTTTCACATAAGTGATAACTCATGTTTTCAACTAAACCTAAAACAGGCACTTTAACTTTATCAAACATAGTAATGCCTTTAATGGCATCAGTTAATGCAATATCTTGTGGTGTTGTAACAACAATCGCTGCTGCAACAGGTACACTTTGCGATAAAGTTAATTGAATATCACCTGTACCCGGTGGCATATCAACAATAAGGTAATCTAAATCAGGCCAAAGTGTTTCATTTAACAACTGGCTGAAGGCTCTACTTGCCATAGGTCCGCGCCAAACTGTTGCATCTTCTTCACCGACTAATAAGCCAATAGACATAGCAGTTAAACCATTCGCATCGAGTGGAGTGATAGATTTTCCATTGTCGGATGACGGATGCTGACCTTTTAAACCCAACATAGTGGGTATAGATGGGCCATAAATATCAGCATCTAAAATACCAACACTACTACCTTCAGCAATTAGCGCATAGGCAAGATTTACTGCGGTAGTCGACTTTCCGACTCCGCCTTTACCTGATGTAACGGCAATAATATTACTAATACCTTTAAGGTTATGTTGCCTAACAGGTTTTATTTGATAATCGGGTTTAATAATGGTGCTTTGGTTGAGCAATTCAGTCAGTGCATCGCTGATATCGTCTAATTCCCCATCACATGGAAAAGGTAAATCAATATTTACCACAATACAGTTGTCAGCCAGCACAAAAGTAGGCGCTGAACCTATATTGAGAATTCCATCAGGGAAGCAATCAGATTGGTATACATTTAAAAAACTCATAATAGAATCTTGTGATTCTTGAGTAACTGTTTTATTAGAAAAAAACTTAGAGAACATGGATTTCAAGCACTTTTACCCAACTAATGCCAATCAAGTGAATTAATTGGTCACTTAGCAAGAATTATTAATGAAAAGTATCTCTAAATTCTGTACCATTCTCCCCATAATTACCACCTAAAATATGTAAACTTTATATGTCTGAATCAAAGTCATCTCAGATAACGACTGAGAAACGAAAAATATTAGCAACGTGTGCCCTTCCTTATGCCAATGGTTCAATCCATTTAGGCCATTTACTTGAACATATCCAAACTGATATTTGGGTACGTTTTCAACGAATGCGTGGTCACGAAACTTATTTCGTTTGTGCCGATGATGCACATGGCACACCTATCATGCTTAAAGCACAAGAACTAGGTGTTACTCCTGAAGAAATGATCGCAGGTGTACGTGAAGAGCATATGGCAGACTTTGCTGATTTTCATATTAGCTTTGATAACTACCACTCAACTCACAGTGAAGAGAATGAAACCTTTGCTCATGAGATTTACAATACGTTACATGCCAATGGCCATATAAAAACGCGCGTTATCTCGCAATTATATGACCCAGAAAAAGGTATGTTTTTGCCTGATCGCTTTATTAAAGGCACATGTCCTAAATGTAAGAGCGAAGATGAAAACGGCGATAGCTGTGATAACTGTGGTGCTACTTATTCACCTACTGATGTTATTAATCCGCGTTCAGTAGTTTCAGGCGCAACTCCTGTATTAAAAGATTCAGAACATTACTTTTTTGATTTGCCAGCGTTTGAAGAAATGCTACAAAACTGGACCCGCAGTGGTGCTTTACAAGAAGAAATGGCGAACAAGTTAGCTGAATGGTTTGAATCTGGACTTAACCAATGGGATATCAGTCGTGATGCACCTTACTTTGGTTTTGAAATTCCAAATGCTCCTGGTAAATACTTTTACGTTTGGTTAGACGCACCTATTGGTTACATGGGCAGCTTTAAAAACTTATGTAATAAATCAAACATCGACTTTGATAGCTTTTGGAATAAAGATTCTGATGCTGAACTTTATCATTTCATTGGTAAAGACATCATCTATTTCCACAGTCTATTCTGGCCTGCAATGCTTGAAGGCGCTGGCTACCGTAAACCTACTTCGGTATTTGCTCATGGCTTTGTTACAGTTAACGGCGCTAAAATGTCTAAATCAAAAGGCACCTTTATTAAAGGTCGTACGTATTTAGATCATTTAAACCCAGAATATTTACGTTACTACTATGCAGCTAAATTAACTAGTCGTATTGATGACTTAGATTTAAACCTGGAAGACTTTGCACAGCGTGTAAACTCTGACTTAGTTGGTAAAGTTGTTAACATCGCGTCTCGTTGTGCTAGCTTTATTTCAAAACGTTTCGACGGCATGTTATCAACCAATATTGATGACCAAGCATTAGCTGACGAAGTAATGAATGCTGGTGACAGTATTGCGCAACATTACGAAAATCGTGATTTTAGTCGTGGTATGCGTGAAATAATGGCGCTTGCTGATAAAGTGAATGAATACATTGCAGTTAAAGAACCATGGCAGCTTGTTAAAGACGAAACAAAGCAACAAGAAGTTCAAGATATTTGTTCTCTTGGTATTAACATGTTCCGTACATTAATGATCTACTTAAAACCGGTTCTACCTAAGCTTGCAGAAAGCACTGAAGCATTCTTAAATGATGAATTGCTTTGGGAAGGTCATAAAGTTTTATTAACAGATCATAAAATCAATAAGTTTAAAGCTTTATTACAGCGTGTTGATATGGACAAAATTAATGCCATGACCGACGCTTCAAAAGACAATCTTGCTGTAACAGAAGAAAAAGCAAAACCAGTAAAAGAGAAAAAGAAAAAACCTGCAGCGGTTGAAAAGCCTACAATGGATTTCAATAACCCGTTAGCATCTGATCCTATTTCTCCAGAAATTAGTTTTGATGACTTTGCTAAACTTGATTTACGTATTGCTAAAATAGTTAAAGCTGAACATGTTGAAAAAGCAGATAAGCTATTAAGATTAGAACTTGCTTTAGATTCAGTTGAAGGTGGTGAAACTCGCCAAGTATTCGCGGGTATAAAATCAGCTTATCAACCTGAAGATCTTATTGGCAAGTTAACAGTTATGGTTGCTAACCTTGCTCCTCGTAAAATGCGCTTTGGTATGTCAGAAGGTATGGTATTAGCAGCAGGACCTGGCGGTGAAGACTTATGGATATTAAATCCTGAAGACGGAGCTCAACCTGGTATGCGAGTTAAGTAACCTTAGTCCAGTTAATAACAGGTAAAATAATAAGGCGAACCTGTGTTCGCCTTATTTGTATTTGACAGCTAATATTTAACAGTTCAGTTCAAGCATGACTGTCTAGTACTTTATTATCAAAAAGAACTCTTAGTAATTCGCTAATGGTTTAATTCTTCAACCACCTAAATGGAACTGCAATGAAAAACACACTTTTAGCCTTACTCGCCTTATCATTGTTAGCAAGCTGTAGTAGCAAATTTGATACGAGTACCAATTTAGATGCTGAAAACTTTACTAACTACTTTGCGCCATCAAAAGTTAAAATCTATGCGTCTGCTGCTGATATTACTGGTCCACATAAATACCTAGGTGTAGTTGAAGGTGAAGATTGTCAACTTAAAGCCCATCATGCAAAACCAAACGAAATTATTGCTCGCACAGATGCGAGAAAAAAAGCCAGTGAACTAAAAGCGAATGCAATTGTATTCAGTGGTTGCACTATGCTTACCGGTGGCAGTACAGCAAAACAATGTATTGCTACAACCGTTTGTTACGGACAAGCTTATTACTTAAAACCCACTTCTACGAATTAAAAACATGCCAAACAGCATAGCGTTAAATTACATTGGCAAGGTTTCCTCTCCTTACAAAGAAAAGTTTGCGATACCAAGACAACCGGGTTTAGTTAGTGCTGCAAAAGGCAGTATTACATTGCTAGGTGATGCAAATACACCTGAACTTGTGAGAGGGCTAGAAGCTTTTAGTCATATCTGGGTGATATTCATTTTTCATGGTACTCAAGAACAAGGTTGGAAACCTCTAGTAAGACCGCCTCGTTTAGGTGGTAATGCTAAAATTGGCGCGCTAGCTACACGTTCTACTTTTAGACCCAACCCTGTAGGAATGTCTGTAGTTAAGCTTGATAGCATTGATGTTATTACTAATAAAGACTGTCCTAAAAGATCTAAAAATGTGGTGTTGAGTATTTCAGGGTTAGATTTGTTAGACGGCACACCTGTAATAGATATAAAACCTTATATTCCTTATTCTGATGCCTTGGTACATGCACAAGCAAGCTATGCTCAAGAAACCCCTAAAAAAACAATTATGGTTAGTTTCAGTGATGAAGCAACAAGCTCAATTCAATATTTAAACAAAACATACCCTGAACTTGAAAACTTCATAGCTCAGATACTTGAGCAAGATCCCCGCCCTGCTTATAAACAGAATAAACAAGACGATAAGATATACGGCATGTTGATTTACGATTTAAATGTCCAATGGCAGTTTGTTAGTTTATCTGAAATCTCGGTGATCAATATTAGCCGCGTAATTAACCACATAGACAATGAAGTAAATAATGACAACTAGACCATTAATAGAGTTACCTTTATTAGCTTCTATATGGGGCGCTTCATTTATCTTTATGAAAATAGGAAGTCCTGAATTTGGACCTTTTCTATTTATGGCAATGCGTACACTGGTAGCTAGTCTATTTCTGATCCCAATTTTATTTATAGCTAAAAAGCAATCTGCTTTGTCAGGTTACTGGGCGAAGATATTTATTGTGGGTTCTCTCAATACAGCGATTCCGTTTGTATTATTTGGTTGGGCAACATTAACCCTGTCAGCAGGTAATACTGCAGTACTTAACGGAACAACACCTATGTTTGGTGCTTTAGTAGCTTACTTTTGGTTAAAAGATACATTAAGTTTCAGTGCTATTTTAGGTATATGCATCGGCTTTTTAGGTGTGTACTTTTTAATGTTTGATAAAATAATCGATGAAAACTCTAATGTGCTGCTACCGACTATCGCCGTTATGGTTGCCGCCTTGTGCTATGGTATATCAGCGAGTTATACCAAAATGTATTTAGGAGGGATAAGTCCTATAGCATTAGCAGCTGGTAGCCAAATCAGCGCAACAATACTTTTATTACCAATAAGCTTATTTTTCTTACCCGATACTATGCCTTCATCACCAGCAATATTATCCGTAATTGCATTAGGTGTTTTATGTACAGGCATCGCTTACACCATATTTTTCAGATTAATCGCTGTTATAGGACCAACTAAAACTATTTCAGTTACTTATTTGATCCCAGTGTTTGGTATTGCTTGGGGGATGATATTTCTAGGTGAAACCATTAATCAATGGACATTATTAGGTGCTGCACTTATTTTATCAGGCGTGGCATTAACAACAGGTGTTCTTAATTTAAGATTTCTAAACAGATTAGTTAAATAAACAGGTATCAAGACAGATAAGGTAAAACATGGAGTTAATGAAGAACGGCTTAGCGCAACCTGCTATAAGTAGAATAAGTAATGCCTTAACTAAAGTAATAAATAACTTTGATGCTCAAACATTTGAGCAGAGTTGCTTAAATGGCTTAAATGAACTTGAGTTAAAGGCACGCGTTAACCATATTATTTCAATTCTTCATGACTATTTACCTGAAAACTTTCCTAAAGCTGCTGAGATACTTATAAGTATTGCTGACGTATGGGATTTTGGAAATGCGGAGGATTCACTTAAAAGCTTTGCAGCATGGCCAATTATCGATTATTTCAGCATTTATGGATTGGAACATCCTGAAGAATCTTTATCAGGACTTAAACAACTCACTCATTTACATTCAGCTGAATTCGCTATACGTGCATTTATCGTTAAGTACCCAGAATACTGCCTTCAACAATTTACCTTATGGGTAAAAGATGAGAGTGAAGATGTGCGACGTTTAGTATCAGAAGGCACACGCCCCAAACTGCCTTGGGGATTACAGCTGAAACAATTTGTTGTAGATCCAACGCCTAACTTACCTTTATTAACAAGTTTAAAATCAGATGCTAGTTTATATGTAAGGCGATCTGTTGCAAATCACTTAAATGATATTGCCAAAGATCATCCTGACGTTGTCATCAACACATGTAAACAATGGACAAATGATAAAAACAAAAGTAATAAAAAAGAAATAGATTGGGTTATCAAGCATGCCACCAGAACATTAGTTAAAAATGGCTGTGCGGAGGTATTCCCATTATTAGGCTTTACAGAAAATCCTGAAGTGTGTATTGATGAAATAGTATTATCAAATTCTATTGTAAAACTCGGTGGAACGATAAGCTTTGAAACGAATATTCACAGTGTAAGCCACAAGCCTCAACACTTTGTTATTGATTACGAAATTCACTTTGTTAAAGCTAACGGAAAGCAACAAGGTAAGGTATTTAAGCTGAAAAATGTAACTTTACAGCCAAATGAAAGGGTTAAGATAAGTAAGTCGTTTTCATTTAAAGCAATTACAACACGTAAATATTATATTGGTGAGCATAAAATTGAATTGCTCGTAAACGGTAAAGCCATTGCAGCAGCTAAAAACTTCGATCTTGTTTCGTCTTAAAACGTTTATACAACAAGTTTTAGAAAAACATTAGGGTAAAGAAATAACCGTCATAATCGCTCTATGATCTCCACCTAATGAAGGCATAACATCTGCTTGTTCAATAGTAATATTATTAGAAGTTAAGGTGTGATCTATTCTTACACCATGCCACGAAGTATATTTAGTGTAATTAATCCCGAAACCAGCGCTATCTAATGCATTTTTATAAACTGAGAAATAATCTCGGTATAAACTTTCATTGGTTGTCATGTTGAAATCACCTGCCATAACGAAATTAGACTGGCTACTAGCCCAAGCAGTAAGCATTGAAGCTTCTAAGGATTTGTTTTCGCGAAATCTTTCAATATTTTTCATCGTAATAGACAAGCCCATCAGATCTGATAAAAGATGGCGTGGAGTCTCCAAATGAACATTCATTAGAGGCAGAGTTGCTCCATTTATATTAAGTTCATAATAAGTAGCAAAATTACCCCACCCTCCAAATATTCTTCTACTGAATTCCCCTACTTTTTTAAAAGGATATTTACTCACAATGCATAAACCTTTGTCGCACTGATATTCCCAAGTTGAATCAAAAACATTATCTATATTGTTTTGGTAAGTTTCTTGGAATAGAAATATATCGGGATTTTCACGTACTATTAATGTTTCTAAGTATTTAGATCGACTACCGCCTCCCATATTTAATGAGAGTATTTTCAATGATGATGATTCTTGAGCACTTGATTGAATATTGATATTAATATCTTGGAAATGAACCAAAACAATAACGTAAGCTATTAAGAAATAACGATAAGGCTTAGTTAAAAATTTCCAAAAAAAGAACATTGGTAATAAGAGGATCAAAAACATCCATCGAGGAGATAAATATAGCGTATATTCAAAAAGCTGAATGAGTTCGATAAAGGCAAGATATGGAAGAACAATAATTAAAACAGTAATAAAGGTTAATAAATAAAACCAAACTTTACTGAATATATTACTCGTAAGAACATCCTTAATTCTGAGTATAAACATAAATTAATCAATAAATCTTTAATATATAAAACATTATAAACATAGTTTATTTCATAACTACAGAAGATTAGCTAAGCAATTTATAAGACTGCTATATACATCCTTACACAAATTGGGTATAAACATTATCATGTAATATAAGAGTAATAAAAATTCACTATTATATTCACATTGAAAATTCACTTTATAATCAATATGATTCCAGTGATTTACTATAATAATAAAACTATTTCGAACCTATTTTAACTTAGAATAGGGATAAAACATTTGTTGGATCTTAATTAGCGCTGACTAATACTTTTGTCATCTGTTAATCATAAAGATTCACTATAATTGTAAAAATTAAACAACTTAAGGGATTTTTTTCATGGCTTCATCTCGTATGAGAAGTGCTCAGCACAAAGCATTTATTCCATCTTTAGCTCGCGAGAATCAATATTTACTTGCTAAGTTCCCAGTTACTGATGAATTAATTGCTAAATTCTCCGACCCTTCAGAGAAATATTCAGATCAACCTTACTTATCTTTTTATAAAAAACTTTCAAAGTTATTTTTTGACATAAATGAAGAACTCCACATCGAAAGTGGTCAGTTTGTGGGTAATGATAAATTTACTCGTGTTCGTTTTAGTCCTGAAAAGATGACAGTACAAACAAAACAACAAATATTGTTTTTATATAACTCTCGTTTCCACCAAAGTGAACATGCATATTTTAATGTAAGTAGAAGAGCTAAAAAGATCACACTAGTTTTCTTATCTAACGGTACAGACATTCGTCATGACTCTGCTAAGTTCCACAAAAAAGTACTTAAAGCAGTTAGCATGTTTGCAGAAAAGGCAGGTATCGAAAAAGAAAAATTCCGTGTTTGTGATCACCAGCATTTAACTTTTGACCTTTTCGCTAAAGAAAAAGGCGACGAAGGTTTACAAGTTCACAAACTTAGACCTTTAAGTAAAAGATACGCAACTGATGGCGTTGATTTACCTGAAGATGATAGTGCATTAACTTACGCTGTTGCAGATATCCGCTTTAACCGTAGAATTAAGCAACTTGTTGATAAAAAAGAATTAGACAAAGAAAACTATGGTGCTCTTTATAGTTTTATTTCTGATGCCTTTATAAGCTCAGCTAAGCAAAATAACTTAAATAACGGTGCTGTAATTGCAAATGGTTTAACGCCTATTGTTAGAATGACTGATGATGAATTTGTTTCAGTTAATGGTGAGCTAATCAATTTAGGTTTCAACCCTGAGCATGAACCTTGTGGTTTTTCATGTCAGTGGGATGCAAATAAGCTAGTTGAAAAAGTACAATTTGTATTTGTTGCAACAAGAGCTGATCAAACTTCACATGGTTACGGTAAGTTTTTGAATCAAGTTGAAGATACATTAGACTCATTAGCGAAAAAACTAGAAATGGTTCGTGATAAAGAACAATTAATTCTTCGTATAAACCAACATGTTGGTTTTGATTACTAAGTTTTAATTTCACCTTTACTTAGGTGACTCCGAGCAATAATTTAAGAAGCGTTATTTTTAATTAAATAACGCTTTTTTGTTTTTAACATCAATACTTAAAGTGATACCAAACGCATTAATAAATTGACCTATTTTATACGAAGAATAAATGGTCAAATACAAGGCATTTATTTTAATAACTAGTTGTTCTAATTATTAAATAAATAACGATGTAGTTGGTCATTTAAACAAGTATAAATGATCAATTGGTTATTACGATTGGTATGAGTTTAAAGGGAATTAAACATTAACGTACAGCCCAATACTTAACGTCTTGCTCTTCTAAATACACTTCAGCATTTTCACCTTGCAGTATGGATAAAGTTGCTAAGATGCCAGCTTGTACACACTGTTGTGATGCAACGGTTATAGATCTTGGCGCATCACAAATTGAATGTCCTGTTTTGGCATTAAGAATGTGACTGTACCTAACGCCATCTTTTTCAAGAAAACGTTTAGCATTACCACTGGTAGCTAAAGCACCTTGAAATAAAGAAACAACCATCTCAGTTTTGTTTTCAAAACCAGGATGTTCTACACCGATCACCCAAGGTTTGTTTTCAGAGGGAGGTTTAGTTGCAGCTAAATCACCACCTAAATTAACAAGTACAGCAGCATCTGTGATTTCTTTGATAAGTAAAATACAGCGATCTACGGCGTATTCTTTACCTATCCCACCAAAATCTATCTCCATTCCTGCAGGTAAATTAATACCCTGTTCTGTAAAATTAACCTTATGCCAGCCTACGTGAACTAATTGCTTATCAATTTGTTGTTGTGATGGAATGTTATCGCTGCAGTCAAAGTGCCAAACTTTGCGGAGAACGCCCGAAGAGATATCAAATAAACCGTCACTTAACTTGTAGCAAACATCAGCAAAATTTAATAATAATGCGGTTTCATTATCTAATGAGACTGTTTTGCCTTCGCTTGCATTTATTTTGCTGCAAATACTTTGTTTATTATAACGACTGTACTTATCTTCAATGCGCCAAACTTCGTTAGTAATAGATCGAGCTAAATGATTAATTATTTCTGGAACTGGTTTATTATTTGTTGGTTTATTCAAGGATTTACTATCTAATAATTCTGGAATTTCTACCAAAACTTCACAAGGGCTCGCCATTGCAAAAAAAGATATTTTGTAATGCTGGCTAGTATATTCGATAGCAAATTTACGTGTATTACTCATATAAAATGAAGCCTGTTTTTATAATAAAGATTAAATAAGTGTTAGATGGTTAAATAATTAAAACCATAAGTTGTTGAGCTAGTGTAAAAAGATAAAATAAGATATAAGACACAAAAAAAGAAACGCGTTACACATTAATTACTGATAATAAACATCATTTATAATAGTCAGTTAGTATCACTTAACACTTCTTTTAAAATCTCAAACTATCAAATTCCACAGTAAAATGCTCAATTAACGATTCACCATTTGGATCTTCGAGTGTAATTTTGAAATAAATTACCCAGCGCATTTTTTCTTCACTACAACTTCCTAGCATAGTATCGGCTATATAATGTTGTTTTTGTTCTTTGGTATTAACTAGTGCTTGTTGGAAAAATAACGGTACTTTTCCCATAAACATATTCTTGCCTTCCATATGAGCTGATATGTTTTTTATTGTATTTTTTGTTTGTGAAATTAACGAAATATTAAATGGTGTTTCGGTAATAACTGGCTCTTGATTAAATAAAAGAGAAAAATCACCAGAAGCAGATTTTATAAAACAATTACTCTGACTTGAGATACATTTTGGCTCAATAACCTTTTCTTTTATTTCTTTACTTTTTTCGCATCCCAAACACAGGCATAATATAAACACGAGTGTGGAATAAACTGCTATAATTTTAAACAATATTTAATTACCTTTAATCATAATTCTTAATAATTTACGCTATTTTAGCGCTGTTTTTAATCGTCAATCGTTTTTTTTATGATTTAGAACAATATTTCAGCTTTTGAGTAATGACTTTAGTCGATTAAATGTCTATCATTTCGCGCTTGTTTTCTATGGATTGTGTAATATGTGTTTCGCTGGTCTATAAATAATATTTACCAGTAAAAATTACGATTTACGCATGATCAGATACTTTAAAATAATTAATAATTTATATGTGGAACCAAAACATGAGTCAAAGTAATACGTCTGCAGTTGATTACAACATGAATGTTGTTCGTCAATTCACTGTTATGACTGTAATCTGGGGATTCGTAGGTACATTAATTGGTGTGATTATCGCTGCTCAACTTATTTGGCCAGCTTTAAATTTCGAAACACCTTGGCTTACCTACTCCCGTTTACGTCCTCTTCATACTAATGCGGTAATTTTTGCATTTGGTACTAGCGCCCTGTTTGCTACTTCTTATTACGTAGTACAAAGGACATGTAAAGTTGCATTGTTTGGTGGAAAGCTAGTCTCTTTCACTTTCTGGGGGTGGCAAGCAATAATTGTTTTAGCAATTATTACTTTACCTATGGGTTACACCAGTAGTAAAGAATATGCTGAATTAGAATGGCCAATCGATATTTTGATTGCTGTAGTATGGGTTTCTTATGCCATTGTCTTCTTCGGTACGCTAGTTAAACGTACAACATCACATATTTATGTAGCTAACTGGTTCTTTGGTGGTTTCATATTAACGGTTGCAGTACTTCACATCGGTAACAGCATGGTAATTCCTGTATCCATGTTTAAGTCGTACTCAATTTATTCTGGTGCTATTGATGCAATGATGCAGTGGTGGTACGGACATAATGCCGTTGGTTTCCTATTAACAGCTGGTTTCTTAGGTATGATGTATTACTTTGTACCAAAACAAGCTGAACGCCCTGTTTACTCTTACCGTTTATCTATTGTTCACTTTTGGGCATTGGTATCGTTATATATTTGGGCTGGTCCACATCATCTTCATTACACGGCTTTACCTGATTGGGCTCAATCAGTTGGTATGGTAATGTCTATCGTATTATTTTTACCATCTTGGGGTGGTATGATTAACGGTATTATGACCCTTTCTGGCGCATGGCATAAACTTCGTCATGATCCTATTTTACGTTTCTTAATTGTTTCATTATCTTTCTACGGTATGTCTACGTTTGAAGGCCCTATGATGGCAATTAAATCAGTTAACGCGCTTTCTCATTATACCGATTGGACTATTGGTCATGTTCATTCTGGTGCTTTAGGTTGGGTTGCTATGGTTTCAATTGGTGCTATGTACCACTTAATTCCTATCTTATTTAACCAAGGTCGCATGTATAGCATTCGTTTAATCAACATTCATTTCTGGATGCACACTACAGGTATTGTACTTTACATTGTAGCTATGTGGATTTCAGGTGTAATGCAAGGTTTGATGTGGCGTGCGGTAAATGCTGACGGTACGTTAACGTATAGTTTTGTAGAAAGCTTAACAGCTTCATACCCATTCTACTTTATCCGATTTATTGGTGGTGTTTTAGTGGTAGCTGGTTTTGGTTTGATGATTTTCAACATGATCAAAACAATTTACGCACAAGACGGTAGTCTTAAAAAAGTAGAAATGGCATAAGGGGGCTATGATGAAAAATAAACATGAAGGTTTAGAAAAAAATGTTGGTCGCTTCTTTATATTCACCATTATGGCAATCAGTATTGGTGGTTTGGTTGAAATAACCCCGTTATTTTTCCAAAAAGCGACAACGACACCGGTTGATAATTTAAGAGCATATACACCACTTGAAATGGAAGGTAGAGATATCTACATCCGTGAAGGTTGTAACGTATGTCATAGCCAAATGATACGCCCGTTACGTGCAGAAACAGAACGCTACGGACATTACTCTGTTGCGGGTGAATCAGTATGGGAACATCCTTTCTTATGGGGTTCTAAGCGTACTGGTCCTGATCTAGCTCGTGTTGGTCAACGTTATAGTGATGATTGGCATAAAGCACATTTAATTGATCCACGTTCAGTTGTTCCTGAATCAAATATGCCAAGCTTTAAATGGTTAGATGAAAATTACTTAGATGGCGATTTAACAGCTAAGAAATTAGAAACATTTAACTTTTTAACAAGAAATCGTAGCCATAAAGATGCCGATGGCAATGCCATTCCTCTTTATACTCCTGAAGAAATAGCTGGTGCAAAAGCCGCTGTTAAAGGCAAAAAAGAGATAGATGCACTTGTTGCTTATCTTCAATCTCTTGGCCATGCACTGAGATAATTGCTATGGATTACGGTACGCTTCGAGGGGCTTTTGCCCTACTAATTTTGGCACTATTTATCATCATAGTGGTTTGGTCATACAGCAAAAAGAGAAAGTCAGCGTTTGAAGATGCTGCTAATTCAATTTTTGAAGAAGACGATGTAAAAACAAATGTATCTAACCAAGATGTTGAAAGTAAACAAGCAGGAGACAAAAACTAATGTCTAGCTTTTGGAGTATATGGGTTTCAGTTCTTTCCCTGGGCACTTTAGTAGGTTGTTTTTTCCTATTACGTATGTGTTTAAAGAACTTTGCTGGAGTTCCAGAAGGTGAGTCAATGGGACACACCTTTGATGGCATTGAAGAATTAAACAACCCTCTTCCTAAATGGTGGAGCACGTTTTTCTTAGTGACTATTATTTGGGGTTTTGGTTATTTATTGCTTTACCCTGGTTTAGGTAATTGGCAAGGGCTTTTAGGCTGGCAGAGTTCTAACCAAGGTATTTTGAACCTTGAAGAATCTAAAGCTAAAACAGCTGAGTATCTTAAAGAAGGTTCAAATGTTTTAGTTCAGTATGACCGAGAAGTTCATGCTGCTGATCTTAAATATGGTCCTATCTTTGAAGCTTATGCTGCTCGCTCTATTCCTGATTTAGCGGCTGATAAAGAAGCATTAAAAGTTGGACAACGTTTGTTCTTACAAAACTGTTCACAATGTCATGGTTCAGATGCTGGTGGTACAACAGGCTTCCCTAACCTAACGGATAAAGATTGGTTATATGGTGGTTCACCTGAAGCGATTAAAGCGACTTTAATACATGGTAGAAAAGCTCAAGGCATGATGGCTTGGGAAACAGCTCTTGGCGGCGAAAAAGGCGTTAAAGAAGTTGCTGCATATGTAATGAGCTTAAGTGGCAGAGAAGTTGATCCTGAACTTGCTGCTGCGGGTAAACCTCAATTCCAAATGTGTGCTGCTTGTCATGGTCCAGAAGGTAAAGGTAGTTTAGCTATGGGGATTCCTCTTGGCGCTCCTAACCTTACAGATGACATTTGGTTATATGGCGGTTCTAAACGAGCTATTGAAGCTTCTATAGCAAATGGTCGTGCCGGTGTTATGCCAGCATGGGATGCTATTTTAGGTGAAGAAAAAATTCATGTTATAAGTGCTTATGTTTATAGTCTTTCTCAAGATTAAATAAAACATAAACGCACAATATATAAAGCCTTATTAAATTTTTAATAAGGCTTTTTTATTACAATTAGTTTCAATTCCACCCAGATTTTATTGGTTCAAACGTAATAAAAACGTATAATAATGCAAAGTTATCATTCTATTAATTAAAGGCGTAACAATGGGTACATCTTGGTATAAAGAACCATGGGCATATCTCGTATTTGGCTTACCTTTTACCGCAGTAGTTGCTGGTATAAGTACTTATTTCATTGCCAATCACGAACCTGACCCGCTTGTTGTTGGTAATTACTATAAAAAGGGTAAAGCCATTAATTTTGAGTTAGATAAAATTAAACAAGCACAAAAATTAGGTATGAAGTTTTCGCTTACCTTAAAAAATCATGAGTTAGTTATTGTACCAACGGGGATAGAGAAAGAATTTTCACTTTTACATGTTAACTTCTACCACCCTACTCAAGAATTTAAAGATTTTGCTTTGACCCTAACGCCTGACGGTGACGGAAATTTCAGGCAAGATATTCCACAAGATGTTGAAGGTAAATGGCAAGTAACCTTATCTACATTTGATAATAAATGGAAAATTCAAAACACCATTTATTTACCTCAATCTTCAGCTATAACCATTAAGCCTATGCCAAAAGAGAGCTAAAAAATTGCTATTAATAACACACAGCGTAATTAATATTCTGTGCTCATATTAATAGCATTCTCTTTTAACACTTAGGTTACACAGTTATCTGTAATTCTTAGCGCTCAATATATAAGCAAGTTAAAATTCTATGTCTTCTCTATGTTTTCATTGCGGTGAGGTTGTTCCTAAAGGAATAAACCTATTCGTTAAAATTGATAATATTTCACAACCTATGTGTTGCCTTGGTTGTGAAGCCGTAGCAAACGTTATTGTTGAAAACAAATTAACTGATTATTATCGTTTTAGAACTGAACCTGCACAAAAAGGTGAACAAATTGTACCGCAACAATTAAAACGTAACATGTTGTTAGATGATGAAAGCTTACAAGATGAATTCACCTACAAAACAGACGAATACAAAGAAGCTATTCTCACCATAGATGGCATTAGTTGTGCTGCTTGTGCTTGGCTAATTGAAATGCAGTTATCAAAAGCCGATGGAATTCTTTCTATTACCGTTAACGCCACAACACAGCGTGCGACAGTAAAATGGCAAGATGAAAAAGTTAAGTTAAGCGATATCCTCAAACGTATCGACAGCATTGGCTACAAAGCTCTTCCCTTCAAAGCGAGCCGAGTAGAAGAATTAAATAAAGCACAAAGTAAATCATTCATCAAACGCTTAGGTGTTTCTGGCATTTTAATGATGCAAGTACTTATGATTGCAGTAGGTTTATATTTCGGTGCCTTTTCAGATATGACTGAATACAATTCAGTGTATTTACGCTGGGCGAGCTTAATATTAACCCTACCTATAGTAACTTATGGAGCATTTCCATTTTATAGAAGCGCAATAAACACCTTAAAGATGAAACGTCTTTCCATGGATGTTCCTGTATCTATCGCAATATCGTTAGCTTTTTCTGCCAGTGTTTGGGCAACAGTAAGCCAACAAGGCGAAGTTTATTTTGAATCTGTAGCTATGTTCACCTTCTTGCTACTTATTGGTAAGTTTTTAGAGTTCAGGGCTAGGATGCGTGCTTCTCATGTTTCTGCCAACTTACTCAAACTTATGCCGATGACAGCCACTAAGTTAACCTTAAATAAAGCTGATGTAGACCAAGCTCAAAAAGAAGAATTGATTGCAGCTAAGCATTTAAAGAAATTTGATTTGGTATTGGTTAAGCCAGGTGAAACAGTTCCAGCTGACGGCATTGTTATCTCAGGCACCAGTCAAATTAATGAGTCAATGCTTTCAGGTGAACAAACACCCGTAACTAAAAACGTTGGCGATACGGTATTAGCTGGAACAATTAATGGTGACGGTAATATTACGGTTGAAGTAAAAAAAGAAAACCAACATTCTTTTTTAAATCAAATGATTCGTTTGAGTGAATCTTCTCAAGCTCACAAGCCTAAACTTGCCCAATTGTCAGATAAAATAGCCCAATATTTCGTTGCTACGATTTTACTTACTTCTATAGCAACAGCTATTTATTGGAATATTCATCATCCTGAAGAAGCCTTTTGGATAACACTTTCAGTATTAGTAGCAACCTGCCCTTGTGCTTTATCTTTAGCGACACCTACCGCTTTAACTTGTGCAACAGTAACGCTAAATAACAAAGGTATTTTGATTAAGTCAGCTCATGTAATGGAAACATTACCAAATGTTAACTGCTTCGCTTTTGATAAAACAGGAACGTTAACTACAGGTGAGTTCACCATTAGTAATATAGAGTTATTTGATGAACAAATAAGTAAAGATCAAGTGCTAGCTTTAGCTGCTGGATTAGAGTCTCATTCAGAGCATCCAATCGCTAAAGCCTTTGTTCAGTTCAGAGACTTCTCTCTAAATGTTACCCAAATTAAAGTAACGGCAAGCTCTGGTGTTTCAGGTATTTATCAAGATAAAACCTATCAAATTGGACGACCTAGTTGGTTATTAGAAAATCTAGACTCTTCAGAAGCAGACAAACTTAACAATGTGATCACTGCTCAATGTGTTCTTGTAGAGAATAACCGATTAATTGCAGCATTTTATTTAGACGATAACATTAGAGAAAATGCATTAAGCCTTATAAGCCAATTGCACAAACAAGACATATCTACGGTGATGTTGTCAGGTGATAATCAATCGGGCTGTGCTAAAACTCAAACTGTTTTACAGTTATCTGAGGTTTATAGTAATTTAAGTGCTGAAAACAAAGTAGAATTACTCAAAGCAAAACAACATAGTCATGTTGTAGCTATGGCAGGCGATGGTGTTAATGATACACCTGTATTTGGTGCGGCTCATATTTCAATAGCGATGGGCAGCGGAACCGATATAGCTAAAAACGGTGCTGATATTATTTTACTTAATAGTAACTTAAGTAATATAAACGCTTTAAAAACTATTGCGGTGAAAACCAAACGTATTATTTGGCAAAACTATTTGTGGGCATTTGGTTATAATGCCATTGTATTACCATTGGCTATGTGTGGTTATATAACACCTTACATGGCGGTTATAGGTATGTCAGCAAGTTCGATATTAGTCGTAACTAATTCCCTTCGTTTGTTAAGTAAAAAACATGAAACTAGTGATAAGAGATAATCAATGAGCATAATTTATGTGTTAATCCCAATTGCCGTACTTTTAACTGCTATTGGTCTTTATCTTTTTTTCTGGGCGGTTAAAACAGAACAATTTGATGATCTTGAGAAGCAAGGTCTTAGTATTTTATTTGATGATGAGAAAGATACTGAGTCAGAAGGAACAACAGAAAGTAACACGACTTCTTCTCAAAACCATAATAATCAATCAAAAGATAATTAATGGATATAGACTACTTTTCAGCATTTGTTATAGGTATATTAGGCTCAGGGCACTGCTTAGGCATGTGTGGTGGTATAACATCAATGCTGACTTCTGCTTTACCTAAAAACTCTTCTTACTCTAAAACTCTATTAGTTATTTGTTACAACTTTGGCAGAATATTTTCTTATTCACTTATTGGTGCCATTGTCGGTTTTACTGGCTCAGTAGCCGCTAAAAACATAGGTGTACCTTTAAGTGGTTTACGTATGGTGTCCGCCCTATTCTTAATCTTTTTAGGTCTTTATATTGGTCAGTGGTTAATGTGGCTAAATAAGATTGAACGCTTGGGCAAATATATATGGCGTTATCTATCACCTTATTCTAAAAAGCTTATTCCGGTAGACTCTCCAGCTAAAGCTGTGGGTTTAGGTGCTTTATGGGGTTGGTTACCTTGCGGTTTAATCTATTCAATGCTGACCTGGTCACTTGCAAGTGGTGATGTAGCTAGAGGTGCATTAATCATGACCTTTTTTGGTTTAGGCACACTCCCTGCTTTATTGATTATGTCGTACAGTTTTATAAAAGCAAAAACCTTACTCATACATCCTATTTTCAGAAAGTTTATGGCGTTAAGCCTTATATTTTACGGTATTTATAGTTTATACCTATTAGGTTAATCGATTGCATATTTCTCCATGTTCTAATATGATTTGATCAATGATCATGTATTAAATATGGATAAACATGGAAAGTAAGCAACCTGCATTCAAATCTCATATTCACTGTCAAAACTGCAGTATTAGTGAACTATGCCTCCCATTTTCTTTGAATGAAGAAGAATTAAACTCTCTCGATAATATTATTGACCGCAAAAAGCCTATTCATAAAGGTGAAAAACTTTTCCAAAGTGGCGACGACATGAAATCGTTATATGCCGTTCGTTCAGGTACATTCAAAACATATAAGATAGATGAAAAAGGTGAACAACAAATAACAGGCTTTCATTTAGCTGGTGATTTGCTTGGTTTTGACGCCATTGCGAACTCTGTTCATCCTAGCTTCGCCTCTGCATTAGAAACTTCAATGGTGTGTGAAATTCCATATAACACCTTAGACGGACTTTCAAATGATATGCCTAAACTTAAAAAACAAATGTTAAGAATGATGAGTATGGAGATCTGTTCAGATCAAGAAATGCTTATGTTGCTTAATCATAAAAATGCTGAGCAACGTTTAGCTACCTTTATTAGTACTCTAAGTAATCGGTTTCAAAAGCGTGGATTTTCCCCGTCGGAGTTTCGCTTAACGATGACACGTAGTGATATTGGTAATTATATTGGCCTAACTGTTGAAACCATTAGTCGTTTACTTAATCGTTTTAATAAAAGCGACTTAATAGGCGTTGAAGGAAAGTTAATTACTATTAAAGATGTTGACTGCTTAAATGAAATTGCTCAATTGAAAGTTGATTGATTTTAAACAATAAAAAAACATCAAAATTACATTATACTTAACTTAAAGTAGATAATTTGGAGTTATTATTATGAACAAATATCAAAATATACTTGCAGTTATTGATCCTACCACTGATGAACAAAAAGCTTTAAAACGCAGTATTCAACTTGCTCAGCATACCAATGCTAGCATCACTGCGTTTTTATCAATATTTGATTTCTCTTATGAAATGACCACTATGTTATCTGGCGATGAACGTGAAGCTATGCGTCAAACGGTTATTGATGATCGACTTGAATGGATGAATGACCTTGTTAGTCAATTAAACATCAATGGCTTAACCATCAATACTAAAGTTGTTTGGCATAATCGACCTTTTGAATCAATTATTAATGAAGTGCTTGAGCATGATCACGATATTGTTATTAAAGGTACTCACGAACACGATAAACTTAAGTCTGTTATTTTCACTCCTACTGATTGGCATATTCTTAGAAAATGCCCGTGCCCTGTTTTATTAGTTAAAGATCACTTGTGGCCAGAAAAAGGTAATATTCTTGCAGCAATTAACGCAGGTAGTGACGAAGATGAACATCGTTCACTAAATCACAAAATCACGGCGCATGCTAACCACTTAGCTAAAGTTATTAATGCAAATGTCCATCTAGTTAATTCATTTCCTGGCACACCAATTAATATTGCCATTGAGATACCCGAATTTAATGCGAATGAGTACAACACGGGTATGTTGACACATCATAAGAAAGCTATGGCTTCTCATTGCGAACAATACAATATAGCGGAAGACAGAACTCATATTGAAGAAGGTCTACCTGAAGATGTTATCGAAGACGTTGCCAACAAAATTGATGCTGAGTTAGTGATTTTGGGCACAATAGGCAGAACCGGATTATCAGCAACGTTAATTGGCAATACAGCAGAACATGTACTTGATCGGTTGAATTGTGATGTTTTAGCTTTAAAACCTGATGGTTATGTTTCGCCTTTAACCAAGTAACAAAACTAATAGCTAAAAAAAGTGTGGCTAAAACAGTTTAAATTTATTTAATCTGTTTTAGCGCTAATGATATAAGGTCACGATATTAGCTAGCATTATAATTTTAAAAACATTCCCCTAAGTTAACTCTAACTCGGTTTAATCAATACCTCTATAACCGCTATTTTTCTTACTTCATAGTAAGATTGACTTAAAAAACCTAGCTACTGATACAAAACATGCCCTTAAAGTAAGAAAGCGATTGAGCTAACGTTACAGTTTTATTAGTAATAATTACAATAAATGATAATCGTTTAAACCAAATTCAACTTAGTTAAAAACCTCTCGCGTATAGATTATTCTATCGTTGCCTCTAAAGACTCCAAACGTTGCTGTAGCAAAAGGGTTATTGTCATGTAGGCTGTCTCCATCCCAATCAAACTGAAGCCATACCGGAACTTGATACTCTAGGTTAAAGGAACCTTGTTTATTTCCTTGTGGAGCAGATAAAAAGAATTCTTGATAAATACCGTTTTGAAAAAACGTACCTGTACTTATACTTGCACTACTATCACTGGTAAGTAAGTTATCGCTAGTATTTGTATCTACCAAACGATAATCCCATAAAGATAAACCACCGCTACCTACAGTACCAGAAGTGAACTTATTACCTAAGGTTCCACTAATACAACTCTCATCTGAATTTGTAATAAAAGACGTGCCATTATATTCTTCAATAGACATTGGCATTAACAGGTTCGAAGTTTCTGGACCAAAACCATTTTCAATTCTCCAACGGCCAAAGCGTACTTCAACACCTTCTGTTAAAATTAATTCTGTTGCTATGATTGCAGTATCAGAACCATCATATAAATTTATCCCATCTTCATCTTCTATTTGACTAATAATAAAAGGAATTTTTGCAGGAAATGGAGCATATAAAGAATGTTGATTATGCTCGTAAATAAAGTTATCTGTTGAATTAAATTCATAATTTAATACGCCAGCATCAGCAGTTGCAGATAAATCACCTTCGCTTAACTGAGCTGCGATGTTAACCTTTTCATCAATAACATCAGGAGCTATCCTAGGTTGTTCAAAGTCTTCTGTTGGAAGATCTACGCTGATATCTCCAGCTTCTAACTTCATAAAACCTGAAGCTGTATAGTTTTCGGTAATAGTACCTGCTGTATTGTATGGCGTTATTAAAGCCTTAGGAGCTGATAATGAGTCATACCTTATACTGCCATCACTATCAGTTTCTTGACCAGAATATGCCCAGTCATTAATAATACAAGCAGCATCGGGTCCATGGTTACCATTCAAACTACCATGACTCTCAACCGTTTGAATAAAATAAGCAGGAGTGAAGCGCCCCACATTTGCAATATAGCCTTGTATATCACCACCACCAATATAATCACTATCAGTCAATGATGCAGATAAATGAATAATCCCTACTTCCGAGAAGTTATAATTATTATCTAAAATACTGCCATTAAAAGTGTTACTTGTTTCAGTTGTGAGTACACCAATATTTGCCGTTGTAGGATCAGGTAAAAATAATGTTCTGGTCACACTTAATTGTTCATTATCAAAATTATTAGCCGTGCTATTACCGCTTAAATCGCTGAAATCATCAGGAACCCCATCATTATCGACATCTTGACCTGCAGCCCATTGTTTCGCTATAGCTCTTAATGAAAAAGTTTCACCTGCTTTTTTGAAGTCACTCTCTGATGTGCTAGAAGCTAATGCATTAGCACTATTTGTATCTTGGCTGAAGTCTAATTGAACACCAAAGGGACGAACAACAAAAGCATTTGATGATGAGTTGAAGCTTTTAATATCTCCTAAACCATCAACATCAATATCTTTTTGTGCGTTAATAGTAAGTTTACCTGCATCAGGGTAATTAAGAGTAAAATAAGCGGTAGAATTACTATCAAAACGTAAAGACTGTTCGGTTACGTTTGTTGTAATACTTTTAGGTGTGGCATTGTTGGTAAGCTCTAAATTACTCGTACATGCACTGCTATCACCATGACAAGTGTATGAAAGGTTAATAGGAACATCTCCACCATCAGGAAAAACGCCAGTACATGAACCTGTATTATCATCAGTTCTTACTGCTTGTATAAATAAGTTTTCCGCATTAAAACCTGTATCTGATGGCTTACCTGAAAGTTGTGTCGGTATAATTGGCGAGCTGTTATTGTTATTCCCAAAAATAAAGCCAGTATCTGAAAAGGCTATATTACAACTTGTACCGCTACTATCATCACAAACAAGAGGCTCTGTTGCTATGACTGTTGCATTAGCGAGAGATAAACTAAGGGTTTCTGCAAACGTATGACTAAAGTTAACACCAACAAGTTCAGTACTACCAATAAAGGTTACAGATTTTTTAGTCGTCGTGGTCGATGTGTTAGTTGCTTGCAAATCAAGTGTTATCTCATCAGAGCTTAACGTTGAACAATCACTATTCATACAAGCTTTGATGGTGACCGGCTCAACTGCACAGGTTAAACCTTGACCGTCATGAATAATCTCATAATGGTCTATTAAACATCCTCCAAATTGAACTTTACCACTAAGAGCGCCAGCACTAAGAATTTCATAACCCGAAGGTGCGGCAGAAGTTCGTATATCATTAGTGATAGAAATTTCTAAATAATCTCCGCCGCCTCGTTCAAAAAACATAGCGGCTATATCAAAAGATGAATATTGACTTAAAGTAAAAGAACCACCTGTATTAGAGTTACCTGTAGGCTCTTCAAATCTCAACTCATTAGCATCGCCACTGTTTGAACTCCCAAATTTGTTGAATGAAACACTATCACCAGCAATAGTATCCATAACAAAACTAAATCCATCATCACTCTCTACATAAATGGTGTAATCGCCTGCTGGTAAACTAAGTATTCCAGAAGTATATACAACAAAATTGCTGCCATTTACACCATTACTATTACCTGGGTACGCTAAAGTACCTGTAAAATCATGTTCTGAACCACCAAAATCAATACGTTCAACAGTACTTGAACCACTTGCCGAAACATTATACTTCTCATTATCGATTAAACCAGTTGATGGTGATCCAGCAGCTAACCAAGCAGCATGAATAGCTAAAGCTTCAGTACTGTTATCTATCTGTACGTCTGTACCAGCATTGTTGATTTTTATACCTACAGCATTTAAAAGGCCTGTATTAGCGTCACAGCCTTGACCTATTTCAGGATCAATATTACTGGCTTCATACACAACAATATTGCTGAAAGTACTATTTCTCGTAGGATTATCATCATCGTCATTTATAAAGAATAGGTGGTCAAAATTTCCTGTATAAAATTGCCCTACTGGAATCGTGTAATGTGTAACACCACTTCCGCTATAATTATCAAAATCTGATATACCCCAAGATTGCGTACCATAAAGCATAAAAGTACGATCTTCACTTTGAGATAAATCGTCATCAAAACCTATAGCATGAATTTCACCTTGCTCAGTACTTTGAAAATCAAATTCAATAACAGTGTTTTCTGTGACTGTGTAGGGGAAGTTTATTTTTTGCCATAGATTACCCTCAATAAATAAACTTAAGTTAGCATCTGTTATTGTTATGTTACCGCTAGCATCTTGAGTGCTACTGGCATAACGGGCGACCTCGTAAACTTGATCTACATCTCCTACTTGCCAAGCATTTCCTGTATCTGGATTAATACCACCGTTGGCATTTAAATCAAGTACGGCAAGATTTTGTGGCTGAACCCATACTTCTATACTTCTAAGAGTGTAATCATCTATATTATCTGCAAATGTCCAATCTGGGTTCCCACCTGTGTTATTACCTATACCTATTGAGTCGATTCTATTAGAATCCCAAGCATTAAAAGCAAATAGTGTTTGTGCTTCGCTGTAATTATGTACTTGCATAGAACCATGACAGGACGTTCTATCGGCTCTTAGTGAATCTCCAAAATCAAAAACATCATCACTCGCATTAAGAACAAATGTATCATTCTCTCTAGTATAACAATGATGCCAAAATTCAATGTTACCAGTAGATATATCAGTTCCAGTAACAACTCCTGCAACATTTGACTCTACATTCATATTATCAATAGACTGTTGCCAAGTAACTCCAGTACTACTAACAGGAACACCAATTTCACCTAGATTCTGTGTAAACGCATTCATGGATACCCAAACCCATTCGGTTTCACAACTACCATCTTTTTGTAGCTCTAAATAGTAACCAATACGAGCGATACCATTATCAATAGTTGTTGCTGAATTATCGATACCATAGACGGGAGTGTTAGTACCATAATTGGCATTAGAAGGTATATCGAGCTGATAGATTTGGGTATAACCCTGTAGTTCACTTACATTCGCATCGCTACCCGCGCCACAAGTTGCGGCATAAACTGAAGGGGAAAAGCTGAAAACACTGATAAGAATAAGGAATATTTTAAATTTTAAGTCGTTTTTCATATCATTGTTAATCCTAACAAAATACATCCCGTCATTTTATATGCATTGCATATCTGAGTTCATAGCGAAGAAAGGTTTAGTTCTATTTATTATTCATAAACAGAAAATGTTCTATAAAGTTTGAGTATTAATTCATGAGTAATATTAACTTACGTACTTTATATATCTAAGTATAGCAATATTAAGATATAGAACTTCGTTAGATTACATCTTTAGTCATATTTCTTCAACATTCAGAAATTAGTTAATATTTCAATACGATATGATGTATGAATAGTTGAACATTTAGTTTTTAACAACAATGTTTATAGTAGGTAAATACAATGATGCATTTTGATTACCCCCGTCTTTTTAAGAAATTAATTACAGTCATTTAACCTCTCTCTTATCAAAGCTAACCTATCTAAAAAACTTTAAGTTTAACAAAAAACATTAAATATCACCCTTACCATTGACAATCTAAATAACAATCATTACCATTCGCGACATTAAAACTACACCACCATTTAATGCAAAATTTAGGGTAAACATTGATGTCTTCTAAATACAAAAACATAGCACCTCTTTCATTATTGACTTCAATAATATTAGCGACTTTTTCAGCTAGCTCTCTAGCTGAAACAACACCTTTATCAACACATGAGCCATTAATTAACGTCCTCAGTGATGTTGCTAAAACTCAAAACATTACCATTTATGCTAAGCCTTCTGTTATCAAAGGTAATGCTAAGGCAACTAACTCGATAAAATCAAATAAAGCATTGATTAATGCTCTATTGGCTGATAGCAATTTAGAAGCTGTTTGGTTAAAAAGTAATACTGTAGTTATAAAAGATAAAGCAAATAATGAATCAGCTGCGAGCTTAGCAATACCTGCGAATAATATTACACAATACGACAATAAAGTTGAGCGTATTAGCGTTTATGCTTTACATAACCGTTTGATATTAGAGTCAGGCACGGCAACAAAGTCAAACATGACACTTATGCAAACACCTGCAGCTATCGTAGTTGTAGACAAGTTATTATTGAATGAGCAATCAAGCACTACTCTACAAGACAGTTTGCGTAACATCAGTGGTTTAACGCAAGCAGGTAACAATTACGGTATTGGAGATAACTTATCTATTCGTGGCTTAGGCGCAAATTACACCTACGATGGCATTTATGGCGGTGCTGATTTAGAAAATAGCTATAATCCTACTCGCTCAATGACCAATATTGAAAGTGTTGAAGTATTAAAAGGCCCTGCAACAGGTCTTTATGGTATGGGTTCAGCTGGTGGTGTTATCAATCTTATAGAGAAAAAGCCACAAGAAAAAGAAAGCTATGAAATAAAAGCGCTCGTTGGACAATGGAATAATGTTGGTTTAACGCTTGATGCTACATCAGCATTAACCGATAACACAGCTTACCGTATTGTAGCTAACTACGAGGAGTCTGACGGCTATAGAGACCTGAGTTCAGAACGTGCAGAACTATATGCTTCATTAAGTTATGACGTATCTGAAGATAATAGATTCTTATTTTCCGCCGCTTACATAAAAGATTCAATCCAAATTGATTCTGTAGGTGATCCTGTGCGCATATTAAGTTTAGATGATATCAATGTTGCTGTAGCTGATTTAACCATTGATGATTTAGCTAACGATACAGATGCAGATGGCGACGGAATTACAGGCGTTCAGTTAACTGAAGCACAACGTACCGAACTATTAAGCACAATTTTACCAAGCGATGGTTTAACACCTTATGATTTAGGTGACAGTAGTTTAATTTCTCCACTATCTACACCTAATGATGGAAAGGAAGTTCGTATAAAAGTTCGCCACGATATTAACTTCTCTAACGATTTATTATTAACTCATCAATTACAATACCGTGATTATTCTTCAGACTTTACCCGCCAAACAGGTGGGTTGAATTATATTTACTGGAATAGAAATGGTGAAATAAATGCAGATCCAAGAGCGCCTTTAGTTATCGATGATGTTTTATATCCATATGCCGCACGTCGACAAGAGTATCGTCAACAAGTAGCAGATGAAAAAACATGGCAGTACTTTGTTGATTTAACTAACACTTGGTCTTCAGGCCTTTTCTCTGGTGAACATTTAATTAGCGCCAACTATGAACATCGTGAAGCATCAGTTCAATCGTCGTCAATTTGGGATGCAGATGGTGGTGGAAGCTTGCCTTACATTTTGGATATTAGGAACCCTAATTGGCCAACAGGTAGTTTTGAAGACTATGACCCTAGCCTAAGAACTAATTACGATAAAACAGTCAGTGCCTATGGAATAAGTGCGCAAGAAGTTATTTACTTTGATAATGCTTTAACTGGTCGTTTTGGGCTTGCTTATACAACTATCGAACAAGATTACCAACACAAAGGCACTGATAGCGCTCCAGGTATTGGCGAAGAACTTGATACCGATGATTCAGGTTTATCTTTTAATGTCGGTTTGAATTACCAAATATCTGAGCAATTTGCTGCTTTCATTAATTATTCACGTGGTCGAACGGCTTATAGTATTTTAGGCAGTTTAGATGCAGACGGTGATGATCGTGAAGATTCTGAATCAAAATCTGTTGATTTGGGCTTCAGATATAAAGCTTTTGATGAAGATCTATTATTGTCTTTTGTATTATTTGAAACCAGTAGAACTAACCTCAGATATAGCAACCCTTTATACAACGAGAACGAAGATGCTACTGATTACAATATAGATGTTGCTCAGTATTTTTATGACGAATCGGATAGAAGTCGTGGTGCAGAACTTGATTTAAACTTAGCAATCAACGAACAGTGGACGATGAACTTCAATGCTACTTACCTAGATGCAACGACAGTACAAGGTGATGCCGAAGAAGGTCAATCTAAAGGTGTACCATTAAAGTATGTGCGTTTGTGGACTAGCTACGAACATCAATTTAAAGCATTACCTGCTCCTATGAAGTTTAGTTTAGGTGTAACTTATGAAGATGAACGCAGTTTGTATGCTTCAAGTTACGGGTTACCTTACGCTTACATTCCATCTTATTCGGTAGTAGATGCAGCCGTAAGTTATCAGCTAAATGATTGGGACTTACAACTAAACATCAATAATTTAACGGATACTACGTATTACAGTAAAGCCATGTATGCCGGTGGTTTACCGGGTGAAAGCAGAAACGCAAAAGTAACGGCAACTTACCGTTTTTAATGCTAAAAACTTTTACTTAACGCTAAATACATTGACTTAATATGACACATTCGAAACAGCTATGGTTACGTTGCATAACCGCTACTGTTGGCGGTTATGCAATTTCCACAGGTTTTAGTATTGCACTGGTTCCAGCATTAACCGTTTGGCTAAATTACACATTATCTACGAGTGTATTAATTACAACTATGCTCAGTTATTTGTGTTATTTCATTGTGATCATATTAAGTTTCTGTCTGCCAACACTTTTAAGTTTATGGCGTAATCTTTTTATATTTTGCGCCCTACTTCTTGCATGTTATCAAATGGCTATACCTAACAACCTCCACGTTAATAGTAAGACTGAATCTGTATTAAGCATGATGTCGAACCAAACTATCAGTAACAACATTACAACGATTAACTCTCACACACTAAACTTAACTTATAGCAATAACTCATGAAACCTGACTTTAGAAAAAGTATGATTTGGCTTCACACCTACTCTGGTTTGGTTATCGGTTGGTTACTATTTGCTATATTTATTACTGGTACTTTAAGCTATTTTAATCAAGAACTCAGCCAATGGATGAAGCCAGAACTAAATCAATATTCGCCTAATGTAAACATTATTAATAAATCTATTACTCACCTTAAATCACGTGAACTTAACGCTGAACGTTGGCGTATTTATTTACCAGACAGTCGCAGTAAGCATTTATACATTCAATGGAGTAATGGACGTAAAAGAAAAGTAGAAAACCTATCGTTAAATAACGTTTCTCCTATTGAGGTAAGAGACACCAAAGGCGGTGATTTCTTTCGAACTTTTCACTACACATTACAGTTAAGAGGTTATGGTGGTAGATATATAGCAGGTGTTGCAGCCATGATGATGTTGATAGCATTATTTAGCGGTATTTTTACACATCGTCGATTTTTCCGAGATTTTTTCACCTTACGTAAAGCTAAGCTGAGCAAACTCCTCTCTGACTCACATGCTTTAATGGGTATTGTTACTTTGCCCTTTTGTTTAATGATTTGTAGCAGCGCGTTAATGATATACGTAACCACCTATATTCCTTCAAGCACTCAACATTTTTATCCTGACAATATAAAACAGTTTAACAAAGAGGTTTTTCCAAGCTTACCTGCTCTTGATAAACAAGCACCTGTTGCCGAACCTTTAACTGATTTTTCAATTATTGAAGAGCAAATAAACCAGAAATGGACAGGAAAAAATCAAATTGACTATATTACCTATGAACAACCCTATCGTGAAAACGGTAGGATCATCGTTAATCGAGTAAAACATAATACATTATCAAATCAAGCTGAACGTTTAGTGTTTTCATCAACTTCTGGTAAAGCACTTACTGGTTATCCAGAACAAAGTACTCCAATGAAAGTAAGACGAATATTTTATGGGTTACACGAAGCGCATTTTGCTGATGTACCTTTAAGATGGATGTTCTTCATTTTAGGTTTATTGTCATCAGCCTTAATAGCAACAGGTTCCATAATCTGGTTAAACAAACGTTTAGCCAAAGTGAAACAACGTCATATAGGTCATCATATTGTTGAATGTTTAAATGTTGCAGGTTTCGCTGGCCTATTGTTAGCCGTTTTATCTTACTTTCATGCTAATAGATTTTTAGCCTTTGATGTATCAAATAGAGCTTCGTTAGAAGTGAACATATTTTTATGGGTTTGGTTAACTACCTTATTACACAGTATTTTAAGGCCAGCTAAAAAAGCATGGTTCGAGCAATTAATGATATGTGCCTTATTGTGTTTATCGCTGCCTTTTATTGATTTTTTACAAGACAGTCAACGCTTAGTAAATGCAGTTGAACAATTTAACGGTGCATATTTAATGTTTAATATTATGATTATATTATCTGGCGTAGCTTTCTTGAAAACTGCGTTATGGCTAAAACGCAAAAACCGTGTAACCACTGGGTAATATTGATGTTAGTCACCCTATCACTACAAACAATCGCATTAATTACCTTATCTTTATCTATGCATAAACATTTTTGCGCTTGCTTTGGGCAACCGCCTAGTAAACTGCTCAGCAAGATTCTGCTTGCAACAGGTGTATTGCTAATGTGTTTGTCTTTCAAATTTGTGCTCAACATTGGTGTTATTTCATTAGTTTATTGGTTGAATTTTTTAGCGCTACAAATTGTTATATTAGCTATTATTTATTGTGTTAAAGCACAAAGATAAGAAATACTTCGGAAATTTAAATAGTCTCAACTCTGTCTTATAAGAATACAAACTTAATAAATTTATTAAAGACCTATGAAAAACACCTTAATCACCGCTTTTATTGTTGGCTTAATTGCTAGCATTGCCTTTATTATTTTTCAGCCACTATTTGGTTTAGCAACGTTAACCTCTCGTCATGCTGCAGCATATGTTAGTTTTGGTGGATACAGTGAAATTGCTGCACTTATATTATCTTGGTTTGTGCATATCAGTGTTTCAATCGCTTATGCTGTTATCTCTACGGTTATTTTTAACTTCAATCATTCTTTATGGGTCAGCAGCGCGCAAGTGATTGTATTAGGTTGGTTCACAACATTAATTGCGACTCCTGCAAACGAATGGGTAGTAAAGCTAGTAACTACAGAAACCTTTACTCCTTTAAGTGATTTAGCACCATTAAACACAGCCATAGGGCCTAAGCTTTGGTTACATGTCATGTTTTTCGTTTTTGTTATTTTTGGACTTTGGTTTAAAAAAGTAAAAATAGATAAAAAGTAAACTGTCCTTATTTAAACTCTAGTTAACCTGTACTTAGGTTTGTTGATAAAATCCTGCATTAACTAGAGTTACTCCACATTAAATTTTATAACCTTAATATACTCACTTCTCTTCACAAGACTTCAATAGTTTTTATCGCTAGTTCCTAAAACATTTACCTTTAGGTATAATGCGCCCGTTATTAACTCGAGATCATTTATGAAGCCTTTATCTACTACATTTCAACAACCCATTAAACAATTAACTGCTGCCCAAGCTACGCAATTATCCAAGTTAGAAAAACGTTTGCGTCGTCATGTGGGTCAAGCAATTGCCGAATACAACATGATTGAAGATGGCGATAAAATAATGGTGTGTTTATCTGGAGGTAAAGATAGTTACGCGATGCTTTCTATCCTGATGATCTTGCAGAGTTTAGCGCCTATTAAATTTGATTTAGTTGCCGTTAATTTAGATCAAAAACAACCAGGCTTTCCTGAACATATTTTACCTGAGTATTTAGAATCTTTAGGGGTTGAGTATCAAGTTGTAGAAGAAGATACCTACTCTATCGTTACCGACAAAATACCTGAAGGCAAAACCACGTGTAGTTTATGCTCGCGTTTAAGACGCGCTATTTTATATAGAACAGCTAAAGAAATTGGCGCAACAAAAGTAGCCTTGGGACATCATAGAGACGATATGATTGAAACCATGATGCTAAACATGTTTCATGGTGGAAAGATAAAATCTATGCCTGCTAAACTAGTTTCAGATAATGGCGAGCATGTTGTTATTCGACCTTTAGCTTTCTGTAAAGAAGAAGAATTAATCCAGTATGCAGCACTTAAAAATTTCCCTATTATTCCTTGTAATTTATGTGGTTCTCAGCCAAATCTAGAACGTCAAAACATTAAAAAGATGTTAAGTGATTGGAATATAAATCATCCTGGACGAATTGAGTCTATGTTCACAGCGATGAAAAATATTGTACCTTCTCATATGTGTGACGGTGAACTGTTTGACTTTAAGAGTATTTCAAAAGATTCTGGTGTTATTAATGGCGGTGATATTGCGTTTGACCGTGAAGATGTAACACTACAAGCTCCTGAAGTGATTCCTGTAGACAATATCATTGCAAGTGAGTCATCTATTAACACAATTGATATAGTAGAAGTTAAGTAACCTGAGTTCGAGATAAGTAGCACTGAGTCGCCTGATTACATAACTCATCAGTTAAAATCTCAAAATAACGCCTCTTAAATAAAAAAACTATTTATGCCTTTACATAAATAGTTTTTTTGTTTCAATATCTTGTTAATTTGCAAAAACTTAATCAGAAAGTTAAAAGTAAAATAACCTTAGTTTTTTAAGCTGTAAAGCTGCCGTTATTTCCATTACCGCTGTTACTATTGTTATCACCACTATCATCATTATCTGAATGACTTCCTGCTGGTGCTTCTGACGCATTCACTTTAACACCAAAAATTTCACGATATAAAATTCCTTTGGTGTTATAAAAAAGAGGAGTTAAGTATGTAAGTGCGAAACATAAAAACACCACGCCAATCATTTCAAAACCTGAGTTCATCATGGCAAGCAATGGGAAAATAGAAAAGATTAATATCATCGCTAAAATGCCATAAATAGCGAGTAATTTGAAAAATTGGAAACGTAACGCTTTAACACTTAAGATAATTGCTTTTATCGGCATCATATTTTTCTCAACGACTAACGGAACCGTTAACGATAAAGTCACTAATAAAAAGATACCTGGTAAAATTAGTAAGTTAAAACCCAATGATGATAAGGTTGAAGATAACAATGCGCATATCGCAATAATGGCGCCTTTACTTAAGAACGCGAATACTAATTTAGGCTGAGTTTTTAAACCAACCGCATGAAATACGCCCATCATTTCAATACCAGCAATAAAAGGCGAAATAACCAAAGTAACTAATACATTAATAATGTATTGAGCTTTCATATCTTTTAATGCGTTCTCAACACCACCTAAATATTGGCTAGCCACCATAACAATAACCATTGATAAAAACATGCAAATTAATGCACCTATCACAATTGATAACCTTGATATTTTAGTTAAAGTCCAAGCTTCTTGTAGTACAGATCTTATATCGATTGAGTATTGACCTTGTACTGCACTTTCAATGTTTCCACCCACATTGACCATTTGATTATTTTCCACGAAAAAGAATACCTATTTTATAGCTGCGATGTCAGAACAACGCAGTATACCGAGTTTTAATAATTGTTTCAGCTAGTAACTTTAACTGCCTTAGCTTAACTGTTTCTAATATTTTTAAGCACTTGCTCAAAGTGGTTACTACCTTTTTCCTGAGCTAACGCAATATTGTTTTCTGGGATATTTTCAGGATTTTTGTAGGTAGATAATACACGCGTTAGGCTTGCTTCTCTTAACAAGTGAATAACTGGATATGGTGATCTATTGGTATAGTTTTCGGCATCATCCATATCTGCACCATCAAAATAGTAATCAGGATGGAAACTCGCTAATTGAAAAACACCTTCAAACTCTGAATCAAACAGTAACTCATTGGCATAATCGACAAGCTCTAAATACTGTTCAAACGATTTAAAACCTGGGTTGTATATGATCAAACTGGTTTCTATCTGTGGATTGTTTTTCAAATACAGACATTGTTCAAATACTTCGGCTAATGCCAATTTAAGCTTTTTCTGTTCCGAAAGATAATAATGAATCGTGTTGTTTACTAATTCTTTTTTAGCAAAAGGGCAAAAATTAAGTTCAACAATTATCTGTTCTATCCATTGTCTGGTTTGCCTTACTTCTGTTAATTCTGTCGTGCTCGTTATTTCAGTTGTCATATTCTTATCTATAAATTTTGTATGGGTAGTTTTAGTAAACGTTAACTTTAATGAGTTAGCTCGATTGCTGTAGTTGCCACATTTTAAAGTAATGACCTTGTTTCTTGATAAGGGTTTGATGATCGCCCTCTTCTACAATTTCACCTTTGTTCATTACAATAATATTATCGGCATCAACTATGGTAGATAAGCGATGAGCAATAACCAAGCTGGTATGATCCTGAGCTACCGTTTGAATAGCTTTTAAGATAGCCTGCTCTGAATGACTATCTAAAGACGATGTTGCTTCATCGAACACTAAAATAGCAGGATTCTTTAATATGGTACGTGCAATTGCCACTCGTTGTTTCTCGCCGCCTGAAAGCTTTAAGCCTCTTTCTCCTACTTGGGTTTGAGTACCATCAGGTAAAGATTCGATAAAACCCGATAAATGAGATAATGCTATCGCTTTGTGAACTTCTTCATCTGTGGCATTAGTATTACCGTATTTTATGTTTTCAAATAACGTATCATTAAATAACACGGTATCTTGCGGCACTATGCCAATATTCTGTCTAAGGGAGTGTTGCCTGACTTGATCAACTGCTTGGCCATCAATCAAAATAGAACCTTGCGTTACATCATAAAATCTAAATAACAATTTAACGAGTGTTGATTTACCTGAACCACTTTCACCCACTACAGCGATTTTATGTCCTGGCTTTATCGAGAAAGAAATATTTTTGATAATAGGTCGTTTACTATCATAAGCAAATGAGACATTAGAAAACTGAACTTCTCCACCTTTTATCTCTAAATCTTTGGCGTTTTCAACATCAGTTACTTTGGGTTTCTTTAACAATAATCCAAACATGTGTTCAATGTTAGCTAATGAACCTTTAACTTCACGATAAACAAAACCAAGAAAGTTCAACGGTAAAAACAGCTGCATCATAAAAGCATTGATCAAAACAAAATCACCTAGTGTCATTTGCTCGTAGGTTACTTGATATGCTGCTAAACCTAACATTAAGGTCATAGACACAGAAATGATAATAGCTTGCCCACCGTTTAAGGCGAATAACGATAAACGATTTTTTGCTTTAGCTTTTTCCCAGTTTTCTAATTGACGATCGTAAGCATCAGCTTCATAAGATTCATTTGTAAAATATTTAACTGTTTCATAATTGAGTAAGCTGTCTATAGCACGAGTATTACTAGTAGAGTCGGCCTTATTTGCCTCTCTAATAAATTCAGTACGCCAGTTGGTTGCCTTAATAGAATAAAGAATATAGCAAGTAATTGAAGACGCTGTGATCAACGCAAACCATATACCGTAATTAAAAAATAGAATACCTACCACCATAATAATTTCTAATAAAGTAGGAATGATATTAAAAATCATAAAGCGCATTAAAAAGCTAAGACCTGAATTACCACGATCTATATCACGAGATAAACCACCCGTTTGGCGATCTAAATGAAAGCTCAAGTCGAGTTGATGCAGGTGATTAAAAACTTTTAAGCCGATACGTCTTATCGCTCGTTCAGTAACACGACCAAATAATGTATCGCGTATCTCAGCAAATAAAACAATGGAAAGTCGAATCAAACCATAAGCAGCAACCAACCCAAATGGTACTAGATACACTCGGTTTTCTTGTTGTTGATCTAATAAATCGACAATATCTTTTAAAATAAAAGGTAAATATACGCTAGCAACTTTAGTTAATACTAAACATAATAATGCAAAGCCAATACGTACTTTAAACTCCATAATATATGGCACTAGCATTTTAATTACTTGCCAGTTTATTTGAGTGACTTCACGATCGGTAAAACGAGTTGGACGCATGCTTAATTGACCTTCATTAATTGTGGGCTAACCATATAGTGTTTAACTTTCTAGTACAAACCCTTTAGAACATGAGCTACGTAGTGATTTTCAGCTTAAAGAAGTAAGTTATTATCAGAAACATATACGCAAAATGTAAATAACTTTATGTGTGCTCAAGCTTATGTTTATATAAATTCAATACTTGTTAACTATGGAATTTAGGAAACTTTTCTATGTTAAAAATATTATCGACATTATTTGATCGATGTTTGTTTACGTTAACCTTTATATTAGGTTTACAACTGCCTGAATTTATTCAGCAGTATTCACAAAGGTTATCAGGTCATTTAAATGAGGCTTTACTTCAATTAGGCGACTATCAAGAAATAGCTGACCGCCATTTTGACGGTAATTTAAAATTAATGGTAGACAAGTATTTAACTAACAGCGAACCTTCTATCAATGAAACAGCCCATGTCATTTCAAAAGTAACAGAGCGAGTAACAGATTTACAAAGTCATCTAACTAATTTACAAGATGCTGAATATATAAATCGTGTGTTTTATTTTATTACTGAGTTTGATGAATCTATGGCGCAAGCGACAATTCAACAATATCAACTCGCTATCCCTCTCAGTTTACATGCATTAATTAGCGGAACCTTATTTGCCTTATGTATTGTTATATTTATTCATCTCTCTCTTCGCACTTCTAAGAGTGTTTGTCGTAAAGCCTTTAAGAAAAAAGTAAAAGCCGAGTCAACGCAAAAAGTAATTAAACCCGTTAAATTAAAACCGGTAAAGTTAACTTCAAAAGATAAAAGCGATAAAGAGAAGTTAAAAATAACACCTAAGATTGGCGATATAAGTCATCTCAATTAACCGGACGAAATATTAGGATGTTAAAGGATAACTAGCTTCCTACCTAAGTTATCAAACTAACCGGCTAGTCCTTTAGATATTTTCACTTAAAGTATCTCAATTAATAATAGGCAACAAAAAAGGCTGCAAAGCAGCCTTTTATAAGTCAATTATAACGTATTACTAACCGTTACCGTTTTCAACTCGACTTTTTAATTTCTGACCCGGTCTAAATGTAACTACCTTACGAGCCGAGATTGGAATATCTTGACCTGTTTTAGGGTTTCTACCTGGACGTTCGCTTTTCACTCGCAGATCAAAATTTCCAAATCCTGAAAGTTTCACCTGCTCACCGCTTTCTAACGTCTCACGTATTTCTTCAAAAAATATTTCTACCATATCTTTTGCGTCGCGTTTGTTAAGACCGACTTTTTCATACAAATGTTCTGCTACTTCTGCTTTGGTAAGCGCCATTGCTCAATCCCTCAGTGATGCGTTTAATTGAGTTTCTAATGAATCAATCACTCTGTTAACAACATCCGAAATGTCTTTTTCTTCAAGTGTTTTATCATTATCTTGCAGTATAAGGGCTATTGCTAAGCTCTTTGAGCCTTCTTCAATGCTTTCGCCTCTGTATACATCGAACAAGTTTAGATCAATTAAATAATTTCCGCCAACCTTTTCAATAAGTTGTAACACATTTTTTGCGTCAACTTCTTCTTTTACCACTACAGCAATGTCTCGTCTGTTCGAAGGAAAGCGAGATATAGCGGCAGCTTCAGGAATTTTAGCTGTTAAAATTTCAGACAATAATAGTTCAAAAATTAATGTTTTACTGTTTAGACCTAATTTACGTTCTAATTCAGGATGTAAGGTACCAACATAGCCAACTAAAGTACCATTTCGGTAGATTCCAGCTGTTTGTCCTGGATGTAGCGCACTAACTTCAGCTTTTGAAAACTCGTAAGCAGAAGCATCAGCCGTCAATGAAAGTAGCGCTTCAACATCAGCTTTAATATCGTAAAAGTCAGTTGCAGCTTTTTCCATATCCCAATGTTCTTCATTACGTTGACCTGTAATAACACCGGCAATCATATTTTCTTGTCTTACGCCATTTTCAGCAGACTCGTCAGGAACAAAACGTAAACCAGTTTCAAATAAACGTAGTCTGTTTTGTTGACGGTTTTGGTTATAAGCAACTGATTGTAATAACCCAGTCCATAAGCTCAGACGCATTACTGACATTTCTGATGAAATAGGATGAGGTAATGTCATCACTTCTTGACCTGGGTGTAACAATGCTTGAACTTTAGGATCAACAAAACTGTAAGTTATAGCTTCTTGATAACCGCGGTTAACTAAAGCATTACGTAATTTACTTACACTCAAGTTAGCTTCTTTATTTGCACACATGCTTAATGTTGCTTTTGGCGATACATTAGGAATGTTATTGTAACCAAAAATACGAGCAACTTCTTCGATTAAGTCTACTTCAATTTTAATATCAAAACGGTATGCTGGAACAGTTACCTGCCATACGTCGTTTTCGAAAGAAATAGTGAAACCTAAACGCGTTAGAATATCAGCAACTTGTTCATCAGCAATATGATGACCAATACGAGAGTCTAATTTAACTCTACGTAGACTGATTTGCTTTTCTTGAGGGATATTTTCATCAGACTTAGCTTCAGTAATAGGACCTGCTTCACCACCAACAATTTCAAGTAATAATTCAGTCGCTCGGTTCATCGCATCAAGTTGTAACTGTGGATCTACACCACGCTCATAACGATGAGAAGCATCAGTGTGTAAACCATACTGACGAGCTTTACCTAAAATAGCTAACGGGCTAAAAAAAGCGCTTTCTAAAAAGATATTTTTAGACTCGATAGTAACACCTGAATTTAATCCACCAAAGATACCAGCCATTGCTAATGCTTTGTTGTCATCTGCGATAACTAAAGTTTCTGTTGAAAGCGTCACTTCATTTTCATCTAATAAAGTTAACTTTTCTTCGTTATTCGCGAAACGTACGTTAATGCCACCTTCGATTTTATCTAAATCAAAAGCATGCATTGGGTGACCTTGCTCTAATAAAACGTAGTTTGTTACATCAACTACAGGGTCTATTGAGCGAATACCACAACGTCTTAATTTTTCTACCATCCATAGCGGTGATTGAGCCGTTACGTCGATATTTTTAATAACACGGCCAAAATAACGCGGACATGCTTGTTCAGCTGATAATGTAATAGTTAGTTCATCAGTAATAACAGCAGCTATATCATTAATTTCAGGTTCAGTTACAGCTAAGCTATTTAGAACACCTACTTCACGTGCTAAACCTTTAAGACCTAAACAATCACCACGGTTAGCTGTTAAATCAACATCAATGGTTACATCGTCTAAATCAAGATATTCACGCACACATAAACCAATAGGTGCATCTTGAGCTAGCTCTAAAATACCATCAGAGCTTTCTGCTAAACCAATTTCTGATTCGCTACACAACATACCGTGTGATGGTACACCACGTAATTTAGCTTTTTTAATTTTAAAATTACCAGGTAATACAGCACCTACTGTAGCAACCGCGACTTTAAGACCTAAACGACAGTTTTTAGCACCACAAACAATATCAACTAACTCACCGTCGTTAAAATCTGGTCCTAAATTAATTTTTGTTACTTGTAATTTATCAGCATCAGGGTGTGGTCCACATTCAACCACTTCGCCAATAAGTACACCGGTAAATTCACCAGCTACAGGTTCAACAGCATCAACTTCTAAGCCAGCCATTGTAATTTGATGAGACAACTCATCTGAAGATAGAGCAGGATTCACCCACTCTCTTAACCATGATTCACTAAATTTCATTGTTGGCTTTCCTACTTGAACTGTTTTAAGAAGCGAAGATCGTTTTCAAAGAATGAACGTAAATCATTCACACCGTAGCGCAACATAGTTAAACGCTCTACCCCCATACCAAAGGCAAAGCCTGTGTATACTTCTGGGTCGATACCGGCCGATTTCAATACATTAGGGTGAACCATGCCACAGCCTAATACTTCTAACCATTTGCCATTCTTACCCATAATATCAACTTCTGCTGAAGGTTCTGTAAATGGGAAATAAGATGGGCGGAAACGGATTTCAACTTCTTCTTCAAAAAAGTGATGTAAGAAGTCGTGTAAAATACCTTTAAGATGAGTAAAGCTCACGTCTTTATCTACCATTAAACCTTCAACCTGATGGAACATAGGTGTATGAGTTTGATCGTAATCGTTACGGTATACTTTACCAGGAGAAATAATTCTTAATGGTGGAGCTTCTTTTTCCATTGTACGAATTTGTACACCTGAAGTTTGCGTACGTAACACAAGCTTAGGATTAAAATAGAAAGTATCGTGATCTTGTCTAGCAGGATGATGCTCAGGAATATTTAAAGCATCGAAGTTATGAAAGTCATCTTCTACTTCCGGACCTTCTTTAACAGAAAAGCCTAAGTCACCAAAAAAGCTTTCAATACGTTCGATAGTTCGCGTTACAGGATGAAGACCACCATTTTCGTTGCCTCTACCCGGTAAAGTCACATCAATAGACTCTGCAGCTAGTTTTTGCTTAATCACTTCAGCACGTAATAATTCACCACGCTCAGTTAGCAACTTTTGAACATGTTGCTTAGCTATGTTGATTACTTGTCCAGCTTTAGGTTTTTCTTCTTTTGGTAATTTACTTAGCCCTTTCATTTGCTCTGTAAATAAACCCTTTTTACCTAAAAAGTTAACTCGTACTTGATCTAGCGTAGCAGGATCGGTAGCAGCAGCAATTGCCTGTTCTGCCTGCAAGATAATATCGTCTAAATTCATGATTTCCTCTAAAGCACCTTACTTAAAAGTTAAGGCTTTGGGTAGACTAATTCGAATAATAAAATGGAGACTGATTCTACACAATTTGTACGAATAAATGTAGTGAAAAGAGCAGCTTTTAGCGATTAACTCTTTAATAATTCATCATTAACGAAAAGATACTGGTAAAACAAAACGAATCTGAGTAAATAAAGAATTTATATTTAAATAAACTATTCAGGCTAATCTAGTCTAAACTCAATACATAGCTCATTATATTAGGTGTGCTGATGATGCAAAAACTGAAATTAAGTTCTAGTTCTTACTCAATATTTTAAGCAAATCAATTTCAAAAAAGCTCCACAGATAAAACCTTTAACAATGTTTTAAGTAATTATTACTGGTTATATTTTCAAATACATAAGATTCACTTAATCATTAATATCAAGTAGTTATTAAGATTAATATTTCAATATACTTTTTGTTTTAATCAAAAGGTCTCGATGATAACAAACTGATAATTAATAATGGGTAAAACATGTTCTCTTTTTTAAACAAACAAAAACTCTCTGATAATGAAACCGCTATTGATAAAACAGAACTAGAACGTTTAAAGGTTAAGGCAGCGATGGTTGATGAATTACTAAGAAACAATTGTCATCAAAAACTATCGGCATTAACTTCTAGCTCTCAACTCATCAGTAGCAATACTTCTAATCAATTAAATTATATTGAAAGCAGTTTTGGCCAAATGAATGAACTGGCAGATCAAGCTAATATTATTGCTGACTTGTCTCAAACGTCTGTTGCTTCAGCAAAAGAAACCTCTTCTAAAAGCGCGATGAGTCTTGAACAACTTAAAAGTTTATCGGCAAAAATATCAACTGCAGAAAAAAACATCTCGGCTTTTACTAAGCTATTAGAAGGTTTAACCAATAATAACAAAACCATTTCAGTTTCTTTAGAAGCAATCAAGAGTATTGCTAGTCAAACCAACTTGCTAGCATTGAATGCAGCGATTGAAGCCGCGCGAGCTGGAGAACATGGACGTGGATTTGCTGTAGTAGCAGATGAAGTAAGAGCATTAGCCAGTATATCAAACGAATCAGCAGAACAAATTCATGAAGGTATGGGGAAAATTATGGGTATCTCTGACGATATTATTTCCCAACAAAAAATTGTTGTAGATAGTATTGAAGAAAGTTTGCAAATTTCTTCAAGTATTGAGTCTGAACTAAACAGTGTATGTTCACATTCACAAGAAAGCAGTGCTGCGGCAGAAGCAGTGATAGAACAAATTCAAGGGCAATTAGGACAAACGAATCAAATACTTGAAAGCTTTACTAACCTAGTAAATGAGTCTGAAGATGCCATTGATAACTCCAGTTCTAACCTAGCGTTAACTGAAGATTTATTGTTGAGTTTACAACCGTTGAAAAGTTAGTTGCTTAATGCTTGCTAAATAGTATTGGTAGAATGTCGATTACATAAACTTTAAAATGCATTTAAAGATGAACCCAATAAAAAACCACAGTGTGATAACTGTGGTTTTTGTATTTTCAAGCAAGCTAATTCAGCCAATCGATGGGTTAATTAGTCAATCAATTGATATTCTGCTTTTAAAATATCAATAATCTCTTGTTTAGGATTATCAGAAATAACAATTTTACTCTTTGTTATTTTTTCTGCTATCGCAATATAAGTTTCTGAAACAGCCATTAACACTGACTCTGGTAATTCATTGTCTCTTGCTAACGCTTCTCTTTCTGGCATTCTTTCTTTGTTTAGAAGAATGTCAGGATCTGGGAAGTAGTTTAATAATAATTGGCGAAATCCCTCTTTTGAGTTTTCAACAATTTTTCCTTCACTGTATTGCTCTGCATCCCAAATACGAGATGAATCAGGTGTGCCAACTTCATCCATATAAATGAGCTTTTCATTACCCGCTTTATCTTTTACATAACCAAACTCAAACTTAGTATCAACAAACACTTGATAAATTTCAGCTAATGCATCAGAAATAACATTAAAACCTTCTGTTAATAATTTCTCGTACAAGCTTATATCGCTCGTTGATTTGAAATTAAAAGCTTCAAAATTGTCCACTATGTTTTTACGAGTAATATTTACGTCATCAGCTTCAGGTACGTCTGGAATACCTTTTAAAATACCTTTGGTTGAAGGTGTTTGCAGTAATTCAGGTAATTTAGAATCTTTTTGTAAGCCTTCAGGTAAGTTAATACCACAAAATTCACGTTCACCTTTACTGTAAGAACGCCACATTGAACCGGTAATATATTGACGACAAATCGCTTCAATCATAACGGGCTTAGCTTTTTGAACAATCCATACGAAAGGATGTGGAATATCTAAAATATGACTATCCGCTAATCCCTTATCTTTAAATAATTGGAACCAATGGTTTGAAATTGCATTTAAAGCAGCACCTTTACCAGGAACACCTTTTAAGCCACCCTCACCTTTCCAAATACAATCGAATGCTGAAATACGGTCACTGATCACCATAATAGCTAATGCAGTATCTTCTGCTACATCGTAGCCTTTTTCTTTAATTAAACGTTTGCTATCAGCTTCTGTTAACCAATAAACTGATCGTACTTTACCGCTATGTACCGGAGCATCTGTACGAATAGGTAAATCGTTATTCACTGCTAAAACTTTATCAGCAAGACCCATGGCAATACATCCTTCATAAATTAAATAATTGTAGCGAATGTTATCTTCACTTAAGAGATAACATTTGCTAAAACTATTATTTACTAATCATTTAACAGAATAGAAAAAGGACGCACTAGGCGTCCTTTATACTAAACAATATTTCAATCTTAAACTAAAGAAGCTTTCGCTTTTTCAACTAAGAATGTAAATGCTGCTTTGTCGTATACTGCAATGTCAGCTAGGATCTTACGATCGATTTCAATAGCAGCCTTTTTAAGACCATTAATGAAACGGCTGTAAGATAAACCATTTTGACGAGCTGCTGCGTTAATACGAGCAATCCAAAGTTGACGGAATTGACGCTTACGTTGACGACGGTCACGGTATGCGTATTGGCCAGCTTTAGTTACGGCTTGGAAAGCAACGCGATAAACGCGACTACGAGCACCGTAGTAACCTTTAGCTTGCTTTAGAACCTTCTTATGACGTGCACGTGCTTGTACACCACGTTTTACTCTTGCCATTTTCTATATCTCCTATTAACCGTGACGTAAAAGTTTTTTAACTGATTTAATATCAGAAGCAGCGATCATGCATTTAGCACGCAAATGACGCTTAACTTTAGTACGGCGCTTAGTCAGAATATGACGAAGACCAGCTTGTTTGAACTTGTAACCTGTAGCTGTTTTTTTAAAGCGCTTTGCAGCACCTTTATTGGTTTTCATTTTAGGCATTATATATAACTCCGCATTGGGATGCCAAATTTAAGCAATCTAGGCGAAAACTCATGGCCTAATTTTACAATTAGGATGTTAATTTTACTTGTAAGCCTATATTACCAGTTTTCGATAATAGTGGTGAATAAGTTAGCAAGCTAACGTATTACTTTAACTACCAGTTATTATCTATTTTTTAGGGGCTAAGACCATCACCATTTGACGCCCTTCCGCTCTACGAGGGAAAAACTCAACTACTGTTAGTTCTGCTAAGTCGTTTTTAACGCGAGTTAACAAATCTAAGCCTAGTTCTTGGTGGGCCATTTCACGACCGCGGAAACGTAATGTTACCTTGATCTTGTCGCCGTCCTCTAAAAAGCGCTTCAGGCTGCGTAGTTTTACCTGATAGTCGCCTTCATCTGTACCAGGTCGGAATTTAATTTCCTTAACCTGTATTTGTTTTTGCTTTTTACGAGCTTCTTTTTGTTCTTTGGCTTTTTCATACAAGAACTTACCGTAATCCATCACTCGACAAACTGGCGGTTGTGCCGTTGGGCTGATTTCTACTAAATCAACGCCTGCTTCGATAGATTGATTCATTGCTTCATCTAGAGTAACTATCCCTCCAGGTTCGCCATCATAACGGATCAAACGTACTTCAGTACCTGTAATTAATTCATTCAAACGATGAGCTGGCTCTTTTTGCCCGCCTCGTTGACCACCTTTAATAGCCATGTTCCTCCAAAGAACTTTGTTCCCATATTTTATTACTGAATTGTAATATATGGATTATAAAATATTGTTATGCCCGTTTATACTCGAGTATTAACTTCTTCTGTTATTTTCCCGATAAAACTATCAACAGACATTGTACCTAAATCTTCACCACTTCGAGTTCGTATAGCGATTTCGCCAGATTCCATTTCTTTGTCACCAACAACTAACAAATATGGAACACGCTTCAAAGTGTGCTCGCGGATTTTAAAGCCTATCTTCTCATTTCTCAAGTCTAGTTTTGCTCTAAATCCACTTTCTTTCAATTTTTTTACTACTTTTTCGCAATATTCGCTCTGTTTGTCCGTAATATTCATTACAGTGACTTGATTTGGCGATAACCACGTTGGAAATTTACCTGTGTACTCTTCTATCAAAATTCCGATAAAACGTTCTAAAGATCCTAAAATAGCACGATGAATCATTACTGGTGTGTAACGTTCATTATCTTCACCAACATAAGTTGCGCCTAAACGCTCTGGTAAAGCAAAATCTAGTTGAACTGTACCACATTGCCAGTTACGACCTAAGCAATCGAGTAGAGTAAATTCAATTTTAGGACCATAAAAAGCACCTTCACCTGGAAGATACTCAAAATTGATACCTAAATCAGTTAAAGCTTGCGCTAAACCTTGTTCAGCTTTATCCCATATTTCGTCGCTACCAATACGTTTTTCAGGACGCGTTGATAATTTAACGATAATATCTTCAAAACCAAATGATTTATATACATCATAGACCATTTCAATACATTTGCTTACTTCTGCTTGAACTTGATCTTCTGTACAGAAAATATGTGCATCATCTTGAGTAAAACCACGTACGCGCATTAACCCATGTAAAGAACCTGATGGTTCGTTACGATGACAACAACCAAACTCAGCCATACGTAATGGCAAATCACGGTAAGATTTTAAACCTTGATTAAATATTTGTACATGACCAGGACAGTTCATTGGTTTTATAGCATATTCACGCTTCTCAGACGTTGTTGTGAACATGTTTTCTGCATACTTATCCCAATGCCCTGATTTTTCCCAAAGCACGCGATCCATCATTAATGGACCTTTAACTTCGTCATAATCATATTCATGAAGTTTTTCACGAATGAATTTTTCTAATTCTGTATATATAGTCCAACCATCGTTGTGCCAAAACACCATTCCTGGTGCTTCTTCTTGCCAATGGAATAGATCTAACGTTTTACCGATTTTACGATGATCTCGTTTCTCAGCTTCTGCTAAACGTTGAATATATGCTTTAAGTTGTTTTTTATCAGCCCATGCTGTTCCGTAAATACGTTGCAACATTTTATTTTCTGAATTACCACGCCAGTAAGCGCCGGCAACTTTCATTAATTTAAAATGATGACAATGACGCATACTTGGTACATGAGGACCACGACACATGTCTGTGTATTCAAGATGATGGTATAAAGCCGGTGTATCAGACTTATCAATGTTTTCATCAAGAATTTCTAACTTGTATGTTTCACCGCGCTCAGTAAATGCATCGTAAGCATCTTGCCAAGTGCCAGTTTTTTTAACAACTTCGTAACCAGTTCTTGCTAATTCAGTCATACGCTTTTCAAGCTTAACTAAATCGTCTTCTGTGATAGATTCTTCTAGATCAACATCGTAATAAAAGCCGTTATCAATAGTAGGACCAATCGCCATTTTAGTATTTGGCCATAATTGCTTAATAGCATGACCTAATAAATGGGCAGTTGAATGGCGAATAATTTCAAGCCCTTCACTGTCTTTACTGGTAATTAATTGTAATGATGCATCGTTTTCAATTAATTCACACGCATCGACAAGTTTACCGTCGATACGTCCTGCGATTGTTGCTTTTGCTAAACCTGGGCCGATATCTAATGCAACATCCATTATAGATACTGCTTTATCGAAAGAACGCTGAGAACCGTCAGGAAGAGTTATTACTGGCATGAAATATCCTTTATACAGTGGCGACACACACTAAGTGCCGCTTGCTTTAGTTTCATACTAACCCCCAATAATTTGTTATAGAGGCTGGTATTATCAATGTTATTATTTGTAGACACCGTTTTATTGAATAATCGTTATTAAATAAAACCCTATCTTGCTAAATCTTTTGCTTTATTCCAACGAAGGAATAAATGAGCACGGGAATATAGTGTAATATGGCCGTAATTGCAATAAATATAAGGTTTTTGATATTAAAACAGTGAATAAAAATGCCGTAGATAACACATATTCATTAGTATACTTTTGTATCTATATTTCTTTAGTGTTAACAGCATTATTTCCTTTGTCTAGTTCAGCTATTCAATCAGATATATCGAATACAGAATTGTTGAACAAAAATGTATTGAATGATCACTTATGGAAAACCTGGAAACAAACTCACAATATTCATGTGGCATATCATAAATCTAATAATAGCCCGTTAATTGAAATAAAAGTTAACGCGACAATGCAATCAAGCTTGTCTGGATTTTTATTATTTATTCAAGACACAAAAAATATGCCTATTTGGTTAGATAATGCAGAATCAAGTAAAGTGCTCGAACATATATCTGCTCAAGAAAATATTTTTGTTGTTAACTTTAAGAGTTTTTGGCCCGTATCAGAGCGCTATATGATAATTAATTCACGCCATTGGCAGAATGATGATTTATCTGTAGAGATACAGGTAGAAGATATAGATGATAAAATCTATTTACAAAACAACATGATAAAAATGGAAGTAATCAAAGCTCATTGGCTTATTGAACCTGCGGATAATGGTAATATTAATGTTACTTACACTGTGATTGCTGATCCTAAAGGCATCATTCCACGCTGGATAGTGAAACGTATTTCTTTAAATAGTTTGTGGAACACCATGCACGATATGTCTGAACAACTGCCTTTATCAAATTGGCAAACACTTACCCTGCCTTATATTGTAGCAAAACAACACTAATAGAAAACAAACTAATACGATGAAATGTGAAAATAAAGCAATAAAAAAGCCTAGTGTTCAAGAAGAACAATAGGCTTATATTTATGATGTTAAATCATCTAATCGTTTAACTAAACATCTAACAGGCTGAGTTACTTATTTAACATACTCAACGCAATAGCTTCAGCGACTTTAATACCGTCAATACCTGCAGATAAAATACCACCGGCATATCCAGCACCTTCACCTGCTGGGTATAAACCATTAACATTTAAGCTTTCTAAACTGTCTTTGTTACGTGTTATTTGAATAGGCGATGAAGTGCGTGTTTCAACTGCAGTTAATGTAGCGTGTTCCATAGCAAAACCTTTTATTTTCTTTTCAAAAGCAGGTAAGGCTTCACGAATAGCTTCAATTGCGTACGGAGGTAACGTTTCGCTTAAATCACAATAAGTCACACCTGGTTTGTAAGATGGTTCAACACTACCATGTTCACCAGACTTTCTGCCTGCTAAAAAGTCACCTACTAATTGCACTGGCGCGCTGTAGTTCTCACCACCTAGTTTATAAGCAAATTCTTCAAGTCGTCTTTGTAGGTCGACTCCCGCTAAAATATTATCGCTTTCATCAGTATCGCTACCATAAGAGAAATCTTTAGGGTCGATACCAACAACAATCGCACTGTTCGCATTTCGTTCATGACGAGAGTACTGACTCATACCATTCGTTACTAAACGCCCTTCTTCTGATGCTGCGGCTACAACAGTTCCACCTGGACACATACAAAAACTGTAAACAGAACGACCATTTTTACAATGATGCACTAATTTATAATCGGCTGAGCCTAAAATAGGATGGCCTGCATTTTTACCAAATCGCGCGTCATCAATAACTGATTGTTCATGTTCAATTCTAAAGCCAATAGAAAATGGCTTAGCCACCATATAAACATCTTTATCATTTAACATTTTAAAAGTATCGCGAGCACTATGCCCAACAGCCAAAGCTACATGTTGAGTTTTTATGATCTCTCCAGTAGCAAGCTTTACGCCTACAACCTTGCGATCGGCTTCAATACTTTCATTAGTATCAGTTTTTGTTTCACTTGTATTTGCTTCACAGTCTTCAAATAAAATATCGTCAACACGCTGGCTAAATCTAATTTCACCGCCAAGCTCGATAATTTTTGCACGCATTTTCTCAATCATAGTCACAAGTTTGAATGTACCGATATGCGGCTTACTTACGTATAAAATTTCTTCGGGTGCGCCTGCTTCAACAAACTCGTTTAGTACTTTGCGACTGTAGTGTTTTGGATCTTTAACTTGGCTATAGAGTTTGCCATCCGAAAAAGTACCCGCTCCGCCTTCGCCAAATTGAACATTTGATTCAGTGTTTAATATCTTTTTACGCCAAAAACCGAATGTATCTTTGGTACGTTCACGCACTTCTTTACCGCGTTCTAAAATAATCGGTTTAAAGCCCATCTGAGCTAAAACTAAACCTATGAATAATCCACACGGACCAAAACCAATAACAACTGGTCTTTGTTCTACAACCTCAGGAGCTTTACCAACAAAATAGTAATTAGTATCAGGACTTGTTTTAACGTTGTTATCGTCTGCGAACTGTTCAAGTAATTGTTCATCAACCGTGGTTTCAACATCTATGGTATACATTAAAATAATGGTATTTTTTCTACGTGCATCGTAACCGCGTTTAAATACATTAAAACTGACTAATTGCTCAGCGCTAATAGAAAGCTTTTGCAAAATAGCTTGTTCTAATTCTTCAGGTTGGTGATTGAGATCTAACTTAAGGTTGGTCAAACGAAGCATAAAATTTCCAAAACTACATACCCAGACGGGAAAATAACAACTAATTCTCGCTATTTTACCCCAAGACCTTGGCGATACCAATCGAATTAATGAAATCAGCAATTGAATTTGTTTATGTTCAAGGTATGATCGCCTGAAAATATTTCGTCTGATTAATATAGGGTAAATTGTGGCATTTGTAGTAACTGATAATTGTATAAAATGTAAATATACTGATTGTGTGGCTGTATGTCCGGTTGATGCTTTTTATGAAGGTCCTAATTTTTTAGCTATTAATCCTGATGATTGTATTGATTGCGATTTGTGTCCTGTTGAATGTCCAGCCGAGGCAATCTTCCAAGAAGATGAAGTACCTGAAGATCAAAGAAACTTTATTGAACTCAATGCTGAACTGTCACAAGTTTGGCCTAGAATAACAGAAGTAAAAGCTCCTCCAACTGATGCGAAAGAATGGGATGGTGTTCCGAACAAAATAGAACATTTACTTATTGAAGATGAAAGCTAGAAATACGTTATAAAGATCAAGCTTTAAATCTAAAACCTTGAATAGTTAGCTTTTATATTAATAATTAGATTTTAGCCTTTTATTTTTTAGGTAAAAATATAGTAAGTGTCTACATTAAACCTATTTAACACTGAAAACTTAAAGCTCTCCTTACAAAATATAAATCCCCTTAACCTTTAGTAGCTTAGTTAAACTGAGCTAGTTTCCTCGTGTATTTTATTAAATTTGGTTCATACTCAATGATAAGACTGATTTAGCAGCACAGAAAGCAGGACGATAGTATTTAAGGAAGTAATCACAACAAGTCGAGGAGTTACCATGCCCCAAGATATCACCAATAAACGTATTAGTTGCCCACATTGCGGCCATTACTTACATGTTTCCTTAGATACATCAGGAGGTGACCAAGACTACTATGATGAATGTCCCTCATGCTATAAAGATATTCACTTCAATTTACATATTGATGAATACCATCAAAAGATACAGCTAGCTGTTGATAGTGACGACAGATAGCTTAAACAATCAAATTCACTTATCTATATATTTCAGATTGTTTATTTAATTAAACAAAGCTATTTCTTACCTATGAATTAACTCGTGTTAAATTTTACCCTAATTATTAAATAATCTCAGCTCGTAGCTATTTTACCCAATAATGCTATTTAAGCCCCTATCTAGGTTGCTCGCATAGAAAGTACTTGGTTTTTACCGGGAATAGAAACACCCACTTTTACACTCACTAGCCAGCTATTGGTTTCTATAAATTCTTTGATAATCACATAAATTTCATCATTGAGAGAGAATTAAGACATTTTTATTTTCTTAATCGAGATAAAGATAAACGCTACTTTAGTAAATAAGTGAGTTATTAAATCCATTAACTCGAGTTGAGGATAAATAATCCACTTTAATCACCAAAAAGCCCTCTAAATATTGTAAAGCAATTCCTATTTAATCGGGCACTAGGTATAATTGCGCCAAAGTTTGCCCAAGTATAACTAAGAGTTGCAACGTGAAGTCTACTGACAGAGTTACCCAAACGAATAAACTATTATTCGATTACCCAAAATACTGGGCTGAATGCTACGGCACAGCTCCATTTTTACCTATGTCTCGTGCAGAAATGGACGTTTTAGGCTGGGATAGTTGCGACATTATTATTGTTACCGGCGATGCCTATGTTGATCATCCAAGCTTTGGTATGGCTATTATTGGTCGTATGTTAGAAGCACAAGGATTCCGTGTCGGTATAATTGCCCAACCTGATTGGAGCTCAAAAGACGCTTTCATGGAATTAGGTCAACCCAATTTATTCTTTGGTGTTACCTCAGGCAACATGGATTCAATGATCAACCGTTATACAGCTGAGCGTAGAATACGTCACGACGATGCTTACACCCCGAATGATGAAGGTGGTAAAAGACCAGATCGTGCAGTAAACGTTTATACCCAACGTTGTAAAGAGGCATATAAAGGTGTACCAGTTATTATTGGTGGTATTGAAGCCAGCTTACGTCGTGTAGCTCATTACGACTATTGGTCAGACAAAGTACGCCGCTCAGTATTATTTGATTCAAAAGCAGATTTGTTAATATACGGTAATGCTGAACGCCCTCTTATCGAAATCGCTCATAGAATTGCAAATGGCGAAGAAGCCAAAAGCATTACTGATGTGAGAGGTAGTGCATTTTTAGCTAAGCACGCTCTACCCGGCTGGGAAGGCATTGACTCTAGAAACATAGACAAGCCAGGCAAAATCGATCCAATTTATAGCCCTTATCAAGACATGACTGAAAGTAGCTGCGAAACAAATAGTGCTGAAGCAGCTGAAAATGATAAAAACTCAGCGTTAGCAACAGACGTCACTAAATCGCCGCAAGTTATTGAGATAAAAGAATACCAAAACAAAAGTTGGAAAGATAAATTAAAACCTTGGGAAACCACTTATATTAATTTACCAACATACGAGCAAGTACGTGATAACAAAATGTTATATGCGCATGCTTCTCGAATTTTCCATCAAGAAGTTAACCCAACATCAGCTAAACCATTAGTGCAAAGTCATGGTGATCGAATTATTTGGTTGAACCCACCTGCTCAGCCGTTATCTGAAGCAGAAATGGACAGCGTTTTTGATTTAAATTATCAACGTGTACCACACCCTAGTTACGGTAAAGCAAAAATACCAGCTTACGACATGATCAAAACGTCTATCAACATAATGCGTGGTTGTTTTGGTGGTTGTACATTCTGTTCAATTACAGAGCATGAAGGTCGTATTATTCAAAGTCGTTCAGAAGAATCTATCTTAAATGAGATTGAAGACATAAAACTTAAAGTTCCTGGTTTTACTGGCGTAATATCTGATCTTGGTGGTCCAACAGCCAACATGTACAAGCTACGTTGTAAAAGTGAAAAAGCAGAAGCGACATGTCGTAAACCTTCTTGTGTATGGCCAACCATTTGTGGTCATTTAGATACCGACCAAACACCTACCGTGGAGCTATACCGTAAAGCTCGTAAAATACCAGGTATTAAGAAAGTATTAATCGCCTCAGGGGTTCGATACGACTTAGCGATTGAGTCGCCAGAATACGTAAAAGAGCTAGCAACACATCACGTTGGCGGTTACTTAAAAATAGCACCAGAACATACCGAAGAAGGCCCATTAAACAAAATGATGAAGCCTGGTATGGGCAGCTACGACAAGTTTAAAGAAATGTTTGATCATTACTCTAAACTTGCCGGTAAAAAGCAATACTTGATCCCTTACTTTATTTCAGCGCATCCAGGCACAACCAATAAAGACATGGTAAACCTAGCGTTATGGTTAAAAGAAAACGACTTTAAATTAGACCAAGTACAAAACTTTTACCCGTCTCCATTAGCAAATGCGACAACGTTATACCATACAGAAATTGACTCACTGAAAAATGTTAGAAAAAACAGTGAGAAAGTAAACGTACCTAAAGGCACTATTCAACGTCGTTTGCATAAAGCCATATTGCGTTATCATGATCCAGCTAACTGGCCGATGATCAGAGAAGAACTCACAAAAATGGGGCTAAGAAAGCTTATTGGTTCTGGACCTACCTGCTTAGTACCTGCAGAAACTCGTGGTGAATTGAATAAACAACACTACAAAAATAATGGTAAAGGTAAGAACAACTCTACCGGTAAGAAAACATCGCCTGGACAAACTAGAGCTTACGGGAAAAAACCAAAACCAGCAGGAAAAGGTAAACAAGGTTTAACGCGTTTTTCTGAGAATCAGTTTAACGACCGTAAACCAAAGAATAAAAAACCTTAGAAGTAACTAATTAATAAATCTCTAATTTAATAACCATACGTTTTATTTTTAACTATTAAATAAAACGTATGTAAAAATTTTTAATTGAAGGAAGAATAAAACGTGTTAGCCGCAAACAACATCACCCAACAATTTGGTGCAAAACCTCTTTTCGAAAACATCTCACAAAAATTTGGTGGCGGTAATCGCTACGGTTTAATTGGCGCCAATGGTTGTGGTAAATCTACCTTTATGAAAATACTAGGTGGCGATTTAGAGCAAACATCTGGCAACGTAAGTTTAGATCCAAACGAACGTATTGGTAAATTACGCCAAGACCAGTTTGGTTTTGAAGAGTTTTCTGTGGTTGATACGGTTATTATGGGCCATACAGAGTTATGGGCAGTTAAAGAAGAACGTGACCGCATATATGCTTTACCAGAAATGAGTGAAGAAGAAGGTATGCGCGTTGGTGATTTAGAATCTGAATATGCTGAGATGGACGGTTACAGCGCAGAAAGTCGTGCTGGTGAACTTCTTATGGGCGTTGGTATTCCTGTTGATCAACATTATGGCTTAATGAGTGAAGTAGCTCCTGGTTGGAAACTTCGTGTTCTACTAGCCCAAGCACTTTTCTCTAACCCTGATATTTTATTACTCGATGAACCAACCAACAACTTGGATATTCATACCATTCAATGGTTAGAAGAAACCTTGAACGAACGTGATTCAACCATGATAATCATTTCGCATGATAGACATTTTTTAAACTCTGTTTGTACACACATGGCCGATTTAGATTACGGTGAATTAAACGTATTCCCAGGTAATTACGATGAATACATGCTGGCTTCTACACAAGCTAGAGCACAATTAATTGCCGATAACGCCAAGAAAAAAGCGCAAATTGGTGAGCTTCAAGCTTTCGTTGCTCGTTTCTCGGCAAATGCTTCAAAAGCAAAACAAGCGACTTCTCGTGCTAAGCAAATTGATAAAATTCAATTGGCTGACGTTAAAGCTTCTAGCCGTGTGAACCCTTTTATTCGTTTCGAACAAGAAAAGAAATTATTCAGAAATGCTCTAGTACTTGAAAACGTGAACAAAAGTTTTGATAGCAATCATGTACTAAAAGATTTATCTATGATGATAGAGGTAGGTGAACGTGTTGCAGTTATTGGTGAAAACGGCGTGGGTAAAACAACCTTTTTACGTATGCTAATGAATGATGCTGGCTATGCAAATGACACAGGTGAGTTAACTTGGTCAGAAAACGTGAACATTGGTTACTACGCACAAGACCATGCTCACGAATTTGAAACTGACATGACTTTATTTGAATGGATGAGCCAATGGCGTCAGCCTACAGACGACGAACAAGCAGTTCGCGGTTACTTAGGTCGCTTGTTGTTTTCTGCTGATGATATTAAAAAGTCGGTTAAAGTACTTTCTGGTGGAGAACAAGGCCGTATGTTATTTGGAAAAATAATGATGCAAAAGCCTAACATTCTTGTAATGGATGAACCAACTAACCACATGGATATGGAGTCAATTGAATCGTTAAATATGGCGATGGAGCAATTTGAAGGTACCATTATTTTTGTGAGTCATGACCGTGAATTTGTTTCAAGTATAGCAACACGTATTGTTGAACTTAAAGAAAATAGCTACAGCGACTTTGCTGGCACTTACAATGAGTACTTAGCGTCTCAAGTATAAGTTTTATCACTTAAAAAGAATGTTTAAAAAAGACTTTAACTCGCAAGGGTTAAAGTCTTTTTAGTTTTTAAAGTGAGATTCTAAAGTTAAGATTTAGACCAATTTAATTAAAGGTTGCTCTAATACCCTTCTGTTATTTCATTCATCTATTTGTTCAAATACTCCTTGATAGATATCTCAATAGAATGCAAGAAACTAGTACTATTGATATATCAAAGTAATTGGCATTTGCTTATTAATAATTGGGTTTTGTACAAGAGCCTTTGTTAAACGAGCTGTAAAAATTAATACTGATAATAAAAAAAGCTCAAACTTAACCTATTAGATAAATTAGGAAAGTTTGAGCTTATATTTTTATTTATTAACAATAACTTACATTGCTAAAAAATCATTAACAACTATTACTCAGCATTTACAGTAGCTTCGCTAGAGTTAGAATGATATTTATCATCTGTACCATCTAATAAATCACCAATTACATGACCTTCGAAGTTATCATTTAAAATCTCAGTACCATCAGCACCAATAATAATTAAATCATCAACTGAGAAGTTCCCAAGATAAGTATCATCTCCACCACCTAACTTGAATTGAACATTTTCAATATCGAAAATCTGACCTTTCGGAGAAATGACCGTGTAACTCTCAGTGTTATTAACAGTCACAGTTAAAGTAACACCTCCATCAGCTGCTGCATTCGTTGCATCCCAATCAATTGATACATCTACCCATTCGGTCTCTTGTACAAATGTTGTAGTAAATTGAATCTCATCACCATCATCAATACTGATAGTTCCTGATTTCATTTCTACTTGTATGACTTCTGCAGATGAACTTGTAGATGAACCGTATAAAGTAACACTTGCAGTACCAGTACCAGTCGAATCAGCATTAGTGTTTTTGGTTGTAATATCTTTCTTAAAGCTAAAAGATACAGAACCAGTTGTTTGTGATTCAGCAAAACTATATCGCAACTCACCAGTATCAGTTGTTAAAGTATCTGCAATTGCTGCGAATTTATTACCTGCAGTACCTGGGCCTCCGGCAGCTCCAGCAATAGTTTCAACCGTTGCTTCGGAAGTATTTGAATGATATTTCGAAGTTGCATTATCTGTATCAAGTGAGTCACCATCAACATAAGACTCAAAATCATCAGAAAACACACTTGTAGTACCAGCTGTATCAGAGAAAATAGCTAAATCATCTACTGTGAACTTAGCATCAGCTCCTGGAGTATCACCATTACTACCAAATCTAAAGGCAACGTGAGTTACACCACCTATAGGAGCACTAGTCGTTGTAAAACTAGCAGGAGTGAATGACACACCATCAATTTCTACTGTCACATCTGGATTTAAGTCAGTGTCTCCGTTCGGGTATTCCCAAGTAATTACTACATCCATAAACTGATCTAGCACAACAGTAGGCGCTGATGTATCTACATCAGAATCTCGTACCTCAAAGCTATCATCTTTAATTCGAAGGTCTAAAATAGCACCACCATTATTTGTACTTGAATTATATAAAGTAATAAATGCATCACCGCTTCCGAAGCTATCATCAAGGCGCTTAACTTTAGCTTCGACTCTACCCTGAGCAAGAGGACCATTATCGCCGAGCTCATAACGAAGTTCACCAGTATCATTAGGATCAGTATCAACAATCACAGCAACCTTGTTATCACCTGTAGCTACAACAATAGTACCGGAAATTAAAACATTAAACTCAGCAGTGGTTCCGTCAATTGATGTAATGGTGAAAGTATCAGTTTCACGTTCACCCACAATTAGCGCAGCAATAGTTGAATTGGTAGTATCTAGTGTATAAGTCCATGAACCATCAGCTTCAATATTGAACGTACCGTATGTTCCAACAGTCGTTGAAGCTGTAATTGACGCTTCGCCTTCATTGATATCCTGTACGCTAATAGCACCTGTTACAGAAGTTTCATCGCTAGCAATTGAGCCTCCAAGGTCAAAGAAAACAGCTGGTGTAGCCTCTACTGTTCCGTCACCTGCATCAAAGGTTACAACTTCAGCGTAAACAAGTGCAGCATATAAACTTGCATCAGCTAAACTAGCACTTTCATTGTAACTTTCAAAGTCATCTGAAAATACGCTTGTAGTACCAGCAGTATCAGAAAACACTTCAATATTGTCTACAAAATAAGAGCCGAAAGGAATAGTTGTGCCGTTATCACCTAATCTGAATTGAATAGTTTGAATACCATCAGCGAACCACTGGTCTAAATTTTCAAAGTCAGTATCTACAACAGCAGGAGTAGAAAATGAACCTCCAAAAATAATTTCACCATCAAGCGACACGGTAATTTGCTCAGATGCATCCAAGTCCCATGTAATGTCTATGTCGTAAAATTGATTTTCGTTAAAGTCTTCAATCAGTGTTTCGCCAGGATAAAGATCGCTATCAGTATTTCGAACAAATAAACGAGGTGCTATTGGAGTTTCAGTACCGTTAGCGTCAATTGAGGTTTGATCACCTTGAATTCGTAAATCTATAAGTGATTCACTATTGCTACCAGATGAACCACCAAGCTTAATATAAGCATCTTTACTGTTTCCATCACTACCTATTGCAACTTCTTTTAAGAAAGATGCGCTAAGTTTACCTTGACGAAGGTTATCGACTCTAAATAGAATTTCACCTGTATCACCAGCAGTATTGGTTATTTCCACAACTTGAGTCAATGCAGCAACACGAATTGTAATTTCCGCAGTAGTGCCATCAACAGAGGCTATTGTGATTGAATCTGTTACAGAGTCACCCACTTCAAGACTAGCCACAGTTTCATTTTCAGTATTAACTGTATATGACCAAGTACCATCAGCATCAATGCTGAAGCTACCATAAGTTAGAACGACATCGGTTTGTTCAATAAAAGAATCTTCACTAAAGTTAGGGTCAATAATGGTTAACGAACCCGTAAATGCCTCTTCAGCAGTATTTCTCACTACTCCATCGAATTCACCTTCAATAATCGCAACTACTTGAGTGTCGTTGTAACCCACAGAAGCACCAATTATGTCAAGTAAATCTGAATCAGCAAAGCTAGCAACTTGTGAAGTACTCTGAAGATTAGCTTGTGCTGCTTCAAATATATCTAAAGAATCAGCAAAATCTCCATCAGCGATATCAGTAGAAAGGTCTGAAATAACCGTTGATATATCAGCGTCTGTATTGTCTGCATCAAGTTGAGATATAAGCGCTAATACAGATCCATATCTGTCGTTATTATCAGCGCCATCAGCGCCAAGAGCATCAGTTCCAACTACAGTAGGAGCAACTTCAGTTGTGTCAAAACGAATACCAAAACGGGCATTAATTTCTGCAGCAACTTCATCAAAGTTATTAAAGTCAGCCTCTGTATTTTGAACAGCAATTTCGGTTAATGGTGATACTACGTATACAGGTGCTTCAATTATTGTCTCAATACCGTCGTCATCTGTTTCAACAATATCGTCAACTACTTTTACTACGGATCTCATTAAAGGCGCTTCTAGTGTTAAACCTGTTGATTCATCAATGTAAGAACCACCAGTACATGAAAGCAAGCCATTATTTGCAATATGAGCGCCTGTAAATGTAACGTTACCTGAAGCATCAGAAGGTGCATCTGCTTGTTGAGGAAAAACTGCTTGTCCACTTGTATTAACTTCGTATATCTCACAAGAGGCTCCCTCAACAGGGCCTTTAACAATGCTAGCTGATACGTCAAACGTTGGCTTAATATCTTCCGTAGAAGCACCAACACCTTCTGTAAAGCCCGCATTATCAGTATAATTTGCTGAAACAGAGATAGGAGAACCTTCATCAGCTTCAGTAATTGTGTAGGTAGGACCAGTAACACCCGTTGACCAAACGTAAACAAGTGTTTCTGCTTGAATTCCGTCGGCATCAGTAGCCAATGCTGATAATTCACCACCAGCAAAAAAGTCGTTTCCAGTTATTTCGATACTGCCGCGAGTATTACTATCTAGTTGAGCGTTGTCATCACCGCCACAACCAGCTAAAGCTGTAGCAATGATCACAGATATAAGTGATTTCTTAAACATGTTTTCTACTCCAAAATTTTATATTTCTTCAAATTTAACTTGTTTTAATTAAGTACTAAGCTCGCTTAGTACTTAACACTGATGCCTGCGAATATTCGAGGACCATAGTCACTCACGCTACCTAAGTTACCTTCAACAAAGAAGTCATCACTACGAGGTTCGCTAAACAAGTTAATTGCTGAAAATTTAACACGAACGTGTTTATTAATTTTGTAAGAAGCACGAGCTTCCCAAACATTTGCCTCATCAACATAACGTAATCTTGTACCGTTAGAAGTATAAGGTTGGAAGTATTCGCTACGATACTTGTAGATTAGGGCAGTATCAAAATCACCAACTTGGTAATATAACTGTCCGCTAAATACATGCTCTGAAAACCCTGGTACAGAACCTGGAGCTACAATACCTTCAGTAAGCTGAGTGGTAACACCATCTAGATCAGTAGTAAAAGTATCTCCGTAAAGACTATCTTCAAACTCAAAGTCTGTATCTGCGTAGTTATAACCAAACTTCACACCAAGACCAGAATCCCAACGATATGAAAATGATGCTTCTAAGCCCATAATTTCACTTTCGTCATCACTAGTTACTGAATTAGTAATTGGTAAAGAAACATCAACACCTTCAACGTTAAAGTTTTCTAACACTGTTTGCTGTTGAAAGCCGCCATTGAACTGTTTGTAGTAAACACCAAACGCTACAATAGAGTCATCGTTAGGGTACCATTCAAAACCTAAATCATAGTTCCATGACATTAATGGTTGAGTATTTGGATTACCAGAACCTTCAGCCCCCACTAACAAGTCATTAACTGTTGTAGGATCACTATTGTCATCGGTTACAAACGAGCGGTCAAAGCCTAAATCAGATGGATCTGCACGTGACATACCACGATAAATACCAGCTCTTAAGATGATATTTTCTTCATAATCAACTACTAAGTTAAAACTTGGTAGTACTTTAGTGTAATCACCACCACCAACAACTCGCTCAATCTCACCGTTTCCTTCTAAGCTAACTACGCCTAACGCATCAGTAACAACGTCAAAGTCTTCTCTAAAGCCAATTGAAGTAACATCAGTATTCACTACGCGAACACCAAAGTTACCACGAATGAATTTACCAAACATTTCAGTATCGTAGCTAGCCATTGCATAAACAGCTGTCGTCTTTTCTGTTACATCACTAGTACCTGAATTTTCATAAACAACTTCTGGATATTCAAAGTCGCCGTTGGCACCCGCAGCTACTGCTTGAGCGAAACATTCATTATTGTATGTTGCCCACGATGCTCCTGTACCGCTGTCTATAGTATTTCCTGAACTATCAACATTAGTGATAATATTGCCATCAGAAACGCTTGATAAAAAGCTAGACTCAGGGAAGTTTATTTGACAGCCTTCAAGTATGCTAAGGCCTGTCTCAGGGTCATCTATAGTAAACTCTGTTCTTGAACCATTACCACTATTATTAACACCACCAAATTGAACAAACGAAAGTTCAGAAACTCGAACTCCACCTTGAATGCTAGTAAAAACGTCACCGTCTAGTTTGTAATCAAAATCAACTCGTGCACCGATAATTTCGTTGTCACGTACATTTTCTCTGTCAAGACGACTACGAAGATCACTAGAAAAGTTAGAGATATCAGTAACATCAAAATCAGATAATGTGAAATGAGGAATATGTTCCCCTAAATCCCAAGAAAAAGCGTTGTTAGCTGAGCTAGTTCTTCCACGGTTAGATATTTGCAGCTCTTCACGGTTTGTTTCAGAATAACCAATGTCAACAGTAATGGTTAAATCTTCTGTAGCATAATGTTCAATATTTAAACCGTAAGCTGTGTAGTTTTCTTCACGCTCAAAATATTCACCTGCAGATTCGATACGGTCTGAACCTTCCCAGTGCAAAATACCACCAACATCGTTTGTGATAAGATTTTGCCCTGTTACACCTGGAGTAACACGTTTTTGCAAGAAGATTAAATCATGGCGAGATTCTGTTTGGGTACGATCTGAAATTTGGGCGTCAAAGTTTATATCCCAACTCTCTGATGGACGGTATTGTAAAGCAATAAATAAAGCTTCTCTTTCGTCAGACGTTTCGTTTTGACGGAAGCTTCGGCTTGAACCGGTCCATGCGTATGGTGTACCAGCATCTACTGCTTTACCTGTAGCTGGATCAATTTCAGTATTGTAACCTTGATTAGACGAACCACTAACTTGATCTTCACAATCACCTGCTGTGCTACGGTAAAAACCTTCATTAGTATTTGTAGGATCATTTAAACATGCCCACAAAGATGATCCTGACGGGCTTGAGCTTCTGTACTCAGCTTCTGGCTGGCTGATATCTTGACGTTGCCAACCAACACTTACACCAACTGCTTGACCGTTATCAAATTCAAACTGGTCAACAAAACTTAATGTTCCACGGTAGCCTAAATCACCTTGAAGTGAATTTTCAATGTTAGATTGGTCAGGATTGTAGTTACCTTTTACTTCACCTTGAATACGTCGCTCACCAAAATCTAAAGGTTTAAGCGTCTCAAGTGTAATAACACCAGCAACACCACCTTCAATCATAGAAGCATCTTGAGTTTTATAAATAGCTACTTTCTTCATTAATTCTGAAGGGAACTGAGAGAAGTTTACTGAACGGTCACCACCGCCATTGGTCGCTTCACGGCCATTAATATGTGTCGCGCTTAGGAATGGACCTAAACCACGGATACTGATTTCAGTAGCACCACCATTTTCACGATGAGATGATGCACCCGTTATTGTCTCTAAAGCCTCACCAATTGAAAGCGCTGGTAAATCACCAATATCTGAAGCTGATAAACCGTCAACAACAGTAGTCGCTTCACGTTTTATTGCAATTTGGTTTTGAATTGTTCTTCGCGTACCAACAATTTCAACAACTTCTATATTCTTGTCAGCTTTTATACTTTCAGCTTCCGCGTCTTGTGCTGTTGCCGAAAATGCAAAAGTACTAGCTACCGAAGTAATAACAGTAGCTTTTACCCATTTTGCTATAGGTGAAAGTCGAAACCTACCTATTTGATGGATGGATTTTGTATTTTTCCCTTGTATCAAGGACATATCGAGTTCTCCGTTTATGTTTTTGCTAGCATGTTACTGCCATTTAATTGTTATATTTTTGTTGTAAGTATATTAGCGATACTAAATTATTTTATTTTTATTAGAGGTATATCAATTTGAACATACGCAACACAAACCAAAGTGTCAACCAATTTATTGAAATGCACTTACCAAAAATCATAACCAATAATTAAAGTTGCAAGTTAAAGTTTAACGTAAAAATTGATGTTCCAACTGTACTAAAACTTATATCCTTTATGTTTATTTTGGATATGATAAAAAGTGGCTTGCACATAATCACCTTCAGCGCCGCCATTATTTTGGTTATAAACACCTGCTTTAAAGTACATATACTGGTTACCAGCACTATAACCACTATCTTTCATATCGTAGTGCTTAGTAATATTAGGCTTACCTTCTCTAATTATGGTAACGAACAGCATTTCGTCTTCTACAGAAATTTTATAAGAGAATTTTTCGTTTAAAGCGATACCGTCATCAGGGTCTGACAATTTATGAGAACGTGAACCAATCATATTTACCCAAACATCATCACCATCATTTATTTCATGGGCGAAATAAATAGCCCCTTTCGAGTTACCTGGTAATTTTCGGTAATATAAACGAATTGGTTCGTCATCCGTAGCATGAATCTGTCCGATGATCACGCGTCCAACCTTCTTGTCATCACCCGTGGTAGAAACTCGATTAACAGCCAAAGTTCCTTCTAAACTTCCACCTACTCCGCCAGACTTAGCTTTCATCGAGCCATGTGCACCACCAAAAACCCAGTTATTCTTGGTCATACCTTTAACTTTAACTCGGCTATTTCCTCTGCGTAACATTTCGCGTAGTTCACTTCGAGCGTATTTTGTGTTTTTTGAGGTTTTGGCGCCTACATTTGGAGAAGCGAATACTAAACCACCATCGTCAGCTGTGTAGAAAAAAGGCTTTAAGTTGAAGCCTTTATCTAAAGATTTTTCATAAACGGTGTCAGCTTTTTTATCTTTGTTTATATCAGTTGGTAATGTTAACGACCAATCAAGTAAATCAAAATTCTCACCTGGCTTTTTAAGGGGATCTAGTTTTGTTAAATCACCCAATAAGACGCCTTCAGCAAGATTACTATGTGATTTTGATATAGGTGTATTTGTCTCAGCTGCTTGAGCATTGAGTGATGCACAAAAAACAGGTAACGCAAAAGCGAATAATGCAAAAACCTTGTTCATTTTTTGCTGAAAATAACGGTAAGGTTTATTTGTTTGGGGATTAAAATGCTTCATTATCTATTTTCTCTTGTTGTAATTTCTTATTATTATTTTGGGTTTTACTTTCTCAATTTTGTATAAAGTATCTGCACGCTCCGCATGCAAAGGTGCATTAATACCTGAGAATAGATAACCCTGAAAAAGACAGTAAAAACATCGATAGAAAGACACTTCTAAGAAACATTAAAAACCACCTAATTTCATTGTAAGAAGAAGTAGAAATCTTTGTTGGATATCGCCAAAAATCTCTGATTAATTGTTATGTATATAGTTATTTATGACTCTTATGTCATTGATACCTGTTCACCTATTTGTCCACATAGGTATTTTTATAATTGATTATTAGATATCTTAACTAGCCATATAACCAGACCAACAATAAATTGTCAACCAAAACATACCGCCACTGCATGACCAAAGAACACCTATTGGTTATACCATAAATCTAACTACAAATAGCCGTTTGGCCTGTCCAGTTTTAATTTTAATAAAGTTAAATTAACAATGGGTTAGAAAAATTTAAACGTTCACTGTTAACCAATTCAGTTTAATTATCATTAATTGGTTATGTACTTGGGTTACATATTACAACTCACGGGCAATATGACTAATTAATACCAGATCGTTTTTTTTCTCATTTGCTAATATTATTAATAACTTGCGATAGTTTTTTATCCAGCTCAGCAACTTTAGTCATTACCTAGCGACACATACAGTAGATGCAATAATGACATCACAACTAATTGTTTATTTAGAAATAGTCACTTAATCAAAGCAGTAAGCATGACTTGTTTTAAATGCATACAAAGAACGAAGCCATTGCTATTAGTTAAATAAGGAGATCATAATTTTAAGTAAAAAAAAGCCCTGCTAAAGGTTAGCAGGGCTTTTATAAGCGACATGTCTCGTCCTGAAATGTGTTTACACATTTAGGACTTATTATGTGCAAGCCAAACAAGACACCCACTAAACGTACAC
>NZ_JAUPEC010000019.1 GCF_030551755.1 Pseudocolwellia sp. AS88
CACAGGCAGCTTAGAAAATATCTCTACATGTAAAGTAGTCATATAAATTGTTCACTGCCGCACAGGCAGCTTAGAAAAGTATCTACAATGTTGGCGCGGCGATAATGGAGTTCACTGCCGCACAGGCAGCTTAGAAAATATCTCTACATGTAAAGTAGTCATATAAATTGTTCACTGCCGCACAGGCAGCTTAGAAAGTTACAGGTACTTATTTGGCTATTACAGGTTCGTTCACTGCCGCACAGGCAGCTTAGAAATTTGTTAAAGCTTATTTGCTTAATGGTGGCAAGTTCACTGCCGCACAGGCAGCTTAGAAATAAAGGCTCATTACAGCATATACATAGCTCGTGTTCACTGCCGCACAGGCAGCTTAGAAAATCTAAAAGTTAAGCGACCGAAGCCGCTGGTTGTTCACTGCCGCACAGGCAGCTTAGAAAGCACGCCTTCAGTACGGTGCAAGGCGCAGACAGTTCACTGCCGCACAGGCAGCTTAGAAAAACAGGCTCTAAAATATATGTTGTTGCATCATGTTCACTGCCGCACAGGCAGCTTAGAAAAACCAACACTTCAGCACTATGCAAAACATAATGTTCACTGCCGCACAGGCAGCTTAGAAAATTGAGAAACAACAACGTTAATGCCTAATTTAGTTCACTGCCGCACAGGCAGCTTAGAAATAACGAATATGTTCCGTCGTTCAACTCTTTCCGTTCACTGCCGCACAGGCAGCTTAGAAATGCTTGGTCATCTCAGTACGGGGCTGGTGTAGGTTCACTGCCGCACAGGCAGCTTAGAAAGTAAAAGCGTCAACGGGTCAAGACGTAATGCAGTTCACTGCCGCACAGGCAGCTTAGAAATTGAAATATCGGGATCTGAATATCTCTGATCAGTTCACTGCCGCACAGGCAGCTTAGAAAACTTATAAATACCATTTATGAAATGTATTATGCCATTTTCGCTTATATATAATATCTAAAAAGTAGATATACTTACGCTTGTAATTTCACATGAAGTTTCTCAACGGTTATTAAAACCATAAAACTCATTTAATCATTTATTTCTTAATTGGATGTATTTATCAGTTTTAATTCATTAACTATCTTAATTACTTTCCTTTATGGTTTTATGATTACAATCTCAGGTAAGTGATAATTCGCTCTAATTTTTAAAGGTATCAATTTATTATGTGGATAATTTTTGCATTATTCGCCACAGTATTTTTCGGTGTACGAGGGATATTGTATCAATGGACATCGCAGAAAAGAGTTAATCGTAACTTATTATTATTCGGTGTTTTTTTTGTAGGCTTCATGGTCAGTGTATCAGGTGTGATCTTGTTTGATCATCAATGGTATGAATGGCGTGATATTGTAGTTGGTTTAGCTTTGGGTTTTGGTTCTTTTGCTGCCAATGCTTTTTTGCATAAAGGCTTTTCAATAGGGAAAGCTTCTCTAATTAGTATTTTGTCAGGATTAACTCCTTTATTTGTGCTGATATTTGCTTTTCTCTTATGGCAAGAAACTTTAACAATGCTTCAGTTAGTTGGCTTTTTTATTATCTTTGGCGGTCTTTATATTATCCGTTATTCCAATGATATTTCATTAACCAATTTACAGGGTGCTCAATGGGGCTTGCTTGCGGCATTATTCTTTTCGTTTAATGATTTATTAAGTAAACAATCAACGCTTCTAGAGGCTGACACATTTGCAACGTTAACATCGATGTTTGGTTTTGGTAGTTTTCTTTTTGCTATGAGTTGGTTAGCAAAGGGAAACTCCAGTGTAGACGATGAAAACGATGTTCGACCTAAATGGTCTGGGGTAAAAACCTTTTCTTGTGGTTTAATGATTGGGTTAACTAACGTTGCTGGTATGGTTGCGATAATTTCTGCGTTTGCTATTGGCAACACCGGATTGGTTTCTGCTATTTCTGGAATGAACATTTTAATTATTCTGTTGTACTCTCGTATTATTTTAAAAGAGTCTTTTACGCGCCAAGAACTTTTAGGATTAACGACTGCTTTTGTTGGTGTTATTGTGCTGAGGTTGAGTTATTAACAGAGCAATTTATACGTTATTTAATTTTGAGAAGTGTTGTAGCGTATATTCTATGAGTAATCTTACTCGATAAGGAATTTGCTTTCGATCGCGATAAAGCATAGAAAAGGGCTGAGTTTCACTTTGCCAGTCAGGGAGAATACGTGTTAGTTTTCCTGAATCTATTAGCGGTAATGCTATGTAATCAGGCATGTAACTAATACCAATGCCTGATTCAACTGCATCTTTCATCATTTGAATTTCATCTACTTGTAATCGAATTTGGTGATTCGGCTGAAACTGAAACTCTTCACTTGTTATCTGATTTTTCAACTTCCATGGGACTAAACCAACGCAAGTTACTTTAGGTTGGTCTTCTAATTGTTCAGGATGAGTAATGCAATGATAAGCTTGGCTTGGGTGTCCGCATAACACATTTTTTGTAAGTTTAAGTTCTCTAATAACCCATTTATCAATGGCAGGATCTCTCACTCGAAAGGCAATGTCGATACCTTGTTTTTCAACATCTATTAAGTCATTCGAGAAGCGTAAATCTAGTTGAATTTCTGGGTATTGCTGCAAAAAATCACAAAATATACTACTTAAGAAGTGTTTACCCATGTAAATGGGGGCAGAAATTCTTATTTTTCCTTTTGGCTGATCTATCTCTTCAGAAAGTTCTTGTTCTATACAATCAACTTCCTCAAATAGTTTACGATAGCGCTCGTAATATAACTCTCCGGTATGGGTTAATGTAACACGGTGAGCATCTCGATTAAGTAAGGTTAATTGTAAGGTTTGCTCTAATAAACGTATTCTTCGACTCAAAGTGGATAAAGACATATTGAGACTTTCGGATGCTTTTTTAAAGCTACCAAGTTTCACTATGGCGCAAAAATAACGTAAATCGTCGAGGGAGTAATTAGCTGCCATTAGAGTCGCTTAGTTTATCCAATGTTAATTGTTGTTCGGTGAATTTTAATGATAACAGTGGGCTGTGCAAATTTCATTAGTCGTATAGTGTTGCCTTTCAATAAAATATTTAAATAACCCACACCCGGTTCAAGATGTTTTTAATTTATTGAAATTATTACTATTAACATAACCACTTATACTCTAGTTTGATAACTTTTCTTTCTTCGAGGTAAATTTAACGGTGAATTAAGGAAAACAACTGCTAGATAAAAATCTATGAAACGAGCTCAGTTGAAATGAATAACAAAATAAGGCTGACTTTTAAATCGTGCTTTGGCAATTAAGTTACTCTATTAAATAAGGACTTAGGCTGTATAAGGAGATAAACCTATTATCTCTACATTCGTTAAGGTGAATATCAAACTATACTCAAGTTATGTCATAAGAATTATGTGTTTTTTGATAAGTAGTTATTTAGTTTACATACATATAAATTGAAATCATTTTGTTATCTTTTTGGTTGTTTAATAAACAAATTAAGGGCTGTTTAGCATTTATCTAGTTAAAAACAATAGACTTTATTAAATTTTTAACTAATATGACCAGTGGCGGTTTAAACAGCAAAATAGGTATTGATGTTTTGAGTTGGTTTATATTTAATGGATGAATTGTCAGAATGTTTCACTTTGTTTTTTTAGGGGGAAGATGTAGTTGTTTATAGTTAAAAAAACATTAGCTTATTTATGTTTGCCTTTTAAACTGAGTACATTTTATGTTTTGCTGTTTTTGATTTTTTCATTTAGTAGTAACGCTAAACAAAATATCGCGATGCTTAATGCATTTGAAGAGCCATACCAAACTTATTATTTATCTTTAACTTCAGCTCCAACTAAAACATTGGCTCAACTTGAAGGTATGTCTATTCCAGACAACGCTTCTAATATCCAAAAAGCTCAATATTATGGTGTATTAAGTCAGGCATATTACACTCTTATATATCCTCAAAAATCATTAGATTTTGTGCAGCTTGCCCTAACTTTGGTTAATGAAAGCGATCAACCTTGGCTTTATCATAATTTACGTTTGTTTGAATCTCTTGCTTTTGAACTTGCAGGTAAAATGACACAAGGGGTTGATGGGGTAAAAAATGCTTTGCAGTGGGCTGAAACTCATGATGCTACTTCTACTTATTTATTAGCGCTGTACACGCAATCTATTTATCACACCAGTTTAGAAGATTACCTTAGTGCTTTAAAGACTGCCCAAAAAGGATACTCTATAGCACCTATTCGGAACGAAGTTTATAAACGCGCTGATTTTGCTATATTGCTTGCGCAAATTTATGAAGCCAGAAAAGACTATATGTTAGCTATTCCTTATTATGAAGAAGCTGAAATAGATTTTCGTGCTAACAACCAGTTGAATACCTTAAGTTTAATATTATATGGCCTTGGCAGAGCTAATTATTCAGTGGGTAATATAGATTTAGGCAAAAAAGACTTAGAAGAATCCCTTGCTATATCTAAGGAGATTGATGATGTTCAAGGCGAAGCTTATACCTTGTTGCAGCTAGCAAATATCAATATTAAACAAGAAAACTTCACCCTCGCCAAAATGCAATTACTCAGCGCTAAAGATATATTTATCAAAGCAAATAATCGTAAAGTGAATATTATTACCGGAAGTTCATTAGCCACGGTTGCACTGCAACAACAAGATACTGAATTAGCAGAGTATTATATTCAAGAAGTTGAAAAAGAATTGGATAGGGTAGATATGCCAGATATTGCTCTTATCTTTGATGAAACACGTTCAACCTTATTGTACCAACAAGAAAAATATAAAGAATCTTATGAGTTACTTCAATCAGTTTATAACGATTATAAACGTCACCGTAACCAACAAAGTTCTGATCAATTACATCAGATGCGTGTTGACTATGATCTTAAGTCTCAAGAACTAGAGAATGATATTCTTACAGAACAAAATTTAAGACAGTTAAACGAGATTAAAGGGCAGAGAAGCAGAAATGTATTTTTGTTAGTTATAGCCATTTTAGCTGTGGCATTTGGTGTGTTGATGGTGATCTTAATATATCGCAGTATGGATCACCGCCGTAGTTTAGAAATTTTAGCAACAACAGATGAATTAACCGGGTTATATAACAGACGATATGTTTTAGCGCACTTGAAAAAACAAATATCTCAATCAGAGCGTTATAAAAGCGATTTATGTGTAGCTATGATCGATTTAGATTGGTTTAAACAAATTAATGATCGCTTTGGTCATTTAACTGGAGATAAAGTACTACGTTTATTTTCTAAATACTGTTTAAAAAACTTACGTTCTTCTGATGTTATCGGCCGAATTGGGGGGGAAGAGTTTTTAATTATTTTACCTCATACAAATAGTAGTGATGCATATGCTGTTATGGATAAAGTTCGTTCGAATATGGAGAATTTAACTAAAGAAATTAATATATCAGACTTAAAAGTCACTATTTCTATAGGCTTATGTAAATGGGTGGACGGTGATTTACCAGAAGACGTGATGCTGTTTGCTGATAAAGCTTTGTATCAAATTAAAGGTAGCGGACGAGATCAAGTGTTACTTTGGGATCGTGATAAAGAGTTATAAAAATGTCATTTCATATGTTCCCGTCGGATTATTCTTACTTTTATTAACATCTCTAGCTTCAACCAGTTTAAACAAAGTTTCAATATTCTGTTTTAGCTTGCATTAATATCCTTAACACTTTAATTGTGATGACGAATATCTTCTAATATTTTTGGTGTTTTCTTTAACATAAAATATAAAGGAATGGCTTTTAAGGCTTCTTCAAAAGGCAATAATGCAAAGGCCCAAAATATAGGAAGTTCAAGATATAAAATAAACACAGCACATAAAGGTAAAGTTATAAGCCATTGGGTAATAAAGTGGATTTTAAGTACATAAGCACTTTTACCAATGGCACGTAAACAATTACCCGAAACTGTGTTGTAAGTTCGGATTAAAGGCAAAGCTACATATAAAGGCATAATTGTCGCTAAGGCAATTAAAACATTTTGCTCTACTTTCGGATAAATATTATTAATACCTAAACTTAAGCAATAAAGGGCAAATGCAACAATACATGCGAGAATCCCCCCTAGTTTAATTGAATTATTAATAATAGGTTTTATGTGAGACAGCTTTGCCTGTCCAATGGCTTGCGTAATAGTAATAGCGTTAGCTTGTGCCCAAGCTACAATAAGTTGTGTGGCAATTCTAAGCCAAGGAAATACTAATGTTATTGCAACATAAGAGCTTAACGCTAACTGAGAGAAAAGTAGCTGATAAACGGTATTTCCTACCGACAATACGAGAAAGTTAGCTGCTATTGGAATTATCTCATTAAAATGTTTGATAACAGACTGAACATCAAACATATGCTTAATGTTCAATGACGTCCATAGGCTTTGAGAGCGAATATGTGAAAAGAGTAAGGTTAATCTTAAGCATATTGCCGATAAACTCCCGTAAGCTGCGCCAATTACACCAAAACCTTCAAATGTAAAACTGTTATCTAAAGCAAAGCCTGCTAAGTCAAAATCAGATATACCAAACACTAAAAAGTAACTAATAATTGCGTTAAAAGGTACTTCGATTAAATATATTTTGAAAGGTGTTTTTGTATTACCTTGACCGTTTAAAAATACCGTTATAATTTGTGTAATTGAATTGAAAAATAAGATGTATTGCGCAATGGTTAAATACTTATGTACATATTCCCCCATGACAACATCTGTTGTTAATACCGAAATTAAAGCATCGCTCCAAATGTTTATGCCAATAAAAAACAATAGAGTCGCGAATAGGTTGATGAATAAGCCAGAGTATACTGATTGAATTAAACCTTGGGTGTTATTGGCGCCAAACATTTTACCCACAATAAGCTGGGTGCCATTACCTAAGGCAAATTGTAATCCCATAAAAAAGGCAATAATGGTTGTTGCTATACCCATAGCAGCTAAAGCAACTTCGCCTAGAGGAGATACAATAAGTACGTCTATAATTAGCATGGCTTGCATTAACAAAGCGTTAAGGGCTAATGGCCATGCTAACGAGAAGTTTTTACGTAAGTAAAGTGCACTAATGTCTTTTGGGTTTGAGCTCATTAAGGGATCTTTATGGCTAGGTTGCTGTTATACCAAGCTGGCAATTATAAATTATTCAGCTTGGTATTATTTTTAGAGTATCACCTTAGACGTTAACCTGAGGTTTTAACTTTAAGCATTGCTATTAGATATTTATTATAACAAACGCCCTCTAATGGAGAACTTTTTTTACTGCTTCTTCAACCTTTGCATATTCTGTTGATTCAACAAAACCAATTGAAAATGTTTGTGGTGTATCAAGAAACTTTTCTTTATTGCTACGACCAAAACCAAACACTGTCATATAAGGGCGGCTCACATAATTATCAGGATATTCATCATCTTCATGATGCAGTAAATAAAGCATCCGCGATTGTTCTTTATCACCAAAAGCAATCCATTCAGGGGAGGGAAGATCACCTAAAAAGGGTTCATTAATCGGTTGTGGTGTTGGATTTTTTGAAGCAAACCAAAAGTCTGTTTTATCCATTTTACCACCTGGTACGCCTTCGTATTGTATCCAGTAGTGGTAACCCGCACTCACTTTGCTCATGGTAAAGTCTAGACGTTTAGGATAAAAATCCCATTGTCCTTGCCACTTACCATTACCTGAAGTGAAAGTAATGCGTACATGCTGTTTCGTTTCTATTTCAACAACAGAGGTAGAAACATCGGTACCTGCATTCATTGCATGGAAGTAGTTACCGTCTTGCTTGTGTATCGCATTAGGAAAACCTCTATATTCACCTTTCCATCCGCTGCCTTTTTCGTTAGTAAAACCGATCCAGTCAATACCATCTTTATCAATCATACTTGATAAGCCACCACCTTCTTTTTCAAGATGATAAGTGGCGTTGCTTGTAGTAATAATATAAGTAGAAACATTACCAGCCGATTGGTCGATACCATGACTTAATGAAACAAGTTCTTTTTGCGTTGCTATAGAACAACCAACACTTAATAAAATAAGCATAGATGTTGTTACCGCGGCTACTTTTTTATTCAATGTGTTTTTAAACATATATTCCCTATAAAAATTTCAACTTGTGAAGTGCAAGTGATGAAGTTCAGAATAATATGAAGTAAATGTTAAGTCTGAAACTGAGCTAAAGGCTTAGCACTCACTTCGTTATATTTATTACTTAAACTTTAGCTTTAGCACCTTTTTTCAGTAATATGCCAACCGTTAAGATAGATAATGAACATAATAAAAAGACTAATCTGCCCCACAGTTCATTTGGAATAAGCATCATTAAACTTACACCTACACCCATTAATATCACCATAGAGCCTAACTTCTCTCTTTGTTGGCGGTCATAGTCGTCTTGCTCGTCGTCAGCAATAACCGGAGTTACAATATCTTTAAAGAATAGTTCTGTTTCTTGTTTATGCTCGTCTTCCTCTTCTTTGTAAAAGAAGGTTGTTGAACAGAAGAAGCCAGCAGTTATTACTAAGTGTGCAGCTATAGTCATCATTAAATTCATATCGATTATTTCTCGACGAGTTAATGTGTCTAGCCCTAACCAACTGGCCAGTACTTCAGGTGTAAATACATACAACATAAACCATGAAATAGCTAAGCCTAAAGCAACTGTTACCCAAGGAGCCCATTTTGGTGTTTTCTTAATAAATAAACCAAAAATCAAAGGGATAAGTAAAGGGACTTGTATCATGGTAGATACCGACATCATTAGCTCAAACAAACTTAGTTCTTTTAACGATTTAAAGAACAAGGCAACAGCAATAACTAATAAACCACTGATAAAGCTAACTAAACGACTCACTTTTAGTAGGTGTTCATCATCAACTATTTTGCCTTTCTTTTTTAGCAACGGCTGATAAAGGCTACGAACAAAAATACCTGAGTTTTTATTAAGTGCAGAATCCATAGACGACATAGAAGCTGCAAATAATCCGGCTAATAACAAACCTACGGTGCCAACAGGCATTGCATTACGTGTAAAGACTAAATACACAGCGTCAGAGGCTTTATTGCCAAGTGCTGAATAGGCCGATGCTGCATCAGGATACAAAATGGCAGAAGCCCAAGGTGGTATAAACCAAATAATACTGCCTACGCCCATAAGTACCATGGCAAGGAGAGCTGCTTTTCTGGCGTTGTCAGAATCTTTAGCGTTTAGAAATCGGAAAGAATCGTTTAGGTTCATTATGGTGATGAGTTGTTTAGCCAAAAAGAAGACAAAGGTGCCGACTAGTAACAAACCATAATTCATATCTGGACCCATAACGAATCCGCCAGGGAAGTTAGTAATTAACTCTCCAGGACCACCTACCTTAACTAAGGCAACTACCGCACAAGCTATAGAAACTACAACCACAACTAAGGTTTGTACAAAGTCTGAAGCGACTACGCCCCAAGCACCAGAAAGCACAGAAACAAATAATACTGTGAGTCCTGTAAGTACAATAGTTAACCCAATATCGGCATCAAAAACAGCACTAGAAAACACACCAAGAGCATTTAACCAAACACCTGCATTGATGAAGCTAAATACAATAAGCGCCCATGAAAAGAACTGCTCATTTTGACGACCAAAGCGTCTTTTTATACCTTCTGTTGGAGTATCTACACGCATTTGACGAAAGCGATGCGAGAAATAAGCCCAACCACAAAAGTAAGCAAAGGTATTAGCAAAAAATACTAAGCTAATGGCAAAGCCATCAGTAAAGGCTTTACCTGCTGCGCCAGTGAAGGTCCATGCTGAAAACTGGGCCATGAAAGCTGTGGAGCCAACCATCCACCACAACATTCTTCCCCCACCGCGAAAATAATCGCTAGTGGAGTTTTTTGCCATGTTTTTAAAAGCAAACCCAATTCCAACAATAAGTAAGAAATACCCCGCAATAACTAAATAATCATAAAACATAGTATTACCTTTAATTTAGGTGAGTTACGTCTGTCCAATTATCGTTTTCACGAATTAAATCAATTACTTGTTGGTATTGACTACCTTCTTTAAAGGTTAAGTAAGGTTGAACTTCTTCACCTTTAATATCGTTAACTAATTCACGAATAAGGTAGCGCCAGTTTTGTTCTGTATCGCCTTCAACATCAGGTACACTAGCCACTATGTCAGTAGGCAATGGCACTTCTTGCCATTCTTTATTATCACCATAAAGGTATAGAGGACCGCTGCCATAATGCCCTTTAATATAGATAGCGCCTTTGCTGCCATAAAATACAATGTGATCTTCATTAAATCGAGGATGTAACCCACCATGTTTAAACATGACGGATACCGGCTTTTTAGCAAACTCACAATTAAGTTTCGCTAATACGGTGTATGACCATTCAACATTCGACTCGCCCCATTCTAAAGATGGATCGTCAAGATCTTCAGGGATAAAATCACGTCTATTTTTAAAGTTGTGAACGCCTTCAACAATCGGTGCTTTACCTAAATCGTCACGTACTTCTCCCATAAGTGACACTATTTCTTCACCAATAACAGAAGTAACAATCGATAATTTATGGGTAAAATTGTTATTTAAACGTCCGCCACCATCTTCTTTTCGGTGTGACCAACCAAAAGGAATGTCGCGCTCTAGATTGAAGTGAGAAATACATTCAACTTCTAAGGGCTCGCCAATAACACCTTCGGCAACGAGTTGTTTTGCGTGTCTGATGTGTGGCATATAGCGGAAGCTAGCAGCGAATGCTGTTTTAACATTTTTAGCTATGGCTAAGTCTTGAAGCTCTTTAGCTGTTTCGCCACTTTGAGTAAGAGGTTTATCACAAAATACATGGCAGCCAAATTCAATGGCTTGTTTGATTGGCTCAACGTGTGCACCGCCTGGTGTGGCGATTGATACTATATCTGGCTTACAATCTTTTAGAGCTTGTTGCCAATCTGTTCCTGCATAAGGAATATTTAAATCTTTAGCAACTTGTTGTACAACGCTTGCTGTTCTCCCCACAATACCTACAACTTCGGCTCCAGCATATCTAAACGATTCTGCATGACCTTGTCCGGCAAAACCTGTTCCGCAAATTAATACTTTTATGTTATTTGTCATTTTTATTCCTTGTAATATTTAAGGCTAAGTTATGTTTTTACCAATTCCACAAAGTTCCATCTTCTAAACGGCTTACTGGTAGGTAAGAACGTTTATATGGATATTTAAGTGCGGCTTCTTCATCAAACTCTATACCTAACCCCGGAGCTTCACTCATATAAGCCATGCCGTTTTCAACGGTAAAGTTATGTTTAAATATTTCTTTAGATTTATCATTGCCAAACCCAACAAACTCTTGAATACCAAAGTTTGGAGCCCAAATGTTTAAATGCATATGCGCAGCAAAACAAACAGGGGAGAGATCAGGAGCACCATGAGGAGCTATTTTTACATTGTAGATACTAGCGAAATCAGCAATACGTCTTAATGCTGTAATACCACCAGCGTGAGTTGCAGCGACTCGAATATAATCTATTAATTGATTTTGTATTAAGTCTTTACAGTCCCAAATGGTGTTGTATGTTTCGCCAATAGCCAGTGGGGTGGTTGTGTGTTGTCTAATAACTTTGTAGCTATCTTGATTTTCAGCGATGGAAGCATCTTCTAAAAAGAGTAAATTAAATTCTTCCATTAATTTACCTAATCTTGCTGATTCAATAGGCGTTAAACGGCTATGAACGTCGTGTAAAAACTCCACTTCGTTACCAAACCTTGCTCGTGCTTGTCGCATAAGGTCAACAATTGAATTGAAGTACTTTTGCGTAGACCATTCTTCTTCAGGCGGTAAAGGACGGTTGCCTTGTAATTCAAAATAATCTTTTTTGTCACCTAAAACACCGTAGGTAACTTTTAAGCCAGGAATAGCTGATTGTAATCTTACGGCTTTAAAACCTTGGTCAATATGTTCTTGCACTTTATCTAAGGTGTCGTTAATACTTTCACCATTAGCATGCGCGTACAAGGTAACGCCTCTACGGCTCTTTCCTCCTAGTAGTTGATAAACTGGTAAACCTGCTATTTTACCTTTTATGTCCCATAACGCCATATCAATTGCCGCAATAGATGCCATAGTGATAGGGCCTTTACGCCAATAAACGCCTTTGTATAAGTATTGCCAAATGTCTTCAATTTCATTTGGATCTCTACCAATCAAACAAGGTACAACGTGTTCTTCTAAATACGCTACAACTGCCATTTCACGACCATTTAGCGTAGCATCGCCGATCCCGTAAGTGCCTTCGTCAGTAATTACTTTTACGGTAACAAAGTTCCTTCCTGGACTGCATACAATGACTTTAATCTCTTTAATTTTCAACTTGCTGCCTCACTTTTAAAATAAAGAACACAAATATAGGTAAATCGTTTTAGTTGAATAACTTATCATAATGCTTCACTATGTCAACATCCTCACTTTTAATGATTATCTAACAATCTGAACATGGTAAATAAACGTGATAAAAATAAAAATAACTGATGTTGCACAACGTGCTGGCGTTTCAAAAAGTACAGTGTCTCAATACTTAAACGGTCGTTTTGAGTATATGTCTAAAGAGACAAAAAAGCGTGTAAAAGCAGCCGTTGATGATTTAAATTATATTCCGAACCCAATTGCAAGAAGCCTAAAAACTGATAAAACCAAAATGATTGGTGTGATTGTGCGAGATATAACCGGTTACGATACAAGCCGTTTTATTCGCGGCATACATGATTATTGTAAAAACAGCGAATACAACGCATTAATTTACAACACAGACTTCGATCCTGAAATTGAAGCTAAATCATTACATGCTTTAAATCAGTTAAGAGTTGAAGGTATGCTGATAGCCTCTTCAGGTAAAAACACTTCAATTATCACCGGCTTTATTGAAGCGGGTATGCAGATTGTTCAATTTCAGATTGAGCATGACGGTAATGAAAAAAATATTGTTATTTGTGACTACAGGCAAGCAGCATTCGAAGCAACAGAATACCTAATTAAACTTGGTCATAAAAGAATCGGTTTTGTTACTCAAGACTTTCAAGATATTAAATCACGAAGAGAACGTTATTTAGGCTACGTTGAAGCTCATGAGAAATACAACATTCCTCTTGATAAGCAGTTAACTAAATACTGGGACAGAGAAGCAGGCTTTGAAGACTCGTTTATGGATATTTTAGATCCTAGTGTTTTACCAACAGCATTCTTTACTCAACAATTAGATATTTCCACCGAGCTGTTAACTATTTTTAAAGATAAGAATATTTCAATCCCTGATGATGTTTCATTATTAGCTTTTGAAGAAATCCCTAATGCGGAGTTTTTCCAAGTACCTATTTCTGTGGTAAAACAAGAATCTCATAAATTAGGTTATGAAGCAGCAAAGTTACTTATAAGTAACATTAAAACTAAGAGTAAGGCGGCAAACCGAATTACTATCCCTTGTACTTTAGCGACAAGAGACTCGTGTATAAAAGTATAAAAGTATAAAAGTATAAAAGTATAAAAGTATAAATTAACCCGAGCTGAGGTTAAATTAATACGGATTTAGAAAATCAATTTCTGTTGGTTTTCTAAATCTTCCCCTAAGTAATAATTCCAATTTGTCATTATTCTTTTGATCTTAAATTCATAAAGTGTCATGTTTAGATAACCCGAACGCGGTTTAAGATGTTTTTAATCCATTGAAAAAATTACTAATAAAATTTAACGATGAAGCAAGTAAAAGTAGCGGTTAGAGAAAAATATATTAATCCGAGCTCAGGTTAGATAGATTAAATTACCAACCTATTAAATTTTTATTATCTTTTAATCAACATAGTTAACTTAATAATTTATAATAAAATTGATGATGTCGATTACCTATGTGTAACTAGCTTTACTTCATTATGTTTAGGAAATAATAAAATTATTTCTAAGTTAAAACAGCAGTTTAATTAATTTGCGGGATAGAATGAAATTAACATTTATAAATCAGCTTTTAAGAATGCGTTTACCTATGCAAAGCAGCGTAACCTTAATAGCACTGTTAAGTACTTCAACTTTTGCCGCAGATGAAATCAGCTTAGAAGATAAAGAGCGCATAATTGAAATAATTTCAGTAAGTGGTATTCGTCAAAGCTTACAAACGGGTATTGATCTTAAGCGAGCTGATTCTCGCATTATTGATGCCGTTGTTGCAGAAGATATAGGTAAATTACCTGATAATAATATTGCTGAAGCACTCCAACGTATTACCGGTGTATCAATCAACCGAGAATTTGGTGTAGGTTCAGAAGTGTCGATCAGAGGCCTTTCTCAAAACCGTGTTGAGCTAAATGGTCGTTCAACCATGGGTGATGGACGAAAGGGCGTTAACTTTCAAGATTTTCCATCCTACTTTTTATCTGAAGTAGAAGTCATTAAATCGCCAACTCCTGAAATGATAGAAGGTGCGTTAGGCGGAACCATTAATCTTAAAACTCAACAACCTCTCGAACTAAGAAAGTATTTTGGATTAATTTCTTTAAAAGGTGAATATACCGATAACTCTGAAAATGTAGGTCCTATTTTTCATGCAACTTTTGGTGATAAGTGGAAACTAGATGCTGGAGGTAATATTGGTATTTTGGGAAGTTTTACTTACCAAGATCGCGATTTAATTCAACATGAAACGCGTGTTGGTATGAACGCTGAAAGGTTAAACATTAACAACCCTAATGTAGACCCTAGTGCTATTTATACTGTGCCTGTTGATTTTACTTATTTTCCAAAAGTTGACCGCCGTGAACGCTCAGCGGGAAATATGATGTTTCAGTGGGAACCTGAATCTAAAAATGTTGAAATATATTTAGATGCAACATTTACCAAACGTGAAGGAAACAACCAAGGTTACTCACCAACAACCTTACTTCATTCTCCTTTCAGTAATGACGCTGAAAAAAATGCTGATTTTGCTATTGATGAAAATAACCAATTAAATAGCTACTACGATTCTGATTTGGTATTTGAAAACAGTACAACCTCATCGTTTAGAGCTACAGATTCATTAGGCTTTGCATTTGGTGGTCGTTGGATCATGACCAATAACATTGATATCGCGGGAGAAGTAAATTATGTTTCTTCAACATCTTCTGAGCCTTATTATGACATGCGCTTTTTTGCCATAGATCCTCTAGCAGAAGCAGCTAATCCATCTGCAACTAATTACCTGTTAAATGGCGCAACTTATTTCAGTGATAATGCTAATGCTCCATCAATACTACTTGATGACCTTGATACGTTTACCAACCGAGATTATTGGGCGCTGAGTAGTTATGACGTAAGAGACAATGCAATTGAAAATGAAGAAACGGCAACCCGATTTGATTTAACCTATTACGAACCTTTTTTAGAAATGGAAGAAGTTACCTCTTTAGATACAGGATTGCGTTTCACTTCTAGCCGATATAAGAAAACCCAAGATAGTCTTAAGCTTGCTAATTTACACTCATCGTTAACGCAAGATGGTGAAAGTGTATTAGTGACCATGAACGACTTTCCTGAAGCGAGTATTAAAGATTATAACTTTGACGCATTTCCGGGAAATAACCAACCCTTAGATTTATCTCGTTTTGCAATGTTTGATAACGCTATTCTTCAAAAGTCAGGTAAAGCCACAGCAATAATAAACAACTTGTTAGCAGGTACAAATATAGGTTCAGATAATGAACTGAGCTTTAACTACGATGAATATGCAGTTGTAGATGAAGAGACTTTAGCTGCTTACCTGCAATTTAATATAGACACTAAAATAGCGGGTTATCCCTTAAGATCAATTGTTGGTGGCCGTTACGTTTACACAAACCTGAGTGTTGAAGCTTACGAGACAGACGAAGAAGGCAATAATGTTTTAGTTCGTACGGAAAAAGATTATAGCGATTTTTTACCTAGCGTTAATATAACCTTAGAACTGAGTAAACAAACCTTAGTGAGATTTGCCGCAGCTAATGTAATGCGCAGAGCTGAATTTTTAGAGCTAAGTCCTTCTCATGTTGTAAGTGTAGATAGCACAACAGCGTCGCGTGGTAATCCTAATTTAAACCCTTATAGAGCAACCCAGCTTGATGTTTCTGTAGAGCAATATTGGGGCAAAGGTAATATGTTATCAGGGGCTATTTTTTATAAAGACGTTAAATCTTTTTTAAAAACCGAAGAAGAATGTTGGGATAACCCCGACTATGTAGCGCTATCAAACGAAGTAAACCGTGCAGATTTGTGTTATTTAGACGGTCGAATAGAAGAGCCAACAGCAACATCTAATTTAGCTGAACTTGGGCTTACAACAACTTATGAAAGTAATGGCGAAAGCGGTAAAGTACAAGGTATTGAATTAGGTTATCAGCAAATGCTCAAATATGGTTTAGGTACGTCACTTAATTATACCTACGCCCATAGTGAAGACCCAAACAATATACCCTTGTTAGATATTTCGAAAGATACTGTTAATGCCGCTATTTTCTATGAAAAAAATGGGATTAGTACACGTTTTGCCTATACCTACAGAAGTAGATTTTTAGAAGACGATAATGAATATCGGCTACAACGAGTTAGCCAACTAGACACTCTTAATGGAGAAAATGATTTAAGTGCTAGACAATCGTTCAGAGAACCTATTAAACAACTTGATTGGTCTGCTTCATACGATTTTAGCGAAGGTGTTCGTTTACAAATGGACATTGTAAATCTATTAAAAGAGCCTACACGAGATTCAACATATCTAGGTTCTGTTTATCAAGTACGTCAGGCAGATCGCCGATTCTCAATTGGTGTACGTTATATGTATTAATGACTTTATTTTTATAAATAAAGTCTGTTCTTTCCGCTCTTTAACTAAAACCCTCATACCTTTGGGGATATATGAGGGGTAGTATTATTTTGTTTTGACATCTCTTTAAGACTTAATAATCAACTCTGTACTCAACCCTCTTAAATGCTCAGCCTCATAAAATAGTTCGGTATCTACAATAGGGTGTTCAACTAACCATTCATTATCAAGAAACAGTGTTAATGTGTACTCAGATGCTTCTACAAGTAATGTATACGATTCGTTAATATGGCGTTGTTGTGTTAGTAAAATACTTAAACGCACAATGATACACAGTTTCTCTAGTTTCTTTGGATCGAGTAAATACCATTGAAAGTTGCTTATATCGTTTATCTTTTTACGTTGACTGTCCACTAACCAAGCTAAAGCTTGTTGCTGTTCTTGGTTGAAGCCAGGTAAGTCGGCATGTGCAAGTATATAAGCACCATGTTTATGATAGCCTGAAGGGTTTATATCTAAGCCAATTTCATGCAAGCGCATGGTGGCTCTAAGCAATTCTTTGTAAATGTTTTTATTTATATTCCAAGGTGCTTTAACTTGTTCAAAAATATTAAGGGCTTGCTCTTTTGCCGTATCTGTATAGCTTTCATCAATATTAAAACGTTTCATTAAACTATTGATTGTTCTATTACGAGTATTACCTGTTTCGTTTGAATCGTCGAGTTGCTCTAATAGAACACCTTCTCGAAGGGCATATTCACAATGGCCGAACTCTTTTATTTGTAAGGTTTCCATAAGAGCAAGGGTAATGGCTACACCAGCACAAATAACAGGAACTCGGCTGTCTTTTAAGGCTTTAATATCGATGCTTTCAATGGTTTTATATTGAATAAGCTCTTTCTTAAGGTCATTAACTTGTTTTAATGTAACAGGTTGAGGAATATGCTCGTTTTGGTTTATGACTTTGTAAATCGCTTTTAATGTACCTGATGTACCTACAACTTCTTGCCATGGATGCTTTTTGAAACGTTTAACAATAGAGTCTATTTCACGTTTTGCGCCTTTAATGGCTTTTTTGAATGAGGCTTCGGTAATTAATCCGTCAGAGAAATAGTGTTGTGTAAAGCTTACACAACCCATATTTAAACTTGCTAATGCTGAGATTTCATTATCTTTACCAATAATACATTCTGTACTTCCACCACCAATATCAATGACCAAACGGGTATTTTTAGAATGTGTAAAGTTACTTACTGCCTGATAAATAAGACGCGCTTCTTCATGACCTGAAATTATTTCTATGTCGAAAGGGAATACTTTGGCGGCTTCTTTCAAGAATTGTGCGGCATTGTTAGCCTCACGTAGAGTAAAAGTTGCTACGGCTCTAAAGTTTTCTTTGGTTAAATGTTCAGTTGCTGAGGCAAGGTTGGCTAAAATGTTTACACCTCGCTCGATAGCCTCGACAGACAATGTTTTGTCTTGAGAAAGGCCATCAGCGAGTCTAGCTTGGTATTTTTCTGTATGAAGTATTTGAATATGATTATCAATGCTTCGAGCAAGCACAAAGTGAAAGCTATTAGAACCAATGTCTAATGCCGCTAAATAGTTATCGGCCGAATTATTTAACGTCGGTTCGGTTGTCGTCATAGTGTATAAATTAACTTAAGTGGATTTCATGTCTTCTATCATCATAATATCATTTTTTTCTTCTGCAACTAAATATTCATGAATAGCTAATTGAGATCTTATTTTAGTTTTATTGCTGTTGGTTACATACTTGTTACTGTTATTTTTATCAATAACACGAGCTTTTACATTATCTTTAAAATGTAGCTCAATAATGTGCATGATGCGGTTTTTTAAAGTTTCATCATAAATAGGGCAACCCACTTCAACTCGGTGGTCTATGTTTCTTTCCATCCAATCGCCTGAGGTAATAAAAACCAGTTTATCGCCTTGATTATGAAAGATCATAACGCGTGGATGTTCTAAGTAAGAGTCGACAATAGAAATAACTTTAATATTGCTACTTTGATCTTTAACACCTGGAATTAATGAACACATACCGCGAACGATCAATCTTATTTTTACGCCTGATTGACTTGCTGAATAAAGCTTGTTAATTAAACTTTTATCAACAAGATTGTTAAGTTTTAGCGTGATTTCGGCTTTTTTGTTATCTTTAGCTGCTTGTATTTCATTCTCAATTAATTGATTTAATCGTCTTCTTGAGGTTAAAGGAGAAACAATAAGGTGGTTAAAGCGAAAGCGCTTATAACTGTGAGAAATAAATGAAAATACGTTGTCTACTTCTTGGCAGATTTCTTTATGTTTAGTAAATAAAGCAAAGTCAGTATAAATTCTCGCATTGCTTTCATGGAAGTTACCTGTGCCTATGTGAGCATATTTTACTAATTTTTCGTTTTCTAATCGGGTAATAATACAAAGTTTAGAGTGGACTTTAAGGGTTTCGATGCCAAACTCGACATGAATACCTGCGTCTTTCATTAATTTTGCCCAGCCGATATTGGCTTCTTCATCAAAACGCGCTTTTAACTCAACAACAACCGTTACTTTTTTACCATTTTTAACTGCTTCGATAAGTGATTGAATAATTCTTGAGTTTTTAGCGACTCGATAAATATTAATTTTAACTTCACGCACTAATGGATCGTAAGACGCTTGGCGAACAAACTCGGTAAAATGTCTGAACTTATGATACGGATAATAAAGTAAAATATCGTTCTGGGTTATCGCATCAAATACAGATGGGAATGCGCTGAATCGTTGCGAGTCTAATGCTTTAAGTTTTTCTCTTTCTAATTCTTTGTCACCAAGGTTTGGAAACTTAATAAAGTCTTTAAAATGGCGATAACGAACACCTGGTACTAGGTTATCTAATTCTCTTATTTTTAGCGATTTACGTAAAAAGTGCAGCATATAAGCAGGCATTTTTTCGTCGTGAACTAGCCGGACTAAATCTGCTTTTAAACGTTGCTTTATGCCTTTAGACATTTGGTCAAGTAGGCTTTCATCTAGTTCATCTGTAAGATTGTATTCTGCATCTCGTGTAAGTTTCATTGAATAAGCATCAATACTGTCGTATTCAAATACACCATTAAACAGACGGTCTATAAAGAAAAGTACAATGTCATCTAATAATACAACTTGTTTATCTTGGTTTTCAGGTTCAGTAGGTAAAATAATAAAACGATCAATATCGTAACGAGGGATTTCTACTAAACAGAATTGATTGTCTTCACCTTTATTTAGGGACACTAAAAAGTAGATTGCATCATCATCTATACATGAAGATAACTGAGTTTTATTATTAATAATAATAGGCGTGATGTGGCGAATAATACGATTATCAAAATATTCGTTTAACCAGTCTTTTTGAGCTGATGATAACTTGTTTTTAAAAACACTATTGGTTGGATCATTAAAGATTATATTGATACGTTTCTTTTTGATCTCGTCAAATATTTTATCGGCTTCACTCTTAAATCGCGCCGTTAATGCATTAACTTTATTAATGATATTACTATGTAAAGTATTCCATTCATTAGTTGGGCTTTCTTGAGCGGTTTCTAAAATAGCGCTGCGACGAATATTGGCGACACGTACTCGGAAAAATTCATCTAAGTTGGCTGAATATATTCCTAAAAATCGTATTCTATCAACAATAGGTACTGTTTCGTCTGCGGCTTCTTGTAGTACTCTTTCGTTGAAAGATAGCCAGCTTAGCTCTTTATCAAAATATGTCGTCATATTGCTCATTTCTACCCTAATAACAAATCATGAGTATAGGGAGTTCTTGTTACTGATTTATTACGATATTTACTCAAAATATGTTGTGGGGAATTCAATCACCATAAAGTAAATTATGGTGTTTTATATTTAGCGAGTTACATCAACCATCAGATCGTCAGCTAGACTTTCTATCGTATCTATTAGGTCATGGATTTGTTGCGAGTCGATAGTTACTGTAACTTTTGCTTTAAATAATTCTTGTCCGCTATGTGGGGCTATTTCTGTTTCACTTACCACTTTTATTAAGTTACCGCCTTGTTTATGAATAATAGATGACACTTCTTGGATAATGCCTTCTCGATCATTTGCTGTGATCTCTAAAACAATACTCGGTTGAATTTGATCCCGCCCGTTATCACTTATTTTTATGTTACTTTCTAAACCTTCAATGTCATTTAAGGCATCGATTAACCCTTGGCTTTTAGCTGCTTCAACAGCCACTTCAATAGCACCTGTAAAGTAGCCTGACATATGGTTTAAGCTACTACTTTGCCAATTACCATTGTGCTGACGAACAACATTTGAAATTGTGTCTACTAATCCGGGACGGTCTAAGCTAATAAAAGAAATGATTAAATTTTTCATGTTGTTTCCTTGTTATTCAGGATTATTTTTAGGGGAAAACTAAGTTATGTTTATAAAGTTAAGTTATTCGTTTGAATAACTTAACTCAGATAATTCTTTATTGAGTTGTTTACTATCGCCTAGGTTTAACTCTATTAAACGACGTAAAATTGAAATGCTTTCAAGGTCGATTGCATTGCAGTCTAATCCTATTTCTCTATTTGCTTCATCGGAATTCACATGCACAACAGTAACTTGCATTGTGATTTTTGAATCAGCATCAAGTGAGAACTCTAATAAACCTGTTTGGTTTACTTGTGGGGGAATATCTACATTGCACTTTATTAATGCACCAGATATCGAAATGTCATGAAGTGATACAGGATATTCTGTTTTATCGATTGTTAACTTAGCATCGAGTGAAAACAATATACGTGTGAATGTTCTTCTATTTTCCATAGCGTTACTCAAAAGAATTTCTTAGTAACTTTAGCATAGACTTTTTGTTTGAATTTTGAAATAGAATAAGAAAATATAAATTAAGGATGAAATCTAACCGTTATATAGGCTAATTTGTTGATTTGAAATATTAAAAATTAAAGAAAAACTGAAAACTTGAAAGCGCTTCTTTGATATTAATAAATGATGAGAGATAGTTATTTTGTGGCCAGATATGGCTGAACTAGAGCACCATTTATTATGCTAGGAAGAACAAAACATTAATAATGTGTAGGCAATAAAAAAGGCACATAACTATGTGCCTTGTTAGGATCTGATGTAGCTTGAATAGGATAGGGTCTATTGATCTTTGATCTTTAAATTTTATTCAATTTAAAACAGATTTAATGACCTTAGTGATTAGCCTATTTTTTTGTACTTAATTCTATGAGGTTCAATTGCCGCAGAACCCAATGTTTTCTTCAACCATGCATCGTATTCAGTAAAGTTACCTTCGAAGAAGTTAACTTGTCCTTCATCACGGTAATCAAGAATATGTGTTGCGATTCTATCTAGGAACCAACGGTCATGGGAAATAACCATAGCACAACCAGGGAATTCTAAAATAGCTTCTTCTAAAGCACGTAATGTTTCAACATCTAGATCATTGGTTGGTTCATCAAGTAGCAATAAGTTACCACCAGTTTTAACTAATTTAGCTAAATGAACGCGGTTACGTTCACCACCAGATAAGTCTTTAATAAACTTCTGTTGGTCGTTACCTTTAAAGTTAAAACGGCTACAGTAGGCACGTGCTGGAATTTCATAAGTACCGATTTCTATAATGTCGTTACCTTCTGAAATTTCTTGGAAAACTGTGTTGTTTTCGCCCATGTTGTCTCTGAATTGATCAACACTTGCTAGTTTAACTGTTTCGCCTAATTCAGCTGAACCACCATTTGCTTCTTCAGCACCTGATAGTATTTTGAATAAGGTGGATTTACCTGCACCGTTAGCACCAATAATCCCAACAATAGCACCTTTAGGAACACTAAAGCTTAAGTCGTCAATTAAAACTCTATCACCAAACGATTTAGTTAAGTTCTTAACTTCTAAAACTTTATCACCTAAACGTGGTCCAGGTGGAATGTAAAGCTCATTCGTTTCGTTACGTTTTTGATGATCTTGATTGTTAAGCTCTTCAAATCTTGCCATACGCGCTTTGCTTTTAGCTTGACGTGCTTTTGGATTTGAACGAACCCATTCTAATTCTTGCTTAATGGTTTTTTGTAGAGCATTTTCGCTCTTAGATTCTTGTTGTAAACGAGCATCTTTTTGTTCTAACCAAGAAGAGTAGTTACCTTCCCATGGAATACCGTGGCCTCTATCAAGTTCTAGAATCCAACCAGCAACATTATCTAAGAAGTATCTATCATGGGTAATTGCCACAACAGTACCAGGGTATTCATGTAAGAAACGCTCTAACCAAGCTACAGATTCTGCATCTAAATGGTTGGTTGGTTCATCAAGTAATAACATGTCTGGTTTTTGTAGAAGCAAGTGACATAAAGCTACACGACGACGTTCACCACCACTTAGTACAGCAATTTTTTGATCCCACTCAGGTAATCTAAGTGCATCTGCTGCACGCTCTAAAACGTTATCAATGTTATGTCCATCTTGACTGTTAATGATGTCTTCTAGTTGACCTTGCTCTTTAGCTAATGCGTCAAAGTCTGCGCCTTCTTCAGCGTATTCGTTATACACCTGATCTAAACGCGCTATTGCATTTTTTACTTCTGAAACAGCTTCTTCAACGACTTCACGAACTGTTTTGCTTTCATCTAATTGTGGCTCTTGTGGTAAGTAACCAATGTTAGTTCCAGCAAGTGCGCTCGCTTCACCTTCAAACTCTTTATCTATACCTGCCATAATTCGAAGTAAAGTTGATTTACCAGAACCGTTCAAACCTAAAACACCAATTTTAGCGCCAGGGAAAAATGATAAAGAAATGTCTTTTAAAATAGTACGCTTAGGAGGAACCACTTTAGAAACGCGGTTCATCGAGAAAATAAACTTATCTGGTAATGCCATGAAAAACCTTTTATTGGGTTAAAAGTGAGTGAAACAAACATCAACTCATTTTCACGAGTTTTGTTAATAATATTAAGTAGGCTTATTTTAGGTTAATACGCCTGTATTTAGCAAATAGGTTTGAGTGCCTTATTGCTTAATTTTTCTTTTATTGACCAGGTTAAGTTATTGGGGGCTTTGGGGGATTTATCAATATGGATTCTCTAGATAAGGAACCATCTTTATCCTCAAGTGTGTTTATATCTGCGCCCTTAAATGGTGCGTTTTTATGGTGCATTGTTTAAATAGCTCTCGTAAATATCTCTCGTTATTACTTAATAAATTGGTTGTTTATTACTTACTGAACTTAATATTTACACTCATAAATCCTTTTAATTCAATAGCTTTTTAGGTTTTTGTGCTTTTATCTAACAGTATTCATATCGTGTTACAGATAATGGCATATATAGTGCTATTACCTTGATAGAAATTAAAGTTATTAGTTCGTCATATCGATTCAAGGTTTACTATGAATATAAATCACAGCGCATCAACGTTTAGAAAGCCCATCTTAGTTATCATCGGAAACGGGATGGCTACTGGGCGTTTATTAGACGAAATATTGAGTCGCACGCCTGATAAATTCGATATTAAAGTAATAGGTAAAGAACCTTTTGGTAGCTATAACCGAATTATGTTGTCGTCGGTATTAGCGGGTGAAACAAATGTAGATGGCATCATTCAAAAAACACCACAATGGTATGAAGATAATTCAATTGAGTTTTTAAGCGATACCATTGTTTCTTATATTGATAGTGATAACAAAAATCTTGCTTTACAAAATAATCAAACGCCTGATGTAGAACTGTTAATGCCATACGATAAATTGGTTATTGCTGTAGGTTCTCGATCGGCAAAAATTCCAGCAAAAAATCAAAACATAGAAGGTATTTTCAATTTTAGAGATATAAAAGATACCGAAAAAATTCAGGCATTTACAACACAAAAGCCTGATGCACTACATCAAGAAAAAAATGCTCTCGTGATAGGTGGTGGTCTACTAGGTTTAGAGGCTGCTTATGGCTTGGCTGTTAGCGGCGTAAATGTAACGTTAGTGCATCGCAATAAATGGTTGCTAAACCGTCAGTTGGATGAAGTATCTGGCACTATGCTGCGAGATGTTATGGCAGCTAAAAATATTAACTTTGTTTTAGGTTGTGAGGTTGTTGAATTTACCCATTCAATAAATGCTGCTGGCGAAAAGGTTATATCTGGCGCTTTACTAACAAGCGGGCAAGTATTGAATGCACAGCTTTGTGTTATCGCCACAGGAATTACTCCTAATAAAGAATTAGCTGCCAGTGCTGATATTGAGATGGAACGAGCGATTATTGTAAACGACTACATGCAAACCAGTAATGAACACATTAGTGCGCTAGGAGAATGTTGTCAGCACAGAAACTCAACCTTTGGTTTGGTTGATCCTATCTGGAGCCAATGTAAAACCTTAGCCGAACGTTTATGTAATGGGCACTTGTCTGCTTTTGCTAATACTCCTGTACCAACCAAATTAAAAGTATCAGGGATTCAGTTGTTTTCTGCTGGTGTGGTTGAGTCATCTGAAACAACACAAACCTACGTCCTTACAGACAAGAAATCATTTATTTATAGAAAAATTATTGTTGAGAATGATGTAATTGTTGGCGTTCTACTTTTTGGAAATGTGAGTTCAGGCATGGCTTATTTCGACATGATGTTGAACAGGAAGAAAGTCTCGCACGCTATGCCTAACTTAGTTATGGGGCATGAGTTTATGCCTGCTGAAGTGAAAGACTCACTTATTATTGCAGCTTAATTTTTTATAAAGCCTTCGCAGAGACTTAGATTTTAGAGAGTGAAATGAATTCAAATATTATTTTTACCGATAAACAAGAACCAGCAAGTTTATCAAACGCTACCTTTCATAAAACAACTTGCCCATATTGTGGCGTAGGTTGTGGTGTATCAACAACTGTTGTAAATAACAAAATAGTTGCGGTAACAGGAGATGAAGAACATCCTTCTAATTTCGGCAGACTCTGCGTAAAAGGTTCTTCACTCCACGAAACAGTTGCTGATAAAGGACGAATTTTAACACCAAGCGTTTTTGGAAAACCAGCTTCATGGGATGAGGCTACAACCGTTGTAGCTGAGCAGTTTAAACAAACCATTGCTGAACATGGCCCTGATTCTGTAGCTTTTTATGTGTCTGGGCAAATACTTACTGAAGATTACTACATCGTTAATAAGCTAATGAAAGGCTTTATTGGTTCTGCTAACGTTGATACTAACTCAAGACTTTGTATGGCTTCTGCTAGTGTTGCTCATAAAAGAGCGTTTGGTGAAGATGTTGTCCCAGGCTGTTATGAAGACTTAGAGCAAGCTGATGTTATTTTTATTGTAGGCTCAAACCCAGCTTATGCACATCCTATTGTTTATCAACGCATTGTTAAAGCTAAAGAAGATAATCCAAACCTTAAAGTAGTCGTTATTGATCCTCGTGCAACGGCTACCAGTAAAAATGCCGATCTACATATTCAATTAAAACCAGGTACAGATGCCTTCTATTTTAATGGTTTACTGGCTTATTTAGCTAATAATAATGGGCTTGATGAAGAGTACATTAAGGAGCATTGCCTAGGTTTTGATGAAACTCTTGCGGCTGCTAAAGCACAATTACCTACCTTAGACAGTGTTGCAAAAGCTTGCGATGTTGAACTGAAAACCTTATTCCAAAGTTATGAGTTATTCGCACAAAATAAAAACGTGGTTAGCATGTTTTCAATGGGGATTAATCAATCCTCTTCAGGTGTAGATAAAGGTAATGCGCTGATCAATTGTCATTTGGCTTCAGGAAAAATTGGCTATCCGGGCGCAGGGCCTTTTTCTATTACTGGACAGCCAAATGCGATGGGTGGCCGAGAAGTTGGTGGCTTAGCGAATCAATTAGCGGGGCACATGCACTTTGAAAACCCTAACGAAATTGAACTTGTAAAACGCTTTTGGAATGCACCTAAAATGGCTCATAAGCAAGGTTTAAAAGCCGTTGACATGTTTGATGCAGTGGAAAGGGGGGAAATTAAAGCTATCTGGATAATTGCAACAAATCCTGTTGTGAGTATGCCTAATGCAAATGTAGTAAAAGAAGCCTTAACAAAGTGTCCTTTGGTTGTAGTCAGTGAAAGCTACGAAAGTGCAGAAACTATTAATTACGCTGATGTTGTATTACCTGCAACTACATGGGGCGAAAAAGAAGGTATGGTGACAAGCTCTGAGCGAACTATTTCTTTGCAAAAGTCATTAGTTAGTGCTCCAGGTTTGGCAAAAAATGATTGGGAAATTGTGACTTTAGTCGCACAGAAAATGGGTTTTAAAGACGCATTTGATTATAAAGACCCACATGAAATATTTACTGAACATGCTGCATTATCAGGTTTTGACAATTTATCAGCAGAAGAAAATATTGTAAGAAGTGAAGATGAATATAGAGTTCATCGTGCTTTTGATATTTCAGGATTAGCGAGTATTTCACTTGATGAATATCGTAATTTTACTCCTACGCCATGGCCAATAAACAAAGAAAACCCTTATGGAGTTAAGCGTTTATTTACCCAAGGTGTTTTTGCAACGCCAACAGGTAAAGCTAACCTGATCCCGATAACTGCTAAGTTACCTCAAGTGGCGCCAACCTCTAGTCAAATGATCATGAACACGGGGCGTATTCGAGATCAATGGCATACGATGACGCGTACGGGTCGTGTCCCCAAGTTAATGACGCATTTTGCTGAACCTTTTATTCAAGTTAATGCTGAAGATGCCAAACGTCTAAATGTAAAAGATAAAGAATTACTGCAATTAGATAATTTAGGTTCTACTTATATTGGTAGAGCACTTATAACGGATGAACAAAGAGTTGGGGAGATTTTTGTTCCTATTCATTGGAACGATAGCTTTTCGAAATCAGCTAAAGTATCAGCACTTATTAACCCAATAACAGATGCTTTATCAGGGCAGCCTGAATTTAAGCAATGTCCAGTGGAGATAACTGCATTTAACGCAAAATGGGCAGGTTATTTAGTGAGTACTGTTCCTGTGAGTTTGAATACAGATTATTGGACGGTAGCGACTATTGAGCAAGGGGTGAAATACGTTTTAGCAGATAAAAACGAGTTACCTTTTACAAAAAATAACAGTGAAGCTTTATTGCAAGCTTACTACCCTGATATTTCTGATTGGGTTGTACTGGAAGACGACAAAAATCACTTTTTAAGGATTGCTGGCTTTCATGAAGATGAATTGATTTGTTTCTTCTCTGCTTGTGCTGATGCACCTATTAAGTACAGCACGCAGTTTATAGAAAAACAAATTGGGCTGAAGCATGATGTTAAATCTCGATTCAAATTATTATCCGCATTAGATTCTGATGGTTCTTTAGATGTTGGTGAGATTATTTGTTCATGTTTTCAAGTGGGCGAAAAAACAATTAAAGATGCGATTGTTTCAGGTGACTGTTCTTCTGTAAAAGCCTTAGGAGAAAAACTTCAATGTGGTACTAATTGTGGTTCATGTATTCCTGAGTTAAAAGAATATTTCAAAGTATAGACACATCTTTCATTGTTGGGTGAGCATTAATCAATAACTTGGTTAGACATGATAAATAATGTTAACCAAATTATTGTTTTAACGAATTTATGAAGCTCTTTTTTTACGGTAATTATGAGCAACAATTTTAAGAATATCACGCCAACTAATAATACCTATCGGTGCGCCTGCATTATTGACCACAGGTAAACATGAAATATGATTATCGTGAAAGAGTAATACGGCTTCATTCAATGAAATAGATGCTTTAGCTGTTACCAAATCCCTACACATAATTAAGTGAATTCTTTTGTGTAATAATAATAAATCTTTCGCTGTTTCTCTTTGAGTACCTACAGAAGGGCTTAAATGCTTAAATACATCTCTATCGGTGATTATGCCAACTAGTTTTTTATTATCCGTAATAAGAATATGATGAATGTTGGTTTCATCAAATACTCCCTTAGCTTTTTCTAAATCGTCATCTATGTCTAAAATAATTAAATCACGCGACATTATAGCTTCTACACTCATAGGCTCCTCTCTTTTTAATACCTATCAAATTTATAAACTGTTTTTATCAGCCATACCATCTTATTAACCCTTAAAAACCTAATGGTTAGATAAATAATTTGTGTATGAGATCATTCTTTTTGCTTAAAACCAACTAATGTCATAAACAATCCATATTATTCCTTTTATTTTAGTATACTAAACAACAAAAGATTATTTATTTAAAGGATCGTTATGACAGATCAACAAAATACTATTAAAACCTTCATCGCTGATGTTAAAACATCGCAAACTTTGTGGGCATTACAAGAGCCAGAGTCAGAGAATTATGTGGTATTAGATTCAGTTAATTTTGAAGAGTCAGAGGTTATGCCATTATGGTCTACTGCTGAACTAGCACAAAGCCATTGTATTGAAGAATGGGCAGCATATCAGCCGATTGAGATTTCAGTTGCTGAATGGATGGAGTTCTGGATTGAAGACTTAAACGAAGATAATATTATTATTGGACTTAACTGGCCTGAAGAGGGCGCTTGTGTCGAGATAGAGCTGGCTGAGTTTACTCAATTACTTTCTGAAGTTGAGATCTATAAGTAATTAAAAATTCATAAAATAATAGATGTATAAATCGCGCTAGATTAATTTAAATCTAATTGGTATAGCGTGATTTTATTTATGAATGCCTAATTTCACCGCTAAGCATAATCACTTGTAGTAAAAATTTTAAGAATATGACACTTTTCTGTCTTATTTCTGACTTAAAAATATCTTTTTTATTTAATATAAATTCAAAAGCGTTAACGAGAATTTACAACAAGCTCAACTCGCTATAAATATTAATTGATTTAAAATCAATGGTTTGGTTTTGATTTTTTTTAAATGATATATATTTCATCTTCTTTCCCACCCTCAACCACTGCATGTCACAAAACTGTAATATTAATGACATATAATTCAATCTGTTCTTAATATCAATAGCAAATAAAGGCAGATTTAGTGGCTCTAGCATTTAAATCAACTGGCACACGTCAGCTTAAAAACTCTTTAGCAAAGTGGTTAATTACACTCGGTGGTATCAGTGTGTTATTTACTCTTGTGCTAATATTTATGTATCTACTCTACGTGATCAAACCTGTATTTGATTCAGCTACAGTAGAACAAACCTCACATATCGCACTGAGCTCAGAAGGTCGTACATTAAGTACAGGCGTGGATGAGTTAAAAGAAGTGGCTTATGAAATAAATACTCGTGGTGAAATTGTTTTTTATCGGTTAACTGATAAAAACAACCATGAATTAGGCAGCCAAATTTCATCTCAACATTTAATTTCTGATGACGCTGAAATCACACATATTGTTGACTCAGGTATCCATTACAAATTATTAGTAGATTCAGATAATAATAACCTTGTTATTGCTCCTAAGTTTCAAGCGGTTTATACCGCTGATACCCGTGAGATAATGGCAAGAATTGATTATCCATTAGGTGAAGAGTCTTTAGAAATAGATGAAAACAATGAGCAATTAAAGAAAGTTGCTTTTGCCATGAATTCTGAAAAAGTGGTTTTTGTTGCCAAAACAACTGACGGTCGTTTAATTAAAACTTCTTTACTTGCTGAAGATGACTTTGACTACGATCCTGCCTTTGAAGCTATTTATCAAGAAATTGACTTTTATTCAAAAAAAGTTGATGAAATACTTATCACGCCAGATTTATCATTAGCCTTTGTTCAAAGTGGAAATACAGTATCTGTTTTTGATCTAACAGATGAAGATGTTGTTACTTTAAAAGCAGAGATAAAACCAAAAACTAATATTACGTCAATGGCATTGTTATCGGGCAGTAGCTCGGTATTAATTGGTGACGACAAAGGTAATATTAGCCAATGGTTTGAAGTGGCTAGTGACAGTGGAAGAGACTTTCAAAAAATTCGCTCGTTTAATAACGCTTCAGGCGAAAGCGTTGCTAAGATTTATACGGAACAATTTCGTAAGAGTTTTTACACCGTAAGTTCTTCAGGTGCTGCAGATATCTTTTACACCACAAGTGAAGCTCAGTTGTGGAATGGTAAAATTGCTGAAACTGCACCACAAGCGTTTGCAATTTCACCACGTGCTGATGCTATTGTTACAGTCAGTAATAATGAATTGAAAATATTCACAGTTCATAACGAACATCCTGAAGTTACATGGTCTGCGCTATGGAACGAAGTTTGGTATGAAGGTTATGCTGAACCAGATTATATTTGGCAATCAACATCAGGTACTGATGATTTTGAAGCGAAATTTTCATTAGTTCCTATTTCATTTGGTACATTAAAAGCGGCATTTTATGCCATGCTATTTGCTGTGCCTATCGCATTAACTGCAGCTATATATACTGCTTATTTTATGACGCCAGGTTTACGTAAAAAAGTAAAACCTACCATCGAATTAATGGAAGCATTACCAACGGTTATTTTAGGTTTCTTAGCGGGTTTATGGTTAGCACCCATTATTGAAATTTATTTACCTGCGATTTTCTTAATGGTGATTTTCTTACCACTATCAACATTAATCGCTGCTTTCGCTTGGTATAAATTACCAAAAGATATCAAATTAAAAATACCTGAAACATTAGCGCCAGTAATTCTAATACCTGTAATTTTAATTTCTGTTTATTGTGCTTTTGCTTTATCTCCAATTCTTGAAACTCATATGTTTGGTGGAGATGTACGTCAATACATTACCAATGAGTTAGGTATTAACTTTGACCAACGTAATGCGTTAGTTGTTGGTATCGCTATGGGCTTTGCTGTTATTCCTACCATATTTACTATGGCTGAAGATGCAATTTTTAGTGTACCTCGTCATTTAACAAGTGGTTCTTTGGCTTTAGGTGCTACTCAATGGCAAACATTAATTAAAGTGGTTTTATTAACGGCTAGCCCTGGGATTTTCTCTGCACTAATGATGGGTCTTGGTCGTGCTGTTGGTGAAACTATGATTGTATTAATGGCAACAGGTAACACACCAATACTTGATTGGAGTATTTTCCAAGGTATGAGAACGCTTGCGGCTAACATTGCGGTAGAAATGCCTGAGTCAGAAGTGGGAAGTTCACATTATAGAATTCTATTCTTAGCTGCATTTGTTTTATTTGTGTTTACTTTTGTAGTTAATACACTTGCAGAGTTTGTTCGTCAGCGTTTACGCGACAAATATAGCTCACTATAAAGGCAAGACTTTAGGTAAATATGATGAAAAACAGTAATAAAGAGCAACAAAATATGAATAAATGGTTTAGTTCAGGATCTCCTTGGATTTGGTTATCAGCTGGTGGTGTAAGTATCAGCTTAATATCCGTACTTGGTTTGTTATGGTTAATTGCTTCTAAAGGTTTATCTTACTTTTGGCCTGCAGATATTTACGAGTTTAAATCAATTAACGACCAAGGCATTCATGGTACGGTTATTGGTGAAATATACGATCGTGAGTTTATTCCTGCATCACAATTAGCACATACCGATATTAAGTTGGCGCCTGGCGAAGAAACAGTTGAACGTTTGTTGGTAAAAACAGGTAACCGCGAGTTAGTCAGTTTAGATTTTAGATGGTTATTGGTGCCAGAAATTCAAACAACTACAAAACCTGAAGATGTTGTTGTTATTGAGCGCAGAACCAATGGTAATTTCTACGGCTATATTGAATCAGTTATTCTTGACGGTACTGTAGTTGATATTTCTAAATTACCAGAGCTACTTGAGCGTGTTGATAATTTTCAGGAAGAAATTGATACGCTGCAAAACTCTTATATCGGTGCTATAAACTATAAGATTGAACGCACACGTTTAAAAGAACGTAAGTATAAACTTGATAATGAATTAACCGATGAATTAGTTAAAGAGCTAAATACTGAAGTTGCTGATTTAGAAGCTGAATATCAAGTGCTAGAAGCTGAGTTAATGGGCTTACGTAAGCAAGTTGCACGTGACCAAATAGTTGTAAGAGCGATGGACGGTCAAAAGGTTACCATTAACTTTGAACATATTCTTAAAGTAACTTACAACAACAGACTTAACTTTATTGATAAATTCTTAACATTCTTACAGCAAATAAGCGCATTTTTAGTAGATGACCCACGAGAAGCAAATACAGAAGGTGGCGTATTCCCAGCTATTTTTGGTACTGTTTTAATGGTGTTATTAATGACGGTAATTGTTTCACCTTTTGGTGTGATAGCCGCGATTTATTTACATGAATATGCAGGTAAAAATGCATTTACCAAGTTATTACGTATCGCTGTTATTAACTTAGCTGGTGTGCCATCTATAGTTTATGGGGTATTCGGCTTAGGCTTCTTTGTTTATATGGTTGGTGGCAGTTTAGATCAACTGTTTTACCCTGAAACATTACCAAGTCCAACTTTTGGTACACCAGGTGTTATGTGGTCAGCGATCACTTTAGCAATACTAACGCTACCTGTTGTTATTGTTTCAACAGAAGAAGGTTTATCTCGTATACCGTCAGCTATGAGACATGGTAGTTTAGCTTTAGGTGCAACAAAAGCAGAAACCTTATGGCGTATTATTTTACCTATTGCTAGCCCTGCAATTATGACAGGTATTATATTGGCTATTGCACGTGCAGCTGGCGAAGTAGCTCCGCTAATGCTTGTTGGTGTTGTTAAAATGGCGCCTAATTTACCATTAGATGGTAACTTCCCATTTTTACATTTAGACCGAAAGTTTATGCATTTAGGCTTCCATATATACGATGTTGGCTTCCAAAGCCCTAACGTAGAAGCAGCAAGACCATTAGTGTATGCAACGGCTTTATTACTAGTAACGATTATTGTTGGTTTGAATATGACAGCAGTTTCTGTACGTAACAAATTACGTGAGAAATATAGAATGTTAGAGCACTAAGCTATTAACTTCGACAACGCATAAAACATTATTTAAACAACTTATTTATATGAACAATGGAGGGAAACCTCCAACAATGAGAGAAAAATATGATCTCTGTAACACCAACAGCTGTAGCTGATAGTCCAAACAAAATAGACTTAAACAATTTAACGCCAGAGCAAGTAGCGTTAGACATTAAAAACCTGAACTTGTATTACGGTGAGAAACAAGCTTTACAAAATATATCTATGGCTATACCAAAAGGCCAAGTAACAGCTTTCATCGGCCCAAGTGGTTGTGGTAAATCAACGTTATTACGCTGTATTAACCGTATGAACGATTTAGTTGATATTTGTAAAATTACAGGTGAAATTAATCTTCATGGTGAAAATATATATGGTCGTCATGTTGATGTAGCTGAATTACGTCGTTCTGTTGGTATGGTATTTCAGCGTCCAAATCCATTTCCAAAAAGCATTTATGAAAATGTTGTTTATGGTTTACGTATTAAAGGTGAAAACAACCGTAGAGTTTTAGATGAAGCGGTAGAGCAAGCATTAAAAAGTGCAGCACTTTGGAACGAAGTTAAAGACAGGTTACACGAAAGTGCGCTAGGCTTATCGGGTGGTCAGCAACAACGTTTAGTTATTGCGCGTGCCATAGCTATTCAACCAGAAGTTTTATTATTAGATGAACCTACTTCTGCACTTGATCCTATATCAACATTAACGATTGAAGAGCTTATCAATGATTTAAAACAACAGTTTACCGTTGTTATTGTTACTCATAATATGCAACAAGCAGCACGTGTTTCAGATCAAACTGCCTTTATGTATATGGGTGACTTAATTGAATATAACGATACCAATACGTTATTTACAACCCCAAGTAAAAAGAAAACAGAAGACTATATTACTGGTCGTTACGGTTAATAATCTGTGATTCGTTTCTAAGTAAATAATCATATATTGTTGTGATTAAACGAGATTAACTCAAATAAATATAATAGGTGAGGCATGGACAGTTTAAATATTAGCCGTCATATATCAGGTCAGTTTAACGAAGATTTAGAACGCATTATTAATTTAGTAATGCAAATGGGCGGCTTGGTTGAGACGCAATTAAAAGAAGCATTAGAGTCTGTAAGTCAAGGTGATGAAGACTTGGCGAAAAAAGTCTTATCGAACGATTATCAAGTAAATAACCTTGAAATTGTTATTGATGACGAATGTACGCGTGTTATTGCCAAAAGGCAGCCTGCTGCAGGCGATTTACGTTTAGTGATGGCAATTATAAAAACCATCGCTGATTTAGAGCGTATTGGCGATGAGGCAACTAAAATAGCTAAAGTGACTTTAGAAAGCCTAACAAGCAAACATAAAGAGCTTTTACTTAATTTAGATAACTTAGGTCGAAGAGTTTTAGAATGCTTACAATTAACTCTTGATGCGTTTACACGCATGGACGTAGATGCTGCATTTAAGATCCATCAAATTGATGAAAAAATAGATCGTGAATATGAAGCGTTAATGCGTCAATTAATGACTTATATGATGGAAGATCCACGTTCAATACCACAAGTAATGAGTGTTATATGGTCTGCTAGAGCATTGGAACGAATTGGTGATCGTTGCCAAAATATATGTGAGTACATTATTTATTTTGTTGAAGGTAAAGTTGTACGACACACCAGTGTTGAAGATATGAAAAAGCTATAAATTTAATCTGCTTATTTAATAAATCGGTAACTTATATTAATTAAATTACCACGAGTTTTTAAAGAAAAGACTTATATTTTATAAGTAATCGTCGACAAAGCGTTTGCTAATTGTAACAAATCAGTTAATATCCGCGGCGAATAACAATAATGTGAACCTTACTGGAAATTAATATGACCAGAAATACAATAATAGGTGTCTTTGCTAAGTCTCCTATCAAACCTCTAGAAAAACACATTAGGTTGGTTGCTAAGTGCAGTAAACAACTTATTCCATTTTTCAATGCTTGTACCTCTTCAGATTGGGATACAGCAACTAAAATCCGCAAAAAAATCTCAACTCACGAAAAAGAAGCAGACGCGCTTAAACGTAAACTCAGATTAGAGCTCCCAAGTGGTTTATTTATGCCTGTTGAACGAACAGACTTACTTGAACTTCTGTCAGAACAAGACAAAATAGCTAACAAAAGTAAAGACATTGCTGGACGTGTTTTAGGCCGTAAAATTGTCATTCCTGACAGTTTACAAGTTTCTTTCCTTGCCTATTTAGAACGTAACTTAGATGCGATACAAAAAGCAACTGAAGCAATTAATGAGTTAGATGACTTATTAGAAACTGGTTTTCGAGGGATCGAAGTAGAGTTGGTCGAAAAAATGATCAACGAATTAGATTTAATAGAAAATGACACAGACACTATGCAAATAAAAATAAGACAAGATTTATTAGATATTGAAGCAGATTTAAATCCTGTAGATGTAATATTTTTATATCAAATTATAGATTGGGTTGGCGAACTTGCCGATATTGCTGAGCGTGTAGGTGCTCGTTTAGAAATAATGCTAGCGAGAAAATAAGGGCTAATTATGGATATTTTAATTTCAAGTGGCTCTACGCTAATCATCATGGCTGCACTCGTTGGCTTTTTTATGGCCTGGGGTATTGGTGCAAATGATGTAGCAAATGCTATGGGTACATCGGTTGGCTCTAAAGCATTAACAATAAAACAAGCAATTATCATTGCGATGATATTTGAATTTGCAGGTGCATATTTAGCGGGTGGTGAAGTTACCTCAACTATCCGTAAAGGTATTATTGATGCAAGTTATTTTGTAGATTCTCCTGAACTACTAGTATTTGGTATGATCTCAGCGCTATTTGCGGCAGCAACTTGGTTATTAGTTGCTTCAGTACTAGGTTGGCCTGTTTCTACTACCCATTCGATTGTTGGTGCAATTATTGGTTTTGCTGCTATTGGGGTGAGCCCGGATACAGTAGCTTGGGGTAAAGTAGGGGGCATTGTTGGTAGTTGGGTTGTAACACCACTAATATCAGGTGTTATCGCTTTTGCCATCTTTAATAGTGCACAAAAACTTATTTTTGATACTGAAAACCCTTTAAAACAAGCTAAACGCTATGTTCCATTTTATATGTTCCTTGCCGGTTTTGTTTTAGCGCTTGTAACAATAAAGAAAGGTTTAAAGCATATTGGTTTAGATATTGGCAGTACTGAAGGTTACATTTACGCGATTATTGTTGCATTAGTTGTAGCTGTTATAGGTAAAGTCTTTATCTCTCGTCTTAAGTTCGATGAGAAAGCGGCTAAAAAAACTCACTATGCTAACGTTGAAAAAGTATTTGCTATCTTAATGATTGTTACTGCTTGTTGTATGGCATTTGCACATGGTTCAAATGATGTTGCAAACGCTATTGGTCCATTAGCTGCTGTAGAGAGTATTATTAGCAACGAAGGTCAAATTGCTAAGAAAGCTGCTATTGCATGGTGGATATTACCTCTAGGTGGTTTTGGTATTGTTGCAGGTCTAGCATTATTTGGACATAAAGTTATTGCAACCATTGGTAATGGTATTACACATTTAACTCCTAGTAGAGGTTTCGCAGCAGAATTAGCTGCAGCTTGTACTGTTGTTATCGCTTCTGGTACAGGTCTTCCTATCTCGACAACACAAACGCTTGTTGGTGCTGTTTTAGGTGTGGGAATGGCACGAGGTATCGCTGCAATCAACCTAGGTGTTGTTCGTAATATTGTTATTTCGTGGGTAATAACATTACCTATAGGTGCAGGTCTTTCAATTATATTCTTCTGGATTTTGAAAGCATCTTTTACCTAAAATTAACATTTAGTGTTTGTGGTTAACTCTTTGCGAATTAACCACAAAAACAGAAGTTAAAAATAAAGCCCCGATAATGCGAATTATCGGGGCTTTTTTTTGTTACTTTTCAGTTGAAACGTTAAAGACCACTACATTAAATGTTAACGATTAATGATCATGAATAAAGCTAACTAAGTTACTTAAGCTAAACAGTAAGCTATTAAGTACGAGAAGTAACTTCTAATAAATGATAACCAAATTGTGTTTTAACAGGACCTTGAACTGTATTTAGGTCAGCACTAAAAACAACTTTATCAAATTCTGGAACCATTTGGCCTGGACCGAATGTACCTAAGTCACCACCTTGTGCTTTTGATGGGCAGTTAGAGTGTGCTTTAGCTACTTCAGCAAAGTCTTTACCTGCTTCAATTTCTGCTTTAAGTGCTAAACATTGTTCTTCAGTATCTACTAATAAATGGCGTGCTGCTGCTTGACTCATAATTTATCCTTATGTTTTGTCATATAATTAAGCGCACAATAACGTAATTGATGACTAATTTAAATAAGCGCGCTTTAGTTAATACATTTTTATTGAGTTAGAGTATGTTAAATGAACTATTTAGTTTTAATTGACACTTTTAATGATGTGTGGATGCCGTTCAGGTGATAAATCTATTATGTCGAGGTTAGTTAACTTCAGTTCGGGGATGATATTTTACTCAAGAATGCTATTTAGGCGCCTATCTGCGTTACCTGCATGGATGCAGGTACTTGGTTTTATCAGGAATAAAAATATCTTGGTCATCACATAAATTTAATCATTGAGAGAGAATTAAGGGCTTTTATGTTCTTAACCTTGATAAAGATAAAATATACTCTAATAAATCAATTGGTTATTGAATCCATCAACCCGAGTTAAGGTTAATTAGGGCGGCTGTTTAGGTATAAAGCAGGTGAAAGGCTTCTTCGTATTAATCTACAAATAATGACTTCGGATGTTAAATGAGCTGGATTAACTAACCTCTATCCATGGTGGAAAATACCATAAGATTCAATAAAATTAATTTTTTATCAATGGCTTATTGAGTGCCATGTTTATCCCTAGCTGAAGTTAACTAGACCAATATTATGATGTTTAGTAGATATGAGCATAGAAAGAGAAGATAAGCTTTATAGAGGGTTTTAATTTATCTAGTGAGGATTATGTTTGTCGAAAAAAGTGTAAGCTGCAAGGTGCTTCTATAACTCTCACAGCTTTATCTTAGGTGGTATCGCGATTTTATCTAATGGATTGCTATATAAATATTAACTACGGCTTAACATTATTATCTCTAAAGAATTATTTTTTAACTTCGCAGTTGATTGCATTTTTGTCTTCAGGCATATCGCCGCTCATAGAGTGACTTCTATATTGAGGCGAATCATTATATGAAAACTTAGCTAATATTTGCTGTAACTTATCGTTAAATATAGTCGCTAATTCAAATATTTTATTTTTCTTTGTAAAGTCTTGTGCAGGAATGTAACTTCCAGATACTGAGGTTGAAAGACTTAATAAAGGTCTGTTAATTAATCCATCATAATTATTAGCTTTTAAAGTACTAATTTGCTTTGAGCTTTGACTTACAAGTTTATTTACTTGTTTAGCAGCTAAATCTGATGTGCTATAAGTTACAGCCGTAATAATAGTTTGTTTATCATTTGCATGAGAAATTGTAGAACATAAACCAATTGTACCCAATGTTATGGCGATAATTGTTGATATGATTTTAGATTTCATTGTTTATTCCACTAGGTTTATTATCTTTAGAATACACTGTAGTTACAATACAGTAGATAAATTGTAACTAATTCTATCTTATTAGCAACATAAGATCTACGGTAAAAAGAAGTAACCTCAACTCTAGTTAATGGATTTAATAACTCATTGATTTATTGAAGTATCGTTTAGCTTTATCTGTATTAACGAGATAAAAACCTTTAATTCTCTCTCAATCATGAAATTTAGGTGATTATCAAGGCTTTTCTATAAACCAATAACAGACTGTTGGCCGTAAAAAGATGTTTTTTATTCCTAAGAAAAACCAAATACCTACTGATAACATAGATAGTCTCTTAAATAGCATTATTGAGTAAAATAGCTTAACTCGAGTTGAAGTTACTCATATAAGATATGAACGAAGTTTTTATAAAAAAATCCCAATTTTTTATATATTAAATGAGAGTTGTATTTAAATAAGTAATTATTGAGTCAAAATAAACGTTTTGTAACATAGTTTACGGGGGCGTTAGTGGCTTTAATTGTAGATATAAGCTCTATATTTTATTTTTATTAGACAATGAATTTAGAACAGAGGGTAACAATGTTTTTTTTAACCTAGATATTATTAAAGTTTTATACGTTTTTAACGGTTAACTCAAACAATAAAACATAAATGGGATTAAAAATGGGCTCACAATGGCTGTAATTATCGCTGATAAAATAAGTGCCAAAGAACCATAAGCAGAGTGTTGATAACTAATTTTATTGATAGTAGCAGTGCCCAAACTATGACTTGCCGCACCAATTGCTGAACCTTGAGCTTCAGCTGACCTGACATTAATAAAATTTAACCAGGCAGGGCCAAACATTGCACCAAAGAAACCAGCTAAGATAATTGCAAAAGCAGTGATAGAAGCATTTCCATTTAAAGCATCCGCAAGAGAAAGTGCAATAGGCGTGGTTACAGATTTTAACGATAAAGATACTGCAACCTCAGGGATAGCTATCAGCCATACGGTTAGTATCATACTAACCGATATAACGATAAATACGCCTAATGTAAATAATAACAGTAAGGTGCTGAGTTGGCGTTTTATCGTATTTAAATGTTGATATAGTGGGAATCCTAATGCGACTACAGCGGGTTCTATAAGTGAAGTTAATAATTGAGTATGACCAAAATACTCTTTAAATGGCATTTTTAGATAGATTACACCAGCAGAAATAACGATTATTGAGAACAGTAAAGGGTTAAGCCATATAGCTTTTACCTTAGATTGCATTAATGCAAAAAACTGATAAATACCTAAGGTACAAACGATAAGTAAGGTCGACATGCCTACTGAAAGTAATTGATCTGTGTAGGCCATTTGCTATTTCACTCGCTCAGATTTTCTGTAGTTTGCGTGCTATTTTGTCTTCTGATTTTTAATTCAAATAACACACCAATAACAGTAATAAGAAGAAATGTAGTGATAAATATAATAAAAACAATAGCAAAGCCGTGTTGTTTAATTAAGTCAAAATGCTCAATAATCCCTACACCTGCCGGCACAAAACAAACAATCATATTTTTCATTATCCATTCGATGCTTGATTTGATTTTATCTGCTGATAAAACTTTAAAATGTAATAATAGCGTGAAGCAAATTAAGCCATACAAACTTGAAGGTAAGCCTCCAAGAGTATAAGCAATAAATTTACCAATTAAAACGCAACCAGCAATAGCTAGAATGCTATAAATTACATCTTTCAATTAACTTACCTAACTGTGTTTAGCATTCTGAAGCGGCTTCTATCACTAATTGTCTAAACCATATATGGCTAGCATCATGATGAAGAAGAGGGCTCCAGATCATTTTTAATTCAATATCTGGAATATCGAAAGGTGGATCTATTATTGTGTATTTATCTTCACTCTTATGAATCATTGCTGCTTTAGTTGGAAGTGTTGCCACTAATCCATCTTCATAAGCTAATTGCATTGCTACATTGTAGTTACGGGTGAATACTTTAATATCGCGTTTTTTACCGAGTCGGGCTAGAGCTTCATCAACCCATCCTAATTTTTGTACGTCTTTAGGATTCATTCCCACACCAACACCAAAACCAGTTTTCGAAACCCAAACGTGTTTAGATGATAAATAGGTACTCAAATTAAAATCCGCTGCAATAGGATTATCAGCGCTAATTAAGCATGAAAAACTGTCTTTCCAAACGGTTTTTTGATGAAATGACTGTGGAAGTTCATCAAAACGATTGATAGCCATATCAATTTTTCCTGCTTCAACATCATGAAATGTTACGTCGCTAGGTGTCATAATATCAATAGTTACATTAGGCGCTATTTTATTAATCTTTCTTAAAAGATTAGGTAATAAGGTGGAAGCTGCATAGTCACTTGCCATAATTCTAAAGACACGTTGACTGTTTTCTTCGTTAAACTCTTCTTCACCTTGCAGAGCTTCTTCAAGTTCTAACAAAATCTTTCTTATAGTAGGTGCTAATGCTCTAGAGCGTTCAGTAGGAACCATACCATCAGAAGTTCTTACAAGAATGGGGTCATTGAATAACACTCTTAATCTTTTTAAACCATTGCTCATGGCTGGTTGTGTAATATTAAGTTGGCCAGCAGCACGGGTGACATTTTTTTCTCTTAATAAAACGTCTAAATAAATGAGGAGATTTAAATCGATTTTTGAAATATTCATGAGATCAATAATACTTTGTATAGTTATAACTTAAGTATATAACTTTTATAGTTAATTATCTCAAGTGATTTCTATATCACAGTTAAGGTATGGCATATATCCTCCTATTTTGAGAAGGTTAATACATTAACTTTTATCAATTAAATTGTATTTTTTTATTAAAAATAAATAATAAATTACAAGTGGTTAAGTTAGTTAAAGCAATACTAAGATTGGATGGTTGTTATTTGGGAAGCTATTCAAAGATATACAAAAATAAAAAACCGCATAACATGTATGCGGTTTTATTAGATCGAAATGTTTTAATATTAATTAAAAACTATATACCAACGTAATCGCTGTTTGTGTATCAAGTTTCTTAATATCATCATCAACTTCAGTATTGTAATCAAGTTTGATTGATACTTTTAATTGTAGAGTTTCAATTAACTTAGTTGTTAATGAAGACTCAGCATTAAAAACACTATTCTTACCTGATTTTGGTGCATATTTAGCACTTGCTGATTGCTTAAATTCAACATGCTCATTGATTTGTCTTATATAAAGCGCTTGAGCTTGAACAATAAAAGCAGTGTTAACTTCTGATGTATCTTTAATTACATCTCGTTTGTAACCAGGACCGATATCGGCAAAAAATGATGATGTTTCACTTTTATACCATTCACGACCTAAACCAAGTGAAAAAGAGCTTTGGTTGTCGAAGTTACCCGTAATACTGTTGTCTTCATAAGACACATCACTATAAACATAGCTTTTGTTAGACTTGTTTAGAATGTAATTTGTCTTTGAAACTATTGACCACTTTCTGTCTGTTGTTTCGAATTCATCAGTACCATCATCTTGTTCTTGATCAGCTTTTTTAACTAAGATGTCAAAAGCAAGAGTACTACGCCAAAGATCCTTCTCGTATTTAAAATCGTAACCGCCTTTTAAATCAACACTTTTCGTGTTACCCGTCTTAAAAAGCATACCTAATTCAGCAGAAGAAGAAATTGCCGATTTTTCAGCTGGCTCAGCAGCTAACGCTACCGAGCTAGATAATGTTAAGCCAAGAGCAGCGGCTACAATTAATTTTTGGTCCATATTAGTCTTCTTTATTCATGTGCAAACCCATTTGTGGGTAAGGGATTTCAATACCAGCTTCGTCAAGAGAAACCTTGATTGTTTCTAATAAATCAAAGTATACAGGCCAGTAGTTTGCTGATTTAACCCAAGGACGAAGCACTAAATTAACAGAACTATCAGCTAATTCGCTTACACCGATAGTTACAGCTTGATCTTTTAATACTAATTCATGTTCGTTAGCAATTTTTGCTAAGATTTCTTTAGTTTTAGCAAGATCTGCGTCATAGCTTACACCAATAACTAAGTCGATTCTACGAGTAGGTTTAGTTGAGTAGTTAGTGATTGTACCGCTTGTAATAGCTGAGTTAGGGATAATAAGAGTTTTGTTATCGCCAGACTTTAATTGAGTTGAGAAAATATGAATTTCTTCAACTACACCCGCACTGCCTGCTACTTCAACAAAGTCGCCGCTTTTGAAAGGTTTTAAAACAATAAGTAAAACACCAGAAGCAAAGTTAGATAAAGAACCTTGTAGTGCTAAACCTACAGCTAAACCTGCAGCACCAATAATTGCAACAAGAGATGTTGTATTGAAGCCCATGTGTGAAATCGCAGCGATAATCGATACGAAGAATATTAAGCTAAATAAAATACTACCAACAAAGCTTGCAACAGCTTTATCAATGTTCTTAGCAAGTAATACTTTGATAACGGTGTTGCTAACAACTCTAGCAACCCATTTACCAATAATAATGATCGCGATAGCGATAGCAAAATCTATAACATATTGTACGAGTTGATCTTGGTTAGCAGAAAACCATTCAGTAATCATTTCCATTTTCATATCCTTTATTTTAAGTTGGTAATATTTTGAAACAAATTGATTATATATGATGTTTTTTATTATAAAAAGAGATCTTGTTAAAAAGTGTTAATTTTTTGTTAATTTTTTGTTTTTTAGTGGGCTGTAGCTTTATATTTTGTTTAACAAGATAGGTATATTAAGAGGGGATTTATAGGTAATTGATATGTAAAAGTGATTTGAAAGCATTAAATTGACTTTGTGTTTATTGATTTATTTTATTACCAAAAGACAAAATAGAACTTATTGAAAATAATTTTCTGACTTAAATTGAGTTTTAAAAGTAGAAAATATAGTTACTGAATAACTATAGTTGAAATTATCAAAAAGGGAGGTTTTAAAGATAAATAAATTAAGGGAATAAAAAAGGTATTTAATAACGTAACTTTCATTATTAAATACCCGAGTTTTTGGATAGATTTAATTAGATAACCTCAACTCGTTATAATGAATGTCACAACATTCCCTAAAATAGCTTATTGAGTAACTTTGCTATTTTGAGCTGAGGTTAGATAAGTAAGAAATTATTTTCCGCGTTGTTCTAAAATTTCTACTGCGGGTAATACTTTTCCTTCAACAAACTCTAAAAATGCACCACCACCCGTCGAGATGTATGACACTTGATCGGCTAAATCAAATTTATCAATAGCAGCTAACGTATCTCCGCCACCAGCAATTGAGAAAGCTTCACTTTCTGCAATAGCTCGAGCTATAACTTCAGTACCTTTAGCAAAAGCATCGATTTCAAATACACCACATGGACCATTCCAAAGAATTGTTTTCGCATTTTTTAATATGTCTGCTGCTTTTGCTGCAGATCGTGGTCCGTAATCAATAATATCATCGTCACTACTGATATCTGATAATTCTTTTATTTCAGTAGCTGCGTCATGAGTCCAGTCACTAAAGCCTACTTTAGTTGTTGTTACATCTTGAGCAAAGATAACTTCAGTTTCTTTACATAAACGTTGAGCTTCTGGGATCAAATCTTTTTCATATAAAGAGTTACCCACTTCATTTCCTGCTGCTGCAACGAAAGTGTTTGAAATGCCACCACCAACAACAAGTACATCAGCAATTTTAGATAATGCATCTAAAACAGTTAATTTAGTCGAAACTTTTGAACCACCAACAACGGCAACTAATGGGCGAGCAGGGTTATCAAGTGCTTTACCTAATGCTTCTAATTCAGCTGATAATAAAGGACCTGATGCTGCGATAGGTGCAAATTTAGCAACACCGTGTGTAGAAGCATGTGCGCGATGAGCTGTACCAAAAGCGTCCATTACAAAAACATCACATAATGCGGCTAACTTTTTAGATAGCGCTTCGTCATTGGCTTTTTCGCCAACATTAAAACGTATATTTTCAAATACAACCAACTCACCAGCAACAGACTCAACACCATTTAAGTAGTCTTTTTCTAATCTAACAGGGAAGTTTAATGCTGCTGCTAGATAATCAACAACAGGTTGCAATGAAAGCTCATCATTAGCTTCACCTTCAGTAGGGCGACCTAAATGAGACATAACCATTACTTTAGCACCCGCTTCTAAAGCAAGTTTTAATGTTGGTAATGCAGCTCTTAATCGAGCGTCTGAAGTGATTTTTCCATCTTGAACAGGTACGTTCAAGTCTTCTCTGATAAGTACACGTTTTTGTGATAAATCTAGATCTGTCATTTTAATAATAGACATTTTGGATCCTTATAATTTTATAAAATAAATTTTTACTGTTATTTGTTTAGTGTGTCTGCCATAACTTTAGCGGTATCTAACATTCTGTTAGCAAAGCCCCATTCGTTGTCGCACCATATTAATAGTTTAACAAGGCGTTTGTGACTGACACGTGTTTGATTTCCGTCGACGATACATGAATGAGGATCATGATTAAAATCAACAGAAACTAAAGGTTCTTCGGTATAACCTAATATACCTTGTAGGCCATTTTTTTGGCTGTTCTGTATTGCTTGATTAATGGCTTTAATATCTACATCTTTAGACACTGTTAAGCTTAAATCCATTGCCGTTACGTTTATGGTTGGTACGCGCACAGCAATTGCTTCAAAACGGCCTGAAAACTTAGGTAATATACGTTCAATACCAATAGCAAGCTTGGTATCTACAGGAATAATAGAGTGACTTGCGGCTCTAGATCTTCTTAAATCAGGGTGGTAAGCATCAATAACTTGCTGATCATGCATTGAAGAATGAATGGTGGTTATTGTTCCACTTTCCACACCAAATGCATCATCAATGGCATTAATAACAGGGACTACACAATTTGTTGTGCAAGAACCATTAGACACTATGTTGTGTTCATTAGACAAAATATGGTGATTAACACCATAAATAATAGTGGCATCAACTTCTGCATCACTTGAGGCAGGATGTGAATATAATACTTTTTTCGCACCTTGCTTTAAGTGTTGCTCACCTTGATCGTATTGATCAAATTTACCTGTACATTCAAGTACTATATCTACTTGGTGTTTAGCCCAAGGAAGAGTTGATAGCTGTTTTTCGTGAGATAAGTGAGTAAGTTTACCATTAATCAGTAAGTGCTCATTGTGAAGCTCAACAGGGAAAGGGAAGCGCCCGTGAGTTGAGTCGTATTTCAACAAGTGTGCAATGCCTTCAGGCTCTGCTATCTCATTGATAGCGACTAAATTAAATTCATCAGATCTGTTCGTTTCGAATAAGGCTCGAGCAACGTTACGACCAATTCTTCCAAAACCATTTATGGCGATATTTATAGGCATATTAACTACAAAATAAAAAAGAACCTGCATAACAGGTTCTTTTGTTTAAGGCTTAAAATTAAAGACTTTTAACTGTTTCAACAATATTGTCTACTGTGAAACCAAAGTGTTCTAATAATACATTGCCAGGAGCTGATTCACCGAATGTTGTCATACCGATGATTTTTCCAGAGAAACCAACATACTTGTACCAGAAGTCAGTATGAGCGGCTTCAATAGCAACGCGCTTAATAACACTAGCTGGTAAAACTGATTCTTTGTATGCAGCGTCTTGCTCATCAAAAATACTTGTTGATGGCATAGATACTACGCGAACAGTATCACCTAGTTGCTCAGCTGCTTGCATCGCTATACCGACTTCAGAACCTGTAGCAATTAAAATAACATCAGGTGTACCAACACTATCTTTTAAGATGTATGCCCCTTTAGCTATATTGTTTACTTGCTCAGTTGTTCTTGATTGAGCAGGTAGGCCTTGGCGAGAGAATATTAATGACGTTGGAGCACTTTGACGTTGAATAGCGTTTTTCCATGCTACTGCAGACTCAGTTGCATCAGCTGGACGCCATGTCACCATATTTGGAGTATTACGTAAGTTAGCTAATTGCTCGATAGGTTGATGCGTTGGACCATCTTCACCCTGACCAATTGAGTCATGTGTATACACAAAAATGTTTTGAATCCCCATTAGTGCAGACATGCGTACTGCGTTTCTAGCGTATTCCATGAACATCATGAAAGTTGCACCGTAGTTAATAAAGCCACCGTGCAAAGAAATACCGTTCATAATACCGCTCATACCAAATTCACGTACACCGTAAAAGATGTAGTTACCGGCAGCATCTTCTTGAATGCCTTTTGAACCCGACCATAATGTTAGGTTTGAACCGGCTAAATCAGCAGAACCACCTAATAATTCAGGTAAAATTTGTCCGAAAGCTTCAATTGAGTTTTGAGATGCTTTACGAGACGCTATGTTTTCTGCTTTTTCTTGGCATTGCGAAATATATTCATTCGCTTTTTGTTCGAATTCAGCAGGTAGGTCACCTTTAATTACACGTCGTTCATATTCAGCAGCTAATTCTGGGTAAGCAGCTTGGTATGCTGAAAAGGCATCATTCCATTGTGCTTGTTTACTTTGACCTTGTTCTTGTTGGTTCCACTGAGCAACAATATCGTCTGGAATTTCAAACGGTGCATATGGCCAGTTTAAAAATTTACGTGTTGCTGCAATTTCTTCATCACCTAAAGGTGCACCATGACAGTCATGTGTACCTGACTTGTTTGGCGAGCCAAAACCGATGATTGTTTTACAACAAATCATAGTTGGTTTATCAGTTACTGCTTTAGCCGCTGTAATTGCAGCTGAAATTTCTTCTGGGTTATGGCCATCTACGTTAATAACATGCCAGCCGTATGATTCAAATCTTGCTGGTGTGTTATCTGTAAACCAGCCTTCAACTTCACCATCAATTGAAATACCATTGTCATCCCAAAAAGCAATTAACTTACCTAAACCTAAAGTACCAGCTAGTGAACATACTTCATGAGAAATACCTTCCATTAAACAACCGTCACCTAAGAAACAATAAGTAAAGTGATCAACAATATCATGACCTTCACGGTTGAATTGTGCTGCTAGAGTTTTTTCAGCAATTGCCATACCTACAGCATTTGATATACCAGCACCTAAAGGGCCTGTTGTAGTTTCTACACCTGGCGTATAACCGTATTCAGGATGACCTGGGGTTTTAGAATGTAGTTGACGAAAGTTTTTCAAATCATCTCTAGATACGTCATAACCCGTTAAATGCAATAGTGAATAAATAAGCATTGAACCGTGACCGTTAGATAAAACGAATCGATCTCGGTTTACCCATTTTGGATCAGACGGATTATGATTTAAAAAATCGCGCCATAAAACTTCAGCGATATCTGCCATGCCCATAGGGGCCCCCGGATGGCCTGATTTTGCTTTTTGAACTGCATCCATACTTAATACACGTATTGCATTAGCTAGATCTTGACGAGATGTCATATTTACTCCGCTTAGAAATGTTAGAATTTTAATAGGCTTATTCTCACCTGAATAACCCCATAACTGCAAATGTTATTCTGCTATTTGTTATACTTTATTTGTTATGTATCGAGTTCACAGAAAATGTAATTGAAAAACCCCTATAAATTTTAGACGATCATCAGTATATTGAACCATTATCCTGATATTTTTTAGTTAATTACCTCTCTTATGAAAAAACAAATTTATCTTTCGTTATTTACTATGTTTTTGTATTTGACGGTATGCTTATTAACATCAATGATATTCAAGCCAATATCTATTATTCTTTTATTAGGGGTTTCCGCAGGTATTTCAAGTGTAGTGATTATTTTGTGGGGAAGACTTCAAATAATTCCACTCGTTTTAAGCAGTATTATCTTACATACATTATTATATTATTCTTTTTCTATTGAATTTGAAGCTTCTATTCCTCTTATTTTTACCTTAGCTTCTTGTGCACAAGGTCTTTGGGCAAAAAAACTTACCGATAAATTAGTCACTAACACTCAATGGTTAGATAGTCGTAAAAAGCTATCCTCATTCATATATAAAGTTGGTCCTTTAGCCTCTCTTATTTCTGCTTTTTCTTGCATTTTGATTACTATTCTTTCAGCTCAGTCTTTTGATGTTAACTGGTTTTATGTATTTTGTCAGACATGGTCTTTGAGTGTACTTGTTTCAATTTTTGGTATTCCTATTTTGTTATTTGTGAATACAGGAAACAATGTTAATAAAGGTAAAAAACTTTTTGTTATTATTTCTTCTATTATTGGTGGGCTTTCAATCGCCTTGCTTTTCAAAATCGGTCAAGATCAAAATCAACATTATCGTAATGATGACTTTTTCAAAGTGCAATCGAATATCGAAGTTAAGTTAGAACAAGAGTTACAACAAATAGAGCAACAATTAAACTCACTAAAAGCCTATTTTGAAGCAAGTCGTTTGGTTAATGTTGAATCTTTTTATGAATTTTCTGCTTATATTCTTAACGAACGTTCTAAAATAGAATCGTTTGAATGGGCTCCTTTTGTTGAAGATGTTCATCGAAGTACCTATGAACGTTATATGTCGGAAGTATTAGATATTCATTATGTAATTAGTCAGCAAACTATTATGGGGAATAATATTAAGTCAAAAAAATCTGACCTCTATTTACCTGTTCAATATGTTTTTCCACGTTACCAAAATGAGCAAATATTAAGTGTTGATCTGTTTAGTCATTTAGATAAGAAGAATGCTATAACACAGGCAATAACGACTGGTAGAGCATCAGCAACTTTACCAATAAATCTGATAGAAGGTGACTTCTCTAACCCTGTTATTTTAGTTGCACTACCTGTCTTTAATCATAATCTAAAACCTTTATTTGGCCAGTACAAACAGCAGGGTAGTTTACCTGTTTCTGGTATAGTGATTGCTGTTGTAAGAGTGTCATCTTTTTTCCAAAACATGATGAATTATGTTGATGAAGAAAATATAAACTTAATTATTTCTGATGTTGATAAGGGAAACAACTTTACTATTATTGGAGGTAAACTAGACTCGCCAGAGCGATTGTCCATAAGAAAAACAATGAATGTGTTTTCACGTGAGTGGGCTTTTGAGCTTTCAGAAAAGAACACTTGGCTTTTGCAAAATAAATCATGGCAGAACTGGGCTACATTATTAGGTGGTACGTTCGGTGGTATTGTTTTTCAATTATTGATTTTAATGATGGCAGCTTATTCTACAGAACTGAGCAATCGTGTAACGCAAAAAACACGTGAATTGATTATATCGAAAGAAAAATCAGATAAGGAGAATCAAGCCAAAACAGGTTTTTTACAATCATTAAGTGTTGAATTACGTACTCCTTTAAGTGTTATTAAACGTCTAATTGAGGTATTCCCTCAAAATAATCTACCAGAGAAAGAAAAAGCTTATATAAACAATATATCTAGTGCGGCGCTTAATTTAGAACAACTGGTTGATACTTTAAATGAGTTGTCGAGCATTGAGTCTGGCCGATTAACGCTTAATATCCAGTCTTTTGATTTTATCTCGTTTCTTAGAAGGATGGATGAAGTTGTTGAGGCGAAAACTAAAGATATTAAGTTTATGATCCAAGAGGATGTTCCTCAGTTTATAGAATCTGACGAATTACGTTTGCAGCAAGTTTTTATCGCATGCACTGAAAACGCTAAAGAAATCCTTGATAGTAAAAATATTTGTGTTTCTGTGAAGGTACATTTTCACCATAAAAATAATGCCACGATTGTTTTTGTTCTACATGTATTAAAAACCAATCAATTTATTAATCAGGCAGATATGAAGCTTGATATAACGCCCGTAAATAAGAAATTTAATCTAAGAATGGAGATGGCGAAAGAGCTGTGTAACAAGCTAGGAGGGGATATTAACTTAGCTCAGTTACCATCGGGTGAGTCGATGATACACGCTTCAGTTAAAGTTAAAATATCACAAGAACAAGAATTAGGGCTTGGTCGCTTCAATGTACCTTCAATTGAAGATATAGCGGTATTAGATGTTAAGCGTATATTATTCATTGAAGGGCAAAACAAACAGAATAAAAACTTATATAGACAGTTATTATCTTTAAAACATTATGTAGATGTTATTAGTGATATGAATCAAATTGAAGAAACACTATTACTCAAAAAGTATCACTTAATTATTTTTGATTGCTCTGAAGGTACGCGAGATATAAAAACTATACCAACACCATTAAAAGGTCAGTTTTCTAATATACCTACACTTGCTTTATTGAATGATATTCTTGAAGATAATATGCTTTCTTTGGTTAATTATAAATTTACAGCTTATGTTGTTTTACCTATTACTACAGAAAACTTAAGGTCACTTATTCATAGTTACTTTAAATAACTATGAATAATTAAGAAGTGGTTATATTTAATATTTGTTATTAGCAGGCTAGGATTTATTTTGTATCTAGACAGATTAGTTGGTTATAAAAATCATTTAAGAAAAAATAATTAACCTGAACTCGAAATAAGCGATTAAATTCCAGCATTATAAGATGAATTTAGCTCTGTTGAGAGTAACTATCTTGATACTTACTCTCTTGCTTTATAAATTAATAAGTTACAAAAAATATTATCCCGAATTCAGCTTAACTAACAGCTAAAGGTGTTTAATTTGATAGGGTGGAGGCTAAGCATCAAGCTTTTCCTGAGATAACTCTAAATTTTTCTTAACAACAGATAAAATCTCAGTCTTAGTAGAAGGTTTTATAATATATCCTTTCAAGCCATAGTTAGCCCACTTTTTAACAAGTTCTTTATTTTTATTGCCCGTTAGTGCAATAACAGGGGTATCTATCCCTTTGGAAAGTTGGCGGATCTTTTTAGTGGCGTTTAAACCATCTAAATTAGGCATAAATAAATCCATAAGAATTAGGTCATAACGGTTTTCTTTAATCTTCTCTAACGCACATAATCCATCTTCAGCTTCATCTACTCTGTAGTTTTCTTTTGAAAGCACGCTAGATATCATATCTCGATATAACTTATTATCTTCAACAACTAAGATTGAATGAGTTAATGACGTTTCTTCTTTAGGCTGTTTAACTTCTGCAGAACGCTTTTCTGTTTCAGCTAATTTTTCACTAAGCAGTTCGTCACTAATAAGATCATCGGGTCCTATTTCTAAATCATTGTTTCTTTTTTTAATGGACGGGACATGTGTTATGAGTCCTTTAGTTTTCTGTTTCTTAACTGGAAGTGATTCTTTTATCGTGCCGCGCTGATTCAATAATTGAGCAATTATCTTATCAAGGCTTGTGCGTATATCCTCTTCAAGTAAGTGAAGTAAAGGGTGTACATGATCTTCATTAATATTATTTAACAATTTTTGAGGAGAGTCTAAGTCTTTAATGTCCTTAATTAAATCAGTGGATGGAACTTTAGAAATATCTTCACGACTTTGTGATATTTTTTTCAATAAACTTTGCTTACATCTACTGCCTTCATCAATTAAAGCTGATAGTTCATCATCTATTTTTTCACTCAGTTCTTCGCTATCTGTTTGTACTTGGCTATCAGCTTGAGTTTCAGTTAGACCACTCTGAACAACCATAAGCAATCTTAAACGTTCATAAAGTGGTTGATATACAAAATAGTTATCAAAAAGGCCTTTCATACAGCATCTAAAAGCAAGTGATGATTCTTTGTTATTACAAAGCACAATACTATAATGTATATGATTTAATTCGGACTCTTCTACCAGAAATGTATAATATTCAACACATTTCTCGATGCTTGATAACGCAAATAAAATTACAGCTGGTGCGGTTTGATGAATATATTCTGTTGTTTTGTCATCTAGAAGGATGGTTCTATATTCATCTATATGGCTTGCCAAGATATTAGCTGCGCCAGATGTATCTTCACCATTATCAACTATCATCACAACTTTTGGATGACGACTGCCTACCGATAAAGGGTTAGATTTCATTTTTTATGACTCCGTAAACTTGCTTAATAGAGTTATTGATTAAAATAATAAGTTCCTTACATTTATTTTTATCATTGAGCTCGGAGATATCTTCTAATTGTTGTAAATAATCGCCGGTTTGTTCTGCTCCAATAGCTTTTGCCGATGTTTTTAAAAAATGCGCCTCTTCTTTCAATGTTGTAAAGTCAGATTGTCCATAAGCATCGCTTAGTTTAGCGATCGACTGTTTAGCTTGCTGAAGAAATTCTATTTGAAATTTTTTAATTAATTCTTTGTCATCGCCAACAAGATCGAACATGGCGCTGTTATTAAATATTTTTAATTGATTATTAGTCATGTATGTACCACTTTTTTAACATAGCTCTTAAGTCGGATAACTGAATAGGTTTACTGAGAAAATCATTCATACCAGATTCTATGCAATACTCAGCATCACCGCTCATTGCAGCCCCAGTTACAGCAATAATATTAATTGCTTTAGCATTTTTAGCTTTTTCAATTTCTCTGATTTGTTTAGTCATTTCATAGCCGTCTATATTAGGCATGTGACAATCAGTTAATATAAGTTGATAAGTACCTTCTTCCCACATTACGCGGCCTTGTAAACCGTCGTCAGCAAGTTCACAACTATATCCAAGTCTTTCAAGTTGCTTAACAATAAGCTTTTGATTTAAGGGGTTGTCTTCAACAACCAAAATATCAATGTTTTGAGCTTTTTTATCTGCTGGTGCAGCGTCAATCTCGAAATCAAAATCAAGCTCTTCTAATCCTAAAGAGTCTTCATCTTCTTGCAGATCAAGTTCTAAAGAGCTTAAATCTAGATCATCTAGGTTTAGTTCGAAGCCGCTTTGCCAAGTGTGTTGTATACATTGAACAAGTTGTATCCTTGTCATAGGTTCAGAACAACTAACACGGACACCTTTGAAAAACTGTCTAGCTTCATCGATATATTTTCTGTTTACAGCAATAGTGATACGGCTAGTACTGGTCATTTCATTTAGCAGTTTGGATACTCTTTGTTTATTTTCTTCATCTTGATTTAACAAAATGAAAAGTACATCAAAACTTGTTTGTGCTGTTAAATATTCATCAAGTGAATATGAGTTAACATTCGCGCCTTCATATTCTAGGTAATCTTTAAAGCTATCTGATTTGTTTTTAGTGTCTTTATTGCAGTTGATGATAGAAACACGAATATTGGAAAGTGATTCTATATCCATAGCTCGTGTTTCTTGGGAATTTAAGAAAGGAATTTCAGTATCAAAACATGAACCTTTGCCTTTTTCACTGGTAAGAGTAATTTTACCACCCATTATTTCAGTGAGCTTTCCACATATGGCTAAACCTAACCCCGTTCCTCCATATTTTCTGGTGGTAGAACGTTCCGCTTGAATAAATGGGTTAAACAGTTTGGCTTGTGTCTCTTTGTCTATCCCAATACCATTATCTATAACTTTTAAACTAATAACGTTTGTTGAGTTATTTTTTCTAGTAACTTTGGTAACTAAACTTACTTTGCCAGGTTTTTTTATTGATGAGCTAGTAAATTTTAAGGCATTTCCGATGAGGTTAAATAGAATTTGTCTTACCCGCATTGGGTCGCCTTTGATAAACATTGGTGTTTTCGGATCTTCATCAACCTGTAAAGTGATATCTCGTTTAATTGCCACAGGAATAAACACTTTAATAACGTTATCAATAATTTCTGATATTGAGAAAACACGATCTTCTAAAACAAGTTTACCTGCCTCTATTTTGTTAATATCGAGTATATCATTTAATATAAATACTAAGTTTTCGGCAGAGGTTTTTGCTGTATCTATTAAGTCTTTTGATTCGTGAGTTTGCTTAGTACCTGTTAGTAGGTCTAATGATCCAATAACGCCATTCATCGGTGTTCTCAGCTCATGACTCATCATAGATAAGAAATCAGACTTTATTTGACTGGCATTTTCGGCATGCTCTTTTGCCTTAATAAGTTCTTTTGTTCGATCTGCTACACTTTCTTCAAGCTTAGTGTTCATCTCTTTCAGCTTCAATTCAGCATTATGTATTTCAGTCTCATCAATACATATACCATCAATACGATAAATATTACCTATATCATCGTAAACAGCACGTCCAATACTTTGAAAATACTTAATTGTTTTGTCTTTTAGAATCACGCGGAACTTGTTGCTAACATCTTCACCAGTTTCAAGTGTATGTTGCGTAATTCGCTTCATTTCATCTACGTCATCAGGGTGAATAGATGCCATCCACTTGCCAATATCACCTACATCTTCATTCGCTAAACCCACCATTTCATTAGCGTAAAGATCCCAGGTGAAATCTAATTTGTCATCAATACTTTTAATACACCATGTACCAATTTTTCCTGCTTTCATGGTGATATTTTTACTTTCTATAGCATTATTTAATTCGTTAAGTATTTGCTTATTTAAAGTGTAGTCAGTAAGGGTACCTATAATTGTTTTTGGCTCACCATTTTCAAAAAAGAGTTTGCCTTTAATATTGAACCAATAAGTTTGATCCTTAATGACCATTCTAAATTCAAAATCTAGTGGGGAGTTAGATTGGATATGAGATTTGAAAAATATCTCAAATAGTAATAAATCTTCATGATAAATAGATTGTTGAAACATATCCCAAGTGAAACTTTCATTTGGGTTGATTTGCAATAATTCTTTAAATTTTTGTGAGAATACAGCGACATCAGATTTTATATCTAATTCCCAGATACCGATATTACTGCTTTCAATTGAATTAATTAATCTTGATAGGTAAATGTTTTCTTGTTGGTACTTATGTTGAGAACTTTCATCAGCTGTAAGTATTATTATTTGAAATTGATTATCAATTATCGGACTAATATTCGCTTTGTAGATATTAGATGTATTTGCTTGGTTAATAGATAGGAACATGGAAGACAGCTCATCAGTGTTATTGATGATTTTATCTTGGGATATACGTGTACCCACTAAAGAAAAAAGATCAAATAAAGAGCTGTTGTCTTTTGGCTGTGTATTTAAATCTAATAGTTTTAACGCCAATTCATTGAAGGCAATTATCTGAAGGTTGTCAGTAACAGCTATCGACGGAAAAGGGATGTTTTGTATTTGTTTATTTGCTTCTTTTTTCATTAACATACCTAATTAAATGATTTTTTTAATTAAAATTTATTTAATGGTTATGTTAAAAATATAGCAGTAAAACTGAATATATCTATTAATGGGCTAAATATATTTCGATGTGCTTTTTAGAAGAGGGTATCTTGTGAATAGTAAATAGTTGTAACACTTTCCATGTGTTAATGAGTGAGATACATCATAACGATAAAAAATAAAATAATGACAGTATTAAAAGCAATAATGTAAGCAAAGCCTTTCCAGGCTGATTTAATAGAATACCCTTTAGAGTTTATATAACTCCACCAAATAAGGCACATAATTATAGGTAGTAAAAAAAATAATTTGATCATAGTTATCATTAATAATTAATTTGCATATCAATATCATAGCGTACTTGCTTGCTTTACACACTTCAAGTTCTTTAACTAGCTCAATTTGTCTAAGTTATTTAATAAATGCTTTGCTAGAGAAGGTTTACTCCATTTCACAATTTATTTAACGGATTCATTTTTGTTAATTAGCGCGGTTAAAGGTTTTCTTATCATGTATAAAAATAACAAACTAGGGATAACCATCACTGCTGTTAACACAAAGAATAGCGCCCAATTACCATCTAGCCAATCAACCACGATCCCAGAATAAGAACCGAGCATTACTCGACCAAATGTACCTAAAGATACCATAAGTGCATATTGGCTAGCGGTAAACGTTTTATTACACAGAACTGAAATTAATGCGACAAAAGCAACAGAACCCCATGCAGAAGTAAAACCATCAACAAATACTGTACCAGCAAACAATAATTTATTAGGACCTACTAGTGCCATAACGGCAAATAGTAAGTTACTAGCACCCATAGCTATCCCACCAATAAATAAGCCCTTTAAAATTCCGTACCTAATAGTGAAAACACTGCCAATTAATGAAAATACTATGGTAGTTGCCCAATTAAGCATTTTGGAATAGTAAGCAATATCACTATTTGAGAATCCTACCTCACGATAAAATACGATAGACATACGACCTAAATATGCTTCACCAAGCTTAAATAAGAAAATAAATAATAAAATCGAGAGGGCGAGTTTTACTCCATTTCTATCAAAAAACTCTTGGATTGGTGCGACTAATGTTGTTAGTAACCAAGCTGTAATTCTATGAATCACGTTAGGAGCTTGATGAGTATCTAAGGGATGCATATTTCTAATCGTTAGATTTAAATGACCTAACTGTTGAATGAATATTACGAGTAGAAATACAATAAAAAGAGTTATAAAAGTAAAGCTAAAGTTATTAGGTATTAAGTTATCAGGCCAAGCAGGGTAGCCAATATTTGCGTAAATAATAGAGCCAAAAATAGCGGGTAGTATTAATAAAATATATAAAGGTTTAAGCCCTTGCTTAGGTAGTACTTTTAAGTAATTCGTTTGAATTAGATCAAGTTCAACTTCTCTATTATTACTCGGTTCTTTAACGATAAAGGTGGTTACCATCAATAGAGCCATAATACCTGAAAGAACTAAGAATGCGTCAGACCAATCCCAATTTGGGCTATCAACTAAGAGGAATGGAATACTCCCCAAACCAGCAAACCCTGTCCACCAACCAGCTGTAGCCATTGCTGAGCCAGCCGACATATAGTTGTTATGATCATCTGCCAGAATATCTATTCGATAAGCATCAATAGCGATATCTTGACTTGAGCCAAAGAAAGCAATAGTTAAACCTAAAAGAGCGACTAAACTTAGTTGTTCAGATACATTAACTTGGCTTAGTTGGTAGGTAGCTATAACCATAAATAATTGGGTGAACATTATCCAACTTCGACGTTGGCCAAATTTTGAAGTAAGAAAAGGGATTTTTACTCTGTCAACAAAGGGGGACCATAAAAAATTGATACTGTAGGTCACAAAGATAAGACCAAAGAGTCCGATACTGGAGCGACTAAGCCCTTCGTCTTTTAGCCAGCCACTCATAGCTGACCCTGTCATCACCCAAGGGAAACCACTAGCGATCCCAAAACAAAAAATACTGAGTAAACGTTTATCTTTAAAATAGCGAATTGTGTCAAAAAGAGAGTTGGAACTTGGCATTCAGAAAATTCAAATAATATTAAGTGGCACAAGCCTATCAGAGTGTTTGATATGAAAGAAGTGAATTATGATGATTGTTTATTTTCATTTGTTTTACTTACTTTAACTTTTAAGGAAGTGGTCTCCATCCTATACAATCCACAGGATAGCTTCCAGTGCCTCTAAAAAAGTCTATGCAGGTGGTAATTTCACTTTTAAAGTATAAATTATCATTAAGTGAATGAGCTCCATGTAAACTTACCTCATGAATGACATGCCAAAATACTCTTTCTTTAGCATTATTTGGCGCTTCTTCTTTTATTTTAAGTAAAGTCCATTCATCCATAGTATTTGATATAAATTCATCTAATTCTGTTGGATGTAATACATGGTTTAAAACCGCATTTATGTAATAAATCGATTGTGATATTTTCTCATCGATAAATCTCTCAATTACCATTTTGATTCTCTTTTTTATATTTTGTTTATTATTTTTTCGAATCTTATTGATTAAAGCGTATTTATATACTGAGTATTACTTTATAACAATAAGACATAGTGATATGTATGGTTGAAAATATAGTAAAAGTCAAAAAAACACTGTTGTAAATAAGTCTTATTTGAATAATAGCATACCGTTTGGTATAAAAAAGAGTTTCTTTGTTATTTAATTGAACAGATAGGAAGTAAAGGGAGAATTAGATTGTTTTACTAATTAATTTAATATTAGTAGGAGAATATTAAAAATAAAGCTTAAACAATCTGTAATTTATTATTATAAAGAGAAGGCTAAATTTTTATTAGCCTGAGAATAATCTTAAAAGGATTGCAAACTCAGACTAATAACATCTATAACTGATCTCATTCAGCAGCTAGTAGAGTCGCTTTAATTAATATTATTGGTTTTACAGGTACATCACTCCATGACATTTCAGCATTAAAATCTGTTTCAACTTTTGCCATAGATTCAATTACCTCTAATCCCTCTGTAATATTACCAAATACAGCATAACCCCAACGTCTACCTGGATCTAAATTAGTATTGTCTTTTACATTAAAAAAGAATTGACGATTGGCTGTATGCGGCTTGGATTCTTTAGCCATCGCTATGGTACCCATTTCATTTTTTAGGCCATTTCCTGACTCATTAATTATATTATTATTCACTTTTTTTATAGTGAAGTTAGGATCATAACCACCACCTTGCACAATAAAATCAGCTAAAACACGATGAAAAATAGTATTGTCATATTCACCATTAACAACATAAGTTAAAAAGTTATTTACCGTGATAGGGGCTTTGGTGCGATCTAATTCAACAATAATATTTCCCATAGAGGTTTCAAGTTTTACTTTTGGAAAAATATTGTAGGGATCTATCTCTGTTTCTTTAGCTTGTGAGGCGTTAGAGCATAAAATGATTAAGCTCATAAGGAATATTAAAATTTTTTTATTCATAAAAAATGTGTGCCTGAGTTATTAAAATATTTTATAAACATCTTCAGATGACTTTAAAAAGTGTTACCTGGAGTTTTAATTGCACTTTGTATTTCAACGTTATTCGTTATTTTAACTAAAGTAGCCGCAAGTTGATTATTAAAGTCTCTCTCTAAAACTGCGATATCTGCTTTTAAAGGTCCATTACTACTTCCAGATATATTAAAGTTTTTAGTTAAAACGGTATCACCATTTCTTACGAGCACTTTTAGCGCTATGGTATTTTGAGCCTTGTAACTTACTAAACTTTGTTGAACATTAATAAGGGCGTTATCAATAATAATATCGACTTGTACATTAGAAAATGTGTCTATACCCAACCCCTGCTGACGAAATACAGGGCTAATTGTTTCTTTTATAATGCTCGTTAAGCTACTTTGGCTTGATAATAATTTAGCAGGTTCATCATCTTTTATTATTTGAACTATATAATTACTGCTACGTTGATCTGAAACATTAAGTTGTATTTTGTTATCAAAATATACACCTTTTGAATAACCTATAAGTTCGGGTGAAACAACAACGTATTTTGGTGCCGTTGAACAAGCACTGATCATGCTCATTAAACCTAGTGTTAATAATAATCTTAATTTCATCGTTTTATTGCCGCCGTAGTTACAAATTTATCGTTGCTAGCTATCAATTTTTCATTACCGAAAATTCGTTGTAATTTAATATGATAAGCCAATTGACGGTTACCTATAATACGTAACTCGCCACCTTTCTTTAAAACTCTATAGCTATCTTTAAACATTTGCCAAGCTATATGATCTGTTGTTGCTGTTTGTTGATGAAAAGGAGGATTACACAAAACAATATCCACGCTATTACTTTCAACATTACTAAGACAATCATTTACGTTAAAGGTGCAGTTTTCAGCTAAATTTGGAAAATTAGCTACTATATTGTTTTCTGCAGATTTGATTGCCATAAATGATTCATCATAAAAATGAATTTTACATTCAGGCTGCTGATCTAAAACAGATAAACCGATAACTCCATTACCGCAACCTAAATCTACAACAGTTGAGCCTGTTGGAACTAAAGGTAGATTCTCAATAAAATAGCGACCACCTATATCAAGTTTCTCTCTTGAATAAACATTTGAGTAATTTGAGATAGTAAAGTTTTTCTCTTTATTTTGAACAGAAGGCATTTCCCAAATTGTTGGGAAAGGCGATTTAGTTTGAGTTTTATGATCAATTTCAGAGAAAACTAAACGTGCTTTTTTAACGGCCAAAGAGGTTTTGGTTGCGCCTAAATATTTTTCAAATAATTTTAACGTAGAACTATGTATTTCTTTAGCTCTGTCTGCAGCAATAAAAACTGTTGTTTCAGAAAAAGTGTTATTTATTTGAATAAGTTGGTCAATCAAAAATGATTTTGTTTTAGGTATTTTATAAAGGATTAAATCAATATTTTTAGGTAGCTCATCTGTGCTTGTTAGATAATTAATGTTGTTGGTATTAATTGAGTTTTTCTCAATATTTAATTTTATGCCTTGTTGGCTTATGTAAGAGTCATTTACACAATAAACATTATGTTCAGATAAATTACATGTTAAAGCGCCAAAAGCATCATTAAAAATAACAATGTTTTTAGGTGAATCGCTAAGCTTAATGTCGTCAAAGTCGCTGTTTAAATAATTAATTATATATTCATCAGCAGCATCCCAAGCTTGCAAACTCCGGTTAACTTGCCCTAAAGGAAAACGTTCTAAAAAAAGGTTTTTATCATTAAAAATGAAAGGGCTAATCATATTAAAAACTTACAACGAAAGGCAAAAATATAAGAGGTGACTATTGTGTCAAAAATTCAGGTTTGCTGCCAGTTGAATCTAAGATAAAAAATTTAAACTATTTATCTATGTTAAACACATATTTAGTAAATAACTGGCGTTTTTATTTTTTATTTTATGGTGAAATTAGGTTTTTGAACTAACCTTAATTACAAACATATAAAAATAGATCTGAGGGAAAATATGACTATTGAATTGCTAATAGAAAAAAAGCTTATTAATGCATTTTCTCCGCTGCATATAGATATAACGAAAGAAGATTTATTGTTTGAATTACCCAATACGGAGCAATTTCATTTTAACGTTGTTATTATTTCAACGCAATTTGAGGGGCTTAGGATAAAGGAAAGGCATGAGGCCATTAATCGTATTTTAGTTAAAGAGTTAATTGAAAATATACCTGTATTAACACTCCACACCTACACAGAAAAAGAGTGGATTTATAAATACTCTTCGTTACCTTTGTTTATGCACTCAACTTATACAAGTCGAGAAATAGCATAGAACATGTACTTTAGTCTTAATTAAACGTTATGTTGTTGGTGAAAAACTTAAGACTTTTTCATGATAATAGCTATGGTATTAATTCATTTCATTTTAATTTTTTGAAGCTCAATTATATTTAGTCATTTGAAATAAAAATAAGCAGCATTGCCATAACATTTTGATTTCTATTTACTTACTTCAAACATTGATTCATTTCACACTACTCAATTATAATCACTTACTTAAATCTTCAGTAAAGAGTCGATTATTGTGCCATCACATTTGAAATCTCATTAAAGTGTTTCAAAAGTAGTTGAAGTGACTATTTTTAAGAATGAGTGTGATTATTGAAAGGCACTTTTAAAAGGTGTTAACTTCATAAGTTTAATTGTTAATGTACTTTTTAGTTTGACTAAACTTTTTAGCAAATGCTCGCGATAATAAAGACTTAACATTAAAAAATATTTACGATATAGATAAATATAATCAGCAAAGTGTCACACTTTTCGTTACACTTCGCCTAATTGCCAATAGAAGTCATGAATTTATTGATTTTGATGAAGTAAATAGTTCATTTTTTGTTGGTTTAGCTAACTGCTCGTACCTCTTATTTTATTTAGCGGAGTAAACTATGCTCCATAAAATGAAGAGTAATTATCGAGCTCATTAATCGATAACATATATATAAGGTTTTTTTATGGTTATTAAGCCAAAGATTCGTGGTTTTATCTGTACTAATGCACATCCTGTTGGTTGTGACGCTCACGTAAATGAGCAAATCGCTTATGTTAAACAGCACGAGCAATCTGCGACTAAACCAAAAAATGTACTCGTTATTGGTGCGTCTACTGGTTATGGATTAGCTTCAAGAATTACGGCTGCATTTGGTAATAATGCAAAAACGTTAGGTATTTTCTTCGAAAAGCCACCAACAGAAAAGAAAACAGCTTCAGCAGGTTGGTACAATACTGCTGCTTTCCAAAAAGCGGCTGACGAAGCCGGTATTTGGTCTAAAAATATTAATGGCGATGCTTTTTCTCATGAGATTAAAGCGAAAGCAATTAACACCATTAAAGAAGAATTAGGTCAAATAGACTTAGTGGTATACAGCTTAGCTTCTCCTCGTAGAACAGATCCTGATACAGGTGAAGTTTACTCGTCAACGCTTAAGCCGATTGGTCAAAGTGTTACGACTAAAAACTTAAATACATCAAAACGTATTATTGACTCAGTGTCTGTTGAAGCGGCTTCAGAAGAAGAAATTCAAGGTACAATTGACGTAATGGGCGGAGCTGATTGGGAGCTTTGGATCAAAGCTCTTAACGAAGCTGGTGTTTTATCTGAAGGTTTTAAAACCGTTGCATATACATACATTGGCAAAGAACTTACCTGGCCAATATACGGTAAAGCAACTATAGGTAAAGCGAAAGAAGATTTAGACCGTGCTTCATCTGCAATTAAAGCTTCTACTCAAAACATTAAAGGCGAAGCATACGTAACGTCTCTTAATGCTGTTGTAACTCAAGCAAGTTCAGCTATTCCTATCATGCCTTTATATATTTCAGCCATGTTTAAAGTAATGAAGGCAGACGGGACTTATGAAGGTTGTATTGAGCAAATTCAAAACTTATTCGTTGAAAATATTTATGGTGATACACCACGTTTAGATGAAGAAGGACGTTTACGTCAAAACTACAAAGAACTTGAAGATAGTGTTCAACAACGTGTTACAGATATTTGGAACACCGTAGATACAGATACAATTGACGAATTAACTGATTATGAAGGTTATCATCAAGAGTTCTTAAAGTTATTTGGTTTCGGCGTGAAAGATGTAGATTACGATGCTGATGTAAACCCTGTAGTAGAAATTAATCACTTAGATTAATTTTAAAGCAAGTTTTACAACAAGTATTAAAGCCGGTATCTGAAAATATCGGCTTTTTGGGTTTTAAATGTAAATATATGTGTGATTTTTGAGCTAAAATTCATTATTTAGTCTAAATTATAATGAAATGTAGAAGCGACCGTAGAATGATATCTAATGATTGTGCTAAAATCGCGCCAGAAATTTTTTAACCTAAAGCCAGTGGAAACTAGTTTTGCTATGTTTCTTGCTGAAATACACTGAAATCATATTTTATTCAATTCAATAAGGTTTATACCTAATTTGGGGAAGATAAAATTTTGGTTTTGATACTCCCATCAAAAGTAGTGCAAGTGTTTATGATTACAATAAAAAAAGGTCTGGATGTTCCTGTAGTTGGTTCGCCCCAACAGGTAATCCATGATGGCAATGCCATTAAAACCGTTGCGACACTAGGTGAAGAGTTTGTGGGCATGCGACCTACCATGTTTGTAAAAGTGGAAGATCGTGTCAAAAAAGGCCAGGTTCTTTTTGAAGATAAGAAGAACCCAGGCGTTAAGTTCACAGCTCAAGCATCAGGTGTTGTAAAAGAAATCAATCGTGGTGAAAAACGTGTTTTACAATCTGTTGTTATCGAAATCGATGGCGATGAGAAAGAAACGTTTACAAGCTACAGTGCAAGTGAATTGTCTACTATCGATCGTCAAGATGTAGTTAATAACCTAGTTAACTCAGGGTTATGGACTGCGTTGCGTACTCGTCCATATAGTAAAATTCCTGCAATTGATTCAACACCAAATGCAATTTTCGTTAGCGCAATGGATACCAACCCAAATGCAGCTGATCCTGAAGTTATTATTAACGAACAGGCTGAAGCATTTAAGCAGGGCTTGATAGTTCTTTCTCGCTTAACTGAAGGTGAAGTGTTTGTTAGTAAGGCGCCAGGGGCTAATATTCCTGTTGAAGCCAACGTTAACGTAAATGAGTTTGCAGGTAAGCATCCTGCTGGCCTTGTTGGAACCCATATACACTTCTTAAAACCTGTAAGTGCTGATAAGTTTGTTTGGCATATTGGTTACCAAGATGTAATTGCTGTAGGCAAGTTATTCATTACCGGTGAGCTTGATTCTACACGTGTGATTTCTTTAGCTGGTCCTGCCGCTAAGAACCCACGTTTAGTGAGAACAGTTTTAGGTGCTTCAACAGCTGAGTTAGTTGCTAACGAAGTAGAGTCAGGTGAATTACGTGTAGTTTCAGGCTCGTTATTATCAGGTTCAACCGCTAAAGGTGTTCATGGTTATTTAGGTCGTTACCACGTTCAACTTTCTTTAATTTTAGAAGGTCGTGAGAAAGAATTTATTGGTTATATGTACCCAGGACCAAACAAATTCTCAGTGACGCGTGCATATATGTCTCATTTCTTCCCTAAGAAATTATTCAATATGACGACTACGACTAACGGAAGTTCTCGTGCAATGGTTCCAATTGGAAACTATGAGCGTGTAATGCCTTTAGATATTTTACCAACGTTGTTCTTACGTGATTTAGCTGCCGGTGATACTGACAGCGCACAACAACTTGGTGCTTTAGAGCTAGATGAAGAAGATTTAGCGCTATGTACATTTGTTTGTCCAGGCAAAACAGATTACGGCGTTCTGCTTCGTGATTGCCTAACCATAATTGAGAAGGAAGGTTAGTCATGGGTGTCAAAAAGTTTATTGAAGATATAGAACCGCATTTTGAAAAGGGCGGTAAACATGAGAAGTGGTTTGCGCTTTACGAAGCGGTAGCGACTGGCTTATTTACTCCAGGTTATGTTAACAAAGGCAAAACTCACATTCGTGATAGTATTGACCTTAAACGTATCATGATCACTGTTTGGTTAGCTGTTTTCCCTGCCATGTTTTTTGGTATGTACAACATCGGTTTCCAAGCAACTGAAGCATTAGCTGCTGGCTATGCTTTACCTGATACATGGCAAGTTGGCTTGTTTGAAATGTTAGGTGGAAGCCTAGCTGCAGATACAGGCACATTTGGCATGATGCTCTACGGAGCCGTGTTCTTTCTACCTATTTACGCCGTAACATTTATTGTGGGTGGTTTCTGGGAAGTTCTTTTTGCTGCAGTACGTAAGCATGAAGTTAACGAAGGTTTCTTCGTAAGTTCAATCTTATTTGCGTTAATTGTTCCTGCTTCTATTCCTTTATGGCAAGTAGCTATCGGTATTACTTTTGGTGTTGTTGTAGCTAAAGAAATATTTGGTGGAACAGGTAAAAACTTCTTAAACCCTGCATTAGCGGGTCGTGCATTTTTATTCTTTGCTTACCCAGCTCAAATTTCTGGTGACTCTGTATGGGTTGCTGTTGATGGGTTCTCTGGTGCTACAGCTTTAGCTGCAGGTGCTGCTGCAAACGTTGGTGAAATTACTTACTCAATGAATGCTGACTGGTGGAATGCGTTCTGGGGCTTTATTCCTGGTTCTGTTGGTGAAGTATCAACATTTGCAATTCTATTAGGTGGTGCTTACATCCTTTATAAAGGTATTGCTTCATGGCGCATCGTTTTAGGTGTATTTGCAGGTATGGTTCTAACGGCTACGCTGTTTAACTTTATTGGCAGCGACACTAATGCAATGTTTGACATGCCTTGGTACTGGCACTTTGTAGTAGGTGGTTTTGCTTTTGGTATGATCTTTATGGCGACGGACCCTGTTACAGCTTCTTTCACTAATACTGCTAAATATTGGTATGGTGCATTAATTGGTGTGATGGTTATTCTTGTTCGTGTTGTAAACCCAGCATTCCCAGAAGGTATGATGTTAGCAATTTTATTCGCTAACTTATTTGCACCTTTATTCGATTACTTTGTAGTACAAGGTAACATCAAAAGGAGGCTTGCTCGTAATGTCTAGTAATAAAGAAACTCCTATCAAAACGATTGGTTTTGTATTAATTGTTTGTTTAGTGTGTGCTGCATTAGTATCTATTTCTGCAGTTCAACTTAAGCCTTTGCAGGTTGCAAACAAGTTACTTGATCAACAAACTAAGATCTTAGAAACAGCTGGTCTACTTGACGTGGCTGGTGATGACATCGTTGCTACGTTTAACAAATATGTTGACGCTAAAATGATTGACCTAGATTCAGGTGAATTTATTGAAGGTGATCCATTATTATTTGATGAACGTCGTAATTCACGTGATGCAACTAAATCTGAAAAACCTGAGAATGACATTGCAGGTATCAACCGTCGTTCAAATGACGCAGTTGTTTACTTAGTACGTAACGACGAAGGTGAAGTTAACACTATTGTTCTTCCTATCGTTGGTTCAGGCTTATGGGATTTAATGTACGGTTACGTTGGATTAGAATCTGATTTAAATACTGTGCGTAGTGTTGTTTACTCTGATCATAAAGAAACTCCGGGCCTTGGCGCTGAAGTAATGAACCCTAAGTGGAAAGCATTATGGCCAGGTAAGAAAATTTATGATGACAAAGGTGAACCTAAAGTTCACTTAGTTAAAGGTGGCGCAAAAGCTAACGACATCCATGGTGTTGATGCTTTATCTGGTGCAACTTTAACAAGTAACGGTGTTACTCGTACATTACAGTTTTGGTTTGGCGAAGAAGGTTACAAACCTTTTATTGCTAAGTATCGCTCTTCATTAGGTAAGGGAGGTGTTAACTAATGGCTTCAGAAACAAATAAGGTTTTAACTAAACCTATTTTTGACAACAACCCTATTGCGTTACAAATACTTGGTATTTGTTCAGCTTTAGCAGTAACAAGTTCAATGGCAAATGCATTAGTAATGACATTAGCTGTTGTTGTTGTAACGGCATTTTCTAACTTGTTTATTTCGATTATTCGTAATCAAATACCTTCAAGTGTTCGTATTATTGTTCAAATGGCAATTATTGCGTCATTAGTAATTGTAGTTGACCAAGTACTTAAAGCCTTCTCTTATCAATTATCGAAAGAGCTTTCTGTATTTGTTGGCTTAATTATTACTAACTGTATCGTAATGGGACGTGCTGAAGCTTTTGCTATGAAAGAAAAGCCAGGTGTTAGTTTCATGGATGGTATTGGTAATGGCCTAGGTTATGGTTTTATCTTAATGAGTGTTGCATTTGTTCGTGAATTATTAGGATTCGGAACAATATTTGGTATCGAAATCTTACCATTGATTCAAAATGGTGGCTGGTATCAAGCAAACGGTTTATTAGTATTACCATTTAGCTCATTCTTCCTTATTGGTTTCCTAATTTGGGCAATTCGCCAATGGAAACCAGAACAAGTTGAGAAGGATTAGAACTCATGGAACATTATATTAGTTTATTAGTTAAAACGATTTTCATTGAAAACATCGCTTTAAGCTTTTTCTTAGGTATGTGTACTTTCTTAGCTGTGTCTAAGAAAGTAAGTACTGCTATGGGTTTAGGTGTAGCTGTTATCGTAGTACTTGGTATTGCGGTTCCTGCTAACCAAATAATCTACCAAGCAATATTATCGCCTGGTGCTTTAGATTCATTGATGGGTATTACAAACCCTAAAGAAACAATAGATTTAAGTTTCTTATCATTTATAACGTTCATTGGTGTTATTGCTGCATTAGTTCAGATCCTTGAAATGGTGTTAGATAAATACTTCCCTGCGTTATATCAAGCATTAGGTATCTTTTTGCCGTTAATTACAGTTAACTGTGCGATTTTTGGTGCGGTATCATTTATGGTATCTAAAAACTTAACGCTAGGTGAGTCTGTTGTTTATGGTATTGGCTCTGGTATCGGTTGGGCATTAGCTATTGTATTGCTTGCTGGTATTCGCGAAAAGATGAAATATTCTGACGTTCCAGATGGCCTTAAAGGTTTGGGTATTACGTTTATTACTGCAGGATTGATGGCATTTGGCTTTCTTTCTTTCGGTGGTATTTCGTTATAATAAGATTAACAAGGAATACGAGTATTAACTTGTATTCCCCTAGAGAAGTATAAGGAAAAGTCGATGGAAATCATTCTCGGCGTAGGCATGTTCACTGCGATCGTTATAGCTTTGGTTCTAGTAATCTTATTTGCTAAATCGAAGTTAGTTGCAGAAGGTGACGTGACTATCAGTATAAATGGCGATCCAGCTAAAGCAGTTACTACTAGTGCTGGCGGAAAGCTATTAGGCGCACTTGCTGACCAAGGTATTTTTATTCCTTCAGCATGTGGTGGCGGTGGTACTTGTGGACAGTGTCGTGTACACGTTCATTCAGGCGGTGGAGATATTTTACCAACTGAGCAAGGGCATATCACTAAGCGTGAAGCTAAAGAAGGTTGTCGTCTTTCATGTCAGGTTGCTGTTAAGCAAGACATGGATATCGAAGTAGAAGACGAAATCTTTGGTGTTCAACAATGGGAATGTGAAGTTATCTCTAACGATAACAAAGCAACTTTCATTAAAGAACTTAAGCTACAAATACCGAATGGTGAATCAGTTCCGTTTAGAGCGGGTGGTTACATTCAAATTGAAGCTCCAGCTCATCACGTGAAATACAGCGATTTTGATATTGATGATCAATATCGTGGCGATTGGAATCATTTTGGCTTTTTTGATGTTGAATCAAAAGTTGATGAACCAACGTTACGTGCATACTCAATGGCTAACTATCCTGAAGAAGAAGGCATTATCATGCTTAACGTGCGTATTGCTACGCCTCCTCCAGGAAGATTACATTTACCAGCCGGTAAAATGTCGTCTTACATCTTTAGCTTAAAAGCAGGTGATAAAGTAACTATTTCAGGTCCATTCGGTGAATTCTTCGCGAAAGAAACTGATGCAGAAATGGTATTTATTGGTGGTGGTGCTGGTATGGCGCCGATGCGTTCACATATATTCGATCAACTTAAACGTTTAAATTCTAAACGTAAAATGTCGTTCTGGTATGGTGCTCGTTCACTACGTGAAATGTTCTATGAAGATGACTATAACGGCTTAGCGGCTGATAATGACAACTTCGAATGGCATGTTGCACTTTCAGATCCGCAACCAGAAGATAACTGGGATGGTTTAACAGGTTTTATTCATAATGTACTACATGAACAATACTTGAAAGATCATGAAGCGCCTGAAGATTGTGAGTACTACATGTGTGGTCCTCCAATGATGAATGCAGCTGTTATTCATATGCTTAAAGACTTAGGCGTAGAAGACGAGAATATCATGTTAGATGATTTCGGTGGCTAATATTTTTCTTTAAGTTTGCCTATTGACGCTATTTCAGCGTTGGATGTACTCATTGACTAACGTCAACTCCGTGCATCCGTCTTGAAATAGCACCAATATTCTTCGCTTAAGATAAAAATATAATTCATTAGAATGATGAACATTAAAGACGACTTAGGTCGTCTTTTATTATTTATATAAGAACACTTTATTTTTAGAACTATCTGAGCAGTGTATTTACATAAATAATAATTTTTTGGAAGTTGTATGAAAAACTTAATTTTAATAGCAGCATTGTTAACATTACTGACAGGATGTTTCCCAAGTAAAAATTTAGATAAACAAGAAGTTTTACTGCAAGGTAAAACGATGGGGACCACCTACAATATCAAAGTTATTGTAGAAAATGATTCAGTCGATACTGAGTTATTACAAGAAGATATAGATGCCGCTCTAGTAAATCTGAACCAAGAAATGTCAACTTACATTAAGGATTCAGAACTATCTCGCTTTAATCAGTTACGTTCATCAGAGCCTGTAACTTTATCTAAAGGTTTAGCTCGCGTTATTAAAGAAGCTATTCGCTTAGGTGAACTTAGCGAAGGTAGTTTAGATGTTACAGTAGGGCCTTTAGTTAATTTATGGGGGTTTGGACCTGAATTTCATCTTGATAATGTTCCTTCTGATGAGTTACTTCAGCAAACAAAAGCTAAAGTAGGTATTGAAAATATTACTTTAAATGGTAACCAATTAAGTAAAAAAATTGATGAGCTTTACATCGACCTTTCTACTATCGCTAAAGGTTATGGCGTAGATCTTATTGCAGAGTTAGTTGAAAGCAAAGGTATAGATAATTACCTGGTAGAAATAGGTGGTGAGTTACGCTTAAAAGGTTTTAAAGACACCGGTGAGTTATGGCATGTTGCGATTGAAAAACCGGTTAATGATGAAAGAGTTGTTCAACAAGTTATAGTACCTAAAGATAATGCGGTGGCAACATCAGGTGATTATAGAATTTATTTTGAATCTAACGGCGAGCGCTTTTCTCACATAATAAATCCAAAAACCGGTAAACCTATTAAACATAAGCTAGTGTCTGTAACTGTTATTCATCCTTCTTCTATGACAGCCGACGGGCTATCAACAGCCATGATGGTGATGGGTGAAGAAAGAGCGCTCAAATTTGCTCAAGACAACGATATAGCTGCTTACTTTATTAGTAAGTCGGATAATGGCTTTGTTGAACAAAGCACGGTAAAATTCAGTCAGTATCTAAAATAATATCAGCGCTATTAATTATGATGGTAAAGCATTAGAAAAATAGCGCATGAAGTGAGATTAGCGATTAGCCTGAGAATTTAATATTAAAACTCTCGGTCTATCTCACAGTCACAATAAACGTGAAGTCAGCGTTATACATTTATTATATTTTAACGAATATTAAGGCTATATTATGAGCATCTTTTTAATTACATTTGGCTTTTTTCTTGTTGTAGTTGCTGCAATGGCTGTGGGTTATATTTTTCAGAATAAGACCCTTGCTGGTTCGTGTGGTGGTTTATCCTCAATGGGCATTGAAAAAGCCTGTGATTGTGAAAACCCTTGTGAGAAAAGAATCGCACGAGAAAAAGCAGCAGCAAATAACGAAAACTCTATTGATATAAAAAATATTTAATACTAAAAAATAAGAACCTACTATTAATGATCACACATGAACCTAACCCTCTGTATTTAGCAAACACAGCTAGATATGAAACTATGCAATATAGTCGTTGTGGTAACAGCGGACTTTTACTGCCAAAGTTATCGTTAGGTTTATGGCAAAATTTTGGTGGCGTTGATTCTTTGTCTAATGCGCAAGAGCTTTTATTTACTGCTTTTGATTCAGGTATTACCCATTTCGACTTAGCTAACAACTATGGCCCTCCATTTGGTTCAGCAGAGTCAACATTCGGTAGTGTTTTAAAGCAACACCTTAAGCCTTATCGAGACGAACTTATTATATCGAGTAAAGCGGGCTATGATATGTGGCCTGGTCCTTATGGGATTGGCGGTTCAAGAAAGTATCTTATAGCAAGTTGTGATCAAAGCTTAAAACGTACAGGTTTAGAATATTTTGATATTTTTTATCATCACTGTATGGATAATGAAACTCCGCTAGAAGAATCAATGCAAGCGCTAGATCACTTAGTTAAATCTGGTAAAGCTTTATATGTTGGTATTTCTAGTTACGATCCTGAACAAACTACTAAAGCGGTAAATATTCTTAAAAGTTTAGGCACGCCATTACTTATTCATCAGCCACGTTATAATATTTTTGATCGTTGGATTGAAGATGGCTTAACAGACGTATTGTTAGATCAAGGTGTAGGTTCTATTGTATTCTCACCTCTAGCTCAAGGCTTACTAACAGATAAGTATTTACAGGGAATTCCTGAGGGTTCTAGAGCTTCAAGATCTGAACTTATTTATCTTAATAATAGCGATATTACAGAAAGTAAAATCGTAAAAATAGAACAACTAAATAACTTAGCTAAAAGTCGTGAGCAAACCTTAGCTCAAATGTCGATTGCATGGACCTTAAATAATAAAGCAGTAACTTCGTGCTTAATTGGTGCAAGTAAAAAAGAACAAATTCTTGATTCAGTAAAAGCATTAAACAATTTAAGCTTTAGTGAAGACGAATTAGCCAACATTAACAAGATAGCAAATAGCTAATTATTGGTTTAATTGATTTATTATTAAGCAAATATTAAGTAAGTAATACTGACTGTTGCACTTACTTCTTTCATAACCTCTCCTAATATTACTCATTTCCTTGATTGAACATATACCTTACTTCGCTTAAACTGTTTTAATATACAGTGTTTTGGGCTTTTCATGGTTAAAAAATTTATTCACATTGATATGGATGCATTTTTTGTATCGGTAGAGATCAGAGATAACTCAACATTAGCTAATAAGGCGGTAGCTGTTGGAGGTAAGTCTGACAGGCGTGGTGTACTTTCTACATGCAACTATATCGCCAGACAGTTCGGTGTTCACTCAGCAATGGCAACCTCAATAGCTTTACAAAAATGTCCCCAGCTGATTGTTGTTCCTGGGCGAATGGATGTATATAAAGAAATATCGGTACAAATAAGAGCAATCTTTGAAAAATATACTCAGCTAATTGAGCCTTTATCTTTAGACGAAGCTTTTTTAGATGTTACTGACTGCAAACTATGCAATGGCAGCGCGACACTTATTGCAGAACAAATCAGGCAAGAAATTTTCGAAGAACTTAATCTCACAGCTTCAGCCGGTATAGCACCTAATAAGTTTTTAGCCAAAATAGCCAGCGATGAAAATAAGCCTAATGGTCAATGTGTTATCACGCCAGAACAAGTAGCTGCTTTTATTGAAAAAATGCCTCTTAATAAAATACCTGGTGTAGGTAAAGTTACCTTCGAAAAATTAAAAGCTAACGGTTTAGAGTTTGGACGAGACGTTATCGCTCGTGATAAATCAGAACTAATGCATAAATTTGGTAAGTTAGGCGTGTCTTTATGGGATAAATGCCAAGGCATAGATAATCGTGAAGTGGTTACTAGTCGAGTACGAAAATCTGTAGGCGTTGAAAGAACTTTCGCACAAGATATTCATACCAAAGAAGAGTTGAGCGACTATATGATTGGTAACTTAATTCCTGAGTTAAAAAAGCGCTCCGAACTCTACTTAAAAACACGGGAGATAAGTAAATTGGGGGTAAAAGTAAAATTTAAAGATTTTCATCAAACGACAAAAGAATTCAAATATCATAGTTTTGATGAAAGTGTTTTTAACGAACTTTTGAATGATGCATTAATAAGAGGAGAGGGAAAGGCAGTTCGTTTACTTGGGGTTCATATTGGCCTTTGCGATGAACCTGATGAACATCACCAGTTTGAACTTGCTCTTTAGTTTAAATAGGGAATAAAATTTATTGCCTGATCGTTAACGCTTCATTTTCTGTGTAGTCGAATATAAAGATCTAACTTATAACATTCTTTATTGAAAATAATGACATAACTGGTTTAATTGCGCTCAATAATCAGTAAAATAAGATGGTATCGATAAATTTGATATTTTTACTAACATACTCGAAAGCTCAACAGGCCCTAGCTTAAAATTAATCTTGCTTAGGTTTCTATCATATTAATTTAATTGAATTTTTAAGTTATATGATTTTTAAACTGTTAGCGTATAAATTGCTGTTGTAATCTTTAATACGTTTATCGATTCGTATGTCCAAAGAAAAGGTTTAGTTACTTGAATAAAAGCATTTTACATTAAGCCATTGGTTTACTCTCTAGTACACAACATTCTACTAAAGAGTTAACGAATAATTTGTTGTTAAGAAAATTTGAACTTGAAGAGACAAATCCTGTTATCGGGTTCCTAATTGCTGAAGATTATTTGAGTAACGAACGCTTCGCTGAAAGCGTATTTAGAACATGTATTAATCGAGAATATGATTGGTTATATATATAATGAACTTAGCCAAAAAGGTGTAAGCTCATCAATCATCTCAGAATTAAACAATAATCAGCAAATTGATTGGTATCTTCAAGCAGAGCTCGCGTATAATAAACGCTTTGGTACAGCAGCTGTTATTGATCAAAAAGATAAAGCAAAGCGTGCACGATTTTTACAGAGTAGAGGCTTCGCCTCCGATGAAATTTTCTCCATTTTGTAATTACACAAAAGTCGAAAATAAATAATTAAATGTTAACGAATTGGATTTTCCCATGATTAAAACGAGTGCTGAATTACGTCAAGCATTTTTAGGTTTTTACGAATCTAAGCAACATCAAATTGTACCTAGTAGCTCATTAGTTCCAGGTAATGATGCAACCTTACTTTTTACTAATGCCGGTATGGTGCCATTTAAAGATGTATTTTTAGGAACCGAGCAACGTAGCTATACCCGTGCTACTTCTTCGCAACGTTGTGTAAGAGCCGGTGGTAAACATAACGATTTAGAAAATGTTGGCTATACAGCGCGTCATCATACTTTCTTCGAAATGTTAGGTAACTTCAGTTTTGGTGATTACTTTAAAATTGAAGCTATTCAATACGCGTGGGAATTTCTTACTGAAGTACTACAACTTCCTAAAGACAAATTATTAGTCACTGTATACAAAGACGATGATGAGGCATTTAATTTTTGGGCTGAAAAAATAGGTGTGCCAGTAGAAAAAATTATTCGTATTGGTGATAAATCTCCAGATAAGAAGTATGAATCAGACAACTTTTGGTCAATGGGTGATACTGGCCCATGTGGACCATGTTCTGAAATATTTTATGATCATGGCGAAGATATTTTTGGTGGACCTCCTGGCTCTCCAGATGAAGATGGTGACAGATTTATTGAAATTTGGAATATCGTTTTCATGCAATACAATCGTCAAGCTAACGGTGACATGGACTTACTTCCTAAACCGTCAGTTGATACAGGTATGGGCTTAGAGCGTATTTCAGCTATTTTACAAGGTGTTCACAGCAACTACGAAATTGATATTTTCCAAAACTTAATTTCCGATATTGCTAATTTACTCGACTGTAAAGATTTAGAGCACAAATCATTGCGTGTAATTGCTGATCATATACGTTCATGTAGCTTCCTTATTATTGATGGTGTAATTCCATCAAACGAAGGTCGCGGCTATGTACTAAGACGTATTATTCGTCGTGCTGTGCGTCACGGTAATAAATTAGAAGCTAAAACAGAATTCTTTTATAAAATTGTAGCCTCGCTAGCTAAGCAAATGGGCGATGCCTACCCAGAACTTATTGAACAACAAGTAACGATTGAAAAATTATTACGTATCGAAGAAGAACAGTTTGGCCGAACTTTAGATAGAGGTATTGCATTACTTGATAACATGCTAGCTGAAATGGAAGGCGATGTGATTTCAGGTGAAGATGTATTCAAACTTTACGATACTTATGGTTTTCCAGCTGATTTAACAGCAGACATTGCACGTGAACGTGACTTAACAATTGACCAAGACGGCTTTGATCAAGCAATGACTCGTCAGCGAGAAAGAGCCCAACAAGCGAGTCAATTCGGCACCGATTACAATCAACAGTTAAAATCTGAAAAGGTAAGTGAGTTTGTTGGTTACACTCAACATGCATTAGATTCTACTGTTGTTGAATTGTTTGCGAATGGCGAGTCAGTTCAACGTTTGAAGACTGGTGATAAAGGTGTTGTTGTTTTAGACCAAACTCCATTTTACGCTGAATCGGGTGGACAAGTTGGTGATACAGGTGTTCTTCGTACTTCTTCAGGAATATTTGAAGTTAAAGACACAGTTAAGTTAGGTAATGCTTTTGCCCATCACGGTGTTGCACAAAGTGATATCAGCTTGAACGATAAAGTCGAAGCTGAAATTGATTTAGAAAGTCGTCAAAATATCATCAAAAACCATACAGCTACTCATTTACTTCATGCTGCTTTACGTAAAGTTTTGGGTGATCATGTTACTCAAAAAGGTTCTTTATGTGATGCAGAAAAACTACGTTTCGATTTCTCACATTTTGAAGCGGTAACTGCTGAAGAATTACATACCGTTGAACGTATGGTAAATGAAGAAATTCGTGCTAACCATAAGCGTAATACTGAATTAATGAACATCGAACAAGCCAAAGAAAAAGGTGCTATGGCATTATTTGGTGAGAAGTATGATGAAGAAGTTCGTGTTGTCACTTTAGGTGGTTTTTCTACTGAGTTATGTGGCGGTGTTCATATTAACCAAACAGGTGACATTGGATTATTCAAAATAGGCTCTGAATCAGGTATTGCTGCTGGTGTTAGACGTATTGAAGCTTATACTGGTGACGGTGCTTTAGGCTTTATTGATGAACAAGCAGGCTCACTGACACAAATTGCTTCTCTGGTTAAATCTGATGTAAACAGTGCTGCAGGTAAAGTAGAGCAGTTAATTGGTAAGAGTAAATTACTTGAAAAAGAAATTGCTCAATTGAAGCAGAAATTGGCAGCCTTAGCAGGTTCTGATCTAGTGAGTCAGGCAATAGAAATTAATGGTATTAAAGTACTTATTGCTAATCTCGAAAATGCTGAAGCTAAATCTTTACGTGGCATGGTAGACGACCTTAAGAACAAAATGGGTTCAGCCATTATTTTCTTAGCGACTGCCAATGACGATAAAGTGAGTCTAATTGCAGGTGTAACGAAAGACTTAACGAGCTCTGTTAAAGCAGGTGAGCTAGTTAACGTGGTTGCCCAGCAAGTAGGTGGTAAAGGTGGTGGTCGTCCTGATATGGCACAAGCAGGTGGTAGCCAACCTGAAAATCTTGTAGCTGCACTTGAAACAGTTAAACCTTGGTTAGAAGAAAAACTAACTTAATGAGGGTTTAACTCACAAATAAAAAACCAGCTAATTTAGTTGGTTTTTTATTGTCTAAAATTAAATTGATTAAACTGTTATTGAATTAGACCAAATTGATTAATTGACCACTTAGCGAGAATCAAAAGGCTTATATACAAGGCATTGATTGAAGAGAATAGTTGACCAATAACGAAGCTAATAAGCCTTTTAAACTCTAAGTTGAGTAATTTATTAATCAAATTGGTATTATAAGTCTTCCAATTCATCAATCACTAAGCGTGCTTCAGCAATTGTACAGTCTGTTTTAGCCATTAGCTGGTTGATTGATATACCAGATTGTTTTGCCGCTATATTTACAAGCTCTTGGTGGCTTAAGTTTGTTTTGTGTTCACTTAAATGTTTAGCTAGCCATTGCCAAGATGGTTCTTCAGATTGGTGGATAAATTTGATGATTGTTTCTAGTTGTTCAAAGTTTGCTGAAAGTAGCCAATTCCTAGATCTTCCTTTGCGTGAAAGGGAGCAACCAATCGCTCGAATCTCTGCTTTTAGCGCATAAGCTTTTAATACTCTTCTTAAGAATGAAGGGAGGGCGATTTCAAATAACTTGGACACAAATAATAAATCTTATAGGGTGTAAACACCTGACAAGCTTACCGTAGTTAAACACTTAATTTAAGTGTTGAAATGTTTTCTTTTTTTGGAAGAAATGAAAGGTGAAAATTTGAGAATAATAACTCAGGAAGTTCTTGGTGAGAGTGAATAAACTAGTAAATATAGTTTTGTAAAAATCAAATATAAAAAAACCAGCTTATAAGCTGGTTTATTCGATTAATATGATACGACTAAGTTACCATTTCTTTTTTGGTTGAAAGAGCATATCTAAATCGTCTTCCTCATCTTTAGCCTTTTTAGCTGCGTCTTGTGCGTTCGTCACTTTAAGAGCTGTTGTGATTTCCTCTAGTTTATCTTCAATTTCAGTGCGCTTTGTTGTTGTATATTCAGATTGATGTGGATGGCTTGTTAATGTTTGTAATGCTTTTTCAAAATATTGACGTGCCGAACCAAGCATTTCTTTTGAATAAGCTTTTTGCCCTCTATTTATAATGCTTTCAACGCCAATTTTAAGCTGCATAGCATCTAAACGTAGATCTTGCTGACTATACACCTGAGCTTCAATACTACCCTTTGATTGCTCCGATTTAAGCATTATTCGTAACTTTTTAATGGTTTGTAAAATACCAACAAGTTGCTGTTCGTTATCAGGTAAAGTGAAGTTTTCATCACTTCCTTGCGTTGTATCTTTAGTGCTACTTATAGCTGCTTCTAGCTCTTGTATTTTTTGTTTCGTCGCTTTTGCTGATGGTGAAAGTTGTAACATAGCTTTAGCAGCGTTAAGGCTTCTAGTATTTATAATATTAACCAAAACAGGACTAGCAGGTAAATGAGTTAAGTTGGCTATAAGCTGTTCAGACTCATCAATTATAGCTTTGAATTTTGCTGTTTTAGCACGTCTTTCTTGTTCTTGTTTAGCTTTGTGTTGTTGCACGCCATTAACGACAACTACACCTACTATCAACAAAACTATTAATCCGATAATGATTATAATCATATTTTACTTCAACTCGACGTTACATGAAAAGATACTGTGTGAGTCTACAAAAAATGCCAGACTCTTCATAGTTTTAAATTGATTTACAACTATAAATAATAGCTAAGTATAATAATAATACAAAGTTGAATGACCTAATAAGGCAATGAAATGATAATTTCCTTATAATCTTTTGATAAAAATTACGTTAAATAAAAATTAATATGGAATAAATGTTAAATTAAGTATATATTTTTGGAATAAGAAACTTTGAAGCAGCCAAAATGAAACTACAACAACTCCGTTACATTGTTGAAGTACTCAACAATAATTTAAATGTTTCCGCTACAGCGGAAAGCTTATTTACTTCTCAACCGGGTATCAGTAAACAAGTAAGGATGCTTGAAGATGAATTAGGTATTCAAATTTTTGGTCGCAGTGGTAAACATTTAACTCATGTAACTCCAGCAGGTAATGAAGTTATTAATATTGCCACAGAGATACTTTCTAAAGTTGAAGCTATTAAAGCTGTAGCACGTGAACATACTCAACCTGATGAAGGTAAGCTTCGTATAGCTACTACACATACACAGGCACGTTATGCATTGCCTGAAGTTATTCAAGGTTTTATGAAGCGATATAGCAAAGTTTCTTTGCACATGTATCAGGGGACTCCAGCTCAAATTAGTGAATCTGCTTCAAAAGGTGATACTGATTTCGCGATTGCCACCGAATCTCTGCATTTATACAACGACTTAATTATGTTGCCATGTTATCACTGGAACAGAAGTATTATTGTTAAGGCTGATCATCCTTTAGCTAAGAAACGTGATATCACGATTCAAGATATCGCTAAGTATTCTTTGGTTACTTATGTTTTTGGTTTTACTGGACGTTCTGAACTCGATAAAGCATTCACTAATGCCGGTTGTGAACCTAAGATAGCCTTTACAGCAACAGATGCTGATGTAATTAAAACTTATGTACGAATGGGCGTTGGTATCGGTGTTATTGCTTCTATGGCAATGGACCCTAAAATTGATAGTGATTTAGTCACTATTGATGCGAGCCATTTGTTTACAAGAAGCACCACTAAGATTGGCTTTAGAAGAGGCACATTCTTAAGAGGTTACATGTTTGATTTTATTGAACGTTTTGCTCCTCATCTTAATAGAGATTTAGTAACACGTGCAGTATTACTGAAAAACAATAATGATATTGATGAGCTATTTTCGAATATTGAATTGCCTGTTCGTTAAGTTTTGTTTTATTTAAAGAAGAAAGAGAGCATCAGCTCTCTTTTTTTATGTGTGATTTATTTTTAAGGTTTAGATAATAATATTATTTTAATACTGATAATGAACCAGTACTTATTCTCAACCAGATTAATTCAAAACGAATCCATTAACATTCAATAATATTTACGGCTAAACCACCACGTGATGTTTCTTTATATTTGGTTTTCATGTCGTTGCCTGTTTCCCACATCGTTTTTATGACTTTATCTAAAGTGACTTTTTGAGTACCTGAACCCCGTAGGGCTAGTCTAGAAGCATTAATAGCTTTAACTGAACCCATGGCATTACGTTCTATACAAGGCACCTGTACTAAACCGCCAACAGGATCACAGGTTAAACCTAAATTATGCTCCATACCTATTTCAGCGGCATTTTCCACTTGTTGAGGGTTACCCCCCATAATTTCAGTTAAAGCTCCAGCAGCCATAGAACAAGCCACGCCAACTTCGCCTTGGCAGCCTACTTCAGCACCAGATATTGAGGCATTGGTTTTATATAAAATACCGATAGCTGCAGCAGTAAGTAGGTATTTAATGCAATCATCATCACTTACCGGCTTAACAAATTTATTGTAGTAACACAGTACAGCAGGAATGATCCCTGCAGCTCCATTGGTTGGCGCAGTCACAACTCTCCCGCCAGCAGCATTTTCCTCATTAACAGCAAGTGCAAATAAGTTAACCCAGTCCATCGCAACAAGTGGGTCACTATTCTTTTCAACTGTTAATGTTCGATATAAAGCGGGCGCTCTGCGTGTAACTTTTAAACCGCCAGGTAATATACCTTCAGTTCTAATACCTCTGTCCACACAATCTTGCATAGCTTGCCATATATTAAGAAGTTGAATTCTTATGGTTTTTTCATCATTTAAGCACTTTTCATTATTCATCATAATTGTACTAACGTTTATATGATTTTCTTTAGCGATATTAAATAGCTCAGTACCGTTAGTGAATCGATGTGGGCGTTTAATATTGCTATGTAATGAAAGGGCTTTGTCTTTTTCTTTTTCAAAATCGCAGTCTTGAACAATAAAGCCACCACCAATAGAGAAATAGGTTTCTTCTAATATAAGCTCATCACTTTCATCAAAAGCGAATAATGTCATACCATTTGAATGGGCACTTAAGGTCTTCTTTCTGTGATAAATAATGGCGTCTTTTTTTGGGAAAGAAACATTATGGGTTTTATTTAGAGTAATGGTTTGAGTGTTAACAACTTGTTCAAGTATGTTATCAATAAAATCTACAGGGATAGTTTCAGGCTGCTCGCCACAAAGTCCTAATATTACAGCTTTACCTGTTCCATGACCGATACCTGTTTGTCCTAACGAACCGAACAATTCGCATTTAACGCGTTTAACCTGATCCATATGATCGGCTTCAGATAAATGCTGAACAAATAAATGGGCGGCTTTCATTGGCCCCACAGTATGTGAACTTGATGGGCCAATGCCAATCGAGAACATATCAAATACACTAATCATTTCTAATTCCGAATTTAAGTTTGTTTTGCTTTTGTTTTGTGAAATTATATTTCGAAATGTGATATTATATTAAAACTATTACACATAACAATAAAAGTTATACGAAGGTATAACTTTTAAAAACATCCTGCAAAGCTAGCAGCACCCATCGTTACTTTAATTTAGGATGTTTAAATGAATAATAACTTATGATTTTAGCAGAGTATAAAAATAGTGAGAGAGAATAGGGGGCTTTATTATATTAAAAATATACCTATGACCCGTCCTAATATAGGTTGACAGTCATTTAATTAAAACGCCTGATGTACTTCATTGGGCGTTTTATATTTTA
>NZ_JAUPEC010000002.1 GCF_030551755.1 Pseudocolwellia sp. AS88
AGTACGCTTAGTTGTTGATTTCATAACACTCTCCAATTTACTTAAAGAAAAGTGTCAACCTTATTTAGGACGGGTCATAATATTCTTAAAAGCCATTACTTAAAGTAGTGGCTTTTTTTTGCCTAAAATATCACTTTCTTTCATTTCTTATCTCGTCAAAAAAATACTTGTATCTATGCAGGTAAAAATTTTAATCGATCAAATGTAAATATGGGATTTAATTGATTGTCTCTAGTTCAAGTTGGTTATCGAAGATATTTTTATTCATATTTACTGGCTGAACTCGATAAGCCAACTACACTTTAATTAGTACTTAAATTTATAAACTCTAAATTTGGTTTGTAAATTTCAAAGGTGTCTGTTTTTCAGTTACATAAGGAGATATAAGTGAAAGATGCAGAAATGAGACAATTAAGTTTATTGTTCGAGAAGATGGTAGCGAATAAAGCCAGTGTTGATGAACAGCAAAAGTTGGAATTGCTTTATCAGGTGTTTATTGATGAAGGTAGGGAAGGTGTGAGTAATGTAAAGCCATTTAACTCAAGAAAAGAAACACTATAAATTATCACTCAAATTATATTTCAAATTTAAGTGATAATTCTGAGAAGTTCGCTAGCTTGACGATTTAAATCTTGCCGCATCAATGATTGCCCACAAATGCATAACCGGTCCTAGCACCCAACCTATTAGTATAATTGCTGTTGCCCAAGCTGCTGTAGTAAATACAAAAAATAGAATGGCTGCTAATATTCTTCCTTGTACTAATTGCCCTAAGCCAGGGATGAAAATATTACAAATAGCAGCTAATACATTACCGCCTGAACCTTGATCTGACATAATTAAACCTCGTTAAAATATATAATATTGATTCACTAAAATTATCACCATTTATACAGAAAAAACAGGCTAATACCAAGTTGATTAATGAATTACTCAAGTCGATATCAGTAACGTTTTATAAGTATCAACCAATTTATGGTCGTTAAATAAAGGGTATTAGCTTTATTGGTATTTACTGTTTTCTACGCATTAAAATTTGTAGGCTGGGTATAATTTCGTTTCGTGTCACTAAGAATAAGTCTATCATACTATTATTGATGCACTTTTTAACAATCGAATTGTGAAAATATGAATTTTTACGAAAAAATAAGAAATTACGCACATTGGAAAATAATCGCAAAGTTTGCTCTGTATCTATTTAAAAGAGTGAAGTATGAACAAATACATGTTGTGGCGGGATATTTATCTTACGTAACTTTAATGTCACTTGTACCTCTTATGGTGGTGATGTTATCTATAATGACAGCGTTTCCAATATTTTCAGATATTAAAGAAGTTGTAGAAGGTGTTATTTATAATAATTTCGTTCCTACATCGGGTGATGTTGTTCAACATCATCTCACTGGTTTTGTTGATAATGCTTCTAAAATGTCAGCTATTGCTGTTTCATTTCTCTTCTTATTTGCTTTACTTCTTATTTCAGCAATAGATAAAACCTTTAATAAAATATGGAGTGTGAATAAACCAAGAAGAATTGTCACTTCCTTCTCAATGTACTGGATGGTTTTAACTTTAGGACCTATTCTTGCTGGTGGTAGTATTGTTGTTACTTCGTATATTGCCTCGTTAGTTTCTTTAGGTGATTATGATGTGTATGGTGTTGCTAATATATTTTTAAGGCTATTACCTTTACTGGCTTCAGCGGGCGGGTTCTTAGTTTTATATATGATTGTGCCTAACAAAATGGTAGTTTTTAAATATGCATTAGTAGGTGCTGTTACTGCAGCAATATTATTTGAAGTTGCCAAAAAGGGATTCGCTTTTTATGTGACTCAATTACCATCGTATCAAGCCATATATGGAGCATTAGGTACAATTCCTATTCTCTTTTTATGGGTTTATTTATCATGGTTAGTGACTTTAATTGGAGCTGTACTGACGGTAGCTTTACAAGACTTTAGTGATGAACAAGTTGCTGAAAATAATAATGAATAATTGAGGTGGTTTATGTCTAGAACACTTTTCCCTAAAATATCGGCTTATCATCAAGAATGGTTAGATGTTGGTGACGGACACCAGTTGTATTTAGAGCAATCAGGTAATCCTAAAGGAATTCCAGTACTTTATTTACATGGTGGGCCAGGCGGCGGATCTAGTGAAAATCATAGACGTTATTTTGATCCTAATCTTTATCACATTATTTTGTTTGATCAGCGCGGTTGTGGGCAATCTAATCCAGCACCAAGTGTTGAGAACAACACCACAGAAGCATTAGTAGCAGATATAGAAAAAATAAGAGAGCACTTAAACATAGAACAATGGTTGATTGCTGGTGGGTCTTGGGGCACAACATTAGCAATGGTTTATGGTATTGCTTATCCTGAGAAAGTTCTTGGCTTTATACTTAGAGGACTGTTTTTAGGTACCCAAGCTGAATATGATTGGCTTTACAGACCAGCAGGAGCTCAACGCTTTTTCCCTGAGTATTATCAAGAGTTTTGTAAAAATATGTCTGGTGATGAACAGTGTGATCCATTGTCTTACTACCATAAAAAACTTCATTCAGAAAACGAGATTGCGGCTATCTCCGCCAGTAAAAAATGGTACCTATGGGAGCTTAGGCTTGCAAGTCTTGAGCATCCGAGTATTGGTAGTTTACAGGTAGATGATGCCCATCAGGCATTGTGTATGGCTAAATTGTCTAGTCATTACTTTATTAATAATGCTTTTCTTTCTGAAAACTATATCCTGAAAAACTTAAATAAAATTAAAGATATACCTGCTGTTTTAATCCATGGGCGATATGATATGGTTTGCCAATTATATATTGCTCAGCAGATCACAGAGTTGTGGGACAACGCTCACCTTCACACATTACCTTGTGCTGGGCATAGTGGCTTTGAGCGACAAACGGTAGACGCTTTTTGTAAAGCGTCAGATACCATGGCTGAATTTTTAAATGAGAAGGCTTAATAAGTTTATATGATCGCATTATTACAGAGAGTAACTGAAGCAAGTGTTACCGTAGATGATGAAATAACAGGCGAAATAGAAAAAGGTTTATTGGTTTTTGTGGCAATTGAACCAACAGATGATGCCGCTAAAGCTAAGCGGTTAGCTCAAAGAATTGCTGGTTATCGTATATTTGAAGATGATAATGGCAAAATGAACCTTAATGTTGAACAAGCAGGTGGTGAGATTTTAGTTGTTTCTCAGTTTACCTTAGCCGCTGATACCTCAAAAGGATTACGACCAAGTTTTACCAATGCTGCGCCTCCTGAGATCAGTAAAGGTTTATATGAAGATTTTTGCAAAAACCTTAGAGAACTTGGTTTTAAAGTACCTACGGGAGTTTTTGGTGCTGATATGAAAGTGCGATTACTTAATGATGGTCCGGTTACTTTTAGACTAACTTGCTAACATTATAATAAATATCGCTAAATACATCGTAAAGATTACTCGATTTAAGATTTAAAAAACTAATTTGATCAAATAGGCTAAATTGTGAGTACAAGTGTAGGCATTGTAGGATGTGGGTGGCTAGGTAAGGCACTCACTAAAAAATTAATAAGTCAGCAATATTCAGTCATTGTTTCTACTCAGCATCAAGATAAAGTTGAAGAATTATCTAAACTTGGCGCTCAAGTTGAATGTTTTAGTTTATCGGATTCTTCTCCTTCAGCTAATGACTTTAAACTTTCTCTATTCAAACAGTCATGCGTTATTATCGCTATACCTCCTGGTATACGGCAAGGTCGTAAAGACTACGCAGACAAAATAAAACATTTGGTTGAACTTGCACAAGCGGGCGATGTTAAACAATTAATAATGATCAGTTCAACAGCTGTTTATAATGGATTAGATGGATATATTGAAGAAGATATTACATTAGATTTATCTTCAGAAAAAACAGCTATTATCCATCAAGCGGAACAAGAGGCGCTTAAGTTTTCAGGTGAAACTATCATTTTAAGATTTTCTGGTTTAGTCGGACCAGACAGACATCCAGGTAAATTCTTAAAAAGTGGCAGATCACTATCTGATCCTGACGCCACAACAAATCTTATTCACCAACAAGATGCCGTGGGCTTATTATTCGGACTTATTAATAAACCTGCACATAGCTCTATTTATAATGGCTCAAGCCAAACTCATATCGCTAAACGTGAATATTACGAGCAAGCAGCAAGGGTACTTGGGCTTGATAAACCTGAGTTTACAGAGTCTATAAATAATGATTCGCTTGTAGCTAATAAAATTATTAACTCTAATAAAATAAGAAAGTTTTTATCTTATACATTTGCCTATGATGACTTATTGTCTTGGTTATCAGATTCATAATCTTGTAAATGAAATTTAATTAAAAGTATTCAACCCTTTATGGCATGTTTTAAAAGTAAAAGCTTTACTCTCTTTATTGTATTACTACTGCATATCACTTTGCTTGATCTTGTTATGATCACTTACAAAGGAGCTGTAATTTTAGTAGACAAGAATATAGAGTTTAAAACTATCCTTACTCATCTTCTTATCGTGTGTGCAAGTGTCGGATTCTATTGCTTACTTAATTATCTAGTAAGACGATTTACAAACTCTACAAGTAAAGTCAGTGATTATATGTGGGTTGTTCTGCCTGTACTTTTTATTTTATTTATTGGCTTTCTCTACATTTGAACTAAATTCCATTAAAGATATTTTATTGCATAACATCATTTAATCGATGTATTAGATAGGTGATAAAGTAGCCTTAAGTAAATAGCGTATCTTGCTATTAATAGTATGTTGTCGATAATTAATCTATATTAGTTAATTGATAATAATAAATTTAAATAGGAATGTAGCGCATGGAATTATTAATCCCTCTTATATCAAGTCCCATTTTATGGATCACTCTTGTGGTTTTATATACCCTCAAGAAAGGTATTTATTTTGTACCGCAAAACAGAGGTTATGTAATTTATACCTTAGGGAAATACGATAAAACCTTGTCTGCAGGACTTAACTTTATTGTTCCATTTATCCAATCTGTTGTAGCTGACAGAAATTTAAAGGAACAATCATTAGATATTTCATCTCAATCTGCCATCACAAAAGATAATATTTCATTAGAGCTTGATGGCATTCTGTTTATGAAAGTAACAGATGCTGGCGCAGCCACTAATAATATTACAGATTATAAATTGTCAGTAACCCAACTGGCGATGACAACGATGCGTAATGCTATAGGTTCTATGGAACTTGATGAGTGTTTTCAATCTAGAGATACCATTAATGCAACTATCTTAGCGGCTATGACTGAGGCAACAGCTCCTTGGGGGGTAATGGTTACTCGATATGAAATTCGCGATATTAATCCACCTCAAAGTATTCGTGAAGACATGGAAAAACAAATGACGGCAGAGCGAGAAAAGCGTTCTGTGATCTTAACTGCGCAAGGTGTTAAAACAGCTTCAATAACTGAAGCTGAAGGTTTAAAAGCGGCTCGAGTATTAGATGCTGAAGCATCAAAGGCTGAACAAGTGTTAAATGCTCAAGCAGACAAAGAGAAACAAATTTTAGAGGCTACAGGTAAAGCTGAAGCTATCAGATTAGTAGCAGAAGCTGAAGCCGCAGCTCTTGCTACTATTGGTGATGCTGCGAATACTGATAGCGGTAAAGCGGCTATCACTCTTACTTTGGCTCAAGATGCTATTGCAGCACATAAAGCTATTGCTGCAGAAAGCACAGTTGTTTTAACTGACGGAAAAACAGCTGACAATATTGCTAATACAGTAGCGCAAGCTATCGCTGTTTCTGGCTCACTAAAGTTACCTCAAGCAGATGTGTCTTAATATAAGTGTTAAGGATTAGATATGGATCTTATTAATTACTTTTCTGAGCATCATGCTCAGCTATTATTTCTAATAGCAGGTATTAGTTTTATTGTGGAACTGACTGTTCTTGGGATGAGTGGACCACTACTGTTTATCGCTATTGCCAGTGTTATTACAGGTATTCTCGTGCAGCTCAATATATTGTCGGGTTGGGAAAGTGAGCTTTTATCTGTTGGTGCGTTAACAGCATTGATTGCATTGTTGTTATGGAAGCCTCTTAAGTCTTTTCAAAACTCAAGCACGGGCTCAGATACAAGTAGCGATATGATTGGTAAGCAAGTACCTAGTTCTACAGAAATTACTCATGTAGCAGGAAAAATTCGCTTTTCAGGTATCGACTGGAGCGCAAGACTAACAACTGACTGTGAAGTTGATGTAATTCTTGCTGATAAACCCTGTGTAATTGCAGGTGTTGATGGAAATGTGATGTTGGTAAAGCCTCTGTAAGTTATTAGGGTAGCTCTCATTATAAAAATCACTATCAAAAAAGCCAAATTTCAATGATTTGGCTTTTTTTTTATACTGTTAATTATACCAATTAACTAGCCTTACAAACTTGGTAATAAACCTTGAGGTGAGAACTGGTTAAATTCCGCATTAGAAATAATACCTGATGCTTTTTCAATATCAGGTGAAAAGTGTCTGTCTTTATCATAAAAACTGACTTGATCACGTAAAATCTGTTTAGCTTGTTCGATGATCAGTGAGCCTTTTAATGGGCTTCTGTAATCTAAACCTTGAGCAGATGCTAAATATTCAATAGCTAATACGCCATTAGTGTTTTCGCTCATTTCAGCCAAGCGTCTGCCAGCAAATGTTGCCATAGAAACATGATCTTCCTGATTCGCCGAAGTCGGTAAACTGTCTACCGAAGCAGGGTGAGCTAATGATTTATTTTCAGAAGCTAATGCCGCTGAGGTTACTTGAGCAATCATGAAACCAGAATTTAATCCGCCATTATCAACTAAAAATGGAGGTAAATTACTTAAATGGGAATCTATTAGTAACGCCATTCTTCTTTCAGAAAGAGAGCCTATTTCAGCAATTGCTAAAGCTAAGTTATCTGCGGCCATAGCCACAGGTTCAGCATGAAAATTACCAGCAGAAATAAAATCACCTTCGTTAGCAAATACTAAAGGATTGTCAGTAACGCCATTAGCTTCGATATGTAAAACTTCAGCTGCTTGTCTTATTTGTGTTAAACAGGCGCCCATTACTTGAGGCTGGCAACGAAGTGAGTAAGGATCTTGTACTTTTTCACATTTTTCATGTGATGAGCCAATCTCAGAGTTTTTACCTAATACATGTCGGTAAGCTTTTGCGACATCAATTTGCCCTATTTGTCCGCGTACAATATGAACTCTTTCATCAAAAGGTGCTCTGCTACCTAAAGCTGCTTCAACAGACATCGAACCAATAACAACTGCTGCTGAGAATAAGTCTTCTGATAAAAATAAACCTTCAAGAGCAAATGCTGTAGAAGCTTGTGTGCCGTTGAGTAATGCCAAACCTTCTTTCGCCGCTAAAGTTATAGGCTCTAATCCTGCTATAGCTAAGGCTTCTTTGGCTGGAAGCACTTGGTTTTGATAAGTCATCTCACCTTCACCTAGTAAAGGTAAAACCATATGAGATAAGGGGGCTAAATCACCAGATGCGCCAACAGAACCTTTTTTCGGTACACAAGGGTAAACTTTATTATTTAATAGTGTAATTAAGGTTTGAATGACTTCTAAACGAATACCTGAAAACCCGCGAGATAATGAATTAATTTTTAATACCATCATTAATCTCACCGACGACTCGTCCATGTTTTTCCCAAAGCCAGCAGAGTGAGACAAGACAATAGAGCGTTGTAGTAATTCTAATTCATCATTTTTAATACGAGTGCTGGCGAGTAAACCAAAACCTGTGTTTATTCCGTATACCACTCTATTTTCTTTAATAACTTGTTGAACAGCTTCTGCACTTTTATTGATGTTCTCAAAAGCGTTTTCATTGAGTGTGAAATGATCATAGCCATTACGTTGTACTTTACGTAATTGCTGTAGAGTCAGTTTCCCTGGAGATATGTTTAATGTGCTTACTTGTGTCATGGTTATCTCCTAAGCTTGTTTGGTGTTATTTGTATTGTTAGTGATCATAGGTAAGTTTAAACCTTGTTCTTTAGCGCAGCTTTGCGCTATTTCATATCCAGCATCAGCATGTCGCATAACACCTGTTGCAGGGTCATTCCAAAGTACGCGGCTTAAACGTTTCTTAGCTGCCTCGGTTCCATCAGCAACAATAACCACACCTGAATGTTGACTAAAGCCCATACCTACACCACCACCATGATGCAAACTTACCCAAGTTGCACCGCCTGAAGTTGAAAGTAATGCGTTCAGTAACGGCCAATCAGATACCGCATCTGAACCATCTTTCATACTTTCTGTTTCACGATTAGGTGAAGCAACAGAGCCTGAATCTAAATGGTCTCTACCAATAACAACCGGAGCAGACAATTCGCCCGAAGCAACCATGTCGTTAAAAGCTACGGCTAAACGAGATCGATCTTTTAAGCCAACCCAACAAATACGCGCTGGTAATCCTTGAAATTCAATGCGCTCGCGTGCCATATCTAACCAGTTATGTAGATGTGGGTTATCAGGAATAAGTTCTTTAACTTTAGCGTCTGTTTTATAAATGTCTTCCGGGTCGCCAGACAATGCGACCCAACGGAAAGGCCCGATACCTTCACAAAATAATGGACGCACATAAGCTGGAACAAAACCTGGAAAATCAAAGGCATTGGTAACACCTTCTTCTAAAGCCATTTGGCGAATGTTGTTACCATAATCGGTTGTTGCCGCACCTGCCTTTTGTAAATCAAGCATGGCTTGAACTTGTATTGCCATGGATTGTTTTGCCGCTTTTACTACATTAGCTTCGTTTTCTTTTCTACCCTCAACAGCTTGCTCCATCGTCCAGCCTTGAGGTAAATAACCATTAAGAGGATCATGAGCGGAAGTTTGATCGGTTACTACATCTGGCGTAATGCCACGTTTCACTAATTCAGGAAATACATCAGCGGCGTTACCAAGTAAGCCTACAGAAACAGCTTCGCCTTTTGATGTGGCTGCATTAATCATTGCTAAAACTTCATCTAAAGATGTAGCTTTCTTATCAAGGTAGCGTGTTTTTAATCTGAAATCGATGCGTGATTCGTCACACTCGACAACCAATGCTGAAAACCCAGCCATAGTTGCTGCTAAAGGTTGAGCTCCACCCATACCGCCTAAGCCGCCTGTAAGTACCCACTTACCTTTAGCACTACCGCCAAAATGTTGTTTTGCCATAGCGACAAAGGTTTCATATGTTCCTTGAACAATGCCTTGCGAGCCGATGTAGATCCAAGAGCCAGCCGTCATTTGGCCGTACATCATCAAGCCTTTCTTATCTAACTCATTGAAGTGCTCCCACGTTGCCCAATGAGGCACGAGGTTAGAGTTAGCAATAAGTACGCGCGGTGCATCTTCATGTGTTGTAAAAACACCTACAGGCTTGCCTGATTGAATAAGCAAGGTTTCATAATTTTCAAGTTTTTCAAGGGTTTCAACTATTTTGTCAAAACACTCCCAATCTCTTGCTGCTCGACCAATACCACCATAAACCACGAGTGACTGAGGATGTTCAGCAACTTCAGCATCAAGGTTGTTCATTAACATGCGCTTAGCCGCTTCAGTTAACCAACTTTTAGTGGTGATTGTGGTGCCGGTGTCAGCCTTTATAATTCGGCTTGTATCAATGCGTTTATCAGCAATGTCTTTTTCATTCGTGGTCATTCTTCAATCCTCATCTTTCAAAATTATGGCTAGTTTTAAAAAACTAAGCGGCTACCTAAGCGATACTTATCACCTGGTGAAGTTAATATGGCTAAACTAACAACGCCGTTACTTGACCACGTTCTGCGTTTCACTTGTAAACAAGGCTTGGTGTTATCAATTTTGAGTTTTTCAGCTACTGATTGTGAGGCAAGTATGGCTTCAATTTCGTGAGTGGCTTCTGTAAGCGGTGCTTCTAACGTTAAGTATTCGTGTGGCGTTATCAGGTTAAAATCTTGTTTAATATAATCAGGTACCAAAGTGCTATTAACGTATCTTTGTTCTAGCTGAATAGGTTCATCGTTCTCGAAATGTAGCAGTTCGGAATAATAAACACTGTCTGAAGGTGAAACATTCAATAAAATGGCGAGTTCGTTACTAACGTCTACTTTTTCTAAAGTGATGGTTTCAGAACGGTGTTGGTGACCACGTTCAAAAATTTCATCGGCTATACTTCTAATTTCTAAGATAGATGATTGTGATTTGAATGTTGCAACAAAAGTTCCAGCACCTTGAGATCTAACCAAAACACCTTGCTCGGTCAGTTCTTGTAAGGCTCTTCTTGCGGTCATTCGGCTAACAGAAAATTGTTCTGCAAGCTCGTTTTCAGAAGGCACTTTTTTATTTTGTTGCCAAAGTCCTGATTCTATTTTCTGGCAAATAAACTGTTTGATAACAGTAAACTTAGCTGCTGACTTCTTTTTAGTGGGGGCTTTTGCTGGCGTCTTTGCTTTCATCTTGATCCCAAACTGTGTTTTTAAATGTCTATCTTATTTATACAATCTCATTTTATTTACTAAAAATCAACACTTGTATATACAAGTGTTGATCCTTTTATTGCTATCAAGTAAAGTAAGGTTATCGAGTCGCTACGTAGTGAGTAATAAAATGACAAACATTCAAATAGATAAACCTTGTTGGGACATACTTTGGATCAATGTAAATATTGTCACTATGGCTTCCGGGGAAACTAAAACAGAAAGGGAAGACTCTTTAGATTACGGCATTGTTAAGAATGCTGCGGTTGCAGTATTAAACGGGAAAATAGCATGGCTAGGCAGTTTAAAAGACTTAGCCGGTGTTCAGTATTCTGTAAAACAGTTGATTGAGGGTAAAAACCAATGGTTAACACCAGGGTTGATTGATTGCCATACTCATATCGTTTACGGAGGGAATCGTGCTAACGAATTTGAGATGCGCTTACAAGGTAAAAGCTATGAAGAAATAGCTAATGCAGGCGGAGGTATTATTTCAACAGTTGCAGCTACTCGCAATGCAACTGAGCAGGAGTTATTTGAAAGTGCCAAGAAACGTTTAACCGCTTTACATAATGAAGGCGTAACAAGCGTTGAGATTAAGTCTGGCTATGGATTAGATTTGGTGTCTGAAACTAAAATGTTAAGGGTTGCGAAGCAGCTAGCTGATGTACTTCCTGTTACCGTTAAAAAGACTTTTCTAGGCGCGCATGCCATTCCTACTCAATATCAAAATAACTCACAAGGTTATATAGATGACATCTGCAATAATATGCTCCCAGATATTGCTGCAAAAGGCTTAGTCGATGCGGTAGATGTTTTTTGTGAAAATATTGGTTTTACTTTAAAGGAAACTGAACACGTTTTTGAAGCAGCTGCAAAGTTAAATTTACCTGTAAAAATACATGCTGAACAGCTTTCTAATATGAAAGGAGCTAAGCTCGCTGCAAAATACAAAGCGCTATCGGCAGATCATTTAGAATACATATGCGAAGATGGAGTAAAAGCTATGTCTGAAGCTAATATGACAGCCGTTTTATTGCCTGGAGCTTATTATTTCTTACGAGAAAGCAAATTACCACCAATGGGATTGTTAAGAAAATATAAAGTACCTATGGCGATAGCTACTGATTCTAACCCTGGTTCATCTCCTATTACGTCAATACAACTTATGTTGAACATGGCATGCACCTTATTTAAATTTACGCCTCTTGAGGCATTAGCTGGCGTAACCATTAATGCTGCTAAAGCTTTAGGCCTTGATGATTCAAAAGGGAAATTAGCTGTAGGTTATGACGCCGATATTGCTTGTTGGGATATAGAACAACCGGCAGAGCTTGCTTATCAATTTGGTGTTAACCCTTTAACATCATTGATGAAAGAAGGGCGTATCGTTATTTAAGCCTGTACAAATGAGCTTGTAAGATCTACTCTGAGTAAAGTTGTAAGCATTATTTTGTCAGCACTTTATTGGTATTCGAGTATTAATATGGACTTTTGTATTCTCTCTTGGTTTAAAGCTAACTTAAAAACTTCTGTATATAGCTTATTAAGTTTGTTTTGTATTCTCTCATTCCCGGCTTATTCATCTACATCTCTTTCTACGTATGGAGTCATTAATTTAGCTTTTATTCTTGGCTTGAGTATCCCTGTTATTGTTATTTCTTTGTTGTATAACTTTAAAGGTATATTTCAATTACGCTACTTTGTTCTGCTGACATTAAGCTTAATCGGTCTTATATATTTTGTTGCTTTTGGTGAACAAACTCAGATCATTTTGCCCCTTATGTTCTCGATACTCTATCTCGTCTTTATATACTTCAGTTGGGCTGTAGATGAAACCGACTCTATACCAACAGTCACTAAAATTAGTCATAGTGTTGTACTAGTATCTTCTGCTTTATACATTGCAGCTCTGTATATCTATCCAAATGAAAATAATTATATTATGTGGGTATTTAGTAGTGGCACTGTTGTCGCTTTAATTGCAGTAAGGATTAAATGTACAACCAGTGATGTTTTAACCTGTATTACTCATATGAGCCTATTTTGGTTACCTGTTTTGTATTTCTCATTTATTGTGTTTTTGTGGATAAATCAAGATATTGAAAAACAGTGGTTTATGATTAATGCTGTAGCTTGTTATATTCTCTTTTTCCTCGCCAGTTGTTGGAAAATTGCTCTCGCTCGTAATGCAAGAAGTTCAGATCAAACAGAAATTTTTTTCCCAGAGCAAATTGAATTAGCAAGAAGTTCAAGTGATTCTGCTACGAATTTACCTTCTCAAAAGCAAGCTTTCCGACATATTAATAAAGCTTTAAAAAGTCATTCAAAAGATAAGTTCACTATTATTGTTTTTAAGCCGATTAACTTTCAGCAAGTGAATAAAATATTAGGTTATAAAAATTCTGATATTTTGTTATTACAGCTCGCATACTGTTTACAAAAAAGTGTAGAGAATAACCCTAATCTTGTTAACTTTAATAATAGCCAAGTGCCAATTCGAATCGCTAGATTGCGTGGTTTACACTTTTTGGTTGTTTTACAGTTAGAAGAAAAGGAAAAAAATAGAGATATACTTGTTGAAAAGCTTTGTCAGGAACTGACTTTAGCAGTACCTGACGCCATGAGTTTTAAAAGCTTTTCATTAAATTTTGAACTAACTTTTGGTGTTTCTTTTATTAATGAATACGTTAATAGTTTATCTCAAACAGTAGCCCATGCCGAAGATGCTTTATTGAAAGCAGAAAGTAACCAAGTACTAATGAGTTACTTTAATAAAGATGAAATTATTTATACAGAATCACATTTGTTGCAAATGGAGCGTTTGAAGCAAGATATTACTCAGGACAATTTGTATTGGTATGTACAACCACAAACTCGCGTTGAAGACAGAAAGTTAGTTGGATTTGAATTATTAGTGCAATGGCATAATGAGAACAATATCCCTATTGAATTTCAAGGTTTTATAGATACAGCAGAGCATAGTGGTGAAATATATTTACTCACTAAACAAATGATCACTCGTGCTTTTAAATTGATTTTAAGGTTACAACGCGTATCAAATTATGAAAGAGTTTCAATTAAATTATTGAGTCAATATCTACTTGAACCTGACTTAGTCAGCTTTATTGAAAAACAAATTGCTACCTATAATGTACCTGCTAAATACTTAATTATAGAGTTGCCAGAAAAAGTTGTTCTCTCGGCAAGTGAAAGAGCAAAAAATATTATTGATGAACTTAAATCATTAAATGTGAATATCGCTATTTCAGATTTTTCTGGCAGTTATGAATCATTACGCTATATAAGAAAAATGGCTGTTCATCAGGTTAAAATTGATTGTGAACGTATTAGTGAAGCTGTAGATGATCCAGAAAATGCAATTATAACTTCTTTAATTGATCTCACAAAGAAAATGAATTTGCCATTAATAGGTACTTCAATCAATAATAAATCAACAGAGAAAGCTTTTACTCAAATGGGCGGTGAGTTAGCACAAGGAGAAGTGGTAGATAGAGGGGTGACTAGCGATAATATAGGCTCTTGGGTAACCACGTGGAATAATTTATATAACCCAGTTTAACCATAAATTTAAAGCATTATTGCCCTATTACACAAATAATAGGGCCAAAACTTTATTACTTTAGATTTCACTCACATCTAATGGGTCGGGCGATAATATAATGCCGGTATTATCAGCATATAAATAATCATCAGGTAAGAAAGTAACACCACCAAAGTTTATGGCTAAATCGCTTTCACCTGCTTCGCTTGGTGATGCCCCCACAGGTATAGAGACTAAACTTTGAATACCAATATCAATCTCTTCTAACGCATCAACATTACATACGCTGCCATAGCAGACTATGCCTTCCCAGCCATTTTCCGCTGCTGTTTCAACAATATCACTATTAAGTAAAGCTCTGCGGGTTGAGCCACCGCCATCAATTACCATTACTTTACCAATACCATCAGTTGAGGCAAGTTGAAGTATTAATCCATTATTCTCGAAACACTTGATTGTTACTACTTTTCCGCCAAAAGAGTGTCGTCCGCCATAATTACTAAAGATGGGTTCTACTACATCAACTAAATCAGTATAAATAGAGCATAACTCGGTAGTATTGTATTCCATGGGTGTTTCCTAGCTTGGTTGTGGCTGTTCCTAAGAGGTTTTAGTATAACTGGCTTGAGATTTGGTTCAACTGTCTATTTTTAGTTATGAAGATCTACTAAGTTACTGCTTTGAAATTAATAGACTCTTCTCTACTGTTAGTGCTTGATAAACCATTAATATATAACGACCAATTAGCATCAAATGTTTCTGACAATGTGATCAGATGATCTGTTGAATAAATGTCATTAAAGCCATCATTGAAAATAAATCTGTGACCATGTTTGCCTAAAGGTTCAATTTGAGAAAGTTGAACATTTTTCTTATGAAATACTTGAGGGATCTTGTTCGGTGTTGCTTGTTTACCTGAATGAGCTTTTTGGCATTCGCTGGGCGCGAAAATTCGTAAGTACTCACAACTAAATGAAAGAGGTTTATTTTGCTCTGATGAGGGATTTTTAAGGTTTATTTCTAAAAAATCGTGATTAGCGTTAAGGGTAAACTTTGAGATATTTGTCATTTGAGCGCCTCATGAATTTTCTAGGAGAAAAACGAGAGAAACTATATTCAGCTTCCCTCGTTTATACATCATTTAGAAGTAAACTGATTACAAAATAAAGCGACTTAAGTCTTCATTTTTAACTAACTCAGTTAATGTCTTGTCTACGTAAGCACTATCAATTTTAATAACTTCGCCAGAACGTTCATCGGCGTTAAAAGATACTTCTTCAACTAAGCGTTCCATCATTGTATGTAAACGACGTGCACCAATATTTTCTGTGCTTTCATTTACTTGCCAAGCTGCATTAGCTAACGCCTTAATACCATCTTCAGTAAACTCAATAGTTAAACCTTCAGTGTTCATTAAGGCAATATATTGTTCGGTAAGAGAAGCATTTGGCTCTGTTAATATACGAACAAAGTCTTCAGTTGTTAGAGGTTGTAGCTCAACACGAATAGGAAGGCGACCTTGTAACTCAGGGATCAAATCTGAAGGTTTAGCCATTTGGAAAGCACCAGATGCAATAAATAAGATGTGATCGGTTTTGATCATACCGTGTTTAGTGCTTACTGTTGAACCTTCAACTAATGGTAATAAATCACGTTGAACACCTTCACGAGAAACATCAGGTCCTGAAGAGTCACCACGTTTACAAATTTTATCTATTTCATCAATAAATACGATACCGTTTTGTTCAACAGATTCAATCGCTTTTTGCTTGATGTCATCTTGATTAACTATTTTAGCTGCTTCTTCTTCTTGAAGTGCTTTTAACGCTTTTTTGATGGTTAACTTACGCTTAGTTGTTTTGTCGTTAGACATGCCTTGGAACATGTTTTGTAACTGTGAAGTCATTTCTTCCATGCCAGGAGGAGCCATGATTTCAACACCAACTTGAGGAGCCGCTAAGTCTAATTCAATTTCTTTGTCGTCTAACTGACCTTCACGTAACTTTTTACGGAATACTTGACGAGTGCTTGAATTGTCTGCTTCTTCAGTATTTCCAAATGAATCACGAGGGTTAGGAATAAGAATATCTAATACACGCTCTTCCGCAGCTTCTTCAGCTAAATGTTTAACGCGAGCCATTTCTTGCTCTTTCGTTAATTTAATTGCCATATCAGCAAGGTCACGAATAATGGTTTCAACTTCTTTACCTACATAGCCTACTTCAGTAAATTTTGTTGCTTCAACTTTAATGAAAGGGGCGTTCGCTAATTTTGCCAGGCGACGTGCTATTTCGGTTTTACCTACGCCTGTAGGGCCTATCATTAAAATATTTTTTGGGGTTACTTCGTTACGCAACTCTTCATTAAGTTGCATGCGACGCCAGCGGTTACGAAGGGCAATAGCAACGGCTCTTTTAGCATCACTTTGACCAACAATATGGCTATCTAATTCGGAAACAATTTCACGAGGTGTCATATTCGACATGTTAATTCCTTAAAGCTTAAACTTATAGCTCATCAATGGTGTGTTGATGATTGGTAAATACACAAATATCGCCTGCAATTTTTAAAGATTTTTCTACAATCTCTCTGGCTGATAGTTCAGTATTTTCAAATAGTGCGGTGGCTGCAGATTGGGCGAAGTTGCCACCACTACCAATCGCAATTAAATCATGTTCTGGCTGAACAACGTCGCCGTTACCTGTAATGATTAATGAGGCAGTTTCGTCAGCTACAACTAATAATGCTTCAAGTTTCCTTAAAGCACGATCACTACGCCAATCTTTAGCAAGTTCAACGGCGGCCTTGGTTAAATGACCTTGATGTTGTTCTAGTTTACTTTCAAAACGTTCAAATAAGGTAAATGCGTCAGCTGTGCCGCCAGCAAAACCCGCTAAAACTTTGTCGTTATATAAACGACGAACTTTACGTGCGTTGCCTTTCATAACGGTATTTCCAAGAGATACTTGGCCGTCACCACCAATAGCTACTTTGCCATTGCGTCGTACTGAAACGATAGTAGTCATATTAAATCCAATCTATAAATCAGCATACGGTTTTAACTAGTATGCTGATATTTAATGTTTATGTATGTTCAAGAGGTAGGGGTGTGATGCGATGTTTTCAAGTATAGATGAGGAATTAATTCCATAACCAAATTTGGCAGTAATTAATTTTGTTTCTTTTTAGTTTGTGTTTGTCTTTTTCTGCATCACGCTTTTTCTCGTATGGACCTAAGTAAACTCGGTAATAAGTTGAGTTAGGGCCGACGGGTGCACCTATTTGTGCCGAAAGCCCAGCAAAGGCAATATTTGCTTTTAATACCTCTGCTTGTTTGAGACTTTTAAATGAACCACATTGCATTTTGTATGGTCCGCCTTGCTTGACATCATACTCGCCAACTTCAATTTTTTTATCTTCAAGTTCTTTACGGTATGCCCACTTCTCTTTTGGTGGAGTAGGTAGGGTTGCTTTGTCTTTTACTGTGTCTGCAACTTTTGGCGCTTCTGTTGTTTGAGTTTGTTGAACTGCAGGGGCTGTGGTTTCGTCACCTTTGATACTCCATAAGAAATAAACAAACAAGCAAACAGCAATAAGTGTAATTAAACCAATAAGTTTAACCTTTGGTGGTACGCCTTGCGGTTGTTGTTTAGCCGCAGGCTTTTTGTAAGGACTTTTTTTAGGGTTTCTAGGACGAGAAACGTAATCTTGGTGCGCCATGAAAGAATAATTTTACAGGAAAAAATAATAGGTAATTTTAACCAACTTATTAATAAATGATACTACTTTTATCGATATGAATTGTAACAACCGCCTATACGACGATTTTTAAAGCAAATAGTTCTTACTACCAACTTAAATCAATAGGATCTATATCAACTGACCAACGAACTTTTGATTGCCATTCATTGTGGGGTATTAATTGTAACATTTGGTGAATAGCTATATGTAAGTGCTTACGGTTTTTTGATTGCACAATAAGATGGAAGCGATATTTACCACCACGTTTCTCCATTGCTGCCGGTAAAGGGCCTGCAAGTTCACATCCTTCATAACGAACTGCACATATTTCACGAAGGAATTTGTCTGGATATGAAGGGTAATTAGCTTCTGCTCTAAATAAGGCTTGAAAACCAAAAGGTGGTAAGTAAGCTTGTTTACGCTCAGTAAGTGCATATTCTGCAAAGTGTTTGTAGCCGTTATTCACTAAGTCTTGTAAAAGGGGATGTTCAGGGTAACCTGTTTGTACAAGTACCTTACCAGGTTTACTTTCTCGTCCTGCTCGACCTGCAACTTGAACAAGCAATTGTGCCATGTGCTCAGCTGCTCTGAAATCAAAACTAAATAATGCGCCATCAATATCTAACATGGCGACGAGTGTTACATCAGGAAAATGATGACCTTTAGCCAACATTTGAGTGCCTAATAATATTTGATGTTTCTTTTCAGTGACTTCTTGTAAAAGTTTAGCTAATTCGCCTTTCTTACGTGTGCTGTCTCTATCTATTCTTACACTGCTAGCATCGGGGAATAGTTCTCCAATACGCTGCTCTAGCTGCTCTGTTCCTTGGCCTAGTGGTTTTATACGTATACTACCGCAACTATCACATTGAGCAGGTACACGTCGTTGACTGCCACAATGGTGACACATTAATAACTGTTTACTTTGATGCAAGGTATAAGGTTTATTACAACGTTTACAGTCGGCAATCCAATGACACTCTTGGCAGTTAATGGCTGGCGCGAAGCCTCGTCTATTTAAAAATATAAGGACTTGCTCGCCTCTTGCGATCGTTTTTTTAATTTCGCTTTTTAATGTATCTGATAAGCCATGCTCCATTTGGTGCTGAGCAATATTAATCAACTGAATTTGAGAGGTACTACTATTACCTGCACGGTTAAGTAATTGGTGATAATGGTATTTACCTGAAAGGGCATTATGTAACGACTCTAAACTTGGTGTAGCACTGCCTAAAATTATAGGAATGTCTAACTGACGGGCTCTTAGAATTGCCATGTCGCGAGCGTTATATCTAAAGCTGTCTTGCTGTTTAAAAGAACCGTCGTGCTCTTCATCAATAATAATCATACCTAATTGATGTAAAGGCGTAAAAATAGCGGAACGTGTACCTATAATAATTGCAGCACTACCGCGCTGTGCTTCAAGCCAAGTTTGTAGTCTTTCGTTATTATTTAATCCTGAATGATGCAAATAAATAGGTACATTAAAGCGCTGTTCAAATCGGTTAAGAGTTTGCGGTGTTAAGCCTATTTCTGGTACCAGTACTAGCACCTGTTTATTAGTTGCTAGCACTTTTTCCATTGCTTGTAGGTAAACTTCTGTTTTACCACTACCTGTAATACCATCAATAAGATGACAAGAAAATTGCGTATTGGTTTGTTCAATTGCGGATAAAACAATTGCTTGCTCTGTCGATAAGGTAAGTTTGTTCTCAGTATTTAATGCTGATTCCGACCATTCAAAAATAGTCGGCTGGCGTTCGTGCTGCTCGATCAATCCTTTTTTTTCAAGAGAGGTTAATTGTGATTTTATATAACCTAAAGTACGTAATTCAGCCCATGTAATAGAAAGATGTTTATCGATCAATTGAAACAAAGCATATTGTTTAGCCGCTTTAGTTTTGAGTTTTTCTAGAACTTCTTTGTCAGCTTGTTCAGAAGCAGCCCAAACTAAAGGAAGCGATACATCAGGTTGTTTTATCTGTCTTAATAGTACAGGTAGCGCTTGTTGTAATACATCACCAATAGGATGATGGTAATAATCAGAGCAACGTTGTAAAAACTGTAATAATGGAGCATCAAAATGAAAATTATCAACAACACGACTTGTAATGTTTTTAAGTTTCTCGATGGGTTGTTCAGTGTGTTCGCTTACCGATAAAACCACACCTATAACTTGCCTTGGGCCAAAAGGAACAGCAACTCGCTCGCCAATATTGATAGGTTTTTCTATTAAACTAGGCGGTACAATATAAGTAAATAGCTGTCGCAACGGAACGGGTATAGCAATTTGTACAAAACATGGTGTTCCTGATTGTGTCACGGTTTACTACTTATAATTGAATGATGGTTTATTTTGACCTTTAAAATCACTATTGCCAAGTTTGAAATGCATAAAAACTTTAATAAAAATGAATTAGGTATTTTGCAGAGGGTAATTATTAATTTTTGGCTTTAAATCCCTTTAATTTAATATATAACATAAGAGATTATCCTAAGTTCAGACAGATAAGCAAAAACTCGTTACTTTTGTTTGTTTTTACGGCAATATATATTTGCTTAATGGTAATAATTAAATTACTATGCGCGTCCAAATTATTTAACTCGTATGGTGCTTGGCAGCAATTTGACTGATCAAGTGGCGATACGGCCTTAACAGAGGTAACTCCCATGAAAGACGGTATTCATCCAAATTATGCAGAGTTCAAGGCAACTTGTTCTTGTGGTAATGTTATAACAACTCGTTCTACTATAGGTAAAGATCTTTACTTAGACGTATGTTCAGAGTGTCACCCATTCTACACTGGTAAGCAAAAAGCTGCTGAGACTGGTGGTCGTGTTGATAAATTCAACAAACGTTTTGGTGCTCTTTCTAAGAAGTAAGCTTTCTTATAAAGGTAACATTATTCGAAAAAAGCGCCCTAGGCGCTTTTTTTATGTCTGTTGTTTATGAAATTCATTTATTTAGACTAACATCCATTTAATTTAGCTCTGAAATATCGCCTAATTTCTTATAACTTATATTCTTCTTTTTATGTATTTCTGATACATTAGTCACCATTCAATTTTCCCCGTTCCCTCATTCATCAAGGTAAGTAAATGGCAGACCGTAAGCCCGATAAATCTTTTAAAGATAGAAAATTTAAAACAGACAGCCAAATGGATGAACTTAAAGTTCCACCGCATTCATTAGAAGCTGAACAATCTGTTTTAGGTGGCTTGTTACTAGACAATGAAACATGGGATCGTGTGAGTGAAAAAGTTGTTGCTGAAGATTTTTACAGTCGATCACATCGCATTGTTTTTGAATGTATTGGCGCCTTAATTGAATTAGGTGAACCGGTAGATTTGATCACGCTTTCTGAGAGTTTAGAAAATGATCAAAAGCTAGACTCTGCTGGTGGTTTTGTTTATCTCGCTGAGATGATGAAAAATACGCCAAGTGCAGCCAATATTGTAGCTTATGCTGAAATTGTAAGAGAAAGAGCCGTTACCCGTGAAATGATCAGTGTTGCAAATGAAATCGCTGAAGCAGGTTACGATACTCAAGGTCGCTCAAGTGCCGATTTACTTGATTTTGCTGAAACTAAAGTTTTCGCAATAGCAGAAAAAAGAACAAATAAATCTGAAGGTCCGGCTTCGCTTAATTCAGTATTAGAGAAAACAGTCGATCGTATTGAAAAGCTATGTTCATCTCCAACCAATGGTGTAACAGGTGTTTCAACAGGCTTTGCTGATTTAGATAAAATGACTGCAGGTTTACAAAAATCCGATTTGATCATTATTGCTGCACGTCCATCTATGGGTAAAACTACCTTCGCGATGAACTTGGCAGAAACAGCGGCGATGACATCAGATAAGCCAGCTTTAATCTTCAGCTTAGAGATGCCTTCAGATCAAATCATGATGAGAATGCTAGCCTCGTTAGGTCGTATTGATCAAACTAAAATTCGTACGGGACAATTACAAGATGAAGATTGGGCAAGACTTTCTTCAACCATGGGACTGCTCATGGAAAAAGGTAAAATGTATATTGATGATGCCGCAGGTTTAACACCAACGGAAGTTCGCTCAAGGGCGAGACGTATTCATCGTGATCATGGCGGTATTAGTATGATCATGATTGATTACCTTCAGTTGATGCGTGCTCCTCAATTCTCAGATAACCGTACATTAGAGATTGCCGAGATATCACGCTCCCTTAAAGCTTTAGCTAAAGAATTAGAAGTACCCGTTATTGCACTATCTCAACTAAACCGTAGTTTGGAGCAGCGTTCAGATAAACGTCCAATTAACTCAGATTTACGTGAATCAGGTTCGATAGAGCAGGATGCCGATTTAATCATGTTTATTTATCGTGATGAGGTTTATCACGATGACTCTGAATTTAAAGGTATGGCGGAAATTATTATTGGTAAACAACGTAACGGTCCAATTGGACGTGTTCCATTAACTTTCCAAGGTCAGTTTTCTCGCTTCGATAACTATGCGGGTTCTCATGTGCTTGACGAAGATTAATTTTTACATGTTGAATGTTAAACAATGAGTATCCGAACAGCCACCGCAATTATTGATTTTCAAGCGTTAGCTCATAATTATAAAGTCATTAAATCTTATGCTCCTAACAGTAAAGTATTAGCTGTACTCAAAGCGAACGCTTATGGTCATGGTTTAGAGCGTATTGCTAAAGCTTTACCGCAAGCTGATGGCTTTGGTGTTGCTCGTTTAGATGAAGCTATTGCCTTACGTAAGGCTGGCATTATTCAGCCTATTATTTTGTTAGAAGGTTTTTTCTCGCCTGATGAACTCACCTTATTATCAGAATATAATTTAGAAACCATTATTCATAGCAAAGAACAGCTTGAAGCAATTAATAATGCCCATTTAGATTCAGCTATTAAAGTATGGTTAAAAATTGATACAGGAATGCATCGTTTAGGTATTTCACCTAAAGACTTTAGTACTTTCCTTCAGGCTTTGGAACAAAGTAAAAATGTTCAAAAATATATTACTTTAATAAGCCACCTTGGTTGTGCGGATGATTTAAATGATAAAACAACATCAGTTCAACTTAGTATATTTAAACAACTAGCTAGTTCAACATATGAATGTTCTTTAGCTAATTCAGCCGGCATTTGTGCTTGGCCTGAAGCTCACTTTGATTGGGTAAGGCCAGGTTTGATGCTATATGGTGTTTCACCTATGTTGGTGCAAAGTGCTCAACAAAAAGCGCTACAACCTGTAATGACCCTGAAATCGAGCCTTATCTCAATTAGACGAATCAGCAAAGGGGATTCAGTTGGCTATGGTAGCTCTTGGACTAGCGCTAAAGATACCTACATTGGCGTGATTGCTATAGGTTATGGTGATGGCTACCCTCGTCATGCTGAAAATGGTACACCTATCTATATTAATGGCAGGATAGTGCCTTTAATTGGCCGAGTATCGATGGATATGATTACGGTCGATTTAGGTGAGGGCACAGCTGGAAAAATTAAAGATAACGTTGGAGATGAAGCAACCTTATGGGGTGCTGAACTACCGATTGAACAAATTGCTAAATGCGCAACGACTATTCCCTATGAGCTTTTATGTAATATTAGCCGAAGAGTCCACATTACCATTAAAAAATAGCGTGATTATCGTTAATACTGATACTGGCTCTATTGCATTCGGATATTACCCAGCTTAGCTATTCGCGATTGATTGTCGCAACAAGTGTTCTCGAACTGGTGTGGTCCTTATGTTTACCCAAATATATTCTTTGCCAAATATCTCAGTTTAGCTATTCACCATTGATTATCGCAACGAGTGTTCTCGAGCTGGCGTTTTCCCTATGTTCACCCAAATATATTCTTTGCCAAATATCTCAGCTTAGCTATTCACCATTGATTGTCGCAACGAGTGTTCTCGAACTGGCGTGATCCCTATGTTCACCTAAGTATATTCCCTGCCAGATTCCTAAATTTAATTCACCGTCGGTAATTGGAACAGTAATGTTGTTTCCAAGTAGGCTTGTTTTTATATGTGCAGGCATATCATCACTACCTTCATATGTGTGATCATAATATGGAGCATTTTCGGGCACCATTACATTAAAGTGTTTTTCCATATCGGTACGTACGGTTGGGTCAGCATTTTCATTAATCGTTAATGACGCAGAAGAATGTTTAATAAACAAATGCAGTATGCCAGTCTTTACCTGAGCTATTTCAGGCAATTGCCCAATAATGTCATGGGTGATTAAATGGAAGCCTCGTTTTTTAGCGCGTAATGAAAACTCTATTTGTTGCCACATAAAAGATCTTCTTATTTTGTTAATGTACTGTATGAATAGCTTAGCCAATATTTAGCTTTTTATTTAAAAAGCAGATATTAAAAAACCCCAGAGAAATCAATGAGGTTTTTTGGTTTTTAATAAAGATGCTAAGAAGTTATTTGTTAAAGCTAAACTCAATATAAGCTTTACCAAGATCACATGACAATGGAATAATAACGATAGGTCCATCAGCTTTATGGCTGATTGTATGGTCTTTACCTGACACTACAACTGGAGTTGCCATATCAAATTCGAAACCTTTTTCACTTAACATACGTTTAGCGCCACCGGTTACCATGTTAGTGATTTCACCAACTAAATCAGTAATTTCTTCATTAACTACATCAGGACCTTCACCTACCATTTTTTTCATGGTGGCAATAGCTAAACGTCCTTCAAAAGTAATAGAAAGAGAGCCTTTAGTTTGTTCACTTACCATGCCTATTAGTCCCGAAACATCACCCATAGCTACTTCGCTTTTTTTAAGTCTCGGTTTTTCTGGGGTTAATTCCATTTGTGCCATCGTTGACATAACGTTAAGCATTGACGATAGAAATGGGTTGATAAACTCTACATTCATTAATGTTTCCACGACCTTTATTAATTTTTAGTACTGATTTTGCACGCAAATTTTGTAAATGTAAATCAGTACTTACTATTTTATTTATTCGACAACAGCGGTTGTTTCTGTGGCATTAAAGGTGATACTTCCTTTAATTTTTATACCTTGAAAATTCAATATATTAACTTGTTTAGGGTAAGTATTGACGAGTAAATCATTTTTTACCAATAAACCTGTTAAAAAACTTTCAAAAGGTGCTTCTTGATAGATATAAATATTACCACTTTTAACTTCTAACCCGACCCAATTTATTACTATTTGTTTGTCTAAATAGTGTAATAAAAAATGTTCTTCAACATAAGACTGAATTAAAGCTTCATAATCTTTGTGTTCAGGAGAAAAATTAATCTGTTGTTGCTCGGCAATTGCATTTTCCACATCATGAGTAGTAAATTGATGAATAATTTCAATTGTTTTAGCAGAACCGTTTAAGGTTAGATCAGTCATTCCAAAAAAATATGTATGAGCAGAAGCGATTGATGCTGCTGCCCATAATATAGCTACTGATACTAATTTCAGTAAGTGTTTTATCATTACTTGCTAGATTCTTTTTCTGCTTTGGTTATGTCATCACTCGACTTTAATTCTTTATTATAGTCGCGCATCATGTCAGTTTTCTTACGCTTGTATAAATCAAAACGAGATTTAATTGGGCGAGCAGGCCAGTAATTGTTATTTACATTTACATCTGCCGTTTCCCAATTAGGATCTATTGCTATACCAGTGACTTCTTTCTCAGTAATAATTAGCTTAGATACTTTGTTATTATTTTTACGCCAAATTTCAGCAGGAATTCTGATGTTTTCTTTCGTATTATCTGCATAAGTTATTTCAAGTAATATTGGCATTACTAAGCCACCAATATTTTCAAAGTCAAAGATATAGAAGTTACTTTCATTAGTCAGTAGCTCTTTTTCCCAATCTTCTAGTTTATTATGCATAGCATTGTATTTATTGCGAGCTGCATTTGTAGCAGTAAATTTATCGTGCTCGTTATAAAAATCTAGTAGTTCAGGTTTATCGTCAGTGCGTAACCATTGGCCTTTATTGCGAAGATCTGAGATAAACGTTGGCTTTTCGTTTTCTAAAGCACGTTCCCATGCTTCTTCAGTATCAGGGTTTTGGCTATTTGGACGGTATAAATGAATGTCGCCTAAAGCAATATCAACATGATCTGTTGTGTAAAACCAACCACGCCAGAACCAATCAAGATCTACTGCTGATGCATCTTCCATAGTTCTGAAGAAATCTGCAGGCATAGGGCGTTTGAACTTCCAACGTTGTGCGTATTCTTTAAAAGCGAAATCGAATAACTCACGACCCATAATCGTTTCACGTAATATGTTTAGTGCAACTGCAGGCTTACCGTAAGCATTGTTACCAAACTGTAAAATAGATTCTGAGTTTGTCATGATTGGCACTTGGTTGCTGCTTTTCATGTAAGACGTCATATTCGCAGCATGGCCACGACGAGAAGGATAGTTTTCTTCCCACGATTGCTCTGCTAAGAATTGTAGAAATGTATTTAAACCTTCATCCATCCAAGTCCATTGACGTTCGTCTGAGTTAACAATCATAGGGAAGTAGTTATGTCCTACTTCATGAATGATAACGCCAATTAATCCGTATTTGGTTGCACGAGAATAGGTTTTCTCACCTGTTTCTTTATTAAGTGTTGGGCGAGGACCATTAAAGGTGATCATCGGGTATTCCATTCCGCCAACAGGGCCATTTACAGAAATAGATACAGGATATGGATAAGCAAAAGTGTATTTATTGTACTGTTCCATAGTGTGAATAATGGCTTCAGTTGAATATTTCTCCCATAAAGGATTACCTTCATTTGGATAGTAAGACATTGCCATAGTATCTGTACCACCAGCTTTATAGCCTTGAGCATCCCAGATAAATTTACGGCTTGAAGCAAAAGCAAAATCTCTTACGTTTTCTGCTTTGAAGTGCCATGTTTTTTCTTTGCTAGAACGAGATTTTTCGTTTTCTAAAGCTTCATCAGGCGTGATAATTAAAACAGGTTTCTTAGCTGTTTTTGCTTTATCTAAACGACTTCTTTGTGTACTCGTTAATACTTTTTTAGGATTTTGTAATACACCTGTAGACGCAACAACATGATCTGCAGGAACAGTAATTTTTACATCGTAATCACCAAATTCTAAGGCGAATTCACCATTACCTAAGAATTGTTTATTTTGCCAACCTACAGCATCGTAATACGCTACAGCTCTTGGAAACCAACTTGCTACTTCGTATAAGTAGTTGTCGTCTTCTTTAAAGTATTCATAACCTGAACGGCCGCCTAATACTTTTTGTTCTTGTAAAGCGTAAGTCCAATCAATATTAAACTCTACTTCCGCACCTGATTTTAATGGCTTAGGTAAGTCGATACGCATCATAGTACCGTTAATGGTGTACGGTAATGCTTTATTGCTTTTGTCTGTAACCTTTAATATGCGATTACCACCATCGAACTTTTCTGTTTCAATAGCGTTTCTTAAACCATTATAAGTAACTTTTTTAGCTGGAGCTGTACTGGTTAGTTTATAATCTGAAGCTTTACCCATTCTATTCTGATCAAGCTGTATCCAAAGATAGCGAAGAGTATCAGGCGAATTGTTTTTATAATTTAACGTCTCACTACCTGTTAATTTTTGAGTTTTATCGTTTAATTTAATTTTAATTTCATAATCGACTTCTTGTTGCCAATATTCATGACCCGGTGCACCAGAAGCCGTTCTATAAGTATTTGCTGTTGGGAGAATTTCTTCTAATTGACGGAATTTTTGATCATCTATAGTGCTTTTAGCGATAACGTTGTGTGAAGTCGCAACAGTCAAACACAATAAGATAGATCGGAGTGATAAATAGGGTGTGAGTTTCATATTATTCCTATGAAGTGTTTACAAGTTTAAACGCAATATTTTTGACCTTATTTTACTCCCTTAATGCATGATATTAAGGGAGAAATAATAAGGTGATAATGAATAATAGCTTAACGTAGGTGATAAGCTAATGAATTATTCGGGTTTTATTGGCAACTTTTACAAGTACCGTGTGCTTCTACAATTTGGTGGCTGATTGAAAAGCCATGAGTATCAGCCATTGTTCTAAGAGAAGAATCTAGATCATTCGATTGTATTTCTTCTACATAATCACAAACGTCGCAAATAAGTAGCTGAACAGGGTGACTGCACTCGCTGAAGTGATGACACATAACAAAGGCATTAATCGATTCTATTTTATGAACAAAGCCTTGTTTACCTAAAAAGTCTAATGCTCTGTAAATAGTTGCAGGCTTAGCAGAGGAGTCAACTTTTTTTAGTTGATCTAACAAGTCGTAAGCACCAATAGCGCCGTCATGCTCAGCAAGTATTTTAAATACTTCTTCACGTGCTGTGGTGAATCTTGCTCCACGGGTTTGGCAAACATGTTTGGCTTGTTCTAGTAAATCGTCAGTAAGCATATTTTTCATTGTTATGAGTAAATTACTCGTTGAGTTTACCATAGTGATGGGATGCGTCTAGATGAATTACAAAGCAATAACCATTTCAAGTGTAAAGAAATGACTACCTCAGCAAAAATACTTCTTTTTTTTACTTTAAAAAACTACAAACAAAAAATCGTTTATTTTATTTTGTATTCAATATTTCATTTATTTTGTTGGGAGAAGTGTTTATTGTATAAAATATACAAGTAGTTGATTTTAAAGGGGTTTTGTGTCAATAAATTTTACATTTTTAATTAACAGTATATTAACATTTAAATTAATTTCCCTTTAATCAGTTACTTATATTTCTGGTGTGTTTTTTGCTTATACGTATTTGTTAGAGATATGTTAGTACATGAATATTTCTCAGTATTCTCGTAACTATTAATAACTATCTGAACAATTGCAATTAAGCAAAATTATTTAAGTTCATTAGTTCATATAAGAACTACTGAATCATACTAAAGGACGAAAAATGAAAAACTTTAAGAAAAAATTATTATCAGCTGTTGCTGTAGTTGCTTTATCTCCATTAGCACAAGCAGGTGTAATTTCTTATTCTGATGAGCACGCAGCTTCAACTACAGACTGGTTTGATACATTAACAGTGTCACAGTTTGACAGCAGCATGGGTACGCTTAACACTGTAGATATTTCTTTTTCTGCTGAAATGTTATCAGATATGACTTTGGATAATGACAATGCAACAGGTACTACAGCACGTGGTACAGTATCTGTTGATACTATTGGTTCATTTTTAGGTTTAGGCGGCCTTAACATCTCTTTATCAGCAAATACTGGTTTCCAAAGCTTAGGTGCTGATGATTCTGGCGATACAGATACTGCTGGCAATGGCGGTGGCGATGAGTATGTAGGTTTAGGTTTATCTGGTTCTGATTTACTTAGCCTTACTATTGATGCATCAAATGCTGACTTCTTAAGCTTTATCGGTACAGGTACTCTTTCTACTACTAATTTAGGTACTTTTGGTGGTTTTGCTGTAGCTGGTGGTGGCGGTAATGTTGATGTTAACCTTAATACTATCGCTTCAGCTGCTTTGAGTGTTACATATAACTTCACAGACAGAGCTTCAACTACTGTTCCAGAAACTGGTTCTTTAGCTATCTTTGGTTTAGGTCTTGCAGGTTTTGCATTAAGCCGTAGAGCTAAAAAATCAGCATAGTTAGCAATTAACTAGCGATAAATTTAAAGTGTTATTTTAAACACTGAATAGTCACTTTAAGTTAAGCATCATATTTATATGGTGCTTTTTTTTGAGTAAAATTTAATATGACTTCAGTTAGGTATTTCACAGTAAGTTATATCTGCTTAAAAAATATATAACGTGTAATTAAACAGAGCTAATATTTTAACGACCACAATATTTTGATCTCTTGTAACATTGCTTTAATCACTGGCTCTTCTTTTTTATGATAGTTAATTACAAAATACAGTGGTATTTCAAAGTCTAATTGAGGCAGTATTTTTACCTGTTTCAATTGCTCTGCGTCTTGCGCTTCTTCTAATTCTAAAAAGCTCAGTCCTTGGCTTGCTTTAACTAATTGTAATCTTGTATCGTCACTACTTGTTTGTAAGTTCGCTATATTGAATTGTTTTAAGCTTGATTTAAGCCGTTCATCAAAAGGGCAATATTTCCCCATGGTTATCCAAGCGTCTTGAGCTAATTCGGTAATCAAACTGTCTTTATTTAAAGTCGTGTCTATTGGTGCAATTGTCGTGATTTTTTGATGTTTAATGAATATTGAAAATAACTCATCAGGCGCATCATCGTAAATGTAAGCACCATCAATCGTATTGTTTATTAAAGCTTGAATCGCTGCGCCAGTTGAAAATGATTCTATATTGAGGTGAATACCTTGGCAGTTTTCATTTATATTATTTAATAACGTCGGAAGTTGTAATTGATTCGTCGATTGATTCATTGAAAGATTAAACTCACCAATTATCTCACTTTGGTTTTCAACGGCTAAATTCACCATGTCGATGGCTGAATCTAATGTTTTCTCAGCTTTAGGTAATAACAACTTACCTTTATCAGTAAGCGACATACCCTTACTTGAACGATTGAATAAGGGGGTTTTCAATTCTTCTTCAAGGCTTTTTATATGAGCACTTATTGCTGGCGGTGTTGTGCAAAGTTGTTTAGCAGCAGCCGTTAGATTTCCAGTTTTAGCGATAACCACAAACGAACGCAGATGATAAAATTCCATTATTCACTCTTCATTTATACAAAGTTTAGGGTAATTGTTTACTTTCATACTATAGCGAATAACGTCTTCTAATAGCATTCATAATTAATGAATACAGGCTTCATATTTTATGAATGGCTAAGTTTTCCTGATCCATTTATCTTATAACCAACTTAATATAGCCAAGCTAATTCGCTAAAGCTCAATCAAGTTCAGCTTTAATAGTAAACCACAATAAAAGGAAACACTTATGTCATTATCAAATGTTCTAGAATTCTCACCTGCTCAGAGTGATGTAGCAAATACTTTTTTCTCAAACAAGTTAAGCTTTGAAACTGATTGCTCAGATGTTTATGGTGATATTAAATCAGGTAACAACAATTACATATTATTCGATGTTCGCTCTGCAGAAGCTTATGAGAAAAGCCATGCTATTACTGCGTTAAGTATGCCTCACGCGAATATAACGCAAGAGTCGTTTGCTCAATTTGATAAACAAACAGTTTTTGTTGTGTATTGCTGGGGTCCAGGATGTAACGGTGCAACTAAAGCAGCTAAAAAAATATCAGCATTAGGTTTTGCAGTGAAAGAAATGATTGGTGGTATACATTACTGGGAAGATTTTGAGCGTTACCCGGTTAATAGATATCAAGCTAATGCTCAAGTGTAGAGAGTGGTGAATACACCAATAATTATTCGAGAGGCTAAAAAGTATGATGCACCTCAACTTTTAAGTCTCTTTGAAAAACATGCTGAATATGAAGGGAATTCATTGTTATCAACAAAGCAAGCTACGTCAGATAAGTTGAACATATTAAAAAACTTATCTGACACTCCACTTATCATTCTGGTTGTTGTTCAAGGCACTGAAATTAAAGGCTACATGAGCTTACTAAAGCAATTTTCCACTTGGGATATGAATTATTACTTGTACATGGACTGCTTGTATTTATTACCAGAGCTACGTGGTGAAGGTATGGGGAAGTTACTGATGGAGCATTGTAAAAGCTATTCTCATCAGCATAAATTGTTAGAAATACAGTGGCAAACGCCTGTTGAGAACTCCAAGGCTATCAACTTCTATAAACACATAGGCGCTAGGTCTAAAGCTAAACTCAGATTTTTTTGGGAGTAGCTGCAGTTTTATAAAATAGGGTTTAGTTGTAAGTGTTATTCTAAAGTTAATATAACCACTAAATTAAAATAATTAATTTTATAACTAAAAAATCAATTATTTACTTTTGTATTATTTAACAAAGAACAAGCGTACGATAGTTGTCGTGTATTCATTTCTCCTTTGAAAAAAATTATATTTCAATTCTATACATAAACTTATTCCAGTGCTTGGAATAGCCTCTCTTAAAAGAACCTAATAATTACCTTTTACTTATCAAATAGTTTTTGTATTCATCTGCTTAAAAAGCAGAATATAAATCCAATAACTAAATATCTAAAAAGTGTGAACATGTACAATATTTTCAATTTCATTTCTACATTGTTTACTTAATTAGACTATATTATTTAAATGAGTATTTTCTAGACAGAAAAAAAATTAGAAGGAAAATCATGAATAGAATAAATAAAGTTTTCTCAAGTATTCTCGTATTATTATTTGTTGAGTCTGTTGCACTCGCATTTGTTAATGGCACATATATGGAAGCCTTCATTATAGGACTTCCAGCGATGCTCGTTCCCCTATTAATGATCAAGAGTGCCCCCGATTCTGCATTAACCAGACATGCATGTGCTATTGCTGTAATGGTTTACGCAGGTCTTCATATTCATCAAATGAACGGCTTAATAGAAGTTCATTTTGAAATCTTTATTTTATTAGCTGTATTGATTATTTATAGTGACTGGAAGGTGTATTTTTCTGCCGTGGCTACAATAGCCATTCATCACTTTTCATTTTATTTTATGCAGTCAAACGGTATGAATGTTTTTGTATTTGATCAAGACAGATTGTTATTCTCAACTGTAATTATCCATGCCGTATATGCCATTGTAGAAGCAGTTATAGCTGGATTCATCGCAAAAACTTTATATGACGATAGCCAAGTGGGTAAAGAATTAGCGCAAGTAACCGAAACATTAACTGCAAATGAAAATTCACTTGATCTAAGACTGAGAGCTGACGCTAATGGTAATAAAGTTTTAGAGGGGTTTAATCAACTCTTATTAGTACTTGATAATGTAGTGACAGGCGTAAAAAGTCAGGTTGAAGACTTCAAGGTTAACGCTAACCATTTAAATACCGCTAAAAATGAACTTGAAATTTCCGCTTGTAATAGACAACAAGAAACAGAAGTTATTGCTTCATCCCTTGAAGAAATGGCGGTAACAGTCGCCTCAATTGCTGAAGATACTTCTAAGTTAAATGATCAAATGTTAGAAGCAAGCCAATCAACGGAAGCAACTAATCAATACTTCAATGAAATAAACATAAAAAACGAAGAGCTTACTAACGCCTTAAATAGAACCAGTGATGAAATTTCAGCGCTAGCAAGCTCGAGTGATGTTATTACTAACGTATTGTCTGAAATAACCAGTATTGCCGATCAAACCAATCTACTTGCACTAAATGCCGCAATTGAAGCGGCTAGGGCTGGCGAACATGGACGAGGTTTCGCAGTTGTTGCCGATGAAGTGAGAACATTAGCTAATAGAACTAAAACCAGTACAGACCAAATTGGAGACACATTAACCAAACTGGCTGGGTATTCCAAGTCTTCAACTCACTTAATGAGTGAATGTTTAAGTGCTATCGATGTTGTAATTTCTGTCGCAGAAAAGGCTAATAAAGAAGTGATGAATGCATCGCAACTTGTGGCATTATCAAGTGACATTGCCCACTCAGTGGCAGCAGCAGTGGAAGAGCAATCAACCACCACCAATGAAATAGCACAAAGTACCGAAAGACTGAGTTCACTCGGTAAAGATGATGCAGTAAAAGTTGAAATATTAGCAAGAGAAGCTGACGAAATATCTGAAGCCGTTGTTTCATTAGAGGCGAGTACAGCTCGTTTTAAGTAAAGCATGAGCTGAATAACTAGTTTATTTATAACTAAAAAAGCTAGAGTTTTGTGTAAAGTAAAACTCTAGCTGACTATTCATCGCTTGTTCTATAAAGTTTATTATCCTATTTATTCATACCAATCAGCGGCTACCTGAATTGGCGTAGGATCCTCTTTTGTTGACACCCAGACAACCATCGCTGTTCTTGCCGTATCAACATCCACAACAGGAGGGAAAGGCAAATCAATAATGTTAGATGATTTATTATTTACAATCATTTCCTTTTGCTGATAACCAATTACTACAAAGTCGTGATTTAACAAACGTCTATTGTTTTCACCTGCTTTTACTTTCGTCTGAATACCAAAACCTAATAAGGCAACATGTGCGATTAACTCGTTGTCAGAAGTGGAATCAAAGTTTACTTTAACCTGTGTCTCATCAATAGTGGCAGTTAACGTGTTTGGCGATTTAATATTCGCTGCTGGGAAACCTTTACCTCTAAACCAACCTTGCCAGCCTTTACCATCTACTATAAATCCTGGCGTCGCAACAGTTCGGCTATTACCAAGTTTGGCATAGGTTCGTTGTCGTCGAGAAAACTCAGGGGAGGCAAATGGGTCTTTCCACCCTAAATAATCCCAGTAATCAACGTGGAAGTTAAGTGGAATAATGCTCTTCCATAGTTTTTCATGATTTGTAAATTGCGATATCCATTCTTCTGCTGGCGGGCAGCTGCTACAACCTTGTGATGTATATAATTCTAAAAAATAGGTCTGTTCATTTGTGCTTGTAATCGTCACAGGCTCTGCTGCAGCGCTTTTTACGCCTACTAATATGCTTAACACCATAAATATTAGGTGTATTGAACGAGTGGTTCTTTTCAATAACATGTTGTCTTCCCGTGAGCTAAATATTAAATAACATCTTAAATGAAATGAGTTGATATGAAATCACGAAAAATTCACAAAACCATCACGTTTTGTCGATATCTAATACTTCATTCAGAGGCTGGAATTAAAGAGGGCAACGACGATTAACCTTGTTTTGTAGAACACATCCTCGATGATGAATATCTAATCTTATCGACTTACTGATGAATGATACCCTTTAGGTGTTATCCCAATCATACTTTTTAGTCTTTAAGGAAATGCACTTGCTTGTAATAACCAAGTTGTATTGCAAATGCCGCTCATTCATTTACTTATTCTTCAAGGTGATTTCTTTTGTTTAGTCTGTCTGAGTTCCGTATAATCCATTATTATTTTAGACGTTGTTGAAACGATTAAACTCAGATTTTATTCAAAGTTTTTTCGTTAATCATATGATTTATAATGAGTTTTTGTTTCGCCTATGCTGGATTGGACTGATTCTATTATGTATCTTTGCTTGTAGAGAGGTTAGGCGTACTCCTGGTGTACTCGGATATAATCTAAGTATTGTTCATACTGTTCACTATAGTGGATTTATGTCCACTATGTATTGTATAATAAACCAACTTTTTGAGGTGATCAGGGTGGATCACAAGTAACCAAGGAGAAAACTATGGTTTCAAGTTCAAAATTTGCTCAAGCTTTATTAGATCGCGCAGTCGAAAAATCTATTATGATGAGCCCTTTAAAATTACAAAAATTAGCTTATTATTGTCAAGGCTATTTCCTTGCTACGCATTCAAAACGATTATTTGAAGATGATATAAATGCATGGAAACATGGTCCTGTTGTTGATGTTTTGTACCATGAATTTAAGCAACATGGCAGCACTAACATTCCACACAAACAAGGTGATACTTTTTTGGGTTTAAATGAAGAAAACCAAAAAATGATTGATTATGTTTTAGATAATTTAGGTCAACTTGGTGGATGGAATTTAAGAAATAAAACCCATAATGAAAGTCCTTGGGTAGACACTTATCTTAAAGGTGAAGGTGAAGGTAGAGTTATTACAGATAAATTAATGACAGATTACTTTTCACAAGAATTATCATTATTACAAGATGAGCAACTTGCTAATATCTTGGATTGTAATGATCGTTTTAAAGATAAAAAAGTTGTTATTGAGCTTCCTGACAATGTTGAGTCAGAAGACGATTTTGTAACATGGGTAAACAGTCTTTAGAGATTACGGATGATTCACAAGGTAAGTTTTAGTCAAGACTCAATTGAGCAGTTAAAAGTCTTGGACGATGATGCAAAAAAGAAACTGTTTAGTAACTTTATTACACCGATTAGAAATGGTTATAACCCCGATGAGCTTGAAGGCAAATACAAGCCAAGTTGGGAAATGCAATTTGTCGACTCTGCTATGAAAGTAGCATTCATGGAAAAGGCTAGAGAAGATTGTCTATATCATTATCATTTTGGATATAAGTATTATCAGGATGGCAGAGACCCAAATTATTTCGGAAAAGTATCAGATGGAATTGTACATATACAACAAGATTTTAATGTTGAAATAATAGATCATGTTATTTTTGACATTTGCTTAAAACATCCTAGCCCTTTCAAAGTACCATTTATGAAAGATAAGCGAAAAGTTGTAGGGTTGTAAGTTAAAACAAAGGAGCTATTTAGTTCCTTTTTTTATGCCTTAAATTTGACTTAAAGTTTTTTATCCATTGATTATTGATTTCAACTTTTTGTATATATTATTTATCCTTATCCTTATCCTTATCCTTATCCGTATCCGCTTTTGAATCTTTCTGAGGCTTAAAATCCATTTTATCAAATAACTTCAAAAAGAGTTCTTGAGTATTTATTGGGTAATAATCTGTATTTTGTATTGCTTGGATTTTAGGAGTAAACATCTTTTTAGCTATATCTGATTTTATTAAGTTTTGTTCATTTTCAGGTAATGATGCTATATAAGGGCCAATTGCTTTTAAGTTTAATGATGTTTCAAGATGCGAGTATTGTTGTTGTCTATGTTTAGCTGATTCTCTAGCTAAGTAAGCAGCCGGAACTGATAGAAGAACTGAAAATATTAATCTAAATAATGATGTTTCCCACTTAAAGGCATCAGTAGTAGTCTCATATAACGAGTACCCAACAACACATGCAATTAATACCATGCAGCCTAATGAAGCAATCCGTAACCAATCAGCTGATTTCTTCTCATTCTCTGCACTTTTATCAAAATTACCAGCGATGACACTTTCTGAAACCTTTCCTAATAAGTTATCTATATTATCCTTGTCACCTTGTAGCTTTAATGTACTGTCTTGAAAAAACTTATCTACAGAGTCTATTCTTTCTGATGCATAGCTTTTTAACTTATCTATTTCTGTTCTAAATTCATTTATCTCATTTGAAAATTCATCGTTATCTCTAGATTGTTTTTCTATTAGGGATTCATATTTTTTGATTAGGGTGTCCTGGTTCTTAAAGTCAAAATTAATATTATTAGGATTATTGTTAATCATTTTTTCTATGAGGGATGCCTTAGACTTTATTTTTTCTATATTATCAGTAATCCTAATTCTCGCAGATGAATCACCGTCGCTAAGGTTATATCTATAAACTGTATCAATAAATTCAAATACTTTTCTCAGCAAGTCATTTATATTACTCGACAGTATCCCTATATTTAGATTTATTATTTCTGCAGGGCTACTTGAAAACTTCATATATCTTTTATATTCAATCTCAATATCCTCAAAACAACGTAGAGTCACTTTACTTTTGTGAAGTATTTCCGATTCTCCATTAAAAAAGTCACTCAACGAACTAACTAATTCAGTTATATCTTTGTTTATTTTTTTTAGGTCAAATATATTTTTATTATTGTCATTCATTATTTTCTACATCCTTTGTCCTGACCACACTACTCGGCCAATTAATTCTATATCCGTACTATTTAGTTTATCTTTGTTTATTTCCCAAGGTTCATACAACGTATTGTCAGATTTAACTTTGATAATCCCATCAGGTAATAACTGCAAAAGTTTCACTAATAAATTATTTTCATGTCTCATGACATAAATACCATCATTTAAATTATTAAAATGACGATTTACCATAATCATTGAACCGTTCTTTAGTGTTGGGTACATGCTTATATATTCAACTAAACAGCTAGCAGTAGACACTTGTATTTTATAGTAACAATTAATATAGACGGTAACGATTAATCATCTTTTATAGAATACATCATCAGGGATAAATATCTAATCTTATCGACTTACTGATGAATGATATTATTCAGGTGTTTTCCCCAACTTACTTTTGAAGTCTTTAAGAAAATACACTTGCTCGTAATAGCTAAATTGTATTGCAAGTGCCGCTCATTCATTTACTTATTATTCAAGGTGATTTCTTTTGTTTAGTCTGCCTGACTTCCGTATAATCCACTTATAGTATAGTGATTATTTTAGTCGTTGTTGAAACGATTAAATTCAGATTTTATTCAAAGGTTTCTCGTTAATTTTATGATTTCTCACAAACTCTCTGTTGCCCCAATGCTCGACTGGACCGATCGTCATTGCCGTTATTTTTATCGTGTTATGTCTAAACACACGGTTTTGTATACCGAGATGGTGACAACTGGCGCCATTATTTTTGGTAAAGGTGATTATCTTTCATATAACGATGCTGAACATCCTGTTGTTTTGCAACTTGGTGGTAGCGATCCTAAAGCTATGGTTGAGTGTGCTATACGCGCTGAACAATTGGGTTATGACGAAATTAATATTAACGTAGGTTGTCCGTCAGATCGCGTTCAAAATGGTCGTTTTGGTGCTTGTTTAATGGGTGAACCAGCGCTAGTCGCTGAATGTGTTTCAAGTATGCAAGCGCAAGTTAAAATACCTGTTACGGTTAAATCACGTATTGGTATTGATGATCAAGACAGTTACGAATTCCTACATCAGTTTATTGATACTGTTTCTCAAGCAGGTTGTGAGCATTTTATAATTCATGCACGCAAAGCTTGGTTAAGTGGGTTAAGCCCAAAGCAAAATAGAGATGTTCCGCCGCTGGATTACGATCGCGTATATCAAATAAAATCTGACTTCTCTGACGTGGCTATTTCAATTAATGGTGGCATTAAAACCTTAGAGGAAACTCAAGCTCATTTACAACATGTGGACGGTGTGATGATAGGTAGAGAAATTTATCAATCGCCATATTTTTTAAGTAATGTAGACCAAACAATTTGGCAATCTGAAGCGCCTATATTGAGTCGACTTGAAGTACTCGAACATATGGCAGAGTATATTGATCGTTACGTTGCAGAAGGTGGTAGAGCTTGGCATGTTATTCGACATATGTTGGGTTTATGTAATGGTTTACCTGGTGCGAGACAGTTTAGACGCCATTTAAGTGATTGCTCTGGTAAGCAGGGCGCTGATAGTAAGTCTTTATTTGAAGCTTACTCGAATGTTTCTATCGACGTGTAACTTCTCTTTTTATTAATATCACTTCTTAATATATAAATAGGCTGCTGTATTGCGGCCTTTTTTATGTCTATTTTATTTTCAAACCTCTTATTTATTACTATATCTTTGTAAATCGTCGTAGTTGGTCAATTTAACTAAATAGATGGTCTTATTTACTAATAAATGATTTAAGACATAATATGTCTTGAAGCGATTTTTTATTGGTTTTGATAATAAAGTTATATATAACAATTGTTTATTTTATTTGTATGGTTTGGCACAACCCTTGTAATAAGAATATTTACATAATGTGAGTTGTTGTCGTTTTACTTAACTTCACTCAGCTTCATAAGTTTAATAAATATTTTTTGAGGAGAAATAGAATGGGTTTATTTACAAGGTTCACCGATATTATTAATGCGAATATAAATAGCATGTTAGACAAGGCTGAAGATCCAGAAAAAATGATCAAGCTGATCATTCAAGAAATGGAAGAAACTTTAGTTGATGTTAGATCTACTGCAGCGAAATACATTGCAGAGAAAAAAACATTACAGCGTCAAGTTGATAACACTGAAAAAACAATTGCTAGTTGGAATACCAAAGCAGAAGTTGCAGTCCAAAAAGGTAGAGATGATTTAGCTAAGCTGGCACTAAAAGAAAAATACAAATTTACTGAAGAATTAACACAATTAGCTGAAGAAATGGCAAGGTTAGATGAATATTTACTTGCGGTTCAAGAAGATGGAAGCCGTTTGCAAGAAAAACTGATTGAAGCTAAACGTAAGCAAGCTTCTTTTGTATTACGTCAGCAATCAGCTGAAGTTAGATTAAAAGTTAGAGCTCAAGCAACGGTACATAATATTGATGAAGCCATCTCTCGTTTTGAACGTTACGAACAGAAAATTGATCGTGTTGAAGCACAAGTAGAAGCTTATGATCTTGCTCAGCCAACAAATTTAGAAAGCGAATTCAGAGCATTAGAAGCTGAAGCAAACTTAGAAGATGAATTAGCGCAGCTTAAAAAGCAGGTTGCTAACGCTTAAGCCCATCTTTTTGATTCATTAAGACTAAGAGCTACAAAGATAAATGAGTAGCTCTTTTAAAAATAACAAGTAGGAGACAGTAATGAGATACCAACACGAATATGTAATTAACAAGAAACTTGAGAAAGACATGGTTCATAAAAAACTAGCCGGAGTTTGTGGCGGATTAGCTAACTATTATGGGCTGCCTCGATTTGGCGTAAGATTAGCGGTTGTTGTTTCAATGTTTGTATTTCCTGTAGTGGTAGGTGTTGCTTACGTTGTTGCAACTTTAGTTATGCCTAAAAATTAAAATACTAAGTTTAACCCGTAAATATTTGCACTACTGTTAATTAGATAATCAATTAAAGAAACAACTAGAGAGGATTTATGTCTTTTTTCAAATCGCTGTTACTGGCTATTATCGCCACCATTTTATTAACTTATTTTTTAGGCGCTAGCTTTTTAGAGTTTTTTGGGATTGATGGTATTACAGATGCAAATATTAAAGACGGAGTTTTAGCGCCTATTCAAGCTATAAGTGTTTCTGCCTTAATTACCCTGGTGTTAATGATTGTAGGTGTAGCTGTAGTGTTAAGTGTATTTGGCTCGATTTTCTTAGTGATGATGTTAGTTTTTGGTGTTGTTGTTATGGCAATGATAGGTGCATTCTGGCCAATTCTATTGGTGGGTTTTGTTATTTGGTTGATGGTTAGAGATAACAATAATGAAGTATATTCTTAACTAACCTCAACTCGGGATAATGAATGTCATAACATTTAATAAAAAGAATTCTTTATCAATAGATTAAAGAACCATCAGAGTACTTTACATGTCATATGATGACTCAATATTGATAGTTTTATGCCTAGCAAGGCGGATTTGTGTACCCAATAGCTAGCTATTGGTAACGAATACACAGTTTTTTTTATTCCCGATAAAAACTAAGTACCTACATCCATGTAGGCAACGATGTTAGGCTTAAAAATAGCTTATTGAGTTAACTTTGCTTATTCCGAGTTGAGGTTAACTAAGTATTCGTTTTGTCGTTATCTGTTTTTACGCTGACTTAAAGCCAGAAAAAGAAAAGCCATATTTGAATAATATGGCTTAAAGAAGTTTTGTTAGGTTAATCGTTTATTTGAAAAATTGTGAAAGTATGTTTTTACAATCGTCACTTACCATTAAACGTTTAAATTCATCAGCTTCTTCTTTTATGGCGCTTGTTAAAGATGTTGGTTCACTTTTCATCAGTCTTTTACTTGTTAAAACCGCATCAAGTGGTAAAGCTGCAATTGCTTTAGCTGCACCACTTGCTAACGCTAATAAAGCATCAGGTTCACAAACTTCATTGATTAAGCCATAGCTATGAGCTTGCTCAGCACTAAAGGTTTTACCTAGTACTAATAATTCAAAAGCACGAGTATGACCTATTTGAGTAGGCAATAATCTACTTGATCCTGCTTCTGGACATAAACCGAGCTGGGTGAAAGGTAATTTAAATTTACTATTATTTGCCGCATATACCATGTCGCAATGGAGTAGTAATGTTGTACCTATCCCTACAGCATGTCCGGCAACGGCTGCGATAAGTGGTTTTTTAAATGATACTAAAGCATCAATAAACTCAAGGGCAGCAAGTTCTTCTGAATGTTCTAAGAAGTCTTTTAAATCATTACCTGCGCAAAAACAGTTTTCGTCGCCTTGAATTACTACACAACGAACATCATCTGATGTATCGGCATCGTTAAGCGCTTTAGCAAGGCTACGGTACATACTTGAGGTTAATGCGTTTTTCTTATCGAAACGATTTAACGTGATGGTTAAAATATGATTATTTTTTTGCGTTACAATTAAGTTATCCATTTGGTTCAAGCTTAGTTACAATAGAGTGTAATAACCATAATATTTAAAGTTAAAGATGTATACCACAATTGTCATGGTTGTCTTTAATAATGTTTAAGTAACATAAGCATACTATTGTGTATGCCGTTATGATTCATACCAGCATTGGGAGCTGTTCATGATAATGAAGTTTTCTACTAAGACACTCATCGCCTTATTTTTGGGGGTTGTGTTTATTTTCTATCTTATCGGTGTATTTTGGAGTTTTGAGCCAGATACTTTTGACATAAAAGCAGAAGTAAGAAAAGCTGCAGAAGCTGAAGGTGTATCTCCTGTTGTTGGTTACACAACAACAACGGCGTTAATTAAAGTTACTGAAACTTTACTAACAAAGCCTGGTGGATACTTAACAAATGATGCACTTCCGCCATCAGTATTTTTAGACAACATTCCTTCTTGGGAGTTTGGTGCGCTAGAAATGATACGCGATATGGCATTAGTTATGCGTCAAGAATTTAGCCGTTCGCAATCACAATCTATTGAAAATGAATATTTAAAAGTAGCTCAACCACAATTCAATATCGACAGCAAAAGCTGGGCAATGCCAAGTGCTGAAAGTGAGTATGGTAAAGCTATTGTTGAACTTTATAAGTACCGTAGTGCATTAACGGATGTAAACAGTCAATCAGCCCAGTTTTATGCAAGAGCTGATAACTTACGAGATTGGATAAGTGAAGTAACTAAGCGACTAGGTAGTTATTCACAACGTTTAAGTTCAAGTGTTGGTCGTGATCAAGTTAACGTTGATTTGGCTGGAGATAATGTTGCACAACAGTCGACTTACTCTGCATCTAACATTGAATTAAAAACTAGCTGGTGGACAATCGATAATGAGTTTTACGAAGCTCGTGGTGCTTGTTGGGCGTTATTACATTTTTTGAAAGCTGTTGAGGTTGATTTTAATGATGTGCTTGAAAAGAAAAATGCTCAAGTCAGCTTGAGACAGATTATAAGAGAATTAGAAGCCAGTCAGGAACCGGTATGGAGTCCTATGGTTTTAAATGGCAGTGGTTTTGGAATATTAGCTAATCATTCTTTAGTAATGGCTAACTATATTTCTCGTGCGAATGCAGCATTAATAGATTTAAATGATTTATTGAGTCAAGGATAAAAAAGGGATAAAACATGAAAAAAATACTTTTAGCGACAGCTTTATCGGCAGCACTATCAACTTCTGTACAAGCTGATACGTTATTAGGCTTGTACGTTGGTGGGCAAATCTGGGCAACGGAAGCGTCTGGTACTTTTGGTGATAATGCTAACAACCAGGCTGATTTTAATTTAGATGATCAGTCGCAAGGCAGCTTTTACGTAGCTTTTGAGCATCCGTTACCACTTATACCAAATGTTAAGGTTGCGCGTACATCACTTGATACTGATGGTATTACAACGCTTTCGGGCAGTGTTGATTTTAGAGGTGAAACTTATGATACTACTTCAGAAGTAGCAACTAAGTTTGACTTAACCTATACCGATTACACGTTATATTATGAAATTTTTGATAACGATCTTGTATCCGTTGATTTTGGTATTACAGGTCGTGATTTCGATACAGAAATTACGTTAACTCAAGAAGGTAAGAACTCAGGTACATTAAGTGCTACGGGTATTGTACCTATGCTTTATGCTTACACTAATATCGGCTTACCTTTTACAGGTTTTAACGTGTTTGGTGAAGGTAACTTTTTATCAGTAGGTGATCACTCACTTTATGATTTCCAAGTAGGTGTAAGTTACGAGTTAATTGATAACCTAGCGGTAGATGTTAACTTAACGTTAGGTTACCGAGCTGTTCAACTTGAGGTTGATGATTTAGATAACTTATATTCTAACTTAGATTTTAAAGGCGTATTTGCTGGCGCTGTTGTTCACTTTTAAGTGATATGAAGCTTAAGGTTATTTGCTGTAAGTTACTTCAGAACAAACAACCGATATACACAAAAAAGGGGCTGAATATTCAGCCCCTTTTTATGTTCAAAAGTTATGTTTTAATTAACAAATAATTAGACGTTAACTCCCAAACAGTACATTAGTTGTTAATGGCTTTGATCATCATCTGCTAAGAATAAAGCTAATTTCTTTTCGTCAAAATCATAAGTTGTTCTACAATAATCACAAGTCATCGATACTTTTCCTTGCTCTTCAATAATACCTTTAAGCTCAGAAGGTTCTATTTGAGAAATAGCATTTAAACACTTCTGTTCGCTACAACTACATTGATAAGTAACCGCTTGTGGTTCGAATAATCTAACTTCTTCTTGATGATATAAACGATAAAGTAAATCTTCAGCGTCTAATGTAAATATTTCTTCAGCTTTAATCGTGTTAGTTAATTGACATAAATGCTCGTAATCAGCTAACTGGTTTTCTTTTGTGTCAGCATCTGGTAATAACTGAATTAAGCTGCCTGCCACTTGCTGATTAGCTTCATCGGTAAATAACCAGATCTTTGTAGGGATCTGCTCAGACACTTCAAAGTAATGAGCTAAACATTCAGCTAAGGTGTCTTTTTCTAAAGCTACAACACCTTGGTAAGGTTCGCCTTGGGTAGGGCGAATGGTAATAACCATAGTGCCTTTACCCACAATTTCTTTTAAACCACTGCCTGTTACATCGTCAAATGAACGCGCGATAGCTCGCATTTCTTGGTTATGGTTTCCGTTTACTGCTAGGTAACCTATAGGTCCGTCGCCTTGTAACTGAACCGCAATTTCACCATCGAACTTGAGGGTAGCTGTTAGTAAACAAGTCGCTGCCACTAATTCACCTAATAATTCACTTACACCTTTTGGGTAATCGTGCAACGCAATAATGTCTTTATAGGTTTTGTGTAGTTGTACAAGTTCACCACGAACATGCATGTTGTCAAACAAGTAACGATTAAGAACGTCTGCTTTGATGGTCATCGGTTAAATCCTCTCTTTAAATTCTCTTAGCTTACGACGCTGTTTTTTATCGGGTTTAGTATCACTTGCAGGGCTAAGTAAAATACCTTGTTGGCGCGCTAAGCTGTTTTTTTCTCTTACTTCTATACTGGCGTCAGTTTCTTTGTATAGAGTTTGAGCAAAAGTAGCGTCTCTTCGTCTTTCTGCAATAGCTATCACAAGTACTTCTTTGTCTTCATGGCCTTGTCTAATTCTGATGAGGTCGCCAATGTTAACGGCTTTGCTGGATTTACTTCTTTGGCCGTTGTAAAAAACCTTACCGCCATCAATCATTTGCTTAGCTATTGCACGTGTTTTGTAAAATCGAGCAGCCCAAAGCCATTTATCTAGTCTGGCAGATAAATTTTCTTGTGTTTTATTATTTTGATCCATAATAATCTCAATTCTTTTAAATTTTATGAGTGAAACCATAACTAAAAAATTGGTTATATAATTTACTTCATTTAAGCTAAGAACAGCTTATTTGAAATCGCGCGCAAGGTAGCATAACCCTTATTTATTCTCTAGTTTTTACAACATAAAGGTCGCGTGAAATATACTATTTTACTTAATTATACGATTTAAGTATCCCATGTTATTGAGGGGATTTTTGTTATATCAAGTCATTCTATTCATTTTCAGTAAAATACTTCGCAATTCATTAAAGATAAGTAAAGTAATTCAGTGTGTTATTCACTAACGTATATTTTATGCTATATTCGATAAATCAATGGCTTATTACATTAAGTTAGTACTTATCTTAAGTATTTTTAAGTATTTGTCTTAATTTAGTAATAAATAATCGTTACAATCTGTGAAGATGGCTTGTTGCAAATACTTTGCTCACGTATCATCATGAACATGCAATTTCAGTTATCCTAGTGTAAGAATATAATGCAGTTATCTCATAGTCTTTCGCCTATCGCGGAAACCTTATTAAAATTACCTCATGCTAAAGTCGCTAAGCTTCTTGGTTTACTAATATTAATTTATATTGCTTATTTATTATCAAAAATCACTTGGTTATTTTTAGATGATTTACCTCAGCACAAGCCCAACACTTCAAACGTTGTTATTTCAAAAAGTGAAAATACGTCTTTAAATTATAATTTGTCTGATGTTAAATCGTTGAATTTATTTGGTGAATATAATCAGTCAGCTGTTGTCGAAGAAGATGAAGATATTGAAGATGCACCCGAAACAAATTTAAAGCTCACATTAACAGGTGTTACTGCTAGTGATGTAGAAGCGAGATCAGCAGCCATTATCCAGAATAATGGTGTACAAGAAATTTACTCAATTGATGAAACAATTAAAGGAACGCGAGCGGTTCTTAAGAAAGTTTATAACGACAGAGTTCACATCAGACATTCAGGCCGATTAGAAACCTTGATGCTTGATGGTTTTGATTATAATGAGTCTAAAAGTAAAAATAATAGAAATTCTGGGAAACCAATTGCCAGAAATAAAGGTCCAATACAAACAGACATTGAAAATACGCGTGTCGATAACAGAAGAAATGCTGAGCTGACAAAGCAAGCACAAGAGCTTAGAAATGACATTAATGAAGATCCAGGTAAAATAACCGACTATTTGAAAATTTCACCTAAACGTGAAGATGGGCAAATTATCGGATACAGTTTAATGCCAGGTAAAAATCCAGAATTTTTCAAAACATCCGGTTTAAAAAGTGGTGATGTTGCTATTCAAATGAATGGTTTCGACTTAAGCCAGCCTAGTGAAGCCGCACAAGCATTAAAAGCATTAAAGCAAGAACAAGAACTTTCTCTTTTAGTTAAAAGAAATGATGATATTACGGAAATACTTTTTAGTATTAACGAATAATTAAAATAATTAAATTGAACAGCAAAATTGATGGATAAAATAGAAATGACAAATGATGTATTTTTCATGCGTAAAAATTCAACTACGCCTTGGTTTAAAAAAGCTTTCACATTCTTTAGCGTAGCTGTTTTATTCAATCTCTTTTTATTCTGCGCGCAAGTGCAGGCTGCAACCTATTCACCTAATTTTAAGAATACTGAAATAGTTGAATTTATTAATATTGTAGGGAAAAATCTTAATAAAAGTATGGTTGTTGACCCCAATGTTAGAGGGAAAGTAAACCTACGTAGTTACGATGCTCTAACTGAAGAGCAGTATTATCAAGTTTTCTTAAACGTATTAGAAGTTTATGGTTTTGCTGCGGTTGAGATGGAAAACAACCTTATTAAAGTTATTCGTAATAAAGATGCTAAAACATCTTCTATTCCTGTTGTTGGCGATGAAAATCCAGGCGTAGGTGACCAAATGGTTACTCGCGTAGTTGAAGTGAAGAATGTAACGGTGCGCGAATTAGTGCCTTTATTACGCCAATTATCAGACCAATCTGGTGGTGGCAATGTCGTTAACTATGATCCTGCAAATGTAATTTTATTAACAGGTACAGCAGCAACGGTTAATCGTTTAGTTACTGTTATTGAACGTGTTGATAGAGCGGGCGACCAAGATGTACAAATCATAAAACTTCAATATGCCTCAGCAGGCGAAATGGTTCGAATTATTGAAGCAATGAACAAAAACTCTGACGGTAAAGCAGGCACACCAACTTTCTTAATCCCTAAAATTGTTGCTGATGATAGAACAAATAGCGTGATTGTAAGTGGCGAATCACAAGCACGTAAGCGTATTGCTGCTTTGATTGCACGTTTAGATAGCGAGCTTGAAACAAACGGCAATACTCGTGTTTATTACTTAAAATATGCTAAAGCTGAAGACCTAGTTAAAGTTTTGGAAGGTGTGAGTAAGTCAATTGAATCTGAAGGTAAAACTACAAGTAAAACCTCTTCACGTAATACATCATCGCGTGATGTAAGTATTGATTCTCATGATGATACAAACACCCTTGTTATTACCGCTGAGCCAGATATGCTTCGCTCACTTGAAGCGGTTATTCGTCAATTAGATATTCGTAGAGCCCAAGTGCATGTTGAAGCGATCATTGTAGAAGTATTTGAATCAGACGGCGTAAGCTTAGGTATTCAGTGGTTTTCACCTTCACTTGGTTTTACTCAATTTACAAATAATTCAGCTTCATTAAGTTCAGTTGCTGCAGGTGCTTATGCTGCTAGAACGACTGATGGTGATGTTGTGCCTGCAGTGTATTCATCAGAAACAGGTAATCTTATAAGTGACCAATATAATGAAAACGATGTTGATGGTGACTATACTCTTTTAAGTGAAGTGCTTGGTTCAGCAAGTGGTTTAGTTACCGGTGTTTTACGAGGTGACATTGGCGCAATTCTTCAAGCCGCTAGTACAGACACAAACTCTAATATTTTAGCAACACCAAGTATTACCACACTCGATAACGAAGAAGCTTATTTCTTAGTAGGGCAAGAAGTTCCTATTATTACAGGCTCAGCTACAGGTACTAATAACAGTAACCCTTTCCAAACCGTTGACCGTCAAGAAGTGGGTATTAAATTAAAACTAACACCACAAGTTAATGAAGGTAGTGCAGTACAACTGACTATTGAGCAAGAAGTTTCATCTGTAAGTGGTGCTACAGGCGTAGATATTTCTATCAACAAACGTGAAATCAAAACCACCATTATGGCTGATAGTGGCAGCACGATTGTTCTCGGTGGTTTGATTGATGAAGATGTGCAAGAAAGTGTGCAGAAAGTTCCATTACTTGGCGACATTCCATTCATCGGCGCGTTATTCAGATCAACAAGTAATACAAAGCGTAAACGTAATTTAATGGTGTTTTTAAAGCCTACAATTATTCGTGATGGCGAAAGCATGGATAAAATCAGTAAAGATAAATATAACTTTATTCGTGCTGATGAAATGCGTAAACGTGAAGACGGTTTAGACTTAATGGATAGCGAAAAATTACCATTACTTCCTAAATGGAACGACTCGCTTGAATTACCACCTTCGTTTGATGAATACATCAATAAAACAGGTGACGCAGACTCACTAGAAATTTTAAAAGAACAATAGTAATGAATGAACTTGAAGAACAAGCAGGTTTAGCTGCATCTACTGTTGAATCTGAGGCTGAGTTTAAACTCGAGCCTCACCAACTACCTTTTGGTTTTGCTAAACGTCATAGTGTGCTTATTACTCAAAATGATGACGGTTACGTACTGCATTGTTTAGAGAATGTAAAAGCAGATATTTTGTTAGAAGTACGTCGAGTACTTGAGGCGCCTTTTACTGTGAAAATAGAGAGCGCTCCAGAGTTTGAACTTGCATTAACGATTGCTTATCAAAGAGACTCGTCTGAAGCTAAACAAATGATGGAAGATATAGGTAACGAAGTAAACTTATATTCTATCGCTGATGAAATAACGGAAAGTGAAGATTTACTAGAAAACGAAGATGACGCGCCAATCATCAAACTCATTAACGCAATGTTAAGTGAAGCGATCAAAGAAAGAGCGTCTGATATTCATATCGAAACTTTTGAAAATGCCTTACAAATACGCTTCCGTGTTGATGGTGTTTTACGTGAAGTATTAAAACCTAATAAGCAATTAGCATCATTATTAGTTTCGCGTATCAAGGTTATGGCTAAGCTTGATATCGCTGAAAAACGTATTCCACAAGATGGCCGTATCTCTTTAAAAATTGGTGGTCGCGCTGTTGATGTTCGTGTATCAACCATGCCAACGGGTCATGGTGAACGTGTTGTATTGCGTTTATTAGATAAAAACGCAGCGCGCTTAAATCTTATTGATTTAGGTATGGCTGAAGATACACGCGAACGCTTTTCTACCCTTATTGAAAAACCTCACGGAATTATTCTGGTAACAGGGCCTACAGGTTCTGGTAAAAGTACCACCCTTTATGCTGGTTTATCGCAAATCGATAGCAAAGAACGCAATATTCTAACGGTAGAAGATCCGATTGAATTCGCTATTGAAGGCATCGGCCAAACGCAAGTAAATACTAAAGTAGATATGACTTTTGCCCGAGGTTTACGTGCTATTTTACGACAAGATCCTGATGTTGTTATGGTAGGTGAAATTCGTGATTTAGAAACCGCACAAATTTCAGTACAAGCAAGTTTAACGGGTCACTTAGTTTTATCTACACTTCATACAAACTCAGCCGCTGGCGCTATTACACGTATGGAAGATATGGGCGTTGAGCCGTTTCTTCTTTCATCAAGTTTATTAGGTGTATTAGCACAACGTCTTGTTAGAACATTATGTCCTCATTGTCGTGAAAGCCATTTACCGAATGAAGAAGAACAAAAGTTACTTGATTTACCTGAAGGCAACACCAAACCTATTTATAGAGCTGTAGGTTGTGTTGAATGTAATATGAAAGGTTATAAAGGTCGCACAGGTATTCATGAATTATTGTACGTAGACGATACTGTACGAGAGCTTATTCACAATGGTCAAGGTGAACAAGCAATTGAGAAATTTATCCGTAAGAGCACCCGTAGTATTCGACGTGATGGCTTTAATAAAGTGATGTTAGGTTTAACAACGCTCGAAGAAGTTTTACGTGTTACGAGAGAAGGATAAGGTAAAAATACTCTATGGCAGCATTTGATTATCAAGCCGTTGACAGCCGAGGTAAAACCAAAAAAGGTGTTATTGAAGGTGATACTCCCAGACAAGTTCGAAGCTTGCTGCGTGATAAAGGTTTAATGCCAACAGAAGTTACACCCAGCTTAAAAAGAAAAAATAGCTCTTCTGGCAAAGGTGGCTTTGGTGCAGCTAAAAAAATATCTGCGTCAGAACTTGCATTAATTACGCGTCAACTTGCGACACTTTCAGAGTCAGGCTTACCTCTTGAAGAAGCTTTAATGGCTGTAGCCGAACAATGTGATAAGAATGCATTAAAAAGCATGATGATGGCGGTTCGAACTAAAGTTACTGAAGGTTATGGTTTAGCTGAAAGTATGTCTGAATTTCCTAATGTATTTAATCACTTATTTCGCGCTATGGTTGCCGCAGGTGAAAAATCAGGACATTTAGACAAAGTACTTAATCGTTTAGCTGATTACACAGAACAACGTCAGCATTTACGCTCTCAAATGATTCAGGCTTTAGTTTATCCCGTGATCATGACAGTTGTAGCTGTTGGTGTTATTTCAATTCTATTAACCGCTGTTGTACCTAAAATTGTCGGGCAGTTCGAGCATTTAGGTGCAAACTTACCCGCAACCACACGATTTTTAATTAATAGCAGTGAATTTTTGCAATCTTATGGCTTATTCATTGTCATATTAATTGTTGGCTCTATTATCGGTTTCTCACGATTAATGCAAAAACCTGCATTTAGGTTTAAAGCGCATGAACGAATTATTGGTCTTCCGGGAATTGGTAAAGTTTCAAAAGGACTCAATACCGCCCGTTTTGCCCGTACATTAAGTATTTTAACTGCGAGTGCTGTACCTCTATTAGAGAGTATGACTATTGCAGGCGAGGTACTTGATAATTTGTATATTAAGCGGAGAGTTAAAGAAGCTTCAGATAAAGTAAGAGAAGGTACAAGTCTTCGAGTTTCTTTAGAACAAACGAAATTATTTCCACCTATGATGCTTCATATGATAGCTAGTGGTGAAAAAAGTGGGCAACTTGAACACATGTTAGGAAGAGCTGCTGATAACCAAGATAGAGAGTTTGAATCTTTAGTGAATATTTCACTTAAAGCATTTGAACCCGCATTAATGGTATCAATGGCAGGGGTCGTGTTATTTATTGTAATGGCGATATTACAACCCATATTACAGTTAAATACACTGATCGGTAGTTAGAAATTACCGTAACATTTTTCAAATCAAATTATTACAGACATAAATCAGGAAATAAAAATGAAAGTATTTCAACATTCATCTAAATCTTCAGTTACATCAGTAAACAAAGCCAGCGGTTTTACCTTGTTAGAGGTTATGGTTGTTATCGTAATTCTAGGTGTACTAGCTAGTATGGTAGTACCAAACTTATTAGGCAGCCAAGATCGCGCAAATATGCAAAAAGCGGTTTCAGACATCAATGCGTTAGAAACTTCATTAAGCATGTACAAATTAGACAACTACGATTACCCAACAACAGAGCAAGGTTTAGAAGCTTTAACTGTTGAGACAGACATAGAGCCTTTACCGCGTCGTTTCCCAGAAGAAGGTTATGTTAAACGTCTTCCAAATGATCCTTGGGGTAACGAATATCAATTATTATACCCAGGTGAAAATGGTAAGTACGACGTATTTTCAATGGGTCAGGATGGCGAAGCCGGTACTGAAGACGATATTGGTAACTGGAACTTATCTGACTTCCAATAAGTCTTTAAGTTAATTTGCTGATGCACTCTAGAACAATAACCAATAAAGCTAAAACAAAACAGTCATTAACAGGCTTTACCCTAATTGAAGTTATGGTAGTGGTTGTTTTAATTGGTTTAATGGCGTCTGCGGTGCAATTTACTTTTAACGGTAATGATCCCGACAAAGTACTCGATAAAGAAAGCCAACGCTTTAGCGCAATATTTAATACGGCGGCTGAATATTCAATGTTAAATAACATTGAACTGGGCTTAATGGTTGAAGACAATACTTATCAATTTTTAGCTTTTGATGGCGAAGCTTGGGTAAGAACCTCAGACACTCCATTTTTAGCACCTTATACATTACCTGAAACCGTAGCCATTGTTTTAACCTTAGATGACTTACCATTAGATGAACCCCCTCTGATCAACGTTTTGCATGAAGAAAATGAAGCAAGCGAGTTAGAGTTTTCTGGTTCAGAGCTTGATGAAGAAGAAAAGTTGATCCCGCAAGTTTATATCTTATCAGGCGGTGACTTAACACCATTCACCTTACGTTTTCAATTAACAGACAGGTTTGATGCCGATTCTTACATCAGCTATGTGGTTAGTGGCTTGTACGAAACACCATTAACCATTGAAGGCCCGCTCTTTGATGAATAAGCGAATAAAAGCAAAAGGTTTTACTCTTATAGAAGTTATGCTCGCTATGGCCATTTTTGCTATTGCAGGTGTTGCTTTGGTTTCAAGCACTAGCACACATTTCAGGAATTTAAGTTTATTAGAAACAAAAATGATCGCCAATTGGGTGGCTTCAAATCAGCTTGTAGAAATATCGTTAGAAAAGTCTTGGCCACTTAAAAACAATAAAAAAGGCAAAGAAGAACTCGCTGGTCAAGAATGGTTTTGGATACAAAAAGTTGTTAAAACCAACGACGAAAATATGAGCCAAGTAACCATTGAAGTGCGCTTAGATCAAACCGCGAAGTCATCAATTGCAAGCTTATCAACTTATGTTGTTAAGGAAGGTAGCTAGTGAGTAAATTTGCTAAAGCCAAAGGTTTTACTTTACTCGAAGTGCTTGTGGCTATTTCTATTTTTGCCATTATAAGTTTAGCCAGTTTTAGCTTATTTGATACGGTAATTACCAGTGAAGAAAAGTCATCTAAACGTATAGAAAGCATGAATGACATTCAACGAGCTTTTATCATTATTGAGCGCGACTTTTTACAAATAGCTAGACGTAGTTTACGTTTGCAAGGTGATAGCCCGTTGTCTGACTTTATTCATACCGATGGTACTAGCTTTGAGTCTACCTCACAGTCTATCGGTTTTGTTCGAGGTGGCTGGACAAACCCTGGGTTGTTATTACCTCGCAGTGATATGCAATCAGTTGCTTATCAAGTGAATGAAGAAACATTAGAGCGTATTCATTATAATTTTGTTGATGCAAGCTTAAGCGAAGAACCAAAAATAAGAAAATTACTTACCGGTGTTAACGACATAAGTTTTGAGTTTTATTACAGTAAAAAATGGAACCAAACATATGAAGGTAATGACTTACCTAGTGCGATATCTATAGAGCTTGATACTCAAGAATTTGGTTTAATTAAACGTAAGTTCTTACTTACAGGTATTGAATCAGCATCTGCACTAACGAATTGAGGATGACATGAAAAAATTATCGTGTCATCAAGGTGTGGCATTAATTACGGTTATGTTAGTTGTAGCCTTAGCGTCAATATTAGCTGTTCAAATGACAGCTAAATTACAACTTCACCTGCAAAGAAGTATTAATGTTGAATCTAACCAGCAAGCTTATTGGTATGCCATGGGAGCTGAAGCTTTCACTAAACGAATATTGACGTTGTCGTTTGATGGAGAAGAAACAGTTACCCATTTAGGGCAGTTGTGGGCTCAAGGTGAAAACTCGTATCCAGTTGATTACGGAGACATAACCGGTGAGATTAGCGATTTACAATCTTGCTTTAACTTAAATGCTTTACGCACGGAAGGTGGAAGTGCTTTGGTTTCTTCGGCAGCGTCAACAACAACGCCATCGTTATCAACAGACACAACAAGCCCAACTGAATCAACAGAGTCAAAAACCACTACATCAGGAAGCAGTAATGGTAATATTGCCGCTGCAGCATTTGAGCGATTAATTTTAGCTATTGGTATTGAAAACGTTAGTAGTTTTGAAGCCAAAGACATGGTTGACGCGTTAACCGATTGGCTAGACGATAACGATATTATTACTAATAACGGTGGCGCTGAAGACAATGATTATTCATCATTAGAATATCCATATTTAGCGGCAAATAATTACTTAGGTAGCATTAATGAATTGCGCACTGTGGCGCATTATACTCGAGATATAATCGAGGAGTTAAAGCCTTATGTTTGTGTTATACCTAACTCAAATTTGCATCAAATTAATGTAAATACGATAGACCCAGACCATTCAGCAATACTTAGTGCTTTACTTGATATAACTGATGATGTTGCAAACGATATTATTTCTGGTCGAGGGGAAGAAGGTTATCAAACCATTGATGACGTTTTTGCTTTACCGCAATTAAGTGCGGTACAGATAGAAGATGAGATGAAAAATCAGCTTGTTGTTGATAGTGAATACTTTAAATTAAAAACTAAAACCACATTCAACGACAGTTATTTCTTTTTAAACAGTATTATGAAAGTTGAACAAAACAATCAAATTAATATTATTAGCCGCACCATAGGACGTGACTAATGTTAGAAACACTTTTTATTCGACTGGGCAGTAAAGCTCATGATCCCATCCAATGGTTGATATGGTCGAACCCAGAAAATGAAGTTATTGCGAGTGGAGACTTAAGTCATGCAAGCGATTTATCACACTTAACTGAAAAAGCCGCTCAGCGTAAAGTTGTGGGTTTTGTTCCAGCAAGTGAAATCGCCTTAAAGCGCTTAAAAGTTCCGGGTAAATCGTCGCGAGCAATAACTGCAGCTGCACCTTACATGCTAGAAGATGAACTTGCGCAAGATGTAGAGTCATTATTTTTTGCTTACGCTAATTTAGCAAAAGACCAAGACGATAATAATTGTTTTGCAGCAGCCGTTGATAGAGAGCAACTAGCTCGTTGGCTGCTTTGGTTAGAAGAGGCTGGTATTAAATGTAAAACCTTAATTCCAGATGTTTTAGCATTACCTTTTAATGAAGGCGAATGGAGTGCTGTAACATTAAATAACCAAATACTCCTTAGACAAGGGCTATGGCAAGCCGCTGCTGTTGAATCGAATGTATGGGCGTTAATCAGTCAACAATGGGCAAGTCAAAATCAAGCTGTTCTTGAATCTGAAAACGATAGTGAAACAGAAAGTGACGAGTTAACATCATCAGCATCTATTTCAATAAATGCTTATGCACAATTGCCTGAATCGCCAGGTATTACCATTAATGCAATGCCTGAAGAATTACCTTTAGCTTTACTTGCGCAGCATGTTGATCTTAAGTTTTTTAATTTACTTCAAGGTGAATTTCAAGTTAAAGATAAGCGCTCAGCTAACTACAGTAATTGGTTATGGGTAGCGAGTATTGCTGGTATTGCTTTAGTGGTGAATGTTGCTCTTAAAGGTGCTGAATTAGTTAAGTTAAATAACCAGAATGCGGCTATCGAAACTGAGATTATTAAAGTATACAAAGACGCCTTTCCCGAAACTAAGAAAGTTCGTATCTCAACGATCAAATCTCAGCTTAACCGAAAATTATCAGAAGTAGGTGGTTCTTCATCTCAAGCTGACTTCTTAACTATGTTAAACAGCGTACAACCTGCTTTTAGTGAAGTTACTGCATTGAAGCCTGAGTCAATGAAATACGATGCTAAAAGAAGTGAGTTAAGAATCCAAGCCATATCAAAAGACTATCAGTCGTTTGAAAAACTAAAAATTGGTTTAGAAAAGCAATCGTTAAACGTTAATCAAGGCGCACAAAATAATTTAGGTGATCAAGTATCAGGTTCATTTGTTATTACGTCTAAAGGGAGCCGATAATGAAAGAACGTTGGTTACAACTTAATATACGCGAACAACGCTTAGTAATAGCGATGGCAAGTGTTGTGTTAGTTTTTATTTTATATAGCACCATTTGGGCACCACTTAATAACAATATTGAAGCGGCATCTAAAAAGATTGAACGTCAGCAAGAATTATTAGCTTGGATTCAAAAAAATACAGCTATTTACAAGAGTGCGGCAGGTGCTGGCGCATCTAAAAACCGTAATACCAGCTTATCTAGTTTAGTTAACCAAACTGCGGGCCGTAACAATATAGAAATTGCACGTATGCAACCACAAGGTGAAAGCATACAGGTATGGATTGATGAAGTGCCTTTCGATAACTTATTAAATTGGTTAGAGTATTTAGCACTTAAAGAAGGCGTAAGAGTTAAAGCTATAGATATCGCTCATGCTGAACAAGCCGGTGTTGTTAAAATAAGACGTCTGCAATTAGGAAGAAGTTAATGAAAAAATGGTTTCTAGGTGCGCTAATATTTATTTTAGCTTATCTATTTTTTATGGTGTCGCAAGTACCAGCACAATGGGTCGTTAATCAAATATCATTACCGAAGAATGTTTCGCTACAAGGTGTTAAAGGTACTATTTGGCAAGCCAATATTAAACGTATTGTTATCGAGGGCTATGCTATTAACGAAGTAACAACTGATGTTAATTTATTAGCTTTATTGATGCTAAATGTAAGTGTTGATACCAAGTTTGGTGGTGCATTATTTGATGGTCCAGAAGGGGAAGCGACTCTCAGTAATTTACTTGGCGATATTGAAGTGAATGACGCTAAAGTACTTATGCCTGCTAACGATATAGCTCAATTGCTGAGAGATGAATTACCTATTCCACTTACAGCACAACAGTTTTTAGATGTTCAATTAGATACTTTTGTGATGGGAAAACCTGTTTGCGAAGCATTGAATGCAACCGTTAAGTGGGAAAAAGCCAGCATAAAAGCCTTAGACGAAAAAATTAATCTAGGAACTTTAAGTGGCAAGCTTGAATGTGAAAAGGGGATTGCTAAATTTAGCTTTGATCCTAAAAACAACTTAGGCTTAACTTTCAGCGCTTATGTTTATTCACCTCAACGTATTTCTGGTAGTGGTTATATCGAACCAGGCAGTAAGTTTCCTACTATATTAAACGAAGCTTTACCTTTCCTTGGTAAGCCACAGGGCGGTCGATATAAACTTAACTTTTAGTTGTTAAGTTTATAGCTCAAAACTAAGTTAATCCGAGTTCAGGTTAACTTATTTAATCGAAATTGGATGTGCTTTTATTTCTTCTAAAAGTACATCGTAGTTTGAAATAGCGGGATATTGTGTGATTACTGTATCTGATTTTTACTGTTAGGATTAGCCACTGCTAGGCTTTGTTGATCTTTCTAGGTTACTTTACAGTAATGTGTTTGATATTTAGACAAGGCAGTGGATTTGAGGTGTAATTGGTTACTCAAGTTATGATAACGCTCTGTCTATTCAAAGTTAACAATTTCAAACACGTAGTCTTCTTTGGGAGTATTTAAAACGAATTTACTCATTTTTTCCTACATGGAGTCGGTACCTGGCTTATGTTGGAAGGTATAGCCGATGTTCACTTTTTAGTCCCGTTAGCAATTAACTTAGCTTACCATTCAGATAAAAATTGATGAAAAAAATCATCAACATTACAAAATATATTTATTAACGTATCCATCTGTCCACCATTGTTGCTTTCAAATCGTTTTTAGTCGAAAGATGTGAACGAAAGGTGGAAATTTAGTTCAATCCTCATCCAGCTTTCAGGTTATTTATTTACTAATAGAACAATCAACCTACATTAGGCTTTATAATATTCAATATCATAAAAATAATTGACCATTAAACTCAGTTTGCACTAAAAAGAATGCTGAGATTTATAATCATTCATTCAACACTTTGTTATATATTTTAATAAAAGGTGTCGGAATACTTTACACAAATGAGTTTTAAATTAATTATACTTTTTCAGTAATTTGATACAGCCCTTTGACAACTTGTAATTAACAGATTATTTACAAGTTGGAACATTTATTGCTAATAAAGACCCTACAAAATACAAGTGATTAATTGTGATTTCTTAAGTATTAAAGAAAATAATCACTGTTTTGAATATTTCGTTCATTTTTATTTCAAAGGATAAATAATAAAATGCTTAAAAAATCTATAATCACGGCGGCAATTTTTACGGCTATAACAGCATTACCTAGTCAAGCAGGTATAGTTTTTAATTTTGATTATTCGGGTAACACTGCAGATGTTGGCTTTTTAGATAGCAGTGAAGGAATCGCACGCCAATCAGCATTAGACACTGCAGGTAGCATGTTCTCAGATTTATTCGGCAGCTACTTCAGTGACTCAGCGACTCTTGATATTGCAGTAACTTCTACTGATGATAGTACAAGTGATACATTAGCTTCTGCAGGTTCAAGTATTGTTAGTTCATGTCCAATTACAGGTGGCTGTGTTATAACAGAAGTTGTAAAAACTAAACTACAAACAGGTGTTGATGCTAACGGTACAGAATCAGATGGTAGCGTTGATGTAAACTGGGCTTCGGATTGGCAACTAGATCCGAATACTCCTGCTGACTCAACAAGTGAATTTGATTTTTTTGCTGCTATATTTCATGAATTAACTCATGCACTAGGTTTCAGCTCACTTATTGATGAGAGCGGTGTTGGTTTCTTTATTGATGAATGGTCAACATTTGATACGTTTTTAGTAGACGCTAATGGTGTAAATGTTGTTACTGATACCTTTTTTATAGATCAAGCTGCCTGGGACGATGCTAGTGTAAGTGCTAATGGTACTGGTTTATACTTTGGCGGTGCTAATGCTGTAGCAGCTAATGGCGGCAACGCTGTTGAAATATATAGCCCTACAAGTTGGGAAGAAGGAAGTAGTGGTAGCCATATTGACGGTACAGCTTTTCCAACTGACATGATGAAATATGATAGAGGTTACGGTGCTGAAACTCGTACTTATAGTGCTGTTGATGTTGGTATATTAACCGATATTGGTTATACCAGAGTAGCTACAACAAGTGTTCCAGAGACTGGCACTTTAGGCTTAAGTTTTTTGGGAATGGCTGGTTTATTTTTAAGTCGTCGTAAAAAAGCATAGCAATAGTATTACAAGAATTTTTTATTTAAAAAGCTCGGAAACGAGCTTTTTTTGTTTTTATCCTTTTATTTTGAGGTACCCAATAAATGTGTTTTAAACAATTTATCACTCTCTTATTAGCGGGAACTTTTTTTGTAGGAACTGGTTGTATGGCAAAAGCAAGAAGTAACAATACAGATTCTTTTCCCTTAACTTATGGATTAGACACAGTAACTGTTACTCTAACAAAACACGCTGGAGCTAAAAAAGGCTCGAGTTCTCAACATATTCAGTTTTTAGGGACAGGTCTTTCGATATTAGAAAAAGAAGGCAAGAAAGTAACATTCAACTATTCACACACAAAACTAATAAAGCTACTGAATAACCTCTACAGTATTCATTTTTTTAACCTGCCGACTCGGTATAACATAAAGTATTCTGTTTATCTCAAAGAGGATGGCACTGTTAATACTAATGCTTTACGCATGGTAGATGCATCAAGCACTACAATTTGTTTTAATATTCCTAGCTTTGAAAAGTGTGTTACTTATAGCTCAGACGGGCCAACAGAGTTACAAGAACTTACTAAATATTTGTTTTCTGAAGCCGAACAATTAGCAAATATAACTCCCACTAAAAAATAATATGCTGGTATAGGTTGAATTTTATAGTGTCGTATAGCCTTTAATAAAGAGGGTTTAGATTAAATATGTAACCACTTGGTGATTTATGACCAAGTGTCAGGTTGGGTGCCATTAAAGGAAACTTTAAGTCTATGAGAAGCTGTTATTTAATTTCTTTCAAAAATTCTCTATAGTCATTCACATTGATAAAACCATCAATATTTTTTAGATGGTATTTAACTATTAGGGTTAGCAACAGTAAGTAAATGTTTATTCCCCTCAACGTATTTCTGGTAGTGGTTATATCGAACCAGGCAGTAAGTTTCCTACTATATTAAACGAAGCTTTACCTTTCCTTGGTAAGCCACAGGGCGGTCGATATAAACTTAACTTTTAGTGGTTAAGTCTTTAGCTAAAATTCGCTTAGTTACTTAAAACTGGATGTGCTTTTATTTCTTCTAAAAGTACATCATAGTTTGAAATAGCAGGATATTGTGTGATCACATTGTCCGCTTTTTTACTGTCAGGATTTGCAATCGCCAGTAAATGCCCGATACCATATTGCTGCGCCGATGCTAAAATTGGCAAGCTATCATCAACAAATAATGTGCTTTCTAATTCAAAACCTTCTTTAGCCTGTAATCTTTCCCACAATAATTGTGACTCTTTAGTGACACCAAATTCATGGGTAGAATATAAAGTATCAAAATATTTATCGAGCTGAGTACGTTCAATTTTCAATGACAAACTATCAGGATGCGCATTAGTCACTAATACAACTTTTCGACCACTTTCTTTTAAAGCGACTAGAAAGTCGTGTGCGTCATCACGTAACTTAATAAGATGTTGCACTTCTTTTTTTAATTCAGTGATCGGTAGTTGCGTTTGTTCAGCCCAGTAATCTAAGCAATACCAGTCAATAGTACCAAACACCTTTTCGTAGTGAGTGACTAATTTTTGTTGTGCTTCGTCTAGACTTATTTGAGCAGATTCGCTATATCTAAGGGGCAAATGATGAAGCCAGAAGTGATTGTCAAAGTGAAGATCGAGTATGGTGCCATCCATATCAAGTAAAACTGTTGAAATTTTTGACCAATCAAGCATAGATTTTTTCCTAATAACCCGTTTATTATAGGATTATATATAAAAATATCATGCTATTCTAAATGAATTAGCACTATCGAGTAAGGTACATATCGGAATGGGAAAAAAGCTCCCTACTATTGACGACCGTAAATTGGTCGCAAAAAGTAAATTATTTTCAATTGAACAACTCGAACTTACTTTTAGTAATGGTGTCAAAAGACAATATGAACGTATGCAAGGTGGCACTCGAGGCGCAGTGATGATTGTTGCTATGCCTGATCCTGAAACCGTTTTATTAGTTCGTGAATACTGTGCCGGTACTCACACTTATGAACTTGGTTTTCCTAAAGGCTTAATTGATCCTGGAGAAAGCCCTGAAATAGCAGCTAACAGAGAACTAAAAGAAGAAGTCGGTTTTGGTAGTAAGCAAATCAAAGAAATTCAGACTGTTGCTATGGCACCCGGTTTTTTTGCCGCTAGCATGAATATTTTTATAGCAACAAACCTTTACGAAGAACGTTTAGAAGGTGATGAGCCAGAAGAGCTCGACATAATACCTTGGAAATTAAGTGAATATAAGTCGTTACTTGCTCAGCCCGATTTTAACGAGGCACGAAGTATAGCAGCACTTATGTTAGTTAAAGATTATTTAAGTGGACCCCATGAATAACGAAGAACTTCTTTTAATCGCGATAGAAAGCGCTAAAAAAGCAGGTGTAGAAGTGACCAAGCACTATAAAAACGGAGACTACACCTCTGAAATTAAAAAAGATAACAGTCCTGTTACAAGTGCAGACCTAGCTGCAAACGACGTTTTAATGAGTGAGTTACAAAAACGTACTCCCAATATTCCTATTATTTCTGAAGAAGTTGGTGCTTTGCCGCTAGAGGAACGTAGTAAGTGGAAGCAATACTGGTTACTCGATCCTATTGACGGCACCGGTGAGTTTATTCTTGCTAGCGGCGATTTTGCGGTGAATGTTGCGCTAGTTGAAAATGGTTGGCCAACTATAGGTGTAATTCACGCTTCAGATAAAAATACCACTTACTATGCTCAAACGGGGTTAGGTTCTTTTAAAGAAACACCAGAAGGTACCACCAAGTTAGAAGTGGCTGAATACGATAATAAGCGTCCAATCAAAGTGGCGGTGAGTCGTCGTCAAGAATTGAGTTTAATGGGGCAGTACTTAAGTCCAGAATTTGATTATGAATATGTACCTTTAGGTAGCTGTTCATTAAAAAACAGCTTGATAGCTGAGGGCTTAGCCGATTGTTATATACGTATTGGGCCAACAGGTGAATGGGATACAGGCGCGAGTCATTGTATTTTAGAGCAAGCGGGTGGTTCAATTATCGATAGTGAGTTTTCACCATTAAGCTATAACAAACGTGATAGCTTAATGAATCCAGACTTCATGTCGTTAGGTGCTGCCAATATTCCTTGGCAAAAAGTGATAAAACCTCACACAGCTCGACGTGATTAGTTTTTATCATAAGATCTAAAACCTAACTTAATTTATTAAAATAAATTGTGTAATACGGAGAGCTATTCAAGCTCTTCTTTTTCTTCTTCAAATTGATCTTTAGGGATTATATTTACTGTTTCATGTAATTCTGAGTACACCAAAACAGCAGTGCCTAGATCCAGTTGTTTACGTACTTGTTCAACTTTTTCTTCAATTGAAACATCTTCGGCTCCGTATTCGGTACCTTCTCTTAAAACAAACTCTTTAATAATACTAAATAACGTGTCTGGGTTTATATCCTGGATAGGAATAATCATAAAAAATCCTGTAAAAATTGTGGAACCTTAGTCGCTAGCCAATACTTAGGTTTGAAAGGGGAGTTGCCTGTTAGGAATCCTACGTGACCACCTGTGGCTGAAACCTCAAAGGTTATATTATCAGGCAAAGTGTTTAATGCGGTTATTTCCTTATGAGATAAAAAAGGATCGTCTTGCGCATGAATAATTAAACACGGTTTGGTTATCTTGTTTAAAACGCTAATACCACTCGACTCACTGTAATAGTGCTCAGCGTTATCAAAACCATTTAAAGGTGCCGTAACCTTATTATCAAATTCCCACATGGTTTTAATGTGTTTTAGTTCGTTTAACGTAATGTTTTTAATAATACCTAGCTTGATTTTCTTTTCTGTTTCTCTTTTAAGTAACTTCAGTAAGTAATTCTGATAGATCTTTGAAAAACCGCTATTAATTTTAGCACTACAGCTTGATAAATGTAGCGGAGCACAAATGACCGTAGCACATTCATACGGAGAGTTTGGTGTTTCAGCTAAATACTTAGTGAGTACATTACCTCCTAATGAATAGCCAATAGCCGCGAATTTACAATGCTGATAACGTGATTGTAATTGCTCGGTAAAATAGCGAATATCGTAAGTAAATCCGGAATGATAAGAATGTGCCAAGCGATTTGGCTTACCACTACAACCACGAAAATGAATTAATACACCTATCCAACCTTTTTGCACTATTGCTTTAAACATACTTTTAACATAATGGCTGTATTCACAACCTTGTAAGCCATGTAATAAAACCACAATAGGTTTAGTGTTATCTGCTTGTGGAATTTCAGTCCAAGTTAAGTCGACAAAGTCACCGTCAGGTAATTCGAGGGTTTCACGGACAGTAGGAATTAAATCTTTTTGGGTTAACCATTTTGCCACCATTGTTTGTAAATGGGGATTTGATAAACCTTTGGCTGGTTTGAAATTACTTGCTTGGAACATTATTTACAATGAGTTGTATGGCTATAGCTTATTGTAATGAAAATAGTGCCTTTGGTATATGAGGTTAAGACTAAGAGTGGAAAAGAAAAAAATGGAGAGCATCAATAGCAGCGCTCTCCCAAAGCAAGCGTAATTTGAGGGTAGATAAAATAACTATGTTTCAACAATTTTGTTTGTTGTAAATTTACCAATACAACTTTAAGTGACTCAATTTATTATTCAAATTGGTGTTAAGCGTTGTCGTGTACTTTTTTCATAAAATAGAACACATAAAATCCACAAATTCCAAACAAAACCAATAAACCAACAAGTGAATATATGGCAACTGGATCTGTTAGTAGTAAAGTGAAAACGTTCATATAAACCTCTCGTTAGTTGATTGTTAAGTTCTGTAAGTATATTAACTAAACTGAGATTTAAAATGATGATGTGGATCAATAGAAAGTTTGAAAGCTCAAAATATATGTAACTTTAACTCAGGATAATGAATGCCATAATACTCAATGAAAAGAAGTGATTATTAATAACCTTGCTGAGTGACTTTGCTTATATTGAGCTGAGAATTTCAATTTAAAAATAGAATTATTTGAATGAGAGGGGAAAGAGAAAGACAGCTGACTAAAGCAAGTGTTTGTTTAGCCAGCTAATTGAGCTAATTGAGCTAATTGAGCTGATTGTGTATCAGCCTTTATTTGATATTTATTGAACCTAGAGGTCTTAGTAGCTTTTTTGATTCGCTAACTTAGCTTTCATTTCTTCACGTTTCACAATCTCTGCTCGTTTACGCTCCGCTTCTTCACGTACTTTTTTGATTTGAGCAGAACCTAATACACGCTCGTCCATCTCTAAGCTTTTCTTTGCTATAGCGTAGCCATTTCTGTAAGCAATAATATTCCAAAAGTATGATTGCTCATCGCTTTTAGTTACACCTTTACCTTCAGAATACATTAAGGCTAAGTTGAACTGTGCTAATGCATAGTTTTGTTCAGCTGCGCGTTCGTACCAGCGAGCTGCTTTAGCGTAGTCATGGAAAACGCCTTCGCCGTTATAATACATAACACCTAAGTTAAACTGAGCACTTGCTAAGTCTTTATTAGCTGCTTTTTCTGTAAGCGCGAAAGCAGTTTTTAAATCTTGCTTAACACCTTCACCAGAAGAATACATAAGAGCTAAACTGAAAAGGGCGTCAGGGTAGTTTTGTGAAGCTGCAAGGGAAAATAATTCAAATGCTTTTGTTAGATCTTTTTTAACGCCATAACCGTTTTGATAAATTAATGCCATTTGGTATTGTCCGGGCGCATAACCTTCTTTTACAAGTGGTTCAAATTCAGCCTTAGCTTCTTGAAATTCGCCTCGGTTTAATTGAAAAATACCTAATTCTAAATCACCATCGAAACTAAAAGCTGAGAAGCTCGTAGCTAAAGCTAAAAATATACATACTCGTGAGTGCATTTTCATTGTGGACTCCTTATTTATCGGCATTTTATGCAAGATAAATGGTCAAAATAAATAGTGAATAAATCGATCATTGTACAACGGCTTTGTTGAAGGCTATTTCATTTTAGATAAAAGCCAAAATAAAAGAGCAACAGACCTTTCTACAGTGTAGCAATAATGTTGCAATTTAGCTTACAACATTAATGTTACGATATTTGTGTATATATCTAATTGAGTTGTATTGATAAATGTTACTCTTGAGACATAACTGCTTCAATCTGTTCTTCTAAATCTAGCCATTGCATTTCATTTTCTTCAATTTCTGATTTCAAGTTTGCTTGTTTTTTTATAAGTTCAGACAAGCGCGCTTTATGTTCAGCCTGATATATATCGGGATCTGCCAACACAGATTCAACCTCATCAAGCTCAACTTGGTATTTTGTTACTAATTTTTCAAATTTATCAGCTTGTTTCTTCAAAGGAGCCGCTTTTTTTCTTAGCTCGGCTTGTTCTCTACGTTGTTGTTTTTTATCAACGCCTGAATCTACAAAACCTGAATTAACTTTCGCATTTTTAAACGTTAGTTTTTTCTCGTCATTTAACCATTGTTGGTAATCGTCTATATCACCAGAAAAATCTTTTACGGTGTTATTTGCCACAATATAAAATTCGTCAACGCACGACTCAAGTAAAAACCTATCATGTGCAATCAGTATTATCGCACCTTCAAAATCTTGCAGCGCTAATACTAGAGCTTGGCGCATTTCTAAATCTAAATGGTTAGTTGGTTCATCGAGTAAGAGTAGTTGTGGTTTTTCTAAAACAATTAACGCTAAAACTAAACGCGCTTTTTCACCACCCGACATAGTACCTACAGAATCTAACGCTTGATCACCACTAAAACCGAAGCGACCTAAAAACGAACGTGCTTCTAATAGCGTTTTTTCAGGTTTAGCACGTAAAATATGATCAATCGCTGAACTTGCCATGTGTAACTGTTCTAATTGATGCTGCGAGAAGTAACCTACTTTAAGTTCTTGTGCGCAGTATCGTTCACCTTGCATCAAGGCTAATTCACCCGCTAACGACTTTATCAATGTTGATTTACCCGCTCCGTTTCGCCCTAACAATCCAATGCGGCTTCCTGGTACTAAGGTCATATTAACTGAGCTTAGAATAATTGCTTCAGGGCTATAGCCACACTCACTGTCGGTAAGTGAGAGTAAAGGATAAGGTAAACTTTCAGGTGTTTCGAAATTAAAGGTAAACTGGCTGTCTACATGTGCTGGCGCTAAGTCAGGTAACTTTTGTAAGCGTTTTAAACGACTTTGCGCTTGTTTAGCTTTACTGGCTTTTGCTCTAAAGCGATCAACAAAAGAGGTGAGGTGAGCCACTTCCTTTTGTTGTTTTTGGTATTGTGCGTCTTGCTGGGCTAAATGTTCGGCACGTTGTCTTTCAAATGCCGTGTAATTACCAGCATAAAGTTTGGCTTGTTGGTGCTCAATATGAAGAATCTGGCCGATAACATCATCTAAGAAGTCACGGTCATGAGAAATAAGGACTAACGTACCTGTAAAACGTTTTAACCAACGTTGTAGCCAAATAACCGCATCTAAATCTAAATGGTTAGTAGGTTCATCGAGTAATAATAAATCGGCACGGCTGATCAAAGCTTGTGCTAAGTTCAAACGCATGCGCCAACCACCCGAGAATGCTTTTACAGGATTAACGAGTTGTGATTGTAAAAAACCTAAACCATGCAACAACTCACCCGCTCTTGCCGGTAAGCTATAACCATTAATGGCATCAATTTGGTTAATGATTGTTGCTTCAAGCGAGCCATTGTCGTCTTGACGAGCTTGCTCTAACTTCTCTTCAAGCTTTCGGAATTCTTTATCGCCATCCATTACATAATCAAGCGCCGATTGCTCTAAAGCCGGCGTGTCTTGTTTTACGGTAGCAATACTCCAACTGCTTGGCATAGACAAATCGCCTGTATCTGGCTGTAGTTCACCAAGCAAGGCCGCAAATAAAGAAGATTTACCACAACCATTAGCGCCTACTAATCCTACTTTATGATTAGGGTGAATGGTAAAGCTAGAGCCAGAAATAAGGTTTTTTGTACCTCGGTCTAAGCCCAAGTTATTCGCAGTAATCAATGTATTATTCCTTCTTTATAATCAATATGGGTATTGTCGCTTTTCCTATGGGGGTTATTCAAGGTAAAATACGCGTCCTTACAAAATATAAGAGCTTCTTATTGTGAAAAAACGTTTTATCGCTGGTGCAGTTTGTCCAAAATGTAAAGCTATGGATACCTTATCTTTAACTAAAGAAAATGGTGTTGAAAAAGTAACGTGCGTTTCTTGTGGAGAAAGCATGACACAACCAGAAGAGCATGTAGCTAAAGAAGTACGACCTTACGAGCAAGTAATTGGTGTATTTAAGCAAGACTAATTCAAGCTTTATAGGTTAAATAAAGTTTGAACAGATCGACTCTTAAATTAATTTAGTAGTGAGGCGGTGGCGGTTCAATTTCTTGGTCGCCTGATTGTGGCGCCGAAGATGAGTCTTTAATGCGCGCAGCAATTAATGTTAGTTGATGTTGTAATTCTGCTATTTGCGATTGGTGTACCGTAATTTCATCGTTGAGTTGTTCAATAACATCATCTTGAAAAGCATTACGCGATTCTAATGCTTCGATACGTTGTTCTAATGCTGTAATAGAGGTCATATTATTTTATTTGCCACAATTCGGCATATCCAGAAGAGCTTTCAGTAATTATGTGGGCATTATCGCGAAAAGCGACACTGTAAACAACTGCTCCGGCAGGTCTAATGTCATCTCTTGGTGTAACATGCCAACTTTCTATGCGTTTACCGGTTTTAATATCCCATAAACTTACTTTACGAGAAGGTGCACCGGTAAGTAATTGTTTACCATCTTCAGAAAATTGTACTGAGCTAAACACTTCTTGTCGGTTGGTATATTGTAATTGGCTAACAAGTTTTCCTGTTTTTAAATCCCAAATGTTCGCGTCTTTTTTACTGTCGGCAGTAAAGGCATAACGACCTTTTGCATCTAACGCGACTTTGGTTACTCTACTTGGGTGATTAAAACGATAAATAACTTGTCCTGACAAAGTATCCCAAACGTAAGCCACAAAATCATTACCACCTGATAAAGCAACACGTCCGTTAGGCAATAAGTCTACTGAATTAACTTTTTCTTGGTGACCTAAAAATTCTAAGCGTCTGCCTGAATCAATAGTGACATGAACAACCGTACCGTTACTTTTACCAATAAGTACATGTTCGCCATTATTTGAAAGAGCTATATCTCTGATGTTGGAATCACGAACCTGCCAATAGCCTTCTGATCCCCCATTGACCATATTCCATAAGGCAAAGTTTTGGCTGCTAGCGGTTAATACATAACTGTTATCGTCGGCGATATCTATGGCGAGTACTAAATTGTCGGCGCTGTTTTGTTCTTGTGACCAACTGAACTTACGGGCATTTTTTTCTAAATCCCATAAGCTAATGCCGTGATGAATAGATGACACAGCACTGAATTTACCGTTATTTGAAATATCAGCCGCATAAGCGCCTTCAACAGAATGTTGCCAACGTTCAATAGGCGTACTTGAATTAGGCTGACAAGCACTCAATATCAACACAAATAAGATCGAGATATACCATCTGTTACATTTATACAAACTATTAATACTTTTCACTGCCGGTATTTATAGTTAGTATAAGCCGCAATGGTTAACATTACACAAATAAAAACGTTGTCTTGAGGGATAAATTTCCACCGAGCAAGGATATGGAGAAATTAATGAGATTTTTTAAACCGACTTTAGTCGCTATCGCACTTGTAACAGTAATGGGTTGTCAAGAAAAGGCACCTGTTGAAAAAGAATTAGTATTAGATACTGATGTGCAAAAACAAGCATATAGCTTAGGTGCTTCCATTGGTATGTACATGGAACGTAACCTAGAAGAACAGGCTAAAATGGGTATCGTGTTAGACCAAGAAATTATTTTTCAAGGTTACAAAGATAGCTTAGCGGGTAAATCTCAAATTGAGAGAGAAGATATCCAAGCTATTTTAATGAGCTTAGACCAACAAATGAAAGCTAAACAAGCTGAAGCAGCAGCCGCTGAATCTGAAGCAAGTAAAGCTGAAGGTGTAGCTTTCTTAGCAGAAAATGCTAAAAAAGAAGGCGTAATGGTTACTGAATCTGGTATTCAATATAGTGTAATTACTGCAGCTGAAGGCGAAAAACCTACGGCTGAAGATACTGTAAAAGTTCATTATAAAGGTACTTTCTTAAACGGCGAAACGTTTGATAGTTCATACGATCGTGGCGAACCTGCAGTATTCCCACTAAACCGTGTAATTCCTGGTTGGACTGAAGGTGTTCAATTAATGCCTGTAGGTTCTAAATACAAATTCACAATTCCTTCAGAATTAGCTTACGGTGAAGCGGGTAGCCCTCCACGTATTCCTGGTAATTCAGTATTAGAATTTGAAATTGAATTGTTAGATATCCAAAGAGCAGAAGCTCCAGCACAAGTTGGTGAGTAATTCTTCTTCTTAAATAATAAGTGCTTTAAATAGCACTTATTAAAAAAGCGAGCTGTTGAGGGTAAACTTCAAAATGCTCGCTTTTTTTATACTTGTTTTTTGTTAATGTGTTTTAACGAAAAACCATGTAATTATCTGTTTTTAATTACTTAATTCAAAGTATTTTCAAGTGTATAAGCTAAACGAACTGAAGCTTGTAGCATTCTTTTCTCTAAAATACCTTGGTGATCGTCCTGATAATAACTGGGTAAATTAATGATGTTCTTTTCTATTGGCAGGCAGTAATTTTTGTTATTTAACTCACAATATAAAAGATCCGCTGAGCGCGTAATGTTTAACGACTCGGTAGCCCAAGTATAAACAGAATCCTTTTGCCATTGACTCACAGGCGCAAGTGGCCATTGTTTACTTAACTTGTTATGTAGCACGTTAAATAAACCTTGGTTGCTATGATCATGGCTTTTAGATTCAGTTTTAGGGTAAAGCAAACACTCATCCCATAACCAATGCATGTTGTTGCACTTAACAAACTCTTTACCATTTGCTTGAGGATTTAGCATACTGATTTTAGTACGGTTTCCACCAAGGTCGCTGGCGAAATTAATGTGCATAGGCTGGTGAATATCTCCAAACCAATGGCCTAAAAACATTAAGGCTTGAAGTTTCTCCCAAGAATTATCTTTAGTTGACGTACTCGCTGAAGATTCTGACAATATTGCTTTATGAAGTTGTATCGCAGCAGTAATACAATTTTTAGCACAAGTTTGCTCAGTTACTTCTGTTTCATTTCGATCAACATTCAAATAATGCCAGCTTTTATATTTGTCGAATGATTTATCTTTTTTGATTGCATCAGCCCAGGTACAAGATTCAGCAAAGGTAACCTCAGATTTGGTGCTTGAATGGTTGTATTTATTGATGAGTTTCTTATGTTTATTAGAGAGTCCATTCAGCATAGAATTTACTTTATTTTGGGTATTTGAAGACAAATTATCGAAAGCCAGCTGACAAATAACTTGATGCCCAACCTTACCTAACGCAAAAGCCTTAGGTGTAAAAAATGAAAATAAAACTAGGCTAAATCCTAGTAGGGCAATAACACCATTATTTGAACGAATACGCATAGGTTTGTTGTTCCTTGATTTTTGTTTTTAATACTAGTCGCTAATACAGTAAACTACCTCTTTATAGCACTAATTTCATACACTTTTTATCTACAGTGAGCGAATTGATGACCACTCCTGCACATTCTGAATCTTCCTCTGCTCATTCTACAATTATTGCAGGACCAATTGTTAGACATTGTGATGTATCACAACTTAACTTTTGGTTAGTTACCACAACAGCTTGCGATTTCACCTTTAAATTATTTAATGAACAGAGCGAGAGTGACCACTCACTTTTATTTGAAGTTAAATTAAGTTCAAGTGAGGAATTATCTGATAAAAGGTCTAAATCTCATCTGAAGCAGATACAAATAGGTGAATCTGCTTTTATCAACTTAATTAGTATTTATGCAGAAGAGCATTTACCTGATATCTCAATACAAGAAAATAACCTTGTTGAAAGCTCTTTTTCTGCAAGCGTATTCCCTGAAAACACCGTTTTATATTACGACATACTAACTTCACAAATAGATAAAGAATCATCAGATAAAACCAAAAGCGTGAGTGAAGGCGAAAGCATTACCGGTTTGCAAGATTTACTTTATGCTGAACAAAGTTTACCGAGCTTAGTGATAAAGCCAAAAATTGAGAAATTGCTACATGGTTCTTGTCGTAAACCTCATTACAAAGGTGACGATGGTTTAAAGCAAGTCGATAGCGTATTAGAAAGTGCAGTTACCCAAACGATTCATTCAAAAATAGATAGCGAAGAGAATACACAAAGCACCTCAAATATTGAACGACCATCAATGTTAATTATGTCGGGTGACCAAATCTATGTAGATGATGTTGCTGGGCCAACACTAAGTGCTATTCATCAAGTTATTGAGCTGTTAGGTTTATACAATGAAGAGTGGCTAAGTGATGACCCAGTGGTAACTAACAGCCAAGAATTATTCAAACATAAACATTGTTATTACCAACGTCAACATTTATTACCTAACTTTAATAAAAACACACTTTTTGGAGAGAAAACTACACCTATATTTACCTCGGTAAGCGTACACAACCATTTAATTACCTTGTCTGAGATTATGGCAATGTATTTATTAACTTGGTCGCCTGAGTTGTGGAATAGAGTAGATATTACTAAACCACCAGCCAATTTGTCAGCTCCGCATCAAGAAAAGTATGCGCAAGAACTTAAACACATCACCGATTTTTACCAAGGTTTATACCAAGTAAGAAGGGCGATGGCGCATATACCTGTATATATGATTTTTGATGATCATGATGTAACAGACGACTGGAATTTAACCCGAGGTTGGGAGGAAGCTGCTTATACACATCCGTTTTCTAAACAAATTATTGGTAACGCAGTAGCAGGTTACTGGCTGTGTCAAGGAGTAGGCAATGCACCGGACAAATTTACTCAGCTACTAGAAAAGCATAACAATGTATTTAGTGAGCAAGGTTATCAACATAAAGACGATCTAATTGATGAGCTATTAGCGTTTGATCAATGGAATTACACTTTAAGTACATCGCCTAAAATTGTCGTGCTAGACACTAGAACCCAACGCTGGCGATCGGAAAGTAACGCCAACAAACCCTCTGGCTTAATGGATTGGGAAACTTTAACGGATTTTCAGCAAGAAATAGTAAAAGAGCCGAATGTTATTGTCGTTTCACCTGCGCCTATTTATGGCGTTAAGTTAATTGAAACCATTCAAAAAGTATTTACTTTATGTGGAAAACCACTCGCAGTTGATGCGGAAAACTGGATGGCTCATTCAGGCACAGCTAACGTAATATTAAATATATTTAGAAATCCAAGAACACCACCCAACTTTATTATTTTATCGGGCGATGTACATTACTCTTTTGTCTACGACGTTACCCACAGATTTAGAAAGAACAAAGCTAAAATCACACAAATAACCTGTAGTGGAATTAAAAACACTTTCCCAGATAAGTTATTAACCACCTTAGAAAAGCTTAATAAAGTATTGTATGCGCCATATTCGCCACTGAATTGGTTTACGAAACGAAGACGTATGAAAGTTCGTGTACGAAAACCTAACATAGCGGCGGACACACACTTGTTAAATAGCTGTGGAATTGGAGTTTTAAGGTTAGAAGATGGAAATGAAGAAGTGATAACAGAATTTATCACTTCTCAAGGTAAGATGGTTGAGTTTATTCAGTACGAAGCTGACGACGATTAATTCCTATCGTTTATAATTTTAAGGCTTTTTTGCCTTGTTTTAAGCCTGATAATAAATCGTCACTTAAAATACCGTCTCGACCAATAGTAATCGGAATAAAGCCGTTCGGATCTATGGTTGTTGCTAAATGATACTTCAACTCTTCGTTACGGTGTTCACCAAAATAAGTGAGTAACTTTAATAAATCAAACAAACCAACACCTGCGCTTATGCTAACAGGAGTTTCTGTATAAGCTTTTAATAATGGAACTGAACTCGACATCCCCGTTAGTACTTTTTGATCGGCTATACCTAAGCTAAAAGTAACACCTTCAATATCTAAATCGAAACTGTTTGGATTAGACACCATTAAATTCAAAGTAAAATATTGCGTAAAACCTTTAGTTTTTGCAGGCTCAATACTGATCAAACTTACATCAGGGTTTTTAATTGGGGCTATGCTGGCGCAACTCGCTAACATCATGCTAAATATAGCGAAAAACATACTCCATGTACGCATCGGTGGATTCCTTAATAAACGTAATGTTAATAAAAATCGTAAAAAACTAATGTAGCACGCAGTCTTTTAAAATTCGACTAGAAGAAGTGAAAGATAGATGAATTAAATGAGGGTATAAAATGGAACTATATTTCTAAAATATCATGGTAAATATTTAAACGATTTTAAATTGAGATATTCGCTTTGTTGTTGTTTTTACATTATTTTACAAATAAAAAGGCCTTACCAAAGGTAAGGCCGTAAATGCTCGCTGTATTGTCTTGTATAACAAGCTTCTTATTATTTATTTTGACTATTTATTGTTGTTATTCGTTAGCTCGGGACAATTTATAGCAAAGGGATCTAGGGGATGCAACAACTTTAATAGAGTATATACACCAGTATTTCCTTCGTATTTCTGTATGAAAATTAGCCGTTAATTAATTGTTAACAAAATATTTCAATGAATACATATGCTTATTTGTCGGTCTATTAATATTAATTGTAATAAAATATTTGTTTTTATTACGAATATAGAAGAAATAAAATTGTAGTGTTAGAATATTCCCACTTAAAAACCGAGATCCCTTTGATGACTGAATTACAAAACGATACTTATTTACGTGCATTATTACGCCAACCTGTAGATTACACTCCCGTATGGATGATGAGACAAGCTGGACGCTATTTACCTGAGTACAGAGAAGTACGCAAAGGTGCAGGTGATTTTATGTCGGTTTGTAAAAACGCCGAATTAGCGTGTGAAGTTACTATTCAACCTTTACGCAGATTTAAGTTAGATGCTGCTATTTTGTTTAGCGACATTTTAACTATTCCTGATGCTATGGGTTTAGGTTTATATTTTGAAACAGGTGAAGGTCCTAAATTTGAAAGACCAATCACATGTAAAGCTGATGTATTGAAAATTGCAGTGCCTGATCCAGAAGATGAATTAGGTTATGTAATGAATGCTGTTCGTACTATTAAGAAAGAGTTAAATGGTAGTGTTCCGTTAATTGGCTTTTCTGGTAGCCCGTGGACTTTAGCAACTTATATGATTGAAGGTGGAAGTTCTAAAGCTTTTACTAAGATCAAAAAGATGATGTTTTCAGACCCACAAACATTACACATTTTATTAGATAAGTTAGCTGACTCTGTTATTAGTTATTTAAATGCGCAAATTGCTGCTGGTGCTCAGTCGGTAATGGTATTTGATACTTGGGGTGGTGTTTTATCTCCTCGTGACTATAAAGATTTCTCTTTACAGTATATGGCTAAAATAGTTGATGGTTTAACGCGTCATGCTGACGGTCGCCAAGTACCAGTAACTTTATTCACAAAAAATAGTGGCATGTGGTTAGAAGATATTGCCGCAACAGGTTGTGATGGTGTTGGTTTAGATTGGACGATTGATATTGAAGCAGCTAAAGCGAGAATTGGCGATAAGGTTGCACTACAAGGTAATATGGATCCTTCGATGCTTTATGCTCCGGTTGAACGTATTGAACAAGAAGTTGCTAAGATTTTAGCTGGCTTTGGTGATGGCGGTACAGGTCATGTATTTAATCTAGGTCATGGTATTCACCCTGATGTGAATCCTGAGCATGCTGGTCACTTTATTGAGTCGGTTCATCGTTTGAGTAAGCCTTACCACAAGTAAGATAGTTGATAAGCTAAACTAGAAGTTATTTAGTTATAAAAAAGGAGCCTAGGCTCCTTTTTTGTTAGGTTCACTTTTACATTTCTATAAAAGTGAACAGGTATAGCTAGTATTATTAACGGATCATCAAGAATAAACTTGAGTTGCCACGGATAACGTTTAAAGCAAATACGTTGTCTTGTTTTTTCAGGATAGCTCTTAATTCTGCAATGTTGTTAACTCTTTGGCGGTTAACACCAATAATTAAGTCACCTGAACGTAAACCTGCCATAGCCGCTGGACTACTTTTATCTACTTCTGGTACCTCGATACCTTGGCTGTTACTGCTGTTTTCTAGTTTTGCACCTTCTAGCATGCGGTGAATACTTTCAGCCTCTACATTCGCCATTTCAGATTTCTTAAGAGTTACTTTGTAGGTTTTCTCTTTTCCATCTTTACGGATAACGGTAATTTTTACTTTTTTACCTGCACCGATAGAGCCTATTTTTCCGCGTAGTTCGTTGAAAGACTTAACGGCTTTACCATTTACTTTGGTAATTACGTCGCCAGCTTTAATACCCGCTTCTTCAGCTGCTGAACCAGGTGTTACTTGTTCAACAAATCCACCTTGGTTGGTTTCAAGTTCCATTGCTTTAGCAATATCGCTTGTTACGCTTCTGCCTTGAACACCTAACATGCCTCGGCGTACTTCACCAAATTCGATAATTTGGCTAACTAGGTTATTAACCATTGAACTTGGTATAGCAAAACCAATACCTACGTTACCACCACTTGGACCTAAAATAGCGGTGTTAATACCGATAAGCTCACCTCTAAGGTTTACCAGTGCGCCACCTGAGTTACCACTGTTTATGGCAGCATCGGTTTGAATAAAGTCTTCATAGTTTTCTATATTTAAACCGGTACGGCCTAAAGCACTAACAATACCTGATGTTACAGTTTGACCTAAGCCAAATGGGCTACCAATGGCAATAGCAAAGTCACCAACACGAATATTATCTGAGTCAGCTAGTTTTATTTCTGTAAGGTCTTCATGATCAATTTGCAGCAGGGCGATGTCGCTGTATTCGTCAGAGCCAATTTTTTTAGCTTCTAGTTGGCGACCATCTTTTAACGTTACAATAATCTCATCGGCTTCTGCAATAACATGATTATTTGTCACGATATAACCTTCGCTTGCATCGACGATAACACCAGAACCTAAACCTCTAAATTCCTTTTCTTGTTGCTGACCTCTGTTACCTTGTCGGCCAAAAAAGAATTTGAATGCTTCTGGAACGTTGTTTTTAACTTCGTGGGTACCTTTTACTGATATCAGTACTACGGCAGGTGTTACCTGCTCGAGCATTGGAGCTAAACTTGGTAAAGTTTCACCGGCTACGGCAAAAGGTAAATTTGCGCTAGCCGGTAAGCTGGTTAACGCGATTGAGCTGGAAAGCAAAGCTGTACTTACAATAAGAGAAAGTTTTTTCATATTTTGATTAACTCCTTAACAAATAAACAAAATTTTATATATCCGTTGCCATTCAATAAGCAGGTTTCTTTGGGAAGTAAAACAATTTAAGCAGCAATTTCGCGTTTCAAACGCAATCTAAGTAGTCGCGTTCATGTCAGTAAAAGTATTAAGTTTAAGTAATGGATATTCTCTTACTAAAATTAATAACGCAGCATAAATTGTTTTTAATCCCATCGAAGAAACGCTTGAGAGAAGTCATTTCTTCGATAACGTTTTTTATGAGGAATAAATCATTAATAAAAAACGTTACCTTGAATTGTTCTCACTCAAGTGTTCTGGTGTAAGCATCTTGAGTGGCAGCGGGCATCAATATTATATGTATGCTCTGAGTCTTTAATATTTAACTAAGTTCCTTTTTTTCAACTTCAGGATTTGTAACACTTTGTGTTTCATCTTTAAATAAGCCACTCGGATTCCCTGAATAGTCGAGAGGCGCTTCAGTGATTTCTACGTCTTTCTTATTCGCTGAACTTGCATCTCGTAGCTTAATTGTTTGTGCTAGTTGATCTTGTGTTTCTTGTGAGAAAAATGGCATAGCAGAAGTTTCGTCTGGCGTAGCTTCTTGTAATAATTTTGTACTTTGTGCCATTTGTATCATGGCGTCTTTACATGTTGAGTGCATTTGCTCAAGTAACTTAGCCGAGCTTTCTAAATGTTCTGCAACATTGGCTTTATATTCTTCTAAAGCTTTTTCGCCTTGATCAAGTTTATTGGTGAGCTCTTGGTTCTCTTGAGAAGTGCTGCCCATAAACTTATTTACTATTAAACCAACAAGTAAACCCACAACGAAAATAACTAAACCGATTATAAGTGTCATACACAAACTACCTTTGATAAATGAAATAAAAATTTAAACTTGGGCTCTTCACAAAAGTTATGAGATTTAGTTTAAAAATAATGTTTTGCCTTGTTATACTTGAGTTTCTCTATATATAGAATATGTTTACAAAAATTTAAATTTCAAGCATTCCTAACTAAATATATTGTTTATTAATCTAATGGCCATTGTATGATAAAAATCACCCCTATTGAAAAGTATAATTTAGATTTAAAGCAAGAAGGATTTCAATACGACGCAGCACAAGAAAATGCAGTGCAGTGCTTACAACGATTATTTGATGATTTGAGTAATAAACCAGTACCTGTTTCTGGGTTTAAAAAAGTGCTTAATCGTTGGAAAAAAACTTACTCAAAGCAACAACCATCAAATATTAAAGGTTTGTATTTTTGGGGCGGAGTAGGGCGTGGAAAAACGTATTTAGTTGATACCTTTTTTGATTGCTTACCTTTTGAAAACAAAACGCGTGTGCATTTTCATCGCTTTATGCATCGTGTACATGAAGAGTTAAAAACTCTGCATGGCCAATCAGATCCTCTTAAAATTATTGCCGAGCGCTTCGCTAAAGAAACCTGCATTATTTGTTTTGATGAGTTTTTTGTTTCAGACATTACCGATGCGATGATCTTAGGGACATTGTTTGAAGAGCTATTTGCCCGCGATGTTATTTTAGTGGCAACTTCGAATATTATTCCTGACGAGTTATATCGTAATGGTTTACAACGTGAACGCTTTATTCCTGCTATTAAATTAATTAATAAACATTGCGATATTGTTAATGTAGATAGCGGTGTTGACTATCGATTAAGAACGCTTGAGCAAGCTGAAATATTTCATTGTCCACTAGATGAACAAGCCAGTAGCAATTTAAATACTTATTTTAATCAGTTATCTGTAGAAGAAGGTATTAGTGGTAAAACCATAGTGATTAATAATCGTGATTTACTTTCTGTTCAAGAATCGAAAGGTGTTGTGCATTTTGAGTTTTCGGTTTTATGTGAAAGCGCACGTAGCCAAGGCGATTATATGGAAATTAGTAAGCTGTATCATACGGTATTAATGGCGAATGTAACGCAAATGAATGCTGAGCATGATGATTCAATAAGACGTTTTATTGCCCTTGTGGATGAGTTTTATGAGCGAAATGTTAAGCTAATTATTTCAGCTGAAGTTGCTTTAGAGAAGTTATATATTGGCGAGCGTTTAAGTTTTGAATTTAAACGTTGTTTGAGCCGACTACAAGAGATGCAATCACATTCTTACCTTGCGAGTGAGCATATTCCGTAAATACTTTGATAAGTTTAAAAAATAACCTTTTTTTTATCGAAGAACTTCTGTATAATCCGCGCTCCCTGCGTTACAAAGGCCTGGTGTTTTTGAATATCAGGCACGGACTCGATACTCGAAGGGGTAGAGCGTAGTCTTTTAACGGGTGATTGAAAATTTTTAATCACTATTTAAAGTAACATTTATATAATTGGGTTTCTTAATGAAAACTTTTGTAGCTAAACCAGAAAGCGTTGAACGCGAATGGTTCTTAGTGGACGCCGAAGATAAAACTTTAGGTCGTATCGCTACTGAAATTGCTAGCCGTTTACGCGGAAAGCACAAGCCAGAATACACTCCTCATGTTGACACTGGCGATTACATCGTTGTTATCAACGCTGAGAAAGTACGTGTAACTGGTAACAAAGCGAAAGGTAAAATTTACTACTCGCATACTGAATATGTTGGCGGCTTAAAGCAAATTAGTTTTGAAAAACTAATTGAAAAAGCTCCTGAGCGTGTTATCGAATTAGCGGTTAAAGGCATGTTACCTAAAGGTCCTTTAGGTCGTGAAATGTACCGCAAGCTAAAAGTGTATGCTGGTGCTGAGCACAAACATACTGCACAACAACCACAACTTTTGGAGCTTTAAGCAATGGCTGATAATCAATATTACGGTACTGGTCGTCGCAAGAGCTCAACTGCTCGTGTGTTTATGAAAGCTGGTAACGGTGCAATTACAATTAACAAGCGTGATATTTCTGTTTACTTTGGTCGTGAAACGGCTCGTATGGTTGTTCGTCAACCATTAGAATTAGTAGAAATGCTTGAGAAGTTTGACTTTAACATCTCTGTTGTAGGTGGTGGTATTTCTGGTCAAGCTGGCGCAATTCGTCACGGTATTACTCGTGCATTAATGGAGTTCGATGAAACTTTACGTGGTGATCTACGTAGAGCTGGTTTCGTTACTCGTGATGCTCGTAAAGTTGAACGTAAGAAAGTTGGTCTACACAAGGCTCGTAAAAAGCCACAATTTTCAAAACGTTAATATTTACCAATACGTTATATTCAAAAAACCAGCTTCTGCTGGTTTTTTTATGTCTGCTTTTTTATTTTCTCATCATTTTTTTTATATTTTCTATAAACCTTTGAATTATTGCTAAGTGCAATAAATTATCTTGGCATAAATTACGATTTTATTGTTTTCAATCAATATTTTTCTATAAAAAATCAGTCAAAATTTTCTGTCGTTATTTTTATTCCCTCTCGAATGCTCATAAAATAGTCTAAGCTATTGGTAGAGATAAATAAGACTAAGTTGTAAGTGTTTACTTTTAATAACTGATGCGTGTTTTTTATACAAATATTTACTGTTTTATTGGGTAATAAAACCTTTATTTAAAATGAATGAGAATCATTATCAATAAAGGGTTGGGGAAAGCAAATTGATTAGCCATAACTGCTGAATTACCTTGTAAAAAAACACTGATTTCTTTATGATCGTAAAAATTTTTTTGTCGCTAGTTTAATAAAACCGTCGTAATAAAATTTTGTTTGAAATAAGAAAAATTATTATTGTGGTAATTGAATACTAATTGGAGATCTTGAATGAGCAATGTGCCCGTTAATAACGGCCGACGACGCTTTTTGACTGCTGCTACTTCTGTAGTTGGTGGCGTAGGTGTAGTTGGTGTAGCTGTGCCTTTCATTGGCTCGTGGAACCCAAGTGCTAGAGCGAAAGCTGCTGGTGCTCCGGTTGAAGTTAATGTAAGTAAAATTGAGCCAGGCCAAATGATCCGTGCTGAATGGCGTGGTAAACCTGTGTATATAATTCGTCGTACTGACGCTATTGTGGAAGCTTTAAGCAAACATGATTCTCAGTTACGTGATCCAGAGTCTGCTGAACCTCAGCAACCTGAGTATGCAACTAATCCTTACCGCTCAATTAAACCTGAGTTTATGGTAGCGTTAGGTGTTTGTACTCATTTAGGTTGTGCTCCTACTCATCATAAAGGCGACTTTGAAGAGTTTGTTACTGGTGTTAAAGATGGTTTCTTCTGTCCGTGTCATGGTTCTAAATTTGATATGGCTGGCCGTGTATTCCAAGGCGTACCTGCACCTTTAAACTTAGTAGTTCCTGACCACTCTTTCCCAACTGAAGACACCTTATTAGTTGGTGTTGCACCAGGAGAAGCATAATGAATAGCTTTATGGCTTGGATCGAGAAACGCTTACCTTTCATGGATGCCATGAATAAGCATGCTATTCAATATCCAGCACCTAAAAATTTCAATTTTTGGTATGTGTTCGGTATTTTAGCAACTGTAGTTTTAGTAAACCAAATCCTTACGGGTGTTTGGTTAACAATGAATTATGAACCATCTGGCGATGGCGCATTTGCTTCTGTTGAATATATTATGCGTGATGTCGACTACGGTTGGTTATTACGTTATATGCATTCTACGGGTGCTTCAGCATTCTTCATCGTAATTTATTTACATATGTTCCGCGGTGTTATGTATGGTTCTTACCAGAAACCACGTGAACTTCTATGGATCTTCGGTATGCTAATTTACTTAGTATTAATGGCTGAAGCGTTTATGGGGTACTTATTACCTTGGGGTAACATGAGTTACTGGGGTGCGCAGGTAATTATTTCATTATTTGGTGCTATTCCTGTTATTGGTGAAGACTTAACAATTTGGATCAAGGGTGACTATGTTATCTCTGGTGCTACGTTAAACCGTTTCTTCGCATTACATGTTATTGCATTACCACTTGTTCTTGTAATTCTTGTGTTCTTACACATTTTAGCATTACATGAAGTAGGTTCTAACAACCCAGATGGCTCTAATATTAAGAAGCCTAAAGGTAGTATGAAACCTGAAGAATTATCTAAATTTACTTTCCATGAGCAATATACTAAGAAGTATGACATTGTTGATGCGATACCATTCCACCCTTACTACACTGTTAAAGATTTAGTAGCGGTTGTTATATTCTTGATTCTATTTTCTTGGGTAATGTTCTTCTTCCCTGAAGGTGGTGGATATTTCCTTGAGCCGCCAAACTTTACGCCTGCGAATGGTTTGAAAACTCCTGAGCATATTGCTCCAGTTTGGTACTTCGGTCCTTTCTACACGGTATTACGTGTTATTCCTGATAAGTTATTAGGTATGATTGCGATGTTTGCTGCAATTGGTATGTTATTCGCTTTACCTTGGTTTGACCGTGGTGTTGTTCGTTCATTCAGATACCGTAGTAAATTACATCTTTTAAACTTAACTCAGTTTGCAATTTGTTTTGTTGCTTTAGGTGTTTTAGGTACAATGCCAGCTTCAGATCTAGCTAACCTAATTGGTAGACTTGCAACTTTAGGCTATTTTGGTTTCTTCGTTTTCCTATGGTTCTATAGTAAAGGTGAGAAGACTAAGCCAGTTCCAGAGAGGGTAACAGGATAATGAAAAAATTCATTTTAGCTTTATTAGCACTTGCTCCTATGCTTGCTATTGCAGCAGGCCCTAGCTTACATTTAGATAGCGCAGATAATGATTTATCAGATAAAGAGTCACTTAAACGTGGTTTCGAGTCTTACTTAAATTACTGTTTAGGTTGTCATCAACTTCAGTACCAACGTTATGGTCGTACGTTTGACGATTTAGGTATAGATCAAGCTGAAGGTGTTAAAAATTGGATGCCTACTGGTGAGAAAGCAGGTGATCATATTTTAAATACGATGCCAGCCAAAGATGCAGCTGCTTGGTTTGGTAGCACACCACCAGACTTAACATTAGAAGCTCGTTTTAGAAGCCCTGATTATATTTACACTTACTTACGTTCTTTTTATGTTGATGAGAATCGTCCGTTTGGTGTAAACAACAAGGTTTTCCCTGATGTTGGTATGCCGCATGTACTACAAGGTTTACAAGGTGTTCGTACAGTAAATGAACATGGTGAACTTGGAGAAGCACAAGGTGGGTCAATGACTGAAGAAGAGTATGATGCTTTTGTTCGAGATTTAACCAACTTTTTAGAATATACTGCAGAGCCAAACAAACTTGAGCGTAAGAGCTTAGGTTACTGGGTTATCGGTTTTCTATTCATCTTCTTGATCTTCGCGTACTTATTGAAGAAAGAATATTGGAGAGATGTACACTAGTTAATAGCTGTGTATTGTATCTTTCTTGATTGGGGGCTTTGTGCCCCCTTTGTTAGTTTTTATTTAAAGAATTTTGGGAGTCAAAATGGCCGTAACTGCAAACAAACGCTCTGTTATGAATTTATATTCACATGCTGATGACATGTATAGTCATCAAACACGCATAGTATTAGCAGAAAAGGGTGTTGGCGTAGACATACACCTAGTTGATTTGGCAAACCTGCCGGAAGACTTACTAGACCTAAATCCATACGGTACTGTTCCAACGCTTATCGATAGAGAATTAGCGTTATATGAAGCAAGTATCATTATTGAATATTTAGATGAGCGTTTTCCTCATCCACCATTAATGCCTGTATACCCAGTTTCACGTGGTAGAAGTCGTTTAATGATGCACAGAGTTGAACAAGATTGGTATAGCCTAGCTAAGACTATTTATAACGGTCCAGCTGACGCTGCTGCTAAAGCACGCCAAGAACTTAAAGAAAGTTTATTAAGTGTTGCGCCTATCTTAAACGAAGCACCATACTTTATGAGTGAAGAGTTTAGCTTAGTTGATTGTTACTTAGCTCCGTTATTATGGAGATTACCTGTATTAGGTATTGAGCTTGATGGTCAAGGTTCTAAAGAATTAAAAACTTATATGTTACGAGTTTTTGAACGTGAATCTTTCCAAGCTTCTTTAACTGAGTCTGAGCGTGAATTACGTTTTGGAAATCCAGTATAGTGTCTGATGTTAAGATGACATCCAACAAGCCTTATTTAGTTAAAGCTTATTACGATTGGATTTCAGATAACGAATTAACACCTTACATCATGGTAGACGTTAATGTTTACGGTGTTTTAGTTCCTATGGCTTATGTTACCGACGGTCAAATAGTTCTAAATGTATCTGGTGGTGCTGTAGGTGTTATTTCTTTAGGAGCTGACACTATTGAGTTTAGCGCTAGGTTTGGCGGTAAGCTTGAGCACATTGTTGTGCCTTACGGCGCAATAGGCGCGATATATGCGAAGGAAACGGGTGCTGGCACCTCGTTACCTATCGAACATCCTATTGAGCAAGAAGAAGAGCCTAAAGCTACTTCAACACCTCGAGCTACATTAACGAGTGTTGATAATAATAGCCAAAAGTCTTCTTCATCAGCCAAGCCGAAAGGCGGAGCTACGCTGAAAGTGATTAAATAACCTCAACTCGGGATAAGCAAAGTTACTCAATATGCTATTTTTAAGCCTAACATCGTTGCCTACATGGATGTAGGTACTTAGTTTTTATCGGGAATAAAAAAACTGTGTATTCGTTACCAATAGCCAGCTATTGGATACACAAATCCGCCTTGCTAGGCATAAAACTATCAATATAGAGTCATCATATTACATGTAAAGTACTCTGATGGTTCTTTAATTTATTGATAAATAATTCTTTTTATTGAATGTTATGACATTCATTATCCCGAATTGAGGTTAAATAACCTCAACTCAGGTTAAGCTACATAGGTTTAAAACTTATTTAGCAGAAACAAAAAAGCAAGCTTAGTCGCTTGCTTTTTTTGTGCTCAAATTTTACTAAGAAACGTTTAGTTCATAACTAAACGTCGTTTCGTTTATAGGTATTCAAACAACTTGTATACTCGACTTACACCGGTTAGGTTACGGGCAACGTCAACAGCTGTATTTGCTTGAGCTTCAGGTAGTAAGCCCATTAAGAATACTTCTCCATTTTCAGTTACAACCTTAACATCTTTGGCATTTACATTGTCTTCAGCTAACAAAGCTGCTTTTACTTTAGAAGTAAGCCATAAATCATTACTTTTAGTGGTAGTAGAAATGATGTTGCCAATTCTAATTTGGTTATGAACCGTTAAAACACCATTGATGTTACTTAGGGTTTTCATGACTTGATCACGTAGTTGAGTCGTAGGTGCCTGACCAACCGCTAATACACTACCGTTAACGCTAATTACTTGAATGTTAGTGTGTTCACTTAATTCAGGCATTTTAGCTAACTGATTGTGAGCAACTAGTTCAATACGTTGGTCATCAATTTGTTTACCTAGTGTTCTATTGTCGGTTGCAACACTTGTACCGCCAACAATAGCGACAACAGCAGCAGCCGCACAACCTTGTAATATAGTTACACAAGCTAATACGATGAGTGATTTCTTAAATTGCATTGTTAATCTTCCGCTTGAGGGAATAAAGTTGTGTCGATAATATCGCACAGACTATGAATAACAAGAAGGTGAACTTCTTGTATACGTGATGTTCTTTCAGATGGAACTCGGATCTCTACGTCGTTCTCGCCAAGTAAACCAGCGATGTCGCCACCGTCTTTACCTGTTAGAGCAATAATAGGGATATCTTTCGATACAGCAACTTCTATGGCTTTAATCACGTTACGTGAGTTACCACTCGTAGATATAGCTAATAGCACATCGCCACTATTACCTAGAGCTCTTAATTGCTTAGAAAATACTTCATCATAACTATAATCGTTAGCTATAGACGTTAGGGTTGATGTATCTGTTGATAATGCAATTGCAGGCAATGGTGGACGTTCTGTTTCATAACGATTTAGAAGGCCTGCTGTAAAATGCTGTGCATCGGCTGCTGAACCACCGTTACCACAAGATAATATTTTATTTCCTGATAAAAGGCTTTGAACCATAATCATACTGGCTTGTTCTATAGGACCAGAAAGTACTTCACTTGCGGCAATTTTTGTTTGGATACTTTGTGTAAAGTTACTTTTTATTCTTTCTAACATAGCATTAATGAGTTCCGTAGGGGTTAAAAGGCATTTTTAAGCCAATTAATATTGGGATTTTCTATGTCACCTTCCAGTGCAACGATATCGAATCTACAAGGTGTATTATATTCATTTAATTGTTTTAGTTGCAGATAAAACTTAGCACAAAGGCGAAGTTTTTCTTGCTTGCTTGGGCTTACTGCCACTAGGCTGCCACCAAAGCTATTATTTTTCCGATATTTTACTTCAATAAAAACATAAGTACTGCCATCGAGCATAATAAGATCAATCTCTCCATATTTACTATGAAAGTTTTGATCTAGAAATGTTAAATTTTGTAAAAGCAGATACTCACAGCTAAATTTTTCCGTAATCTTACCTGTTTCTGTGGTGGTTTGCTTTCTATTCCATATCCACTTCTTTAACTGTTCCATTGTTATATTGTCCCCAGAGAATACTTCGAGAAATAATATTGTTCTTATCCATATTTAATTCACCTGTTTGTCCGAAGTGTCTTAAATAAGGTAGGTCTCTCATTAGTTCTAATTTAGGCATAATTTGTAAGCTATCGAAGCCTAAAGCAAATATACGTTGCAGGCTTTCTGGTCTATTAGGCCAAAGTTGATCACTGATCGTATATTGGGTTTTATTTTGTGCTTGGCTTTCTAGTAACCAAGGGATTTCAGAAAAGGTTAAGCCAGACAAGTCTCTTATTTCAGCATCTTCAGTTGCACCTTTGTGACTTAACGAGCTTGCAAACATTGGGATAGTGTCAGAGTAGGTACTTGTATTCACATCAATAAATGGCTTTATTAGTCGAGTATATTGCGATGGAGCCGCAATAAATATCATGTCTATATCGCGTCTATTACGGTTTTCAGTTTTAATCTTTTGGCTAATTTGAGCTTCAAGATTACGAATACGCGCAGTACTTACATCAATGTCTAAACTTGTTTTAAGGTCTTTTTGCATATCTTGATTTGGTGGTAGTTGCACTGTTTCAAGTAAGTCGCCCGTTAACTCTTGCCATTTACTAACAAACGAAGCGGCTATCTTACGACTTGCGCTATCTTGCGTGGCAAATAAAACAGGATGTTTATAATTTCTATTTGCAAGAACTGTAGCTGCTTGAATAGCTTCGTCCTCTCTTTTCATTGAAAGAGCGAAATGGTTGTAAGCTAAGTTACCTAAAGTCGGTATGTTTAATAATAGCGTAAGTTGCTGTATTTCTGTTTGAGCAATATATTCATCAACATTAGGCTTGAGTAATGGCCCAATAACATGATCGATTTCTTCATCTTTAAAGCGTTGAGCTAATGTTGTGAAATCAAGATCTGTTGTATCAATAAAAGTTAACAAGGTTTGGTCGTTATAGCCTGCTAATATACCTTGTTGAACGATTTCTCCAATGCTTTCGTGCTTACCTGAAAGTGGTAACAAAATAGCGATATGGTTAATTACTGGTGTGTCTGCTTGGCTTACAAGAAGTAGTTGCTCAGCAATAAATTTAGCTGGATGGTTATAATATTTAGCTTGGAATTCGATAACTTTTTGATCGAATATTACTTTATTGTCGCCCCATTTATTGGCTTTTAAAATTAAGTCTAACCAGCCTTCAAAGTAAGGTGGTTTTAGGTTTTTTAACTGTTGAAGCTCCCAATTTGATAATGAGCTAAGCTCACTCCATAAAGTCATTAGGTTGCTGTTGTCTACGTGAGTATTTTGGCTAAAAGCGAGTAAGGAAGCATTACTTGCGCGAATGTTGTTATTCTTTTTCTTTTCAGAAATGGCAGTAACCACATAGTATTGATAATTAGGTTCTACATCTTCCTCAGCAATAAAGTTGTTAGCTAAACTTAATTGCGCTTCAGCTTCTTTGTTTTTATCTAACGCAAATAAACTTTCCGCTCTGATAAGGTAGGTATTAAATAATTCTTCATTACTCAGTGGTAATTTAATTAACTCACCAGCTAACCATAACGATTTAACATAATTTTTTTCATTATTATAAGTTTGTGCTGCTTTAAGCATGAGAAGAATAGCATCTTCAGGTGATGCATTTTTTGCATCTCGCAGATAGTCTTTCGCAGTTACGCCTTGTTCAACCTCTAATACGGCTTCTTCATTCGTTACCGGCTGAACGGTTTTAGGTTTTTTTTCAGGGCTAGCACAACTAGAAACTATCAGAATGGTGATAAAAACTGATAATATGCGTTTTTTGAAAGAATATACTGTTGTTTGGGTCACTTATAATAGATCCATGCGTCATAATATCCCTTATAATAAACGTCATCCACTTCAGTCTCAACTATAGCGAACATATTACATGCAAACATCTATCGACGCGGGCACTTTGTATATTGTAGCCACACCTATTGGCAACCTGGGTGATATTTCACAAAGAGCTTTAGACGTTCTAACTCAAGTAGACCTAATCGCATGTGAAGATACGCGTCATACTCAAAAATTACTTTCGGCTTATAGTATTAAAAATAAAACGATGTCGATGCATGATCATAACGAACGTCAACGACAAGAGCATATAGCCAAGTTGCTAACAGAAGGGCAAAGTATCGCGCTGGTATCAGATGCTGGAACGCCTTTGATAAGTGATCCTGGCTTCCATTTAGTTAGGCATTGTCGTCAACAAGGCTTAAAAGTTTCACCAATTCCTGGGGCTTGTGCTGCAATTGCTGCTTTATCTGCGGCTGGGTTACCGACAGATAGGTTTTCATTTGAAGGTTTTTTACCGTCTAAATCAGGTGCGCGCCAAGCAGCATTATTAAATCTTGCCAATGAAGAAAGAACTATGGTGTTTTATGATGCACCAAGACGAGCGATTGATACCGTTGCAGATATAGTTACCGTGTTAGGCGGCGATCGTTATGTGGTTATCGCACGTGAACTAACCAAAACTTTTGAAACCATTTATTCAGATACCGCTGAAAACTTATTAACTTGGTTAAATGAAGATCCAAACCAACTAAAAGGTGAAATGGTACTTATTATTGAAGGTTTTAAAGTTGACCCGAATGCTATTTCCCCAAAAATTATTGATACTCTTAAGTTATTGTTAAAAGAAATGAAACCAAAAACAGCTTGCGCAATAACTGCCGAGATTTATGGTGTGAAGAAGAATGCACTTTACGATTTTGCCTTAGAGTTAAAAGGATAATAATCCAACAACTGAAGCCTTAAACTTCATAAACATCTAAGTTATTAACGTATTTCAGCCATACATCTTATTTTGCTATTGGTGATATCAGGTATTTACTGTAGAATGCGCCGCGAGTTGATCAGACAATCGCTGCTTTATCGTTGTATTTAGTGCTTCGGCATTTTATATACGGGTAGGGGGGAGGAAAGTCCGGGCTCCAATGAGCAGGGTGCCAGGTAACGCCTGGGCGGCGCAAGCCGACGACAAGTGCAGCAGAGAGAAGACCGCCGATGACCGCTTGCGGAACAGGTAAGGCTGAAAGGGTGCGGTAAGAGCGCACCGGACCACTGGTAACAGTTGGTTGCAGGGTAAACTCCACCCGGAGCAAGACCAAATAGGGTTTCATATGGCGTGGCTCGCGTTGAAACCGGGTAGGTTGCTTGAGCCTTAGAGCGATTTAAGGCCTAGACGAATGATTGTCCTAGACAAAACCCGGCTTATCGGTCAACTCACTAAATTCAATTAGACGAATGATTGTCCTATCCGCTATACCTAAACTCAGCGGCTTATCAGTCAGTTCGCTAAATTCAATTAGACGAATGATTGTCCTATCCGCTATACCTAAACTCAGCGGCTTATCAGTCAGTTCGCTAAATTTAAAGAATACAGAAAGCCTTAACAGAAATGTTAGGGCTTTTTTGTTTTTTAGGATTTGTTATTGAAAGTTTGGATAGTAATCTGTTTTTGCTATTTTTTGATAAAATAAACAAGCTAGACAATTAATTGTCCTATCCGCTAAATCTAAACTCGGCGGCTTATCGGTCAACTCACTAAATTCTAAGAACAAAAAAAGCATAGCCGGTTACCCAGACTATGCTTTATTTTTTAACACTAATAAGTCTTAATACTTTTTAGTTCATATACTTATTTAAAACTTGTAGCTGATACCAACTTCTAATGAGCGCTCTGGACCAACATAAATACCTTGGCGTAAACCAGTAATATAGCGTTTATCAGTCAAGTTTTTAACAGAACCAAATAAGCGTAAATTAGTTGCTACATTATATTGTGCTGTTAGATCTAGCAATGTATAAGATGGAAGTAAACCACCCCAAATACCGCCTGCTGCATCTGTTGGGATCTCTTCAGTATTACTAGCATCACCGTATTGTTCGCCTCTATGGTGAACCGTTAAAGCTGTGCTTAAGTTTTCATATTGGTAGTTGAATATAAGATTAGCTACAAATTTTGGCGCATACGGTAATCTATTACCTTGGTTTTCACCACTTTTAAACTCTGAAGTAGGAACCCAAGTAGCATTAGTGTCGACACTAAAACCACCACCTATCACATAGCCTAGCACGAACTCCATACCTAGATGCTCAGTTTCACCACCGTTAGATTGTGATAAGTTTGGATCGCTATTACCCGTAACTACCTGATTACTGAAATCCATAGCAAAGGCAGCAATTTCATAATTGATATCTCCCTTATTGCCACGAAGCCCCAATTCATAATTAGTTGAACGTTCACCGTCTAAGTCTTGATCAGTAAGTCCATCAAGTGCTACACCATTAGAAGCAGGTGAAAACGCACGGTATACACCACCGTAAACTTGTGCTGAGTCGCTTAGGTTATAAGTAACCCCAACACCCGGTAAAACTTCAGTATTAGTGGTTTTAGCTGTGCTATTATTTTCGGTTAATATCACACGTTTTTGTTCGTATGATTCAACTCGTAAGCCTGGAGTAACCGCAAATTGTTCAGTTACTTCAATACGTGTTTGACCATGAGCAGCAAAACTGTCTGCAGAATCAATTCTATGTCTGTCATTAATACCCGTACGATCAGCAGCACGTGTAGCTCGGATACGAGTATCATCTGATTCTTCTTGCATAAATCGTAAGCCGAATTCACTGTCTGCAGTCATACCAAATAACTGATGATCGAGTGTTAAACGGGTTTCTATACCTACACGATCAAATGAGCGGTTATTACCTGTTAACGTGTCTTCATAAACCCATCGTCCAGCAGCGTTTGAAGCTTCAGTATCAACATCGTAACGCCAATAATCACGAGTTACTTCACTCCAATACACTAACGTTTTTAATGTAGCTCGACTAGATATATTCCATTCATGATTAATATCAAAAGCGGTACGGTCTGTTAAAAAATTATCATCGGCGCCAGGGTTATAATCAGCACCAGCTAAGTAATCATCTCTTAACAAACCACGGTAAGAAATATCTGCATCGTTTTCATAGCGTGAAACTTTAATACCAATCTTTTGACCGTTACTTAAAATAACACCAGCTTTAGCCATGACATCAGTCATTTCATAGCCTTTATCCATAAAACCATCACTGCTAGCATGGGTTGCCACAATACCAGCGAAAGCATCACCAGATTCGTTTTTTCCACCAGCCTCTAAGCTAAGTTCTTGCATGTTAAAAGAGCCAGCTCTAGCTGTAAGCATAACACCGTCATCAGGTGTTTTTGTTTGGTAATTTATTACGCCACCGATAGTTGAAGGACCATAGCGAAGTGACGATGAACCTTTCAATACTTCAACTTGCTCTATACGTTGAATACGAGGATTGTAGTAACGTTCATTACCAATAAATAAGCCCGGCGCTACAGGAACACCATCTTCTAACATTAGAGATTTTGATTCACTCGCAGATAAACCACGAATACCAAAGTTAGCTACAATTGAAGTTTCTTCTTCGCTTTTAGTATTTATGCCTGGAATGCGACGTAAAATATCTTCAGTAGATAGCGGCTGAATTTTCTCAATTTGTTGGCGATTTACCACTACAACAGAACCGGTATGCTCTAATATTACGGAGTTTGCATTGCCAAACACATCGATAACTTCCATTGCTGGCATAATTGTTTGGTTTTCGTTTTCTTCACCACTACCTTGCTGTTCAGCAACAGTATTTAATGATACTAATGCTAACGTAATTGCTAGCGATAGCGATGACTTAGTTGTCCGCATAATGGTTATCCCCTGAAGATTAAATATACTTATAATAAAATTGAGCGCAATTAAATCATAAAACATAATGCGAATCAATATCATTTGGTTTGAGTTTAGTTATAAACAAATAATAGGTTCTAGTACTTGCAACAAAATTGATTAATCTCAGAGAGGGTTAAGCCTAGCCTTCTTTATTCTTCTCTATCTCATTATGTTGTTCAGTTAAGAATCAGAAAAACAAATGAGGTATAATATTTCCAATTAGATTAACAAAAGGTTTATTAATAACATGGCTAATCAACCCCGCACTAATGTTCCTGTAAGCGTACACACCCTTGATGATTTGGCTAAGTTAACAGATTACTCTTTACTGAATAATCTTAACTGTGATCCTGATGCTACTGAAACTGGCGACGATTATGAGCCAAGACAAGTTTTCTCTGGCCATTATGTCCCTGTTAAACCTACTCCTATTGCTAGCCCAAAATATATCGCCCACAGTGAAACATTATTTGCTGAATTAGGTTTTGATAACAATCTAGTTCACAGCGAAGACTTTGCTCAGCTTTTTACTGGCGATATCTCTAATGTGCCAGCACCTATGCATCCATTTGGCTGGGCTACTGGTTATGCGCTATCTATATATGGAACCGAGTACATTCAGCAATGCCCTTTTCGAACAGGCAATGGCTATGGTGATGGTCGAGCTATTTCTGTAAATGAATCTGTTATCAATGGGCAGCGTTGGGAAATGCAGTTAAAAGGTGCAGGGCCAACACCATATTGTCGTGGAGGAGATGGTAGGGCTGTATTACGTTCTAGTATTCGAGAATTTTTAGTGCAAGAACATATGCACGCTTTAGGGGTACCAACATCTCGCTCACTATGCTTGTTCGTCTCACAATCAGAGCAAGTAAATCGCCCTTGGTACTCGGAAGGCTCGTACTCAACAAATCCTGATATGTCTGTTTATACTCCAGTGGCTATTTCAACTCGTGTTGCGCCTTCGTTTTTACGTGTAGGTCAACTTGAACTGTTTGCACGCCGCGCTCGTTTTAATTCTCATCCTGATGCATTAAAAGAGTTAGAGATGATTGTATTGCATTTGATCGATCGTGAATATCAAGGTGATGTTGACCGCGAGCTCCCACTTGCAGATAAAATTCTACAATTAGCAACTGTATTTCGTGATCGACTAACAAGCTTGATCAGCCATTGGATGCGAGTAGGTTATTGCCAAGGAAACTTTAATAGCGATAACTGTGCCTGTGGCGGCTATACCCTCGATTATGGTCCTTTTGGTTTTGTTGAAAGTTTTGAACCTTATTACCAACCTTGGACGGGAGGCGGGCAACATTTTTCGTTTTTCAATCAAGGCGCTGCCGCAAAAACTAACTTCAACATGTTTTGTAAATCTTTATCGGCTTTGCTTGCGTTAGACCCTGATGCATTAGAAGAATTGAATAAGATAAATAAAGGCTTTGATTCAGAAATGGAAGATAAGATGCAAAACATGTGGGCATCTAAACTAGGCTTAAAATCCTTTGATAATGAGCTAATTGAGCAGTTGATCTCCTTGATGGTAAAAACGTCTGTCGACTACACCATTTTCTTCCGTGAACTTTCTAATATTCCAGAAGATATTTCGGGTATAGCTAATAGCTTTTATACTGAGCCGGCAGAACAATTGAAACAACAATGGGCACAGTGGCTACAGAATTGGCGAGGACTGTTGGATATTGATGGCGATGATGATGAAAAGTCGCAAAGAATACATTTAATGCAACAAACTAACCCAAAATATAGTTGGCGAGAATGGTTAGTAGTGCCAGCATATCAAAAAGCTAATCATGGTGACTTTACACTTGTTCATGAATTACAAAAGGTATTAACCCAACCTTATAATGAACAATCGGAAGAGGTTGAAGAAAAATACTACAGCTTAAAACCACAAGCCTTTTTTGACGCAGGTGGTGTGTCACATTACAGCTGCTCTTCTTAAATAGATAAGGTGCATACAAGTAAGTTTAAGTAACCTGAGCTCGGCTTAATATATTCTTCTCTACCAGCTACTTTTACTTGCTTCATCGTTAAATTTACTTGCAATAGGCTAGCTATTGACGCGAAATTTGCCTTGAAGCAAGAAAAACTATCAAGCTAGAGTATAAGTTAAATTTTATTAGTAATTATTTCAATGAATTAAAAACATCTTAAGCCGAGTTCAGGTTAAGTAACCTGAGCTCGGCTTAAGATGTTCTTCTCTAACAGCTACTTTTACTTGTTTCATCGTTAAATTTACTTGCAATAGACTAGCTATTGACGCGAAATTTGCCTTGAAGCAAGAAAAACTATCAAGCTAGAGTATAAGTTAAATTTTATTAGTAATTATTTCAATGAATTAAAAACATCTTAAGCCGAGTTCAGGTTAAGTATCTGATTATTAGATAATGCATACTGATATAAAAGGCTCGATTGTTTTAGGTAATCGAGCCTTTGTAGTTTTCCAGAGTTTTATTATTATAATTGTTAATTTTATAAGCCAAATAGTCGAATGATTGACCTTTCCTTCTGAATATACCTAGTGGCTTATTGAACAACTCAGCTATTATTTTTATAAGAATAACCCTTCATATAAGTATCTAATACTAATCACACTTTCTCCTAATCACTCATAAATAGTATATTATTTGAATAAATTGATAAATAATCCTCTTATTGAAGATAACGTTGAAGTTTACAGGGAATCGAATGGGGAAAACTAAAGTACTAATTGTTGAGGATGATGCCGAAATATCGCGTTTAACTGCTATGTATTTAGAGATAGAAGGCTTTGATACAAAAATTATTGATGATGGTTTGGCTGCATTATCAGCTATTAAAGACTATGAACCTGACTTAATTATATTAGATTTAATGTTACCTGGTTTTTCTGGTGTAGAAATTTGTAAAGAAGCTAGAATCTTTTATACGGGCCTCATCATAGTGTTAACGGCTTGTTCTGACGATGTTAGTGAGGTGAGTTTACTTAAGTTAGGTGCCGATGACTTCCTGACTAAACCATTAAAGCCACACGTACTTGTTGCTAGAATGGAAGCATTAATGCGTCGATTCAAGCCTGTAGAAACTTCTCTAGTGAAAAAGGTAAATAGCAGATTAACTATCGATACAACTAACCAAAGAGTTAAATTAGATGGAGAAGAGTTGGCCTTATCTAGCGCAGAATATGAGATGTTGGTAATTTTAGATAAAAATATTGGAGAGGCAGTTTCTAGAGAAGATTGCTGTAAAATATTGCGAGGAATTAATTACGACGTTAATAATCGATCTATTGATATGCGCATTAGTGGATTACGTAAGAAAATTCAAGATGATCAAGCACCTTATAAGATTATCACCACAGTAAGAAACAAAGGTTATATGTTACTCAATGATTAAACTACCATCACTTTCCCTTTTTACTCGTTTGTATTTAACAATTATTGTCGCGGTAGTGTTTAGCGGAACGATATCATTCATTCTATTAGAGAAATTGAAAATACAAACAGCGGTTGCTGATTATGTGTTTTTTACTGATCATATTTATCATAACTTACTAGAGCAAAAGAAAGTTGTACTTGATTCTGATTTGAAAGAATTGAATGAAGATGTTCACGATATAAAAGACATGATGATGAGTTGGCAAATAAAATTGAGCCCGCCTCCATATGGCGACTCTATACTTCTTGGAAGTGCTCGAGATGTAGAAGTTTATATGAATACAAGCGAGCAGTATCTTGCCATATATGAATTCCCCAAATTGGATGCCTGGTTGGTGATCAGTGAAAATAATTTATTTTCATTTGATGAAGATGAAGATTTTGAGCATAAAGAGCCACTAGAAGAAACCTTTTTCAGTCAGTACTCTTTCCATGATTATACCGAAGTTACCTTGTTACTTACTATTTTAGTTAGTGTTGTGGGGGGGATTTATTGGCCTATTAAAATCATTCAAAACCAAATAGAAAGTTTAATAGAAATACAGCAAGAGTTTGGTAAAGGTAATATGAGAGTGAGGGCTCATGATGATTTTTCTAAACCATTAAATGAATTAGCTGATAGCTTTAACTCAATGGCAAATTCTATAATGGATACAGTGAACGAAAATCAAATATTTGCTCAAGCAGTTCCACACGAAGTACGTACACCTTTAAGTAGAATTCAGCTAGCGGTTGGCCTATTAAGTCGAAATAATCATGATAAACAACAACTGGAATTACTTGGTAATATTGATACTTATATCGATGATATGAGTGAACTCATCAGGCAGGTTGTTGCTTTTTCTAAGTTGAATACAGTTAAAAATGATACTGAATTTTCCTTAGATACTTTAGTAGAGCTAACTCCATTTATTGAAGCAAGACTAAAACTTTTAAAATGTGAAGAGAAGCATGTTATTACACGTCATCTAGACCATACTTTAACCTTTAAAACTAACCCTGCCTATTTGAGGTTATTACTTGATAACCTATTTAAAAATGCCAGTATTCATGCCAAAAGTCATATTACTATTTCTTTAAGTAAGCAGGAAAGTCACATTGAATTAATTGTTGAAGATGATGGTGCTGGTATTCCAAGTGGGCATATAGATACTATATTTATACCTTTTGCTCGACTAGATCAGAGTCGTAACCGTAAAACAGGTGGTTTAGGTTTAGGTCTTTCTATAGCGAGTGCCGCTTGTAAGAGAATGAATAGCCAAATCACTGTTGAAAACCGTGCCGCTGGAGGAGCAAAATTCATTTGTCGTTTTAATATCGTTTAACCGCGTTTTAGAATGAATCTGTAAGATTATAAATAATGAATAAACAGAAAAAATAGCGCCTTCATACGAGGGCGTTTCTTAACAATATCACTTTGCTTACAAAGTGCTTACAATTCATATCTCATGCTTACATAGCCTTACTTTATCCGCATTATCATAATGTTATATAATTTTAAGGCTTGATCTGTCGCAAGTAATCATAAAAAAATTCAAATACATAACTAACAGATGATACTAAACCATCATTCAGATAAGGAAAATCTTATGTTTATCTCTCCTCAGAGGCAAATACATAGTCGTCTTAAATTAGTTAAATCAATAACAGCATTAGCGCTGATTGTTGGTATAACCAGTGGTTGTAATAGTGATAAGAATAAAGAAACCGTAGTTAACGATGCCAGTGTTGAATCACAAGTGCACTTTATGCTTGCTTCTGTAGATAACGGAACATGTTCTATTATTGCTAATGGCGAAACAATCGCGACTGCTGATACTGAAGTAGGAGTTGCTACATTTAAAGATATTCCAGTGGATACTGGCTTTGCACTTATCGAGTGTGAAGGGGGAGAATATTTAGATGAAGCAAGCGGTGAACTACTAACACCTGGTTTAACACGTGCATACTATAATGTAACGTCTCCAACTTTCACTACGAGTGTTACTCCTCTTACTGAGATAGCGACTCAAGTTGTTGAAGTATATGACCTTGATCCTATTACACAGTATGCCGATATTTTAACTAATGTAGGTGATGCATTTGGCATGAAAGGTTTTGATCTTTCAACCGCTATCCCAATGGACTTAAACATTGAAGAAGCTGATGGCTCTGCTGGTGGCCGTTACGGTGTTGTGCTCGCAGCATTATCTCAAATGCAACTAGATATTGAAGCTGAGAGTGCAGATGAAGTTATTGAAACTCTAGTTTATGGCTTAGCTAATAACGGCTTATTTACAAGTGATGAAATACGCGATTACTATTTTTATGCAATGGAGAATATGTTTGATAATCCACGTATAGATCCTAATTTAGGTTATGACATTGATCTTGATGCATACTTCCATGACGTTGTTTTAGCGCCTCTAGCTTCACAAGTTGAGTACGTTGATGCTGAACATCCAAATAGTACTAATTATGAAGCATTTTCTACTATCACAGCTAACGAAATGTCTACTTTTGATATTGTTGGTACACACTTATCCTTAAATTTAGATGTTACTTTAGGTGATGATAAATGTTCGCTATACGATTTACGCTCACTAAAAGCTACAAATAATGAATTTGAACATAACATTATGCACGCTGACTGTCCTGCACAAAATGAAGGTCAAGTTGACCTAGTTGTAATGGATCATGACCGTTTAGAAAGTACTACTACTATCACAGTTGAATCACCTATTGTTCAGCAAGCTAATAGCTCTAAAGGTGTTAGTCGTGTTTCCGCTGTGGCTTCTGGCTCTAGCTATTTATTTGGTACTATAACTGCTGAAGCGCCTGGCGTTGTATATGATGAAGGTGCAGCACATAAATATGATAGCGACAGTTTAGAAATATTCCCTATCGCTGGTGTACCTGTTGATATGATTGATGCAGACGGTGGAGTGATTGCAAGTACACTTTCAAATGATGATGGTTATTATCAATTTGATACTGCACCTGAATCAACAGCAGTGAAAGTTGTTGTTAAAGCACAACTTCAGAAAACTCGTTCTACACCGAATGTTGGACCTGAGTATAATTTTGCTATTCGAGACAATACAAGTGAAGGCAATGTTAAAAAATTATATGAACTGACTTCAAGTGCTATAACAATTAAAGATGAAGCAGGTAGTGATAATAAGTTAGATATTAAAGCTAAAATTGGATTTGATAGCAATGGTAATGTTATTGATGGAGTAGAACGTGAATCTGCACCATTTTCAATATTACGTATTGTGAAAAGTGCAGCTGATAAATTAGAAGCAATGAATCCTAATATTGAAATGCCAGCATTGAACCTTTACTGGTCTACTAAAAACGTAGCTACTTCAGGCGATATAGCCTTAGGTCAAATTGGTACTTCTTTTTATAGCGGCAATGGATTATGGCAAGGTGTATTTATTTTAGGTAAAGCTGATTCAGATACTGATGAATTTGATAAAGGCGTAATTGGTCACGAATTCGGACATTTCTTACAAGCACAATTATCATACTCAGATAGCCCAGGCGATAGCCATGGTTACAATGAATATAAAGATGCAAGTTTAGCTTATGGAGAAGGTTACGGCACTGCAGTTGGTGGTTTATTATCTGGTAGTCATTACTATTGTGATACCTCAGGCGAGCAACAACTTGATGGATCGTGTGATGATTTAACTGCGCCACTTGAGACTGATCGAGCTAATGGCTTTTATTCAGAAGAAACAGTTATTAAGTTGATGTATGGAATAGGTACACTTAACGGTAAAGGTTTTACCGAATTCTTTGATGCTGTATCTCAAATGAAAACAGGTATTCATTCAGCGACTATTTTTACATTTTTAGATCATTATTTAAAAAGTAACCCTGATGTTGAGACTGACGTTAAGTCATTAATGGCAACAGCTAATGTTAAAACAAGCGATCCTTTCGGTGTTTATCCAGCTAATACACCAGCTGATCCTGCAATCAATGCAGAAGCCAATAAAGGCTCATCTAGTGAAGGTGCAAACGATTTAGAGAAGTTATACCTTACGATTAATCTAAGTGCGGGAGAAGCTCCTACAGGCGACGGTGATCCTGTTGTACTTTCTAATAATTCTCCTGAATTTTGTTTGAATAATAACTTACCTGGAGCAAATCTCAGTAATGGTTTAGGGATGAGACGTCGTGTAGAATTTACAGCGAACTATACGGGAAATATGGTAATAAGTGCCTTTAATAAGTTAAATCACGTAATAAGTGATCAATCGGCTTATATTGAGGTTCGTGATGATACTGGAAGTGCTGTTAAAGTAGAGGGTTACCAAGATAATTATTTCGGTAAAATAAATGTAATATCTGGTAGAAGATATTCGTTTTCTTTAAATGTAACTAATCCTGAAATCATTTTAAAAGGAAGTCAGTGTGGTTATTATTTTGAATTAGCTCGTTCTGCTGATTCAGTTTAACCGAAGCTAACTTAATGATAAAAAATCAATTAATAAAAGTACGAAACAAAGCGAGAATATCTAGCTCGCCTTGTTTTGTCTTTTTTACCTCAATAGTGCTAAGTCTATTTTTTACTGGCTGTTCGCCAAGTGACAATAAGACTGATATTTTAGTTAATGAGGAAAGTAATAAAAGCTTAGATGTTACACCTCAATTAATTAAAAAAAACAGTGTTAATAAGTTACTTAATTATGCGCCAACAGTTAATGAACGTCGCCAAGGTTTTTGGTTGGGTGGAAGTCCTCCAATAAATAAACGAGCGTCAAGGATTGATACATATTATAAAATGGTGGCAAGTGATAAACCAAACCACTTATTGGTTAAATTACAATTTGAAGGCGTAAAGTTTGACGATGCTTATATTACTTTTAAAGCATTAGATGGCGCTGAAATAGTATCAACTCAGCAACTTAAATGGTTATTGAAAGGAGATGCAGTGTCAGAAGTTAGCTTTGAAGTTAAAATCCCTGAAAAGGTAAGTTATCTAACCCTTTATACTTCTCAAGAGGGGAAAGGGGCTTCTAGAGCTTTTATACTTCAAGAAACAAAACATAAATGAAAGTTTTTTAATAAATATGTTTTTAACTAAAAATTAAAGTCGGGCTGATGCCCGACTTTTTATTTATACCTAAACAGCTTGTGAGTCGGCTATAAAGCTAACTCTACGAGTGCTTCAATCAATGACTATGCTTAGTGGTCATGTTCTTCTTCTTCAGCGATACCTAACCAAACTGCGCCAGATGGTGCGAAATCTAAAGTTAAGATTTCTTCAACGTGTTCATCATCTAAATCAACACTTGTTACTTGTTGATCATTAATAATATAAATAACTTCGCCAGCTTTTGATGAAACAATTATTGGATCGGCATCAGTCGCTAGGTTTTCAATAACAAGAATTCGTTTCTCAAATGCCCAGTCATCTTCAGCGCTATATAGGTTTAAGTAACCCTCATTATCTAGAATTAACATATGCTCTTTATGGCCATCAAAGCTGTAAACAACAGAGGTTAAGTTGTCTTCTGTTTGCCAATCAAATGGAGTGATGTTAGATGATGTTAAGTCAACAAAATAAAAGTCTGAAGAAGCTGTACCAATCATGATGTTGCTTTCAGGGCTACCGTATAATGCACCAATACGTGAACCGGTTGCTAGCTCTGCAGGGTTGGCAATTTTTTGTGGAGTAAATACATTACCTTGTTGCTCTATTGATAAAACACCATCACTACAACCAAAAGCTATATGGGTTTCAGTTTGAAAGCTTCCATGTAAAGCAGGGCAACTAATGTCAAAAATTTCTTCTTGGTGGAAGTGATCATCATGTAACTCTAATAAAGCAACATATTCAGGCAATGTGCTATCAGAATCGCTGTCACGTAGTGTTGTTAACACATAATTATCACGGATTTCAGCGGTACCATGTATGTTAGTATCGAAATCGTGATCGGCAATAGTAGTTTCTTCAGCAATGCTTTCATCAGACAATATGCTTAATCTAGCATTGATACCTGAATCACCGTCGCCATCAAAAAATACAGCTGTTTGTTCACCGCGTTGTACATAGTGAGTAGGCTTACTATCATTTAAGGTGAAGTTTGTTAACACAGGAGCATCATCATGTTGATCGTAGTGATCATCATGTAATTCTTGCCAAAGACCACCATCAACAAACTCTACACTGTCTAATGTACGTTGAATTGAAACGGCATAACGGTTTTCAGGGCTCGCGTACAAGTATTCTGCTGGGTGTGTTAAATTTAATGAGTCGATTAAGTTGTTATCTTCTAAATCATAAACATATATAACGGCTTGGTCTGCTGCTGTAATTGCAAGGCGACCTTCACCAGCTTCTTCGTCATGGTCATGGTCGTCATCATCTTCAACAATAATCGTTGGCTCTAATTCCGTAATATTTGTTTCTGCATCTCCACAACCGGTTAATGCTGCGGCACAAACTAAAGCTAAGGTATTTAAACTAAATTTTTTCATGTTATTCCTTGGTAAATGGGTCTATATCCAGTGATAAAGTAAAAGTTAAAATGAGCCACGAATACCAATAGCAAATGAACGTCCTGCTAGTGGTGTTAAGTCTTTTAAGAATGATGTGTGTACTTGTGCGTAATCATCCGTTAAGTTTTTCCCTTTCAAGTAAATAGCTAAATCTTGCTGCTTTATACTGAAGTGATAGTTAACGTTGAAATCAACAAGTACGTATCCGTCTGTAGATGTTTCTAATTCTGCGATGTGATCTTGGTCAAAGTAATGATTAATAAATAAGTCAGCTGAAATGCTTTCACCTTGATATTTTAATTCTGTTGCGATTCTCGCTGGCGGTGTACGAGGTAAATCTCCTCCGGCATCTAAGCTTGCGCGAATAATATCTCCTTGCACCGTCCATGAAAATTCATCATTTACTTGCCAAACAGCTTGGGCTTCAAAGCCATATAAAGTCACATCTTGTGCAGTAAATGCATAGAGAGGTAATGTGGTTGTTTCCTCTTCTTCATGGTCTGAAAGTTCTTCTTCTCCATGATCATGTTCATGTTCGCTAACTGCCAATAAGCCGGTTGCTTGCTCATAGTAATAATCGTCAATTTGGTTATAAAAAGCATTTAGAATAAAACCAAAATCACCTTTAAATTTACGTAAACTTAAATCGATATTGTTGGCTGTTTCCATCTTAATTGGTTGATCGTTTAAACTGAAATATGCTTCTTCACCTGCACTTTCTTGTAAGGAGAATAGTGCGCCTACTTCATATGAACCAGTACCTATGTGTGGTCCAAAAGACAGAAGTTCAGATGCTGAAGGTGCTCTTTTAGAATGGGAAAGTGAAAGGCCAAGGTTATAGCTATCAGCAAAATCCCAAACAAGACCTGCAGAAAAACTAACAGGAGTAAAAACATGTTTAACGTCGAAATTACGGGTGATCTCTTCTGAGCCATGATCATGATCATCATGTGCGTCTACATCGCTAAGGCTTTCAAATAACTCAAGTTCAGGTAAGCGTACCGTTGAGGCTGTAATTTCTGTTCGCTCAATTCGAGCTCCAAGTTGAAGTAATACATCACCAAAATGACGTTCTTCCATTAACGCTAATGCAATTGAGTCAGTTTTAGACGGTGGAGTAAAAGCTTCTTCGCCAACGGCTGTGAAATCATTTTGTTTATAATGAAGACTTATTCCGCCACGCCAGTTTAGAAAGTCTTGATGTAAAACTTCTGTACGAGCTTCTAAAGTTTCATTTTCGAAAGTGGTGCCAACAACGCCCACCTCTAGTTCACTGTGCTCGTAGTCGGTGAAAGCAATTCTGGTATTTACTGCTTTAATGTATTTATTATTAAAGTCTAATTCACTTAATAGTTGCCAGCGTTCTTGCTCTAAATCAGCTAATACCGCGACTTCTTCATCACCATGACTATGGCCAGGAATTCCGTATTCTTGATCCAAGCTTTGATATGAAAGACCAACAAAACCATTACCAAGTAGGTAACTTGTTCCTAAAGTGAAACCACTTGATTCTGCAGCAGAGTTCTCTACTTTATCAACGCCATCTCTTTCAGGTATTTGGTAATTATTACTCTCACGATAAAAACCATCAGCATGCACAGCAATATTTCCAACGCCGCTATTAAATGAACCTGAAGCGAGTGTTTGATCGTTATTATTATTGTGCTCTACTAACCATTCACCTTTGGTGTCTGTACTACGTGGTACTCTTTCGTCAACAAGATTAACGACACCGCCAATTGCACCACTACCATAAAATAGTGTTGCAGGCCCACGTAAAACCTCAATTTGCTCTGTGGTTGATGTTTCTGTCGATACTGCGTGGTCAGGCCCAATGCGTGAAGCATCACCCGCATCTAAACCATTTTGAGTGACTAATACTCTAGGTCCGTCTAAACCACGAATAATAGGTGTACTTGCAACAGAACCATGGAAGTTACTATGTACGCCAACTTCTTTGCTTAAGCTATCACCTAAGGTGTTTTCTTGACGCATGCGCAATTTTTCACCGTGTAATACGGTAATAGGTAAAGCTGATTCTATGTTTGAACTGTGAAAAGGCGTGGCATGTACATCAATAATTTCGATAGCCGACTTATCAAGAAAAACACTTAATTCAGCATGCTTATCTTTATCAATGTTTACGTTAATATTTTTATGAACAAAGTTGTTTGCAACAACGTGGAGCTCGTATTTACCTGGCTCTACATCTAAGGTGAATACACCTTCTTCATTTGTGGTTGATGTGTTGTTGGTCCCCATTATTTTAACCATTGCGCCAGAAATAGCTTTACCTTGGTTATTTGTAATAGTCCCTTTAACTTGTTCAGCATTTATTTGAGCACTTGCTGTAACAGCAAGCAATACGCTCATTATTTTCGATAGCTTTCTCATGTTTCCCCTTGCGGAAGTGTTATAATATAACAGTCGTGTAAATGTTATGTTATAACATAACGCTTCGCAAGATGTTTCAGGATATATTTATTGATTACCATTCGTGAAAATGATTATTTAAATATTGAGTGTTGATGAAAATAATACTTTAAAATCAATGTTGTTAGTGATTTTTGGGTTTTATAATGAACAGACAAGGGAAACCGAACGCTTAATACTTTGGTTCTTTTTTTTGAGCTAAAGTTATCTGCGGTTTGCTTCTTTAAAAGCCATAAAGGCAGGAGGGATAGCTGCTAAAAATGTTAAAAAAAGTAATATGCTGACAGTTATCAATGTATTAACAGAAAGTATGTTTGCATTAACTGACAATCCATAATGAGTTAACAAGAATGACTTTGATGCAGTTAAACCTACCGTCAGTAATACAATTGCAATAAATGCGCTAACTAAAGTAATAAGTAGAGCTTCGAGTTCTATAAGCCAGTAGATGAAAAAGGGAGATGCTCCTATCATACGAAGTAGTTTTATTTCTTGCTGGCGTTCTCGGATAGATGCCAACAACATAGCACTTAACCCAAATAAGGTTGATATGATCACTAAGCTCGAAATTAAACGAAGCGTACTTTCTGCAACAGATAAGGTTTGCCATAACTCGGAGAGCGCAACACCGGGAAGTAAAGCCATTAAAGGTTCTTCGTTGTTTGTATTAATATTACGTTGAAGTTGAAAAGCACTGAGTCGAGATTTTAAACCTAGCATTACAGCAGTAACAGATTGCGGTTGTAATTCGACGAAGTTAGTTAAAGGCTGTTGCGCTTTGTTGAGTAATTCTTTGCGTTTAGACGCAGATAAATGAATAGCCTCTAAACCTTGTAAACTAATATGTAATGTTTGATCAACGGCTGTGCCTGTAGGTTTCAGTACGCCAACAATTTTGAAAGGTGTATCGGTATGATTAGTAAAGCTTGTACTACCTATGCCATGGGCTAGTGTTAATTGATCACCCAATTGATATTTTAATGATTTAGCAACTTCAGAGCCAATAACAACATCAAATAAGTGATTAAACTTATCACCGTTTGAAAACTCTAAAGCCTGTTTCTCGCCATAGCTAAAGTAATCAAAGTAGTTAGATGTGGTGCCTAACACTCGATAACCTCGATGAGAATCACCCAGAGAAATAGGTAAAGCCCACTTTACCTGCGGGTTGTTTTTTAGATTGGTATAAGATTGCCAACTCATATTATTTGTTGGTTTTCCCATTCTAAAAACAGAATACAGTAATAAATTCAATTCACCTGTTCGCGTACCAACAATAATATCTACACCAGAAACACTATTAGAAAAGCTGACTTTTGCTTGCTCTCTAATATGCTCTACACCAAACATAACCAACATACTTATACTTAAGGCAATTATGGTTAACATTACTGAGCCTTTACGGTAAATAATGCTCTTAGATGCGAGTCGGAAAAACATTAATTCTTAACCTTAAGATGATTAATACTGTTTAATGCAATGCTTGAATTAAAGTGGTTTTGTAAGCTCATATCGTGACTAACAAAAAGCAGAGTTGTGGCATTTTCTTCACAAAGGGAAGTAAGTAACGAAATAAAGCTATCTTTAGCAACTTGATCAAGTGATGAAGTGGGTTCGTCAGCAATAATTAATTTAGGTTGGTTTATTAAAGCTCTCGCTATTCCTACTCGTTGTTGTTGACCAATACTTAACTGATTAACAGGACGATGCCAATCTTTAGCATCAAGTTTAAGTGTTGTGAGTATGTTATCTATTTGTGCTGCAAGCGTTGATGGTTTGGTATTAGGAGAGAAATGTGTTGCTAGCTTAATGTTCTCAATAGCATTTAGGTAATCAATTAAATTAAACTGTTGAAAAATATAACCAATATGTGCAGCTCTGTATTTATCTCGCTGGCGCTTGCTCATATTATTTAACGCTTCGCCGAGTACTTTAATCTCACCAGATTGAGGAAGTTGTAAACCGCAAATAATATTAAGTAAAGTAGACTTACCACTACCCGAAGGACCATGAATGAACAGTTGCTCACCTTGTTTTACCGACCAATCGGCTATTTTTAAGATGTTCTGCTCAGATTTTATTGAGTAAGAAAACTCAAGATTGTTAATTTCAATGGCATTCAAAATAATACAGAGTTATAAAGTTACAGTTTGAAATGATATTGTTATATTATAACAATGTTGTTTTGCTGTAAAATAAGCAAATGTAACCAGCAATGTAAGCTCTTTGTAACTAACCTGAGCTCGGCTTAATATATTATTCTCTAACTAAAGAAAGAAAAACTATTAAGTTAGCGTATAAGTTAAATTTTATGAGTAATAATTTCAATGAATTAAAAACATCTTAAAGCGAGTTCAGATTAACTAATACCAAACGGATTAATTTATTACTCACTTAGCGAGAATTTAAAGGTTCAGAGGCACAGGTTCATAGTTCCAGACTGAACCTAAGCACCTACATCCATGTAGGCGAGGCATTGATTGAAGATAATGGTTATTCTCGGTAACTGCTCCTGCGTTACCCTAATGTCCTACATCCATGTAGGAACCTTGTCAAAATCAATAACGCGGCATATGAGCCTTTAAATTCTCGCCCTTCGGGAGCTCATTAGCAAACTGATAACATCACAAAATTGAAGAAATATAGAATAACTATGTTTAATCAATTTTGCTTGTTCTAAGCTTGCTAATGTAGCTCTAAGTTGCTCAATAAATTAATCCGTTTGGTATAAGAGCTAAGCAAACCTTACATAGCAAATGTGATTATTTTACAGGTATAAATCAAAGGTATTATTTATGAAGTTTTTTTTGATCTTATTTTTATTTTTGTTAGCTGCGTGTGAAAAACCTTCGCTAAAATCTGAATTAACAGTCTCACCTGAAAATCCAGATCCAATAAGTACAAAGCAAGATAGCACTCCAGCCCAAGTACAAAACCCAGCTGAAAAACAAACGTTTGATGAGATCTACTGGGAAGAGCTTATCCCGCAAGATGACTTAGACGCCATATTAAATCCACCCGATTACATCGCTCAAGTAGAAGATGGCTCAGCAGAAGATCAACTTGAAAACACTATCCAAAGTGCTATTAATCCTGATAAGTCTACAAATGAAGTTTATGAAAAAGCTTTAGTTTCTACTCGTATTATTGAAGCTATGGATGGCAGGAATATACGTATTCCAGGTTTTATTGTTCCTATAGAATTTATAGGAGAAAAGAAAGTCGCAAGTTTCTTTTTAGTCCCATATTTTGGGGCATGTCTTCACTTACCGCCACCTCCACCTAATCAAATTATTTATGTAGTATCGGAAGAAGGCATTACCCTTGAAAGCTTATACGAACCTGTGTGGATTTCAGGTAAATTATCAACCCAGCTTTTTGAAGACGAAACAGCAACCTCTGCCTATACTTTAACATTAGCAGAGATGAGTATTTACCAAGATGGTGATTCGAACTACGAATAAATTTGTATTGAATAGCTGAGCTTAAATATGGTTAAAAGCTTTGAGGTTTTGGATTCTAGATTGAATGGAAAATCTCTAGCAGCAGGCCACTTAGTTGCATTTAACAATGCCACAATATATCCGCCTTATTAAAGCTGTCATCTTTGGATAAATTTAACACTGTCAATGCACACTTATGCCACATAGGGGACATTATCATTTAAGCTGTAGTATTAATTTGGATTAGATTCTGTATCGATAACGCCTTTTCATGAATAATTATTTTTGTCGTAATTCTAACTAGAAACTAAGTGCATTGTTCGAGACTACACAAGCCCAATGCGCTTTTCAAACTCGGAAAGAAGCCATGTGTTTTTGAAATCATCAAAGACTCTCAATTGGTCTTTTACTTGTCCATGTGAGGATAAATATTCAGGGCAATTCAAAATACAAGCTCCTGAAGAAAGGTTAAGTAACTCATCTTTATTTTTAAGATAAGAAATGCCCAAATATGCGACATTTTTAACTTTTGTAGTATCTACAAAAGCCATAAGCTCTTCTTCAACAGATCGAGTTGTTTTATCTCGATTAAAGAACCAAGCACCAACATGCTCAGTCGCTTTATCATTCACTCTAAAAGTATCACTTGATTTTACATAATCTAAAACTAAACATTTCAAATTATGTTTTTTAGCTTTTAAAAAATTTGTTTTATTTGTCTTAAGAAATAAGTACTTTCCCGAAGCGATATCAAGCGAAACTCTATTAACTTGTGCTTGCTGTGTAATTGGATACATCCAGTTGCCTAAAAAACCAATGAACTCTGAATGCGTAAAACCCATGTCAATAAAAGCCCAATAACGGAGTAGCAAAACAATTTTATTGGTAACTGTGACTTCGTATGTAATATTCCCTTCATTTTGAATTTTAGGCTCATCTCCATGCGCTACAGTATTTCTAAGTTGCTTCAAGTGTCGAAAATCATCATCTTTGAACCCCAGCACTTCAATGATATTTGGGTTAGTTCTAGACACTTTCAGATCGAATTTTTCATTAAATGAGGGAATAGATGTGTTTTGAATATTCTGATTAACCTGAATGCACATGCTATCAATAACAGCATTGAATTTTTCCTTATCTTCATCGCCTAAACTGCATTCTGATTTCACTTTTTCCAATGAAGTTCGTGCAACTCGTCGGTATTTCTTAAACTGCCCAAGTGATAGAGACTTTTCTTCATTCTTGGCGAAGATACTTACGTATCGGTCGACCAAACTAACATATGCTAATATTCTATATTCCCAAAACCCTTCATATGAAAGCATACCAGAGATTCTAGCCCAAACATTTTTGTATTTTTCATTGTTACTACTGAAGTAACCTTGTAGTAATTCTTGCCACTTATTTTCTTTGAATAAAAATGATGAAGGAACAAAGCACTTTCTCGGCAAGATATCTTCGTTTGTATCTCTTGTAGCGTTTACAAAATATATTGACTGCTTAGTGTTTTTTGTAGTTGCATCCAGTACATACTCGACACCAATCGAATGACCAAGTAGTAATGTAAAGAATGTCCTTATATCGTTAATTATTGCCATCAATTCAGTAATAGACCAAGAGGAATTTTTAGATTCGATTCTTAGAAGTGAGTATTGGTTAAGTTGGTAATTATTATCTTTAACATGCTTAGTATCACACCAATGTTCATTACTTAAAGAAATCTTTTTACCGCCCAAGTTGACTTCAGCATCAAAAGTTCTAGAGTCTCTTTTTCTAATGATTTCACTATCAGTAAGCTCAAAACTTCCATTACTATCCATCCATTGTGATAGTCCTTGGAGAAGAAGGTAAACTTTCTTAAATTTAGCTCGCTTTTCCTTTCCCCTAATAAAGACACTTGGAAAAATGGCATTATCAAATACTTCACAATCTTGCAATTGGTACTGATACTTTTCAGACTTACAAATAAACACTTTTTGTTTTGCATATTTAGATATAGCTGTATTTAAATCAAAATTAACTTGAGGGGCTTGATTTTTTTTAACTGATAGCTTACCACTACCAACAGCAGTACCTGATGTAGTAAAAACTTCAATATTAACTGAAAACTCATCTAAAAAACCAACATATTGATCAAAAATCATAAATAATTTCTAACGCCTCAATGAGAATAAATAAAAAGAAAGTAGAGCAACATAACAGTTATTATGGAGGTTTTTCAGTAATAAGACACCTATAATTCATTAGAAAAAGTATCGAATCATTTAAAGTGAACACTTCCGCGATGCGCACAAAGTGATCATATTTATCAGTGGCAAACTCATGTTATTTAGTGGTCACGGTAAATGTGATTAGGTGACAGAGTTGAATGATAATGACTGGCGCTTATGATGCAATTGGGTGGCACAACTGATGTAATTGTCCAATTGAATTCTAAATCCAATTCTAGACCCAGTGCTAGGATAAAAGTTGGAGATGAACTTTGCTCTTCAATAAACGTAGTTTAGGTTTCATACATACTAGGCAAAGCTTAATCCCAAGCCTATTATTTCCACTTCAACCTATTATTGTTAGGGGTTAAGGTAACCGCTCCTTGACCTTTTTCACTGATCCATAACGTTCTGATTTTCTTTATTTCTTCAAACTGTTCAAATAAATTTATTGTTGCTGTATTCACTTCTGAAAGTTTTTCACACATTAATGTATAGCTAAAACTAAGCTCTGTATGTTCAACATGATCGTGGTGTTCATGTTTATGTTCATCTAGGGTTAAATGAGATTCTTTAGCTAATAATGTGTTTAAGTTATTTTCATTGTTACTGAGTTCGCATTCCATCTTAGAAAGGGTGAGTATAGTGTCTATTTGACTTAGTTTTACTCTAACATCTTCTATTTTTTTAATCTGATCAGCTGTTTCTGCTTTATGCTCAAATCCCAAAAGGCTATCAGCGGGAGTTAAGAAATTAATAAGTAATTTATTTGATTCTACTGCTAGTGTTAATTCTGCTTCACCATGAACATGGGCTGTATGCTCATTTGCCATCGATGAAACCTGAAGAGTTAATGATATAAAAAGAATAAATATCATGTTAAATAAATAACGCATAAGTTTTGGGCTCTTTAGTATGTTTTTATTTGTGTAGCTAAGTTTTTAAAGCAACTTTTAAGCAAGACGAGAATAAATAACCTCAGCTCGCTATTTGCACAAATATTAAGTTTGTATGAATATTACATAAATGCCGGTTTTCGAATTGGAATAATATGCTTCTTCCTGTTAGTGTTACAATATAACACTTTGTGACTGGTAAAATAAAAATGTTTTACTATAAAAAGATCTAAGGATAAAAAATTGGACAGAAGAAACTTTATTTATGGCGCTGGTTCTATTGCATTTGCAGGGCTTGCGGCAAGCGTGTTGGGTTGTTCACACAAAGTAGAACATATTACTAACAAATATGGTCCTCTATTGCCTGATTCTAATGGTTTACTTGATTTACCCGCTGGCTTTAATTATCAGGTTATTTCAAGCTTTGCAAAACCAATGAATGATGGTTTTCATGTGCCAGATCGTGCTGATGGCATGGGCTGTTTACCGTTAACAGAAAAGCGAGTGGTTTTAATAAGAAATCATGAATTGAGTTTAAAGCACTTACGTCGTCAGCCCGATAGTATTCAGTCTCATAAATCAGCACTTAGTTATGACTCTTTGAATAATGGTGTATCGTTACCGGGCGGCACTACAAACATTGTTTATAACTTAGAAACTCAACAAGTTGAGCAAGAGTTCATGTCGTTAACGGGAACCTTAAGAAATTGTTCTGGTGGCATAACTCCTTGGAATTCATGGCTAACGTGTGAAGAGTCTGTTGAAAAAGCTAATAACAAACATAAAAAAGATCATGGTTATATCTTTGAAATACCTGCTACAACAAAGGGGTTAATTGAACCTAAACCATTAAAAGCTATGGGTAGATTTAATCATGAAGCCGCTGCTGTTGATCCTCAAACTGGAACCGTATATTTAACCGAAGATAGAGGCGATAGTTTGTTTTATCGTTTTGTACCTAATGTTTATGGCGAACTTGATAAAGGAGGGCAGTTACAAGCTTTAGTATTTATTAAGCATCAACAGTTTGACACTCGAAACTGGTCAAATTCTTCAATGAAAAAAGGTACTTGGTATCAAACTAAATGGATAAATATTACTGATCCTGAAAGCCCAAATGATGACTTAAGAAAGCAAGGTTATGAATTAGGCGCTGCATTGTTTGCTCGTGGTGAAGGTGTTCATTGGGCAGATAAAGAATTGTATTTTTGTTGTACCAATGGTGGAGCTAAACAAATAGGACAAATAATGCGTTATCGTCCTACCCCAACAAGTGATATACCATTAAATGAAGTTGGTGATATTCAGTTGTTCTTGGAAAGTGAGAGTACAAACTTATATAACTTTGGTGATAATTTAACGGTTATGCCTCATGGCGATTTATTAGTTTGTGAAGACCAATACACAGATGTTGTAGACAATCATTTGCGTGGTGTTACACCGCAAGGTGAACTTTATAATTTTGCCAAACTCAATGCTCAAACAGAGTTAGCTGGCGCATGTTTTTCTCCAGACGGCAAAGTCTTATTTGTTAATGTGTATTCCCCTACAAAAACATTAGCGATAAGAGGTCCATGGTAATTTCTGTTATGTAAATAACTTCAGATTGGGTTAAATAATCTCTGCTTGGTTTAGAGCTTTTTAATTGATTAAAAGTTTTAAACTGAGCAGAGCTTAATTAAGTTAAATTTAGGTAAATATACTAGGGCCTGTTGATCTTTCAGGGTTAAATTTTATTCAATTTAAAACGGATTTAATCGCGATGTGAGCTTTGTCTAATAGTCATTCTATTATAAAAGCGAACAGCAATGAGTAAATTCGTTTTAAATGAACCCAAAGGGCAGCATATGTTTGAAATTCCTTACTTTGGATAGGGAGGGCGTTATCGTATGTTCGAGTAGCCAGCTACACGTCACATACTCTGCCTTGTCTAAATATCAAACATCTTGCTGTAAAAGTAATCTCGAAAGATCAACAGTCCCTAAGCCCCTAACCGCTTTTGTTACTCACTCTAAAAATATGTATTATATGTTCTTTGTCATTATAACTTTGCCAACCTGTAACTAATCAAACCTCAAAGGTGACTCTGTGTCGTTAAACTTGAATACATTTTTTCCATATCAATTCTCTGTTTTAGCTCAGCAAGTCACAGCATTTATTGCACAAATATATGAAGAATATGGGTTAACTAAGATGGAATGGCGTGTTATTGCTACTATCGGCTACCATGATGAGATATCGGCGCGTGATATATGTAGCTTTACTCATCTTGATAAAATGCAGGTCAGTCGAGCTATTAACCGCTTGATCAAAAGAGAGCTTTTACAGCAACAAACAAGCTCTGAAGATAGACGTAAAAACTTACTCAACCTTAGTGCTGAAGGTGAAAAACTTTATCAGGAAATTATTCCATTAGTGCAAGTTCAAGAAGAACGATTACTTGAAGGTTTAACAGCAGGAGAATGCGAACAGTTGAAAATGCTAACTCAAAAACTTAGCGCTAAACTTGAAAAAAATAGTTAACCTGAACTCGGTTTAAGATTTTTTTAATTGATTGAAATTATTACTCATAAAATTTAACTTATTCTCTAGCTTGATAGTTTTTCTTTCTTCAAGGCAGATTTCGCGTCAATAGCTAGTCTATTGCAAGTAAATTTAACGATGAAGCAAGTAAAAGTAGCTGTTAGAGAAGAATATATTAAGCCGAGTTCAGGTTAGTTATCTGGATTGCTTTAACTACCTAATTTCGCGTCTTAATTTAATAACTTAATTCCGTTATCTCATTTAACTTGATTAATCAAATCCCATAGTCATTCATCATAAAAACTAGAGTGTAAAACAAAAAAACTCTACAAGTATGCCTTGTAGAGCTCGCCAAGTTGGTTGGGCTGGGTAATTGTTTTAACAAGTTGTTGTATTAATTATCTCACTCAAGTTAGCACTTAAATTAGCTTAGCTCAGGTTAGTTATACTAACGGCACAGCAGGAAGTACCGTTCCAGTAACTTCACCAAAGCCGATGCGTGCAGCACCTTCTTTATGACAATATCCACGCATAATAACTGTGTCGCCATCTTCTAAGAAAGTACGCTCTTCGCCGTTACTTAGAGTGAATGTTTCTTTACCACCACGCGATAGTTCTAACATAGAGCCAGCTTGTTCGTGTACTGGACCTGATTGTGTACCTGAACCAAGCAAATCTCCCGCTTTCATAGAACAACCATTCACACTATGGTGTGTCACTAATTGCGCTATGGTCCAGTAAGAATATTTAAAGTTAGACTCACTTACTTTATCTGCAGCTTTATTGTCGTTACGCATCTTTTCAGTTTGAATTAAACATTCTAGTTGAATATCTAAACCACCAGATTGAGTATTCGCTTCACTTGTTAAATAAGGTAAAGGTTGTGGGTCACTTTCTGGACGAGTAAAGTTAATTCTGTAAGGGGCTAATGCTTCGGTTGTTACTATCCAAGGAGAGATTGTTGAAGCAAAGTTTTTCGCTAAGAATGGACCTAATGGTTGATATTCCCAAGCTTGAATATCTCTTGCCGACCAATCGTTGAATAAACATAAACCAAAGATATGATCTTCTGCTTTTTCGATAGAAATACGCTCACCTAATTGTGTACTTTCACCAATAAATATACCCATTTCAAGCTCGTAATCTAAACGCTTACACGGCGCTAAAACAGGAGTATCAGCATCGGGGGCTTTTAGCTGGCCATGTGGACGTGGAAATTCTTGCCCAGAAATATCAATGGTTGAAGCCCTGCCATGATAACCGATAGGAACCCATTTATAGTTAGGAAGTAATGGGTTATCTGGGCGGAATAAAGAGCCCACAGCTGTAGCATGATGAATAGAAGTATAAAAATCTGTGTAGTCGCCAATTTGACAAGGCATGGCGTAAGTCACTTCACTTTGTGCAATCAAACAATATTTAAGAGAAGACTCTTCAGCAGCTCCAACACGTAAGGCTTTTGATAGCGCTAAACGTAAAGCTGAATTCGCTTCTTTACCTAATGCCATTAAAGCATTCAAGGTTGGTTGTGCAGCTGCTTCAGCTGCTTCTTGAGCAATATCTGTAAATAATTTTAGTTTAGCAACAGCAGCCATATCTAAAACATAATCGCCTATGGCAACAGCGCCTCTGTTTGCTTCATTTGTACCATTTTTACGAAACGTCGCAAAAGGTAAATTTTGAATAGGGAAGTCACTGGTGTTATTGGCTGAAGTTACCCAGCTAGACAAGTTAACATCGTGAGTTTCATTTAATAAAGTCATAATTTATGTCCGTAAGTTGTTTACTTGTGTGTTATTTGTGAAGCCAAGCCGCATGATCTGGTGCCACTTTAGTTTCAGCCCAATCGTCAATCATTAGCTGAGCAACACTATGAAGCTGTTTGAATTGTTCCGGCGTGCCGGTATTTGCCGCAAGCTCCAAACGATGGCCATTAGGATCAAAGAAATAAATAGACTTAAAAATAGTGTGATCGGTAGGACCTAAAACATCAACACCTTTACTTTCTAGTTCGGCCTTCGCTTCAAGTAAATCTGCAACACTATTTACTCGTAATGCCAGATGCTGAACCCATACAGGAGTATTTTCATCTCGTCCCATGTCTGGAGAGTTAGGTATTTCGAAAAAAGCTAAAACATTCTCGTTACCTGCGTTAAGAAAAATATGCATGTAAGGATCAGGTTCTTTGGTAGATGGAACCTCGTTTTCTGCAATGGATAAAATAAGGTCCATATTTAACTTATCTTTATACCACTGTGCAGTTTCTTTAGCGTCGATACAGCGATATGCGACATGGTGGATTCTATCTATTTTTATCATAACTATAAGTTCCCATAACAAATTAATGAGTGGTATATCTGGTATTTTAGAAGCACTTAATTTTAGATTAAGTGCTTAATATTAAGCCCCAATAACACCGCGCTCTAGCTGCTCACGCTCAATAGATTCGAATAAGGCTTTGAAATTACCTTCACCAAAACCATCATCTTGCTTACGTTGAATAAACTCGAAAAATACTGGGCCTAAAGTGGTTTCAGAAAATATTTGTAATAATAATCTAGGTGTTTCACCTTCTGTTGTACCGTCTAATAAAATGCCACGTGTTTGCATTTCTTCAACAGGTTCTCCGTGACCCGGTAAGCGTTCTTCTAACATATCGTAATAAGCGGCTGGAGGAGCTTTCATAAACTTAACGCCAGACTTTTTCAATCTATCCCAACAAGTAATTAAATCGTCACAAGAGAAAGCAATGTGTTGAATACCTTCACCATTGTATTCCATTAAAAACTCTTCTATTTGACCACCGCCACCAGCAGCTTCTTCGTTTAATGGGATGCGGATTTTTCCATCTGGTGCTGTCATCGCTTTTGAAAGTAGACCTGTGTATTCACCTTTGATATCGAAGTAACGAATTTCTCTGAAATTAAACAGATTTTCATAATATTTAGCCCAGTGAGCCATTCTGCCACGGTAAACATTGTGTGTTAGATGATCTAATGTATGAAAACCACAACCTTCTGGGTGTCTATCTACCCCTTCAATCCAGTTAAAGTCGATATCGTAGATAGTATGACCTTCAGCATAGCGATCAATTAAATAAAGAGTGGCGCCACCAATACCTTGAATCGCAGGTAAGCGTAATTCCATTGGAGCTGTTGGTATGTCTACAGGTTGTGCACCTTTTCTTAGCGCTTCAGCATAAGCAAATTGAGCATCTTTAACGCGAAAAGCAAGACCACAGGCAGAAGGACCGTGCTCTCTTGCATAATGATAAGCATGGCTGTTTTTTTCATAATTGGTAATTAAGCTGATATCTCCTTGTCTCCATAAAGCTACGTCTTTAGATTTGTGCGTTGCAACCATAGTAAAACCCATCGCTGTAAATGCAGGTTCTAAAATACCTTTTTCTGGAGCAGTAAATTCCACAAATTCAAAGCCGTCTAATCCCATAGGATTCTCAAATAGATCAGTCATCTTTATCTCCGTACCCAATTATTTGTATTGTCATTATTTTGGTAACAAATGTTACTAGTTTTTCTCGATATTAGTGTTAATGATTATTGATGTCAAAATGGTGAAACAAATAGATAAATCAGAGTGGAAAGTATTCTTTTCACCTTGTTTTGAGTAGCGAAAATGTGTCAATCATGAATGGATGAAAAACGTTAGCTCAAAGGCTTGTAAGATACGGAATAACTGAGAATACGAAAATTAATGTCTTTAATTTTATGTGTAAATTAAATGGTACATTGAGGTAGGAACTTAACTTTCAGAGCAAAGTTTTGATTTAAGTAATAACTGTATATGTTAAAACTTAAATGGCGTTATTATCTGCTTAACTAACAAGTTATGCTTTGTATACTCTGTATTGTTTAAATACTAAGTACATACTGCAGCAGTTATTTCAAAAGTTGAAAAAGTGTTAATCTTTTTTCAGCCTTCAAACGTAATGGTAAGTATAGAATGTTAGAAATATTAATTATTTAATTAAAAAGTTATTTTTTATTTTAGAATAAGCCCATTAACTCATTAAGATCTATTCAGTAATACATTTAAGGCAACATAATGACCATTAAAAAAATATCTAATCTATGTAAATTCGCAGTAATTCCTTTGTTATTGGGTTTTCCTCTTGCTGTAATTGCTTACCGTATACAGTTATGGAATATGGGTACATCTTTTCAACTGATTAAATTTACGGCTTATGCCAGTGTTGCTGTATTAGCGATAGCTTTAATTGTAGGTATTATTGGTTTTTTCAAAAAACAAAAAGACGTAGTTAAAACCTGTACTTCTGTAGCGATATTATTAGCAATACCTGTAGTTGGTTTATCAATGACAGGCGCTAAAGCTAAGTCTTTACCTTTTATACACCAAGTAAGTACAGACACTGTAAACTTGCCAAAATTTGAAAAAGTTATCGAATTGCGTGGTGATAATAGTAACCCTCTAGCTTACGACAGAGAAAAACTAGAGCCATTACAACAAGAAGCTTACCCTGAATTACAACCAATTATGAGTACGCTAAATACCGAGCAAGCTTTCAGCAAAGCGGTAGATACTGCAATGAGTTTAGGTTGGGAAGTTGTTGCTAAAGATTCAGGCAAGGGGACTATAGAAGCTGTTGATACGACCTTATTGTGGGCGTTTAAAGATGATGTCGCTATTCGTATTCTAGCTACTGATACGGGTAGTAGAATTGATTTAAGATCTGTCTCGCGTATTGGTGGTTCAGACTTAGGGGCAAACGCTGAGCGTATAAAAACCTTTATTTCTTTATTTTCAGAGTAAAATGTATTGAGCCTAGTATGTTTATATAGGTTATGTATTTGAATCTATGACTTTATGTCAGTAAATTATTTTTAATAAGCCTTTACAGAAATGTTGAGGCTTTTTTATTGGGTTGAGTTTATTAGAGGTGATTGGAATTTGCCTATTGAAGGTAGATTATTAAACGTTAGATTAGCTTTGTTGATCACTTCATCGTGATTAATCCGTTTGGTATAACCTCAACTTAAATAACTCACTTTAAAACGAAAAACACCCAGTAATACCAAGTTGATTAATTAACTGCTCATTTTTAACGATTAAAATTAATAATGACCGCGTTATAAAATTTATAAGTAGAATAACTACTTACTAAATTTTATGCCTTGTAATTATCCATTTTTCCTCATGAAAAAGTAGATCACTTCATTAATCAAATTGGTATAACCTTAGTTATTGGGGGTTTGATTTTACTGTCTGCAACTCTCTAAAAACTGATTCATAACTTTGCTTATCCCGAGCTAAGGTTATTTAGATTTTAATGCTAATACTTTATCAATATCTGCAGCACTGTGACGATTTTCGAGTTGCTCCCAAGGCTCACCCCAAGTGCGGTTAACAATACGACCACGTTGAACAGCAGGGCGATCGAGTATGGCTTTAGCCCAACGTTGAACATTGGTGTATTCGTCAACTTGTAAGAAGTCTTTTGCTTCGTATAAAACACCTAAAACTAAATTACCGTACCAAGGCCAAGTAGCAATATCTGCAATACTGTATTCATCTCCAGCGATAAATTCATTTTTAGCCAATTGCTTATCTAGAACGTCAAGCTGACGCTTAATTTCCATAGTGAAACGATTGATTGGGTATTCAAACTTTTCTGGTGCGTAAGCATAAAAATGACCAAAACCACCACCTAAATAAGGTGCTGAGCCATGTAACCAGAATAACCAGTTCATTACTTGAGTACGCTTAGTTCCACTTTTAGGTAAGAAAGCATCAAATTTTTCAGCAAGGTAAACCAAGATTGAAGCTGACTCAAAAATAGGATTAGTTTCTTCATTCGATTTATCAATCATCGCGGGTATTTTAGAGTTAGGGTTAACTTCTACAAAACCAGATGAGAATTGAACAGCTTCACCAATTTGAACTATGTGTGCATCATATTCAGCGTCTTTTCCAAGGGCTAACAATTCTTCAAGCATAATTGTTATTTTCTGGCCATTTGGCGTTGCTAATGAATACAGCTGTAGATCATGTTCGCCAACAGGTAGTACTTTTTCATGTGTAGCACCTGAAACGGGGCGATTTATACTTGCCCATTTTCCGCCACTTTCGGCATCGTGTGTCCAAACTTTTGGTGGTACAAATTGGTTTTCCATTCTTATCACTCCTAATTTAGTGATTGGATTATTTGTCAAAATTTTGAGGATAAAGTGCGCGTGCTGCTACTTCATCAAATTCAGATTTAAATTCAATATCTTTATCAATATTTCGAGCTCTTGCTACTGCTGGACGTGATTCTATTTTAGTGAACCAACGTTTTAGGTTAGGGTAGCTATCTAGACCCGGTTCGCCTAATACGAACATGGCTTTATCGATCCAACCCCAAGCTGAAATATCAGCAATAGAATATTCATCACCGACAATATATTCACGACCTATCATGTGAGCTTCTAACACATCATAATGACGCGCAGCTTCACGACGGTAGCGATTCATCGCATAAGGTAGTTTCTCTGGAGCCTTATGATTAAAATGAACCGATTGACCTGAAAATGGCCCTAAACCTGTCGCGATAAACATTAACCATGAAAGCATTTCACCACGATCTTCAGGTTTGCCTCCTAACTCACCCGACTTTTCAGATAGATACATAAGAATAGCATTTGAATCGAATATACGCTTACCGTTGTCTTCCATCGCTGGTGTTTTAGCATTTGGATTAACTACACGAAATTCCGTGGTATGTTGCTCGCCTTTCATTGTGTCTACAGGGATCAGCTCATAAGGTAATCCTGTTTCTTCAAGAAAAAGAGCAACTTTCATTGGGTTAGGTGTTTGATGAAAGTAAAACTTAAGCATAATTTTATCCTATTATATTTTATGTAAATAAAGCGATGATGAAGGTAAAAGCTTCAATCAAATTAGTTATTAATTAATGTTCTAAAAGCAGATCAGCAAAGTGCTCTAAATTCTTCGCAACAAAGTTTGGCTGTGGTAAGTTTTCTGTGATCAAAAGATTGTTATTTGGACGCGTGATAAAAGCGCCAGAACAACCTACAGCTTGTGCGCCTAAAGTATCCCAAAGATGACAAGCCACTAAACATATTTTATCAAGCTCAACACCTAAAGCTTTAGCTGCATATTGATAAGTATCGGGGTGCGGCTTAAAGCGTTTCACTTCTTCTACACTAAATTGAGCTTCGAAAAAGTCACTAATTCCTGCTTTTTCTAACAAAGTAGGTGAGGCAGTCGGCGTTGAATTTGTTAGTGTCGCTAAGCGAAACCCCGCAGCTTGTAGGCGTTTTAAAGCAGGTAAAACATCAGGGTGCGGAGGTAAGCTACCCATCAAGCCTTTAAATTCAGCGATATCTTCATCGTTTATCACAACGTTATGATTGGCGCCAACCATCTTTAAAGCGCCAAGTGCTAAATTTCCAAAGGGTTCGTACAAGCCAGACACTGTCATGGCTTGTGAATAAAGCACCAGTTCAGCAAACCAATTACGCATTACTTGTGGGTTATTAAAAAGTCGTAAAAATAAGGGCTCAAGAATAGTAATATCAAGTAGTGTTTCGTTTACATCAAACAGTAAAACGTCAATCTTGTGTGCTTTATTCATTTTATAAACCTTGTATCAGTTTAATAGCATAATTTATTTACTTAAAGCCCAGCTAACTCTGTAAGTACATCTTTATATGTACTTTGAGGATGAGCTCCCGTTAAAGCACTTGTGCGATTAAATATAACCGTTGGAACACCTGAAATACCTTGTTGTTGCCATTGTAATTCTTGGCTTTCAACTCGTAGACGGCGTGCTGCATCATTTAATGCCTCTGCTGAAGCTTGCTCATTTAAACCAACTGTTTTAGCTTCTGCTAACAAAATATCTCGATCAGATACATCTTTATGCTCAGTAAAAAAAGCCGCGAATAAACGTTGTTTCAATTCATGTTGCAAACCTTCTTCATGTGCATAATCGAGAAGAACATGAGCATCACGGGTATTTACCATTTTCATTTCTTCAAAGTAATCAAAAGTAAAACCGTATTCAGCACCACGAGCGCTAATGTTATCTCGTGCTTTATCACTGTCTTCACGTTTAGCACCATATTTACGTAATACATGATCTCGCAAATTCTCACCTTCTTTTGGCATATCAGGGTTCAGTTCAAAAGGTTGCCATTCAATTTCGATTCGATCTTTTAAGCCAAGTTCATTTATGGCAGCTTCAAGATGTTTATAACCAACAATGCACCACGGGCATACAATATCTGACACTATATCTAGCTTGATTATGTCGTTACTTTCGGTTTTATCATTCATTCTATTGTTCCTCTTCGTGCATTGGGTTGTGCTACTAAATTGGTTAGGTGTAGCACTTAATTGTTCATACTATAAACTTGCTTGAACAAACGTTCAATAACTATTTGAGCGATCGTTCAAACAGGGCGATATTTGTTTTTGATATTTGAAAATAATTAAAGGGAATAGGAATAAAAGAGTATTTATTGGAATATTGTTAATAATGCAGTAGCAATAAATTGGAGTTGTATTATATATTAGCTCTACAGCGTCTCAATGCATTTCAATGTCTTAAACATACTGATAATTCTATGATAAATATTGTAAATTTTTCCCATACAAAACTAACTATTTCTAATTGGCAACTCAATAAAAATGAAGGGTGGTGCGTACTAGGGCGAAATGGCTCTGGTAAACAATACATCGATCAATTGCTAACAGGAGAGCTAGAAGCTGACTCTGTTGAGGAACTAATCTTACCGAAAGCAGAAAAAGTGGGGATGATCTCATTCGAAGCACAACAAGAAATTTACGAACATGAGCTGAAAATAGATAATACAGATTTCCTCAATGCCAATGATATTGGCACTAAAGCCAAGGATTTTCTTCCTGAAGATAAATGGGATGATCCACTCGTAAGTGAGTTTGGTTTAAGTCATCGTCTTGAGGCTGGATATCGTCAATTAAGTACCGGTGAAAGTAGAAAAATTTTGATTTTACAGGCGATTTTTAACGGTATTGAATTGTTAGTTTGTGATAATCCGTTTGATAGCTTAGATGTTGAATCTTGTGAGGCATTATCTATCGCTTTAGAGCGTTTATCTAAAACAGGTATTAGCGTTGTGCTGATGTTGAGTAATCGACAAGATATCCCTAGCTGGTGTAACAATATTGCTTTTATTGAGCGCGGGCAATTTGATGTTATTGGGAAATTAGAAAGCACCGAAACTAAAAACCAATTAGACGCTTTGCTTACACCTGTTGCAGACGATACAAGCTGGCCTGAAAATATGCGTGAGCTGTCTGACTATCCTCATGATTACTTAGTTAAATTAGCCAATGGCAGTGTTCATTATAGTGGCAAGAATGTTTTCGAAAACTTAAATGTTTCGATAAAACCGTTACAACATACGTTGATCACTGGCGGCAATGGTAGTGGGAAATCCACTTTAATGCAGCTTATTACAGGTGATTGTCCGCAATGTTATAGCAACGATATTGAAGTACTTGGTCATAAACGTGGTTCAGGTGAAAGTATTTGGGAAATTAAAAAGCACATGGGGATTGTTAGCTCAGAGTTTCATCGACAATATCGTGTACATAGCGACTTATTAACGGTAGTTGTTTCTGGCTTTTACGATTCGATTGGTTTGTACGAACAGCCAAGCCCATCACAAGTGATTATTGCCCGTCAGTGGTTAGAAAAAGTGGGTTTAATTGCACTTCAACATAGCCCATTCCAAAGCTTAAGTTATGGTGAGCAACGTTTAGCATTAATTGCTAGAGCCTTAGTTAAATCACCTTATTTACTGATTTTAGATGAGCCAACTCAAGGCTTAGATGAACTAAACCGACACAGATTACTTAATTTTTTAGAGCATTTAGAAAAACAACAACACAGTACAGTATTGTTAGTTAGCCATCGAAAAGACGAGTTTTTACCGCTATTTAAACAACATATTAAAATGTAGATCTAAGCAAGAATAAGAGAGATAGATGCAATATTTATCTCTCTAATGTTTTTTTGATTGATTGGCAAAGTGCGACAGCAACATATTCTTCAAAATTTTCGGCAGGATCGAATGATCGTTCATGAGTGATTTCAATAGATTCTAATTGAGCAATAAGCAGTTTGATTTTTTCTTCTTTGGATTGCTTCGCATCATTTAACTCATCAGAAACTGATAATAATTGATTCCAGATAACATTATTCATTTTTATACTTCATAAGTTTATACCGCTAATAAACTTATCGGTACTAAATAGAGAGGGTAAGAAAGTACATTTACTTATTCAAATGTACTGATTTTCTTGTACTTAATGGGACCTGACTTTAAATGGAATTAAAGTAAATTTCTAGTTTTCTTACTGAGTTTTTAATTGGTTATTGGGATTTCTCAATAAACATCGCGAATGTAACGCTGCTCTTGCTGCAAAGCGTCTAATGTACTTTGCCCTAAAGTATCAATTAAGGTTTGATGAACACTTTCCCCCATTCCAGATAAACAGCCGCAAACATAAATAATAGCGCCTTCATCTAACCATTTTTTTATGATGTATTGGTCTGAAACTAGAATGTCTTGTACATATTTAGGGTAGTTATTACCTTGAGAATAAGTACAGCTAAGCTTGTCTAATTGAGTATCTTTTAAAGTAAATAAGTGTTGATTAATGGGCAGTTGAGGATCGTTTCTACGTTCACCATAGATTAACCACATAGCACCTATTTTTTCATTTAATGTTTGTTGTGCATAAGTTCTTGAGGCTATTTGAGCTTTAAGCCCCGCTAAACCACTGCCTGATCCTATAAGGATAATCGGTTGGGTATTATTGATAATATGATTAGCTTTAACGGATCGTATTTTACCTTCAATCAGATCTCCTACTTTACTATGATGGCTCAAAAAGCTAGAAGCTAAACCAAAGCTTTTATCATCTTTTTTTAGTAATCGTATAATAAGCTCAAGTTGTTTATTTTCAGTAATTGAGGCTATTGAATAACTTCTTTTGGCTAAGTAGGGGAGATGCTCGAGTAAGTCAGAAACAGGTATATGGCATTTTTCTGGTAGTTCTCGTTCAAAGAGCCATGCCGCTAATGGTTGTTGGTGACCTTGATGAGTTAACCATAAAGAACCATCGAATACGTGCTTAAGTAACCAGTTTTCAACAATTTCAACGGAATTGCGTGGCTGAATATCAATAAGATCGCCAGCTTGCCAAATGGGCGTAGCACCTAGACACTTGAGGCTTATTTTAACGAGTAGCTCATCGCCGCAATTTGGGTTTAATATTTCACGTTCAACCAGCTGCCAAGAGTAGCTTGAACTGCTTTGTGTTTTATCTATTTCTGTGTTGTTTATGTCTAACCAAGGGGGAACAATGTCAGAAAAAACAGTGGTTTCTTCATCATAATTATCAAGTGTTATTAGTTCACTTAATGGTTGAGCTTTTAATGCTTTAAGTCCGTTGTTAACTTGATGGCCAAAAGCACAGAAATCTGGATAACTTGAATCGCCCAAAGCAATAACCGAGTAATTAACTTGTTTTAACGTTATCTCATCTTTAAGTGCTTGCTCTAGGCGCTGATTAAATAAATTACCATCGTCGGGAGCTTTACCATCACCATAAGTGCTTACAACAAAAAGCACTTTTTCCATCTGACTTAAGTGCTCGAACGTTAGACTATTTAAAGGTAATACATCCGACATTTCAGACAGTTGTAAAGCTTGCGCACAACGGTTCGCTATTGTTAATGCATTGCCTGTTTGGCTTGCATAAACAATTAATGTTGATGTATCTTTGGTTATTGTTATTTGTTGTTTAGCGCGATGTAAACGCCACATAAAAACACATAATATTAACCATGCAAGAATAGCTAAAACGCTAATGTACAAGCTTCCCATAAATCAACTTCTGTTAGTTTGCCAAATGTATAACTTTTATTTAAACGTATTACTCAGGTAATACTTCAAAAGTAGCACCGTAACTGCCTTTACGAACGGTTGCAGGCGCTATAGCTTTATCGTCTTCAAACTCTGCTTCAAGTAAATACATACCGGCTTCAGGCCAAGTAATATTTACAAATCCGTCAGCATCAGTAACTAAATCTAATTGATTTTGTTGGTTGCGGTAGCGCATGTTGCCGGCAACGATAGATAATTTAGCATTCGCTGCTGGTAAACCTTCAAACAAAAATTTGAATTTAGCTGTTTCACCTGCAAACAAGTCATTTGGGTGCGTTACTGGAATAAGTTCTAAACCTGAGTTTGTTGGTTTGAATGTGTTTTCAGTGGGTTCGCCAGAAGTAACAAAAGTCTCTAAACGTCTAAAGCTTTGAGCCACAAGTAAAGCGTCAGCTTCTTTTGGTACAGCTGTTGCAAATTCACCATCTTTAGCTGTTTTACCACGAGCGGGCCACATTTTACGTTTGCCATTTTCGTCTTTCCAAGTTGCTCGTAAGCCGCCAGACGCATAGCCAATTCTATAAGTTCCTGGAGTTACTAAATTCAAATCAAAGGTTGTTTTGAATTTACCTGTATGTGGGTTTTCAGCATCAATGTTTTTGCCTGTTGGATCTTGAATCACTAATCCTTTCATACGAAGTGGTACATGCTCAGGAATAAACAAACTATTCGAAACAGCAGCATCAAATGATACCCAAGGTGCATCGCCTGATAAGTTGGTTGTGCTAGGTAAAATCCAAGCTCTGTGTGCATTGGCGCTAAAACTTAAGCTCATTACCATAGTGATAGATAATAGCGTTTTCAAAGATGTAGATATGTTCATTTGCTTCTCCTTATAAATGATTGATTACAAAAGTTAATCGTTAACAAGAACTATATTAATTTTGCCTAGTTCGGTTTTTCCTAGAGCTGTTAAAGGAAAGTTAGTTGCCTTAGGTGGCCATGTCAGTGGAATGTTGATCACCTCTTTACCGCCAACTTCTCTTGAAGCTTCGATACGTAATTGGTATTCACCTGCAGGTAAATTAGCGAACTGTTTTGAGTTTAAAGCCATAGATACTTTATGAGTTCCTGGGCCTTTAGTTGCCGAAGTTACACCATCAAAGGGTTGCTCTGCTTTTCTGCCAACACGTCGCCACCATTGTCTGATGTCTTTTAGCCACTTTTCGCCTTCGTTATCTTTCATGTCTAAGTCGTACCAGAGCTCTAATTGCGTAGCTTTACGTTTACTATCTTCAAGCCAAATAGCTACATAAGGTTTGTGGTATTCAGCCACATTAAAGCGAGGTATATCTACTTCCATTACTAGCTTACTATCAGCTGCATAACTCAAATTACTTACCACAAGCGCTGACAATAATGACAAGTTAAACAAGGTTTTACGGTTCATTGAATGTCCTTATATTTATAAAAATTAATGTAGATTGGTTAAAATAATAATGAAAGGTATCAGCACGCCTAAAGTGACATAAGGCCAAGTTGATAACCTAAAAGAGGTTTGTTTTATTAGCAGCCATAAACCACTTAAACAAAAAATGATAGAACCCACAGCAAAAGCATCAATAAACCAAATCCACGTGGTATTGGTATAACGACCTTTGTGAAGATCATTAAAGAATGAAATCCAGCCTCTGTCGGTGCGCTCATAAATAAGCTCGCCACTTTCAACATCAATTGAAAGCCAAGCATCAACACCTGGTTCTGGCATAGCTAAATAGAATTCGCCATCACTAAACTCACCTTGTGCATTGCTCGGAATAGACACACCAAATTCTTCATCTAAATGCTCTATAATACTTTTAGCAAGTGAGTTTTTGTCGTTATCAACAGGTTGCCAGGTTTGTAGTAAACCATTAGATAATTGAGTTTCAATGGTGGCAATTTCATTTTTTGCAGGAATGTCAGCCGCATGGTTTAGAGTGATCCCTGTCCACGAAAAAAATAACATGCCTACAATACAAATAGCTGCACTTATCCAATGCCATTGGCGCACACTGCCTAATGAAAACTTCATTCTAAATTACCCATCATTTTGATGCGGGCACTTTATAAAACAACATACCAAATGTCAATGCAAACGATAATGGTTATCATTAATCTTTGTGAAAGTTTTTGTAAGTGTTTTTGTCGTTTGTATTGAGTTAATAGGATCTTGAAAGTATGGGTAAAAAGAAGAGGAGGGATTTGTTCATCTCTGGCAATAATGGATTAGTTATTACCAGAGGGATTTTTCCGATTATTTTTATAAATAACGGTTAACGAGTATATTTAGATTGATAGACTTTAAGATCTTTTTTGACCTGAGGTGCCAACATATACAAACCGATAATGTTAGCAATAGACATAGAGAAGAACATAGAGTCAGAAATAGCGATAACAGAATCTAAACTGATTGATGCGCCAATAATGGTAAATAAACAGAATATAAACTTATATCCTAAATCTAAAAGCTTGCTGTCACCGACTAAAAATCCCCAAGCAATTGAGCCGTAATACGCCCACGAAATCATAGTAGAAATAGCAAATAATAAAACAGCAACACTGAGTAAATACGGGAACCACCAAATAACACTACCAAAAGCTCTAGAAGTAAGCGCCACGCCATCTATGCCTTCAACCGAAGTATATGCACCTGTGATCACGATGACTAACGCAGTAATGGTACAAATAACAACGGTATCAATAAAAGGTTCAAGTAGAGCAACATAGCCTTCTCGAATAGGCTCTTTAGTTGATGCTGTGGCATGAGCGATGGAAGCAGCACCTACACCAGCTTCGCTTGAAAAGGTTGAGCGTTTGAAACCTTGGATCATAACACCAATAATACCACCCACAACACCTGTTGGAGAGAAAGCACCATTGAAGATCAAGCTGAAAGCATGAGGTATTTCGCTGGCGTTAACCGCTAAAATAAATAGCGCAGCCAACAGGTAAATACCTGCCATAAAAGGGACAACTTTTGAGGTAACTTTAGCGATGGTTTTAATACCGCCAATAATTACAAAGCCAATAAAAATAGCTAATATTAAACCGAACAACCAACCTTTATCAGCCCAAACACTACTGCTACCGCCCATAGCTGTAACAAATTGTTGATAAGCTTGGTTTGATTGCAACATATTGCTACCACACAAAGACGCGGTAACACAGCAAATAGCAAAGAATACACCTAAGGCTTTACCGAGTTTTTTATGACCTAGATCTGACAAACCATCTCTAAGGTAATACATAGGGCCACCGCGAACTGTACCTTCTTTACTGATACGTCGGTATTTCACACCTAAAGTACACTCAAGAAACTTGGTGGACATGCCCATCAAACCTGCAACTATCATCCAAAAAGTAGCACCAGGTCCGCCAATTGAAATCGCGATAGCCACACCGGCAATATTACCTAAACCCACTGTGCCTGAAAGCGCTGTGGTTAAAGCTTGAAAATGGCTTACTTCCCCCGGATCTTTAGGATCCGAGTAATCGCCTTTAATCACTTTGCAGGCATGTTTAAAACCACGAAAGTTAAGAAAACCAAAATATAGAGTGAAACAAACGGCAGCAACAATCAGCCATAAAACAATAATAGGAACTGAAGCACCAGCAACATTAAATGAATAAAAGATGATGCTAGTAAATAACTCTGCGACGGGTTGGAGCAACTCATCTATTTGTTGGTCAATACTTTTTGAAACAGCTAAGCCGGTTTCAACTTGGTTAATAGAGTTGACTAGCAGGGTACTAAAAGATTGCCAAAGCATAGGTGCTTCCATTTGTGGGTAATTTATAAAGTGTGTTTATAAAGGTAAATTTTCATGCATAGATTACCTATTTACAGCAATCAATGAAGTTAACTAGTTTTACTGTAAATATCTAAATAAATCAATGAAATTGAAAGGACTTTTGAGTTTACCAAGAAGTATGAAGTTAGGGGATTATATTAAAGAGGGGATGGGCTACCGAAGCTAAAATCAATTTTTCAGCTTCGGTAATTATTACTTATAAGAGCTATTTCTAAGAGTTATGCGAAAGAAATATGTTAAAAGATTAGCTAGCGTTAATAGCATCTGCCATAGATTTTTCAGCGACTTGCTCTAACCATTCAAAATCCATGGTTTGATGTGCTTCACAAATAAACCAAGGTTCACGTGAATCAGGTTCTAACATCACGCCATTGTCGATTAAGTTAAGGGCGAACTGTGTATATAAGTCGCTATTGGTTTTTTTCCAATCGCGGTAGTTTTGCGGCACGTTAGCACCAAAATGCACACCAAACATTGAGTTAGGACCTGCAAAACAATGTTCAACATCAAACTTAGTAAACACGCGAGAAAGTAAGGTTTGAATGTGTAAACCTACACTATCGATAGTGGCTAACGCATCAGTTTCTTTTAATAAAGTTAATGTCGCTTTTGCCGCACTTAACGCTACCATATTAGCCGTATAAGTACCGCCATGTGTAACGCCACCCTTATCGAAAGATATAGCATCCATCACTTCAGCCCTACCACCAAAAGCGGCAACAGGGTAACCATTACCCATAGCTTTAGCGTAAGTGGTTAAATCAGCGTGAATATTATATAAAGCTTGCACGCCGCCTTTAGCGACACGGAAACCGGTTTTAACTTCATCCATAATTAACAATGAACCATTGCTGTCACAAATATCACGTAGCTTTTGCATATATTCTTGCGTTGAAGCAATAGAACCACAATTACCCATGATAGGTTCAATCAAGATAGCTGCAATATCATCACCATATTCTGCAAATACAGCATCAATCGCTTCAAAGTCGTTTAATGGAACACTGACTTGATGTTCTCGTGTGCTTTGAGGAATACCTGCGCCAAAAGGAATAATTTCAGGCGATTTATTATCATCTACTTCCCAGTTATCAACATCCGACTTCCACATAACTTCGTCATGTAAACCATGAAAACCACCTTCAACTACAACAATTTTATTGCGACGTGTAAAGCCACGAGCCGTTCTTACAGCACCAATAACGGCTTCAGTACCTGAATTAGCAAAACGCATTTTGTCGATATTTGGACATAGTGATTTCACTAGTTCAACCACATCAGAATCAAGACCTGTAGAGAAGCCAGAAATAGTGCCTATGTTGGTAATCGCATTGATAACTTCATTATCAACACGTTCATCACGGTAACCTAAAATAATTGGACCGTAAGCTAAACGAAAATCTACAAAGGTTTGTTCGTCGCAATCGGTGATCGTACAACCTTTCATACTACTCAAAAATACGGTGTTGTCTTCGCCCCAGTAACGGTAGCTGTCGGCAACGCCTAAAGGCATGTTGGTATGCGCTCTTTTGAGCATGTTGGCACTATTGGGTTTGTGTGTTTTGGTCATAAGATGGTCCAATCTAACTAGTATGTTTTCAACAAAGGTTGTCGTCGTAATTTATGGCGCAGATAATACAGGGATAGTGAGATGGCAGGAAGTGCTAGAGGTAATTAATAGCTTGGTATTATAAATAAAAAAGCTCTTATACATTACATATAAGAGCTTTTAGGTAAGAACTCACTGAAAGATTAGTGATCTCTTCGTATTAGGTTCAGGTTTTTATAAACCGAAAGTACGAGATACAGATAACACAACACGTGTGTCGGCAGTATCCAAATTCATATCAGTATCTTCAAGAGCCGCGTTAAAATCAAAACCTTTGTAGCTAGTCATGTATTCAACACGGTAATGGTTGTATGACGAACCACCATCCCAGCTCCATCTGTTTTCATCTTGCGACGTTGAACGATCAAAGCTAACTCTAACATTATGACCTGGAGCTACTTCAATGGTGTGAGCAACCATGGCAATGTAATGACCCACATCAAAACCGAAGTAATCCCAGCTGTACCAAAAGTTTAATTCGGTATCACCTAAGTCGGAGTTATAACCAAACTTCGCATAAGCTTCAGGGTAGTTATAGGTATCTGAAATAGAATCACCGTGGTATGTGTAATAGGCAATACCTGCGTCTAAACCAATTTTATCGTCTAACTGAAAATACTTACCTGCGTAAACGTCAAATTCAAGGTTTGAATCTTCACCGCTACCAAAATCAATAGTTGAAGCCCAAGCGCCAGTGTAAAAGCCATCATCTCCTGCATAGTCTAAACTCGCTTGAAGAGCTGGGTTGTTATTGGTTTGGCTAACACCGTTAAAAGTGTAGTCAGAAGTAAGGTTAACTGTTGCTGATACTTCCGCTAAAGCACTTGAAGAAGCGGCTAATAAACCACTTGTTACTAACGTTATCATTGTTTTATTCATTATTTAATTTCCCTTTAAGTTACATGTTCAATTTTTGTAAAATCAATTTTGTTTTCTTTTGGCGAACTTTCAATGGCTGCTACATCTTTGAATTTGCTAAATATCATATAGCCAAAACAAGCGAAGAACATCCCAACAACTAAAGCGCCAACCCATTGAATTTGTAAGAAATCTAATTTGAATAACAAGGTAAGTAAGCTCAACGCAACTAAGTTACCTATTAAGTATTTAACTTTACCCACACGCGCTACACCTATGTTTAAATTATCGGTGTATAAGCGCACTAAAGAATCGAGCGAGTTCACTACAAATGTAATACCAACAACTACCATAGCAATGTTATAGAAGCCTGCGGTTTCAATGCCGTTCAGGTTGTAGTAATACAATACAGTAAACCAAATAGCGATTGGGATAGACGGAAATACCATCATAGCCACAAGTACTTGATAGGTGCGTAAACCACTAACAAAACGTGCGGTGAATTGACCAATCATTATGCTCCATGCAAACCACCAATAAAGGTAAAACTCATGGTATTCGTTCATCGGTAAAACAAACTCATGGATGTTACCAAAGTAACCACCTAGCATTGAGAAAGTATTTGCAAATTCGCCTATGCTTGAACCTTCACCAAGAAACGCTCCGCCCCACATTAAAGCGATTAAGGCAAGAAACAACCAAGTTGTTGATAAGCTTAAAATGCGTACATAACGTATGTTGGTACTTGAATACACGGCAAAGGCAATAACCAAGAAAACAATCGCGTAAAACGTACCAATAATAGATTCACCATCGCCAAGATCAGGCATATACCAAGGTAAATTAATAAGAAGTAAATTGGCGGTAAAGGCACAAGTACCTATGATGACAACGTTATTTATAATTTTAACTACAGGTATTTCGAAGAAGCGCACGCGTGGCTCAAGAACACAAAAGTAAAAACAGGTTAAAAAGTAAAAAGCCCAGATAAGAAAGGCCCAAAAGCCAAATTCGATAGATAGTGGATTTGTAAATCCATACTCAGGACTGGTTGCTAAATCGGAGTAGCCAGCGAACTCAGTTAACGGGAACATAATAAGTCCCACATCTAAGCCTGAAGTAAATAATATCGCGATAAAAGTAAAGGTTCTTACTGGCGTTACACCTACGCAACGAATATTTCCCCATCGATATAATACGAATATGATGGCGATAAATGTAAATAGCATTCCTGCTGATAACCATGCGGTCATAACTGTCTCCCTGAAGTGCAATTTATGTGTTTAAAGATAATTAACTCCTCTGTTGTTTTATTGTTTGAGTGATCCCGAAAGCCTAATTAAGGTTGTGACTTTATACTTCAAACCTTAACTTTCGCCGTTATAAAATATAAGACGACGAAAATTAGGAGATGAACGATACTCGCGTTTATTTGATGCTATAAATTAGCTGATTGTTCTTTTAGGTGCGGCTGAACGTTGCTGTTCTTGCCGTTTAGAGTCAATAGTGACTTTAGCTGTTGATGGTGCAAGTAATTCTTTGCCGCGAATAATATCAGCAGCACGTTCAGCAACCATAATGGTTGGAGCGTTTAAGTTACCGTTAGGGATCGTTGGAAATATTGATGAATCTACAACACGAAGCCCTTCAATTCCACGAACTCGGGTTTGCGGGTCAACTACTGCCATTTCGTCTGTTCCCATTTTACATGAGCAAGAAGGGTGGTAAGCACTTTCAACAAACTCACGTACAAATGTATCAATTTCTTCATCAGTTTGAATATGAGTACCCGGTTGAATTTCTTCACCACGGTATTCATCTAACGCTTGTTGATTAATAATTTCGCGAGTTAAGCGAACACAAGCACGGAAACCTTCGCGATCATCTTCGTGTTCAAGATAATTAAACAAGATTTCTGGATGTGCTTTAGGATCTGCTGAAATGGCTTTAATATGGCCACGACTTTTTGGTTTATTATGACCAATGTGTACTTGAAAACCATGACCTGCAAAGGCTTCTTTACCGTCGTAACGCATTGCTGCAGGTAAGAAATGATATTGTAAATCAGGCCATTCAACACTGGCTTTTGAACGAATAAAACCACACGATTCAAAGTGATTTGTCGCACCTAAACCTTTTTTAGTTAATATCCAGCGCACACCAATTTTAAGTTTACTGAACCAATCTAATTCACCATTAAGAGAAATTGGCTTTTTACATTTAAATTGAAAGTAAAACTCAAGATGATCTTGTAAGTTGTTACCTACGCCAGGTAAATCGTGCTTAACTTCAATATTGGCAGCTTCTAAAACATCTTTAGGCCCTATGCCTGAAAGTTGTAATAAGTGCGGAGAACCTACAGGACCCGCAGATAAAACCACTTCTTTGCTCGCCATTACATCAACAACTTTACCTTTACGTTCGTATCTAACACCAACGGCTTTTTTACCTTCAAGTAATACTTTGTGTACTAAGGCATGAGTGATAACGGTTAAATTATTACGTGTCATCGCTGGGCGTAAATAGGCGTTGGCTGTTGAGCTGCGCACACCATTTTTAACTGTCATGTGCATTGCGCCAAAGCCTTCCTGCTGCTCGCCATTGTAGTCTTTGGTTTCAAAATAACCGGCTTCAGTACCTGCATTGATAAACGCTCGGTATAAAGGGTTTTTCATCTCGTTGCCATTGTTAACACCTAAATGACCACCTTTACCACGGTATTCATTGGCGCTAAAAGCCCAATCTTCTGACTTTTTAAAGTAAGGTAAGCAATGAGCATAATCCCACTCTTGAGCGCCATGTTCTTGCCATTCGTCAAAATCTTTTGCGTGACCACGCACATAAACCATGCCGTTAATTGAAGATGAACCACCAAGCACTTTGCCGCGAGGGCAATGCATACGACGGTTATCTAAAAATGGCTCAGGTTGGGTTTCAAACTGCCAAGCATATTTTTTGGTATTCATCGGAATAGACAAAGCCGTTGGCATTTGAATAAAAATACTTTTATCGCTGCCACCTGTTTCAATCAGTAATACATTGTTATTACTGTCTTCACTTAACCTATTTGCTAATACACAACCCGCAGAGCCAGCACCAACAATAATGTAATCAAATTTTTCGCTATTCATTTAAAACCCGTTTTAATAATTTAAAGAAGTAAAAGCTTTGTAATCACTGAGCTTGATCTATTTAAACCAAGCTCAAATTGATTGCTAAAAAGGACTATCAAGTTTCTGTAATCCTACATAAACCGCTTTAATTTGAGTAAAGTAATTCAGTGTTACTAAGCCGTTTTCACGACCAATACCTGACTGCTTATAACCACCAACAGGCATTTGAGCAGGTGAAGCACCGTAGTTGTTGATCCAACAAATACCTGCCTCCATTTGATGAACAACACGATGAGCACGTGTAATATCTTGTGTAAATATCCCAGCAGCTAAACCAAATTCTGTGTCGTTAGCTCGGCTGATCACTTCGTCTTCATCATCAAAGGTTAGTACACTCATTACCGGACCGAAAATTTCTTCGCGGCAAATGGTCATATCGTCAGTACAATCACCAAAAATTGTTGGTGCTGTAAAATAACCATCGGGTGCGTTAGCTGGTTTAAGTGCTTTACCGCCATGCAGTAATGTAGCGCCTTCTTTAATACCAATATCAATGTAGCTTTGTACGAGTTTTTGATGCCTTTCAGAGATAAGCGCGCCAAAGTTAGTGTTAGGATCCATAGGATCACCAATCACGATATTTTTACTTGTACGTTCTAATAATTTTTCAATAAATACAGGGTAAATCGACTTTTGCACAAATACTCGCGTACCGTTTGTACAGATTTCACCTTGGGTATAAAAGTTACCTAACATAGCGGCAGAAACTGCATTATCGATATCAGCATCATCAAAAATAATTAAAGGTGATTTGCCGCCAAGTTCCATCGTCACATCTTTCAAAGTACTTGCCGCAGCAGTCATAACTTTTTTACCAGTACCTACTTCACCAGTAAAAGAAACTTTAGCTATTTCAGGATGATGAGTTAACCATGCGCCAACTTCACCGGCACCTTGAACCACGTTAAATACGCCGTTAGGAATACCAGCTTCAGTAAATATTTCAGCAAGTTTTAATGCGCCAAGTGGTGTTTCTTCTGAAGGTTTGAAAATCATTACATTACCACAAGCTAATGCAGGAGCTGCTTTCCAACATGCGATTTGTAATGGGTAATTCCAAGCGCCAATACCAGCACAAATACCTAAAGGTTCGCGACGTGTATAATAAAAATCGCCATCTACTGATTGTTGATTACCTTCAACACCTGGAGCTAACCCAGCAAAAAACTCAATAGAGTCAGCGCCAGATAAAACATCAACCACTGAAGCTTCTTGCCAAGGTTTACCTGTATCAAGTACTTCAATTTCTGCTAACTCGTCATTACGTTCACGTAATAATTCAACGGCTTTAAGTAAAATACGGCTACGTTCCATAGCACTCATGGCTGACCAAGTGGCAAAACCACGTTTAGCGCTTGCTATCGCTTGTTCTTTTACCTGTTCATCAGCTACTTCTACTTGATAGATCACTTTACCCGTTGCTGGGTTGATCACATCAAATGTTTCACCATTGGCATTTTCAATATAAGTACCATCGACATAATTTTTATAACGTATTGTTGACAAGTATCTCTCCGTTTTCTTTAATTTAATGGTTAAGTTGGTCGTCTATAAAGTTTTTACATAATTGTTCAGCTTGTTTAAATTCTTCATCAGGTTGTGCGCTTAAAGCACATCGTAGCCAAAAGCCATCAATCATGGCTGCCGTTTGTTTTGCAGCTTGTTGTGCTTGTTCTTCAGCGAGTAACTGACGAAATGAAAAAAGTAAATTGCTGTGTAAACGCCTACTATTAATGTTTTGCAATCTTTTCAGCTTAGGGTCGTGCATCGACTCTGCCCAAAAGCTAAGCCAGGTTTTTATTGCCGCAGTTGATTGCTGAAACTGCGTAAAGTTGGCTTCTATAATTATTTTTAAACGTTCATTTGCCGCAAGCCCTTCAACAGAAATACGTTCTAGCAAAGCCAGTCTTAATTGCTCTAAAAGATGCATGATGGTGGCTTCTATCAAGCCTTGCTTACCACCAAAATAGTGACTGATAATGCCTGACGATAAGCCAGCAATACGGCTGATAGTAATAATCGTTGTACTTTGTAAACCGTATTCACCTATCGATTCTAACGTGGCATCAATAAGCTGTTGTTTACGAACTGGTTTCATTCCTACTTTAGGCATATGTTCTTTTTCTTTTTTTTTAATTGAACGTTCAATTAATTTCTATTCTAACGGTTTTTAGTGGAGTTATCAAACGAAGGGAGTTTGCTATAAATAACTGCAAGCCTTTGAAAGTGTGGTTTTGTAATTGATTTTGACTAGGTTTGGCTTATGAGAATGTAAATAAAGCAATGAATTGAAAAGAAGACTAATCATTAAAGGTTAGTGTTCTAATGATTATTTTTGGACGTATGGGCTGTTATAAAAACCTTATGTCATATTCATGAGGAAGCTGATGTTAGGAAGTGTTTTTAATTTAATTTAACTCGCTTGTACGTGAATTTCTCTTCTGTCGTATTGCCGTTATCTTCAATCGCTACGTATAAGTTTATTTCGTTATTGCTTATTTTTTCAAGCGTCAGGCCATTAAAATAAACTTTATTTTTAGTAACTTTAACAAGCACAAAATCCACTGTAATGTCTTTTTCTTCCCAGCCTTTTAGGTTTTTATGAAAATGCTTTAAGCGAAAAACAAGTGTGTCTTCTTCTTCAGATATTGTTTCAATCTCATAGAATTGAACTTCATTATTAACAACCAGCTTAAATGCACCCATCATACTTTTACCCAGTGCTGGCGCCCATACTTCTTCAATAATTCCACCAAAAGCTTCGCCTCTCCAATGGCCTTCAAGCCAAGAAACAACACTCAAATCAGCTTTGGGGGATTGTTGGTTGTTTTCTAAAAATAATAAGTTATCAAATTTGTCATTTGCTGAAGTGTTAAAACACAATAACAGGAGAATGTACGCTATGGCTTTGTTCATCTTTTTAATCCTTATAAAAGGCGGGCTTAATTAATAATATTACAGTTATAGCTAATTAAGTGTCGAATCGCTAATGACTCTTTTAGCTTTGTGGATGAGTTTTATACTTCTCTGGAACATATCGATAATGACCTGTGATTTTATAATCCTTTGGGGTATTTGATATGTTTAACACTTCTCCATGTCTTTTGAAAAATGTTTGTAGATTCGGAACGCGTCTATGATCTATGTTTTTATCTGTTCGGCTTAACCCCCAAATTCTTTTCGATGGATATAAATCAAAATTCGCCACCAATCCTCATGAACCAGCTTTTGAAGATCTGTGCCTAACTTTCTGTAAGAGCGGATCAGAACATCAGTACACACACCTATATTGTCTGGAACGTCACCATTAGGGTAAGGAATTGATAAATAAGCACCATCATAACTAACATTATGTGTAGTTCGTTCTAACAACGCTGAAACAATATCGTTTTCAAAAGACAACGCCTGAGTATCTAAAGCAAAAAGTATGAGAAATAAAAATGAGAGTTTTGTCATAACTATACTTCCCAATTCCTTTTTATGAATAGCCAGATAATAGATACAACCAGAACTCAGTGAACCACTGATTGGTTGTATCTACTCAGCGTTTTTTAATTATTGTTCAGAACCCGTTAAATTCATTTGTTGATCTAACTCTTGCAACTTTTCAATTCGCTCGTGTTCAGCGTTAATTAATTCTTTTAATCGATCTTGTTTTAATGCAACAACTTGTTGGCCTAATTGCATATTTCTTGTCATGAAAGTTGGCATTATTTCTTCGTACTTTTTGAAAATAGGTAAATCCATCATTTCTTTTATTTCTAAAAGTTCTTCGTATGAAAACAAGTCCATTTGGATATTAGCTATGCCATGAATAAATTCATCAGATTGAAATGTTTCGCGATAAAATATTTCTAATGCTCTTCTTATTGGTCGTATTGAAGGATCCGAAGCAACTTGTTGGTTAACAATGCCTTGGATCATCTCTTCAAATTTTTCACCTTCAGGCATTGAAACCACAGCTAACGCAGCTTCAAAGTGCTCGATATCGTTTGCTAATAAGTTTGTTGAAAAGCTTAACGCTAATATTAAAGTAAGTCGTTTAATCATAAATCCCTCTATTTTTGTTACTACACTAAATGGGTGTTAGTCGATTGTCCGTATTATTTAACTTAGCATTAAAACTAGCTTACGCATAAGTTAAAAATATCCATTTCAGCTTGATAGCTTGTTGTTTCAATATTCAGTAAACCCAGCATAGTGTGAAAAATGTTATCGTGACTAAAAGTTTTTTGGCTATTCGCTTGAGCACAATGACCTTTGATTTTATTAATATGGTTATTTGACCAAAAAAGCATAGGTATATGTGTTTGCTCACTTGGCGCAATAGAATAAGGAAAACCATGTAAATATAAGCCATGTTCACCTAACGATTCTCCATGATCTGAAACATACAACATGTCAGCGTTGATCCTGTTATTTTCTGTACTTTCGGTTGTTTTAACTAACTTATCCAATGTTTTTAACACTTCAGCAATGACGTAATCGGAATAATGAATCGTATTGTCGTAAGTATTTATAAGCTGTTCAGAGCTACAGTTTTGAATATCACTTTGCTGACAATCGGGTAAAAATGTAGCAAATTTATCAGGATAACGACGGTAATAGGTTGGTCCGTGTGAGCCCATCAAGTGCAACACAATTAATGTGGTTTGGTGAGTTAAATTTGTTACTTTTTGTTCAAGTTGAGGCAGTAATATTTCGTCAAAACAATAGTCGCCATCACATAAAGGGTTAGTTTTGTTTTTATCTATGTCAATGGTCTGTACTCTTTTGCACACGCCTTTACAGCCCTCGTTGTTATCTATCCACAATACGTCAACATCTGCCAGTTTAGCTATGTCTAATAAGTTTTGTTGTGATGCCGCAAGCTGTTTATTAAATTCTGGTTTGGTTAATAATGAAAACATACAAGGGACTGATACTGCTGTTGCTGTTCCACAAGAGTACATGTTTTGGAAGGATTGAATATTGAGCTTTGCCGTATATTCATTTGTCGCTTTTTCATAACCATTTAAAGAGAAGTTTTTGGCTCGTGCCGTTTCGCCCACTATCATAACAATCACGTTTTTATCTTCGTTATTAAATGCTGCTAATTTAGGTTCAGCATCTAATATTTTAAAAACGCTAGGTTCATAAAAATAATTTTGTTTAACGTATTTATAGCTAGAAATTAAGGTTGGAAATGGCACAATATATTTGGCTAATTCTCGGTTGTTACGATTAACTGATGCATAACTAGAATAAAGGCTAGCAGCAATAATGAAGATAATAACAAGGGCTACAGTAATAAGCTTTAGTCGTTCCATTATACTAATTTTAAATGATTGATTTTTCTTACTCATTTTAGATAAAAGGAATAATGGAAGTAAGGTTAACAACACCACATAAAAAATCGAAGAAGGGTTAAGATAGGTAAAAGCTTCAGATGTTGATGTTTCAAGCATATTTTCAACCATGCCATAGTCAAAAATGATGCCGTAACATTTAATGGCGTAACAAAATGTAGCTGACAATATAATGAAAAGGCTGACTACTATTTTATAAATATATTGCTTAGGTAATAGGCTAAAAAAAAGTACAAATATACAGGTTAAAAAAAGTGGTAAAGAAAATAAATAAGCCCAATTAAAGTTATCTAGTTTAGCCAAATCGGCATATGTTTTTTGTAAAAATGGTAGGTTTAAAACTAATGAGAAATAAATACTGATCAGCAGAGTCACTGAATTTAAGGTAAGGTTTTTAACTAATAGTTTTTGCACAATATTATCTCTTTAATAAAAATAATATTGTGCGGTTTTATACTTAAATAAGACTTAATCTAAACTGAAGGTTTACTGAGTTTTACAGTTACTTTTCATCCATTTAAAGTTTAGATTTGGTAATTGATAAATAGCGTTATAAGTTGATTCTATAATGAGCTTTTTTATCATTTATAAACTTGGTTTTGATACAATTTACTTCCTAAAATGGCATGGGCTTTTGCTCGTGTAATTAAGTCTTTTTTCTCGTTTTCAGACAAGGTGTTTTTCCCCGTGACTAAAGCTTCTTTGTCAGGTTGTAAAAATACTTTGTTGTTGTTTGTCATGTAAGCAAAGTTTTTATCATATTGCATTAAAGCGCGTAATTTATTCTTAGGAATTTCTTGAGTTAAATCGTGGCCCAACATGGGATGATTTCCGTTTATTCCCGCAAGAGATAATAGGGTAGGCGCCAGATCAATTTGGCTAGTTAATCGAGTATCTTTTTTAGCTTCAATACCTTCACCGATAATTAAAGCAGGAATATGAAAATTCTTTATCGGTACTAATTCAGCTCCAGCCACTCTTGAGTCATGATCCGCTACCACTAAAAATATGGTGTTTTCCCAGTAATCAGATTTTTTAGCCTTTTCGAAAAAGGTACCTAACGCATAATCTGCATATTTAGCAGCATTATTTCGCGTATTTTTGTCTTTATCGTATAAAGCTACTTTGCCATCAGGAAATTCGTAAGGTGTATGATTTGAGCTACTAAATACTAAACTAAAAAATGGTTGATCGTTATGAGCTAACTGAGTGAATTCTTGATGAGCTTGATTATATAAATCTTCATCTGACGCTCCCCAAGATCCTTCAAATTCTATTTTATTGAATTTAGGATGATCAACAATATCAGTAAAACCATTACCTAAAAAAAAGCTTTTCATATTATCAAAGTGACTTTCACCACCATAAATAAATTGCGTGTGGTAATTCTGTTTTTGTAAAAAGTCAGCAATCGTAAAAAAGTTATTCTGAGACTTACCTAACTTAACTACCGAGCGAGAAGTGGTGGGTAAAAAACCTGTTGTTATGGCTTCTATACCTCGCACAGAACGTGTTCCTGTTGCGTATAAATTTGTTAAATTCCAACCTTCTGTCATCAATTTATCCAACGAAGGTGATAACGGTAAGCCACCTAAAGCTCCTACATATCTAGCACCTAAGCTTTCTTGAAGTAGTATTACAATATTCTTAGGTTTACCTTTGTAGCTAGCTTGATGAAAAGCTTGTGTTGGTAATTCTTTATTTAAATATTGTTCAGGGGCAACGTTAGACGCTTGTTGGACTTGGGTGAGAGCTTTATCAAAAGGCATATCACCATAGAAGTCAGCACTGCTCATTTCAAGTTGCATTTGTTTTAAGGCAAAAAGTGTTGAATAAAGAGAATTTAAGGTAAGTTCATTAACCAAGTGATCTGTTGAAAAAGCCATCATCGCTGGGTTAATAGGGCGATGCTGTAAAGTTCCTCTAGCGCCTAAAGCACACATGAATATTAAAACCAAAGCTAATATAGCTTTATATTTTTTAGGTAAACTTGTACTTGATTGCCATTGGGCATTAAACAATTTAGTCAGAAACTTTATCGCTAAAGCAAGAATAAACAAACAACTTATTATTTCAACTTTGTATCCAGTAAAAAGCATCGCGCATACTTCTTGAGGATAAATAAGGTATTCAATAAATAAACGATTAGGTCTTAAATCGTATTCTAAAATAAATGTTGGCGTTATAGCTTCAAAAAATACTAATGTTGTTACTGCGGTGATTAACCAAATCTTGATAAAGGTATGTAAAAAGGTACTTAATGTTTTGTTGTTTGAATTAAAAAACCATGCAATACAGCTTACTAATACAGGAATGATAAATAGGTAAGATAAAACCGATATATCAATACGCAAACCATTTAATAAGATTTGCGGCCACGAGTCTTCAGCTAAAGTTCTTTCTGCTTGCCAAACAATCAAAGCTAACCTCACCGTAGAAAGCAAGATAAGCGCATAAACATAAAAGTGTAAAATAACGACAAGAGGACCTAATAATTGGTTTATTTTTTTAACAGGAATGCTAATAGAGTGAGTAGATCTGTTATTTATCACATTAGCTGATCCCTCATTAATTAAAGTTGCCATAAAACAACACCCCAAGTAGCAATAGCGATAGTTAAACTGATGAATACGGCTAATGAGCCTAAGTCTTTGGCTAAACCAGATAGAGGATGATGTTCTGTACTTATGCGATCTATCGTTACTTCTATTGCGGTATTTATTACTTCAACGAGCAGTACAAAGAGTAACGACACAATCAGCAATAAATGCATTAATAAGCTCACCGGCAATAAAAAACTAATCACAGAGAGTACGACAATAAAAACTAACTCTTGCTGAAAAGCCGCTTCGTTTTTTATAAGCCAGTTAAAGCCCTGCAATGAATTGATAAACGCTAAATAAATACGTTTAAAGCCTTTATGTTTCTGTATTGTCATTGATAACTCGATAAGTGTAATAATTCTTAACACTAAATTATCAAGTTGAACTTAAGATCACCTGAGGGGAAACTTAAGGAATGCTGAAGTATTAAATAAATAAGTATTGAGTTATTTACTTTCTTAAAATTCAGTTAACCTTAAGAATCGAATGATAAAATACTCAAAAATAACGATAGCTTTTATTATGAATATTTTACTTGTTGAAGACTCTGATAAATTAAGACGTAGTTTACGTATAGGCTTGGTTGGCTTAGGCTTTGCTATTGATGAAGCAAGTGATGGTGCAGACGGATTAGCTATGGCACTAGCTGATGATTACGACGTTATTATTTTAGATTTAATGTTGCCAAGTGTTGATGGTTTATCACTATTAAAAACCTTAAGAACACATAACAAACAAAGCAAAATATTAATCTTATCAGCAAAAGATCAAATTAATGATCGAATCGACGGCTTATTTACTGGTGCTGACGATTACATGACAAAGCCTTTTTCATTTGACGAATTACACGCCCGAATTATCGCATTAACTCGAAGAGGTGAGCTGTTAAGAGCTTCCAATATTATTACCATTAATGACTTTGTTGTTGATTTGCAAGCCAAAGTGTTTAGTTATAAAAACCAACCCATAGAATTAACGCCAACAGAATATAAAATTACAGAGTGTTTGTTTATTAACAAAGAGCGAGTTGTGAGCGCTGAAAAAATGGGAGAATATATTGTTGGTAAATATGATGCTATTAACAAGAACTCATTAGAAGCGCATATTTCGTCTATTCGTAAAAAATTAAAACCATTGTTAGCCACTTTTCCCGTTAAAAATAAACGTGGATTTGGCTATATCGCTACTCAAGATTAAGTAACGATACACGGATTTTAGGATTAGAAATGACCTCAATTAAACAGTCTTTAGTTAGGCAATTAACAACCTTTATCACCTTTATCTTATTTTTGGTTTTACTATTTTTAGATATTAGTGTCGATAGCTATGTTGATAAACAATTTGATGAGTCTTTAGAACAGAAAGGGAAAAGCCTTGTTAACTTAATAAGTTATAAAGAAGATTCCATTCAACTCACTATGCTAACAGATGTGATGACAGAGTTTAATCGCGGTGATAATCCTGAATATTTCCAAATTTGGTCGAATAAAAAACTTCTAAAATACTCACAAACATTAGTGATTGAACCTGAATTTAACTTTAACAAAATTGACTTGTTATTAGGTGGTAGCGCAATTGTAGACGCTGAATTACCTGATGGGAGAAGTGGACGTGTATTTCTCTTTAAATTTATTCCTCAAACTGAAAACACTTCTAATGAAAACCAATATCAAGACGAAAGATTGAATGAGTTTCATCCACCTATTTATCTTGTTTTTGCACGCTCAAGCGCAACTCTAGAACGCATACTAATTCTCATCGATGTTGTATTTTTATTAACGGCGATTGGTACGGCATTTTTTATTCGTTATTTAGTAAATAGAATTGTTTCAAATGGTTTGAAACCTATCATATTGCTTAATCAGCAGATAAGAGAAATAGATATAAATAATGAATCAGACACATTTAAAATTGACTCTCCACCGAGTGAAATCAAAACAATCATCGACGAATTAAATCAGTTCTTAATTGAAAACAGAGTCTTACTTAAAAATGAAAAGCGTCTAACTTCCGATATAGCACATGAGCTCAAAACACCAATTACCGAGCTAATGAGTGTGAGTGAAATTGCGATAAAGTACCCAGACAATGTTGAAGTCTTAGAAAACTACAAAGATGATGTGTTGTCTATTTCAACGCGTATGAAAAATATTGTTGAGTCTTTATTATTACTTAACAAAGTCGGCTCAGAACAATTTCATTTAACGATGGAAAATATTAACTTATCTTCAACCATTGCATCTATCCTTGAACGTTTAGCTATTTCTCAGCCTTCTCTAGAGCAAAGAGTCGAGGTTAATATTCTTGACGAACTCGTTATTGTAAATGATGTGTTCTCAATTGAAGCAATACTTACCAACCTTATCAATAATGCGGTTCATTACAGTCCAGAATCAAGCAAAGTAAACATTCAACTCCGTCTTGCGGAACAACGTCCCGTACTTAAAATAGCCAACGTACCTTTGCAAAGCCTAACTCAAACCGATATTAACAATATGTTTGAACCGTTATGGCAAAAAGATAATGCTCGAACGTCTGAAACACATTTCGGCTTGGGTTTAGCTATTGTTAAAACCTTAGCTGAGCGAGGGAGCATAGAAATTTCGGTAGAATTAAATGAAGGCGATTTGATCACTTTCAGAGTTTCTTTTTAACGTTAGCTAAAATGCAGATATAAGTTAATAAATAAGCTCAATCACAGATAAATCACACCTAATCTATAATTTATCTGTGATCCCCTTTTAATTTTGATTAAACTACGCAAAATCAATGTTCACAGCCTTACCTTCTATGGAAAAACATCAAGAGTTATTAATTGCATTAAGAAAAGTTATTAGAGCTATCGATCTGCATTCTAAGCATCTGAGTAAAACTTCAGGCTTAACGAGTCCACAATTATTAATCATGCAAGAAATAGTAAAAAACTCAGGTATTAATTCAGGGCAGGTAGCTAAAAACATTAACCTAAGTGCGGCGACAGTAACAAATATTCTTGATCGTTTAGAAAACAAAAATCTTGTTTCAAGAGTACGAGATACCAAAGACAAACGCAGAGTCGGTTTATATTTAACTGAAAATGGTGAAGCGATTTTGTTAAGCGCTCCACAACCTCTTCAAGAACATTTCATTAAAAAGTTTGCCAACTTAGCTGAATGGGAGCAATCCCAATTACTATCATCTATTGAGCGCCTTGCCGATATGATGAACGCTAATGAACTAGACGCTGCACCATTATTAGAATTAGATACGTTAAGTGCCAGTATCGTTAATCAGAATCCAGAATAGGTTATTAGGCTTAAAATCCAACACTAACTAGAGTGTTACCATCTCAAGAGGATATTGAGTGGAAAATAACTATAAACTGACTCACTTAATTACATCTAGCATGAGCAGAAAATTACATTAGTGATGTTATGGAAATCACTCGTAATATAGTCTGCTTTAACTACCTAAGCTGATATACATCTTTTTAAATAAATCGATGTATGCTCCGGAAATTTCAAATTTATATAGAAACCCTATCTGAATACTTTTACGTTTTTTTAGACTCAGAAAGTCATACATTTGTTATATGATGAGGTTTATTTATGAGAAAATTACTGTGTTTTTAAACCGTTTTTAGCAAATCTTCTTTTCAATAAACATGAAATGAAGAATTGTTATAAAGACAAAACTTAAGTTTAATTGGTTTTATTTAACCTATTGATTTATATTTTTTATTCAATTATTGTCGATAATAATTATTAAGTAATGAATATGCTTTTCTCTTTTAGAAAGGTAGGTTTTATCCTCATATTAAATTGTCATGTTCCAAGGAAGGTTAAGCGTGAATCCAAGTTTTGAAGAATATTCTTTAGATGAATTGGAAGAGGTAAAAAAGCACATAGATAAACATTTGTACCCAGAACGTTATAAAACTATATGTGATCTAATTACTAAAATAAATACTGGAAAATATACTCCTCCACCTAAAGATAAACTACCAAATCCATTTATTTCAAATGAACCTCTAAGAGAGGTGGACTCGAATGGTGTTTACATTCCTAACTCTCTAACAAAACGGGAAATTATGGAGAACATTATATTTTCAGTTTTATTAATATCATACGGGATATATGGGTTTTATAGTGGTGAATTGCTTATTCCTTTAGGTAAACATGAAAGTACGTATGTCTATGGTGAAGGCATATTAACCGCAAATATTGCATTTCTTTGTGGTTGTTTTTATATGTTGTCTTATGTTGTTGACCATTATGATAAACGTGATAATGAAATTTATTACCACGAGTTTAGAGTATGGATGAAATACTTAGGGATATTTTTACTAGTGGTATCTTGTACTCTTTCCTTGTAAGTGTAAGTTGGAGGATGACAAAGTAATTAAGTAGGACTAAAAAAGTGGGCTGTTCGAGGCGTTATATTTTTCAAAGGATGATTGGTGAAAGCTACAAATAAATTAAAAATAATTATCGTTATTTCTTTAATAATTCTAATTGCAATTTTTATCTTATCTAAAGGATATATTGAAGATTACACCTCTGATTTTATTGATCATAATATATATTCAGAGGTTCTTGAGGAAGAGAGAAAAATATTCATTCGCTTACCCAAAGGTTATGATAAGAAAAAGAATTATCCTTTAATTATTAAATCAGATGGAAACTTCAATTTAAGTCGGTGGGATGAATCAATTTCAGATCTATCTGAAAAGAAGGTGATAGAAGATTCAATTATTGTAGCTATTCCTAATCTATTTTGGGTTGATTCAAGGAATAGGGACCTTGTTCCCCCTTATGCAAGAAAAGATGTAAAGATAGAAGCACGACCGCCAAGTGATAATTCGCCGTCAATATTCGGGAAAGCTGATTTATTTTTATCATTTATAGAAATAGAGGTTTTGCCTTATATGGAAACTAACTATTCAATTAATGATAATAGGATTTTAAGTGGCTTCTCTGCTGGAGGAAGTTTTGTCTTATATACAATTGTTACTAAACCAGAATTATTTTCTGGCTATTTTGTTTTTAGTCCAGCAGCTTGGTATGACGAATCCATTGTTGTAAATGAATTTAAGAGAGGATTGGATAATGTTAGTGGTAAACCATTATTTCTATATTTGAGTTTAGGTGATGCTGAGAATGAAATCATTACTGGATCATTTAAAGAATTATTATCGGCAATAGATTCGAATGCTCCAATAAATTTCTATTCTGAACATAGCTATAGTAAAGGTGCGGGTCATGTGGAAAATCCATATATTTCTATTCCTAAAGCCTTAGATGCATATTATAAGTTTAGGGCAGACAAAATAGAATAAACTATTCAAGCTGGGCAAATTAACCTTGGCCGGTCCCACTCTACATTTTGGCTAACAATTTTTAGCCTCTTAATTAAGCATTATATGTCACGGGGAGTCTCATTTGAGTCGTAAGTTTAGAAGTCAATTAGACTTTAATTTATTATTCAAAGTTTTTATTCTTGTTAGTTTTGGCGCTGGTATCTTTTGGGGTGTTATTTCGCTTATTCCATACTTCTGGAATTCAGAGAACTTTATGAAGGGTTTTTTAATCGCTATCATCACACCTTTTTTATCAGCACTTGGTGGTGCTATTTCATCATTAGTTGGTTTTCCTTTTTACTCTTGGTATTGCAATAAGATAGAAGGGCAACAGATAAGTGGGAAATTTTTAGAAGTTGAGTCATCAAAAGGTGACATACAATAAATCACTCAACAGACACTAAAGTTCCTCCCTTTTGGTAGATAATTTTTAGCTTCTCAATGAAGCGTAAGACATACAATTTTAGGAATCAAATACAATGGAAAGTAATGTTTATGCAACCCCAAAATCTGATATTGAAAATACTTCTATTAATCTCACTGATGTAAAAGTCTACTCCCCAACACAAATCGCATGCGGAGCACTTGTTGGAGGGCCTATTGGATTAATCTATTTTTTGATGACGAATTTTAGCTTGCTAAATGATGATGTAGGTAAAAGAAATGTGCTTTATGCTGGAATAGCTTTCATTATTGCTCTTTTATTTATTTTGCCTATGTTACCAGATGATTTTCCAAACTCGCCTTTTACCGTTGCTTATGTTGTTGTGGCTCGTTTAGTTGCTGAAAAATACCAAATGACTAAGAAGGCTATTATTGAATCGGAACAATACCAATTCCAATCTAGTTGGAAAGCTTTTGGTATCAGTCTTATTTGTCTTTTAGGCTCGGCTTTGGTTGTTCTTGTTCCATTGTTGATTTTGGATACGCTTGGTTTTATTACCTTATAAGGCAATTAAGTAGAGCTTAAAACTTAGTTTCGTTACACATTCTAATTAACAATTATTTGCCTCTAAGTGAGGTATTAGCTAACAAGGGAACTCATTAATTAATGGAATTTTTTTCTGCTATTTTTTTGTTTGCGCTATCTACAAGTATTACCCCAGGACCAAATAATATAATGATTATGACATCAGGATTAAATCATGGTGTTAAATTCAGTTTGCCTCATCTTTTGGGGATTTGTTTTGGCTTTCCCATAATGGTTATATTAGTAGGCTTAGGTATAGGTGTGTTTTTTGAAATGTATCCTATGTTACATGAAATAATCAAAATATTTGGTATTCTCTACTTATTATATTTGTCGTGGTTAATTGCTGCTTCTTCTCCTACATCGTTAGACGGAGGCATTTCTAATCCGTTGAGTTTTATTCAAGCTGCATTATTTCAGTGGGTAAACCCAAAAGCGTGGGTTATGGCTGCAGGTGCTGTATCCGCTTATACGACAGTATCAACAGATATATTTATTCAGGTTCTCTATATAGCATTAGCATTTTTTGTTGTCTCTTTTCCATCTGTTGGGGTTTGGTTAGTTTTTGGTGCAGGACTTAAAAAGTATTTAAAATCTCCTAAGCATCAAAAAGTATTCAATGTGTCTATGGCTATACTTTTAGTGGGTTCAGTCTTACCTGTAGTAAAAGAGTTTGTTGATAAATATACAGCCTAACAGTGACTATGCTCTAAGCCTGAATTTAATCTGGTGGTAAAAGGTATGTATTAGTGGATTCAAATCAATATAGCTATTCAGTCGAGCGCCAATATTGTTAACAACATTGGCGCTCTAAAGTATTTATATTGATGACTTAACGCATTAAATGTAAGAAATGTAGATGTTTGTGGTATTGATCAATAATGTTGTTGATCACTGCTGCTTTAGACCAACCCATAATGTCGTAATCTTGCCCACCTTCAACTAAATGAACTTCTGCACGATAGTAACTTTGTTCGTCTTCATCGTCTTCGGTAACAAAGTCAGGCTGTGAATGTTTACGCGCCATTACACGATAAATAAATACGCGTTCTTCGCCGTGATCAACAATCAAACTCAGACCATTTTCGTGTGTCACTTCAACACTAATATGATTTTCTTTAAGTTCTTTTGCCACAGAGTCAAATGCCGGAACAACTGTTAAATTAATAAACTTATTAACGTTAGTTTTATTCGGAAAGTCAACGATATTTTTCAAACGCACTTGCCAACTATCATCATTCACATTACTTGAATGCGGGATCACTGTGGCTAATTGACTGTCTTGTTTAAAAGCTTCAACACGTAATGCTTTAATTAAACCAATAATCGCGATAATTAACACTATAGCAAAGGGCAGAGCACTGGCAATCGTCATAGTTTGAAGGGCACTTAAACCACCCACCAACAGTAATATACCAGCAACTACGCCAATACCTATTGCCCAATAAACACGTTGCCATAATGGAGTGTCGTTGCTTCCGTGTGAACACAGCATATCTACAACCATAGCGCCTGAATCACATGAAGTGACGAAGAATATTACAATCATCAATACACTAAAAAACGACAACACAGAAGAAAGTGGGAAGTTCTCAAGGAATACAAATAACGCTACTGAAGAATCTTTACTCACCATTTCCCCTAAAGCTACAACGCCTTGGTTGTACACTAAGTCGATAGCGCTATTTCCAAAAATAGTCATCCACAATAAAGTAAATACAGTAGGTATTAACATAACGCCTAGAATGAATTCTCTGATGGTACGACCGCGAGATATACGCGCGATAAATAAACCAACAAAAGGTGCCCATGCTAACCACCAACCCCAGTAGAATATAGTCCAACCACCAATCCATGTTGTCTTTTTATAAGCAAATAAATTGAAGGTGTTATGCACAATATCAGCTAAGTAATCACCAATATTTTGCAGGTAAGCTTGAAGTAAAAATACCGTTGGGCCTAATACAAAAATTAGTACTAGTAAGATAACCGCCAATATCATATTGGCTTCAGATAAGCGTCTAACACCTTTATCTAAACCCGTAGCAACAGAAACTACAGCAAGCGAGATAATGCCACTCATGATGAGTATTTGATTAATAATCGAGACTTCAATACCGAATAAGTAACTGAAACCAGCATTTACTTGAGATGCACCTAAACCTAGTGAAGTTGCAACACCAAATACGGTACTCACTACCGCAAACACATCCACTAGATGCCCTGGCCATTGATAAATTCGTTCACCAATTAATGGATAAAGTGCTGAACGTAAAGTTAGCGGTAAGTTATGGCGATAACTAAAATACGCTAACACTAAGGCAACTACGGCATAGATTGCCCATGCATGTAATCCCCAATGGAAAAAAGTCATCTTCATGGCTTCGCGCGCAGCTTCTACTGTGCCGGTAGCTGCAGTCGGTGGAGATAAGTAATGCATTAAAGGTTCTGCAACCCCAAAAAACATCAAACCAATACCCATTCCAGCGGCAAATAACATAGAAAGCCAAGTAACTAATGGATAATCAGGTGTTGCATGATCTGGCCCTAGTCTTATGTCGCCATAACGGGAGAAGCCAAGAAAAGAAACAAAGAAGAAAATAAATGCAACAACTAGTACGTAAAACCAGCTACCGTTTTCAATAATACCTGCTTGAATGAGAGTAAATAAGTTGTTCGCCTGTGTAGGTAGTAAAGCGGTATAAAGTATGAGTGCGATAATAATGAAAGAGGCACTGAAAAATACCTTTTTATTGAGTTTACTTTTTGCGTCTGAAGGCAAAATATTCCCCTGAGTTTTGTTTGTATTGATATTATATCTGCTTATGTTGATCTGTAAACAACTCTAAGCTCTTAATCTTAAAAACCCTTATATAAATTATATGTAGCTTTAACCCTGAAATAATTTTTATAAATTGTTAAGCTATACTAGATATTAAATATAGTTAGAATTCTAACTATATTTATTCAACATAATAAATTATATCAAGGGAAAACATATGAAATTCACTAAGCTGCATTGTGCTGTACTTACAGCAATAGCGGCATCAGGCAACATCTATGCAGAAGAAGCAATAAAACAACCAAAAGCTCAAATAGAGACTATTGAAGTTACTGCGACTAAGCGTTCAGAATCTATCCAAGCAGTCCCTGTTACCGTTACGGCGTTAACCGGCGATAGCCTAGAGAAATTGGGTGTAGCTAATTTTGGCGAATACGTAGAATTTTTACCTAACGTCGTTTTTCAGGGCACAGGCCCAGGACAAAACGAAATTTACATTCGTGGTGCAGCAACATCACAAACCAACATTTCAGTTTCATCAGTACAAGCATTACAGCCTTCTGTAGCGTTTTACTTAGATGAACAACCTGTTTCAATGCAAGGTCGCAACTTAGACATTTACGCAACAGATGTTGAGCGTGTAGAAGTTCTTCCAGGTCCACAAGGCACACTTTTTGGTGCGAGTTCGCAATCCGGTACTGTGCGTTTAATTACTAACAAACCAACACATGATGGTTTTGCTGCGGGTTTTGATACCAACATTAATTCAACTAAAGGTGGCGATTTAAGCAACTCGGTTGAAGCTTATTTCAATATGTCTTTGAGTGATTCACTTGCGGTACGTGTTGCAGCTTATAATGATCATCAAGGTGGTTGGATCGACAACATCTTAAACCAACCAGGTCAAGGTGGTTACATTGGTAGCGCCGTAGTTATTGATAGAATTTCAGGTGGTGTTTTAGCTAATCCTGAAAATACACCTGTTACATCTCCAAAAAATGACACGCTAGTTGAAGAGAACTTTAACACTGCAAATTATGCTGGTGCTCGTTTTGGACTATCTTACTTAATCAACAATGATTGGGAACTTTTAGTTCAACATACGCAGCAATCTCTCGATACTGAAGGGGTGTTTGCTTATGATCCAAATCTTGAAGGTGAAAGCTCTACAAACCGCTTTGTGCCAGAAAATAACAATGATGATTTTGGTTTAACAACTTGGACATTAGAAGGCCGACTTGAGCAGCTAGATATTGTTTACACAGGTGGTTATTTAGACAGAGATATCAACTCGACTATCGATTACACCGGCTATACCAATGGTGGTGCATTTTCAGCTTATTACGTATGTAACTATGCTGGCGTATCTGAAAGTGAACAAGAATGTCTTGATCCAACAAAATTCTATAAAGAAGAAACCAGCACATCGCGTATTACCCATGAATTACGTTTAAACACATCAGCTGAAAATCGCTGGCGCTTAACTGCAGGTGTTTTCTACGATTCACAAGAGCTATCAACAGTTGGTTTATTTAACATTGCCAACACTAGTTTAGATGGTGCTTATGATTTCACTGACTTACAACGAACGTTAAAAGGTAACGACGGCATCAACAGTGATGGTTTTAATACACCATTCTCTTCTGAAATAAGTTTTGTGAACGATGTAACTCATGTAATCGATCAAATCGCTGTATTCGGCCAATTAGAATTTGATATTACAGATTCAGTAACCGCTGGTTTTGGTGCGCGTTGGTATCAAATTGATGATTCATTTAAAGGTGCAACAACTACGGTTGACGTAAGTGGTCGATTACAAGCCTTTGGTGATGGTAGCCCTGAAGCATTAACTGAGTTTTTTGGCGCAGACGAAGCAACAGCAATTCAAGAAGCAATTGCTAGCGGACAACTAGAAACTAGCTTACTTGATGATGACGGTACACTAACGGTAGACGACATTATCATTAAAGCATCACTTGATTGGCGTGTATCGAAAGATATGATGGTATTTGCATCTTATTCTGAAGGTTTCAGACCACCAGTAACTAACCGTGTTGGTGGTGGTTCAGCGTCTAGTGACGAAGGTGCTTTTGCTAACTTCCGTATTCCAGTTTATTCAACAACGGATAGTTTAGACAATATAGAATTAGGCTTTAAATCGACTTTGCTTGATCAATCATTACGTTTTAATGCAACAGCTTACTATTCAAAAATATCGGATCTACAAACGTCACGATACGACCCAACAAACATTAGTTTCTTAGTATTTACCGATAACGTTGGTGATGCTGAAATTAAAGGAATAGATGGTGATTTTAGTTGGGTAGCAACAGATAACTTAATTATCTCAGGTGCCTTTAGTTTTATTGATACTGAATTAACGTCAATTAACGATGAACTTGCAGGTATTGCTCCTCCAGTAGGAAGCCGTCTACCTTACTCAGCTGAGTTTTCAGGTAACTTACAAGCGCAATACTTTTACCCACTTAAAGGTGATTTAACGGGTTATGTAAATGGCTCAATTAGTTATACCGGCGAAAGACTAGCAAGTATGACAATGGACGCTTTTGTTAATGAAGATGCAACTCAGTTAATTTATGGCACAGGAACTGGCTTAAAAATCCAAAAAGAAGCTGATGTTTACGGTGGTGTTAACTACGTAGATCGTAATGGCGAAACTTTTGCTGGTGGTCGTTATGTACAAGAAAGTTATGTACTAGCTAACCTAAGTTTTGGTGTTACAAATGATGAATGGAAAGCTGAAGTTTATATTGATAACGTAACTGACGAAAATGCGACGTTATATATTGATACGCAACAGTTTACACCAAAAGTTGTTTCAAATAGACCTCGTACAGTCGGCTTTAGATTTTCGTACGATTTCTATTAACAGCTATTTTTGTTAAAGCTTAAGTTAAGTTAAAGCTCACATTAGTTAATAAGCTTTAACAATATATCATACTGAGTTACGCTGAAAATGCCGTTTGATGTTACAATCAAACGGCATTTTTTTGATAATTATTATCGTTATTTATTCGTGGAGCCAAAGTCTTGGAAAACACAGCTAACCTTTCAATTGATGAAGCATTAAAATCAATTCAGCAGCTAATTCAAACAGCAAAATTTAATGACGCAATATTGCAAAGTAAGCAACTTTTGCAACAACAAGAATTAATAAAAGATCATACGCAATTATGCCAACTATGGTATTTGATAGCTGTTGCTCAGCGTTATGCTAAAAGTTTTTCTGACGCATTAACCAGTATCAATGAATTAATTAAACTCGACGAAAAACATAGCCGAGCTCACCAAGAATTAGGTCATATATATATTGCTTTACAACAAATGCCACAAGCTGAAATAGCCTTTGAAAAAGCCGTACAACTTAATCCTTGTTTAGTCGGAAGTTGGCAAGAACTTATTGAAATATATCGCGATACTAATCAACCTGAAAACATTCAAAAAGCAGCGAATCAACTCGAAAAACTAAAAAAACTACCGCCTGCTTTACTCGCTGTAACTGAGTTTATGGTTGAAGGTAAATTTTTAAAAGCAGAGCAAATTTGCCGTCATTTTTTACAAAATAACAAACGACATGTTGACGGTATGTGCCTACTCGCAGAAATAGGTATAGAGCTTAAAATATATGACGATGCAGAGTTTTTATTAGCGAGTGCTTTAGAGTTAGCACCAACACACATTCATGCAAGATCGCAATATCTCAACCTATTAATACGCCTTGGTAAATACAAAGCAGCTGAACAACAAGTAGAAAGTTTACTGGTAGAACAGCCTAATAATTTAAGCTTTAAAGTTGCCAAAGCGAATGTATTAGCGGGCTTAGGGGAAACAGACCAAGCCATAAAATTATTTGAACAAGCGATAGAACAAGATGATCAAATCGCGGGTTTCCATTTACAACTAGGGCATTCACTTAAAGCCAAAGGTGATATAGAAAAAGCGGTTCAAGCTTATCAAAAGGCTTACCAAATAAATCCTAATTACGGTGATGCTTATTGGAGTTTAGCTAACACTAAAACCTATCGCTTTACAGACGAAGAAATAGCTCAAATGCAATCTAAACGTGAGAGTGACGACTTAGCAATAACCGATAAAATTCAACTTCACTTTGCTACCGGTAAAGCCTTTGAAGATCGCAAAGAGTTTGATCTTGCCTTTAAAGCTTATGAGCAGGGCAATAACTTACAACACAGCAATAATGGTTTCGATATTAGTAAAATTGAGCAACAAGTCGAAGATCAAATAAAGTACTGCACCGCAGAGTTGTTTGAACAACGAGGTCAGTTAGGACTTGATGCACCAGACCCTATTTTTATAGTGGGTTTACCTCGTGCAGGTTCAACGTTGCTTGAGCAAATATTAGCGTCGCACAGCCAAGTTGATGGCACTATGGAGTTGCATAATATTTTGGGATTAGCTTCCCGTTTACGTGGCCGTAATCCTAATCCAAAACAAGAGAACCAATATCCTAAAAACTTAGCTGAGATTAATCCTGAGTATTTTAAACGTTTTGGTCAGCAATTTATTGACGAAACACGTGTTTACCGTGACAGCGCACCTTTGTTTATTGATAAAATGCCTAATAACTTTCTTCATATTGGTTTGATCAAACTTATACTGCCTAACGCCAAAATTATAGATGCTAGACGATCGCCTATGGCTTGTTGTTTTAGTGGCTTCAAACAGTTATTCGCAGAAGGCCAAGACTTCAGTTATAACCTTGAAGATATTGGACGTTATTACCAAGTCTATTTAAAATTAATGGCTCATTGGGAAAAGGTACTACCTGATTTTGTACTCACGGTGAATCACGAAGATGTAGTGGACGATTTAGATAAAGAAGTACGCAGAATCCTTGATTTTTGTGGCTTAGGCTTCGAGCAATCATGTATCGATTTTCATAAAACTAAACGTAATATTAAAACCCCAAGTTCAGAGCAAGTTCGCCAACCTATTTATAAAAGTGCAACGGAACAATGGTTATATTTTGAAGAGCATTTAACGCCATTAAAAAATGTTTTAAAGCTGTAGTTTAGAATGAGTTAAGTTAATGAATACAAACATGAAGATGGACGTTAAAAAAGCAGTATTGATGACACTTGCTTATGCTTTTGTCATGTCTATCGCCACCGTTGGCGCTAAAAAAGCTCAGCTCACTATTAACGTTTCTACCCTTTTATTTTGGCAAAGCTTACTGTGCACGCTGTTGCTTTTACCTCAAGTGATTAAAAGTAAAATTTATCGCCCCGCAAAAGTGTGGGGCTTGTTAACTTTGCGTAGCTTCGGCGGCTTTTTTGCCATACTTTGCTACTACGGTGCGTTAAGTCATATTCCTATGGTAGAAGCTTCAATACTTCGAACGTGCGCGCCATTGTGCGTACCTTTTGTAGTGTTTGCGCTTCATGGAAAGGGCATTGCTCATCGGCGATGGTTGCCTTTGTTTATAGGCTTTGTTGGTGTGCTTATTATTATGCGTCCAAGTCCAACCAATATTAATGTTTGGCATCTGGTTGGTTTTGCGTCTGCGATTGGCTTGGCTGTGTCTATGGTAAGTACGCGTATGCTAAGTAATCATGTTTCAGCAAAAGAAGCATTATTCGTTTATTTTTTCTTTTCTACGGTTTTCTCATTAATACTTGTATTAGTGAAGGGAGATCCGCTATCAGTGGTTCAAAGCTCTTGGTTATGGGTGATTATTGTAGCAGCATCACTCTACTTGGGAATGTACCTTTATACCTTGGCATATACACACGCTCCGGCGAGTGTTATTGCACCTGTTAGCTATATTGGTATTGCTTTTAATGCGTTGTGGGGATGGTTTATTTGGCATCATATTCCAGACGTTTATGCTTGGTTAGGTGCATTTTTCATAATTTTGAGTATTGTTATCACGGCAAAAATTACAAAAAATTAAAGTGAAAATAAACCTTGTTTATTATTTGAACATCCTATAGACTCCATCTCAATTCGAGTTAACACATATGCTTTTTGCAGTTAACTTTGAACCTTTTATGAATTTCTTATTGCTCTGCCTTCCTTAAACATGTCAGTTCCCATTAGATTTTTTATTCCATTATTGTTTAGTCTCCATCGAAATATTTCAGCGTAAAATCTTTATATTTGAGCAAAAACAATAATAACACTTTGTTTTTATTGCGTGATCATATCCCCAATAACAACACTTATACCAAACGCATTAATAAATTAATCATTTAAACAAGTACAAATGATCAATTAATTATTGTGATTGGTATTATATATTAGAGTTTTTATATGTCTTACAATTATAACGGACAACAGATCCGTGTAATGCAACCAGTGCATTCAATTTCTGTTAATCAAAATCGCGTAGCGATCAAAGACGGTCATGGATTAAGTTATGTTACTTTTTCAAATTCGTCTGACTTTAAACAATTTTTATCTTGGTTAGCGACAAGTTAAATATTTAAATTAAATTCAAGAGAGAGGATCACACTTAATACTGACAATACCAATTAAAGTGCTATAGCTGCTAAATATAAAAATACAGTTAAAATCCGATAGTACGATTTACAGAATTAATCTACCAAAATCCTCATCTTGAATTGAACACTCTCGCTAAAATATCCTAGAAAAATACAGCACTAGTTATGCTTGATGTTAGTATGGTCACTAACGTTATTCATGTTTAATGTGCCGCTTTATTAAATAAAGCATTTAGTCATCTTCTTTGAATAAACATCTCATGTTGAGCTCTTCAGAGTCATTCTTCTTAACCATTTTAAGGTTTGTACGAATTTATGTTTTCGATTAACGATTTAGATAATATCAATGAAGAACTAAAACCTCTTAAAGAACTTGCTGACCGAGAACTTAGATCTATTTATGGATTAACAGGTTTACTCTACACACCGCATATTGATGCTTATAATCTTGTAGCAGTTAAAAAATCTAAAATATTACAACATTTGAAAAAAGCTGAGCTTATACCTTTATCTGAAGTTGAAACCGTTAGTACTAAATTAATGGCGTTGCATCGAAGAGCCAAAAACCATCAAATAGTTGAACACCAAGGTCACAGTTATAAATGTGTATTTGCACCACTCACCTTAAGTAAAACAGGGAAGATAGTGCGTAAATGGGTAAAGTATTGGTTAAGAATGTTGCCTAATGGCAAAATAGATAGAGCGTGGGAAAGTCAGGTAAGGGAAGTTTGGCCTGAAAATTTTCTGATCAAGCGATCTGATTACGAATAGAATTTGGCTTCAGTTAGCTAATTATGCTTTCATGCCACGATCACATATTTACAATCCCCAGAATATCACCATTTAGCCTCATTATTTTCATATCACTTTATGAATACTTCATATTTTTTAAGAAAATCTTTCTTAAATCCATCAAACTCCTTGAAATTTAAGATAGTAAACCTTAATTAACTGTCATTCAGTTTTTCCATTTATATGAGATCTAATAAATATTATTGTATTAATAATCATGTTGTTAAGGTTTTTTTATTGTCTGGTAAGAAATAGAACTCCACTTCATCATTTAAATTTATCTTCATTATTTTATAAAGAATAACAAATCTAAATGATATCGATTTGTATTTGGCTTTTTTGTGGTTTAGAATGCGCCGCATTAGAATTATTAAAATATAAATTAAATACAGGACCTCAAAAACATGAAGAAAAATCATAGTAAGTTAACATTAGGCGCTCAAGCTATTACAGCCGCTCTTGTTTTTTCAAGCAGTAATTTATATGCAGATGAAATTAAAGATAATTGTAAAGATGAAGCGACAGCTAAATGTGAATTAAACCAATCAGAAAAAGCGATTGAGTTAATGGAAGTTCACGGCGTAAGAACCTCAGTATATTTACACGATGAGTCAGGCGATATTCGTCGTGTTGCTAAATTGGTTGATACCCCACAAATTATTACGGTATTAACACAAGATCAACTTTTAGAAGCCGGTAAAACAGATCTTAAAGACATTTTATCAGCGCAAGCAGGTATCACATTAGGTACAGGCGAAAACGGTAACGCATTTGGTGATCGTTATATTATCCGTGGCCATGAAGCACGCAGCGATGTATTTGTTGATGGTTTACGTGATCCAGGTATGAGTACGCGTGAAAGTTTCGCAACTGAACGTGTTGAAATTACTAAAGGCCCAAGCTCAACATTTGCTGGTCGTGGTTCTTCAGGTGGTGCAGTAAACAGCGTTACTAAAAAAGCTTCAGTAAACTATAACTTTGGTCGTGTAGATGCAGGTTTAGGTACAGACGAATACCAACGTGTAACTCTTGATTATAACTTACCGCTTTCAGAAAATTCAGCAGTACGTATTAATGCATTAACTTCTGATCAAGATAAACCAGATCGTGAAGACATCTCTAGTAAAAGAAACGGTGTGCAATTATCAGCGGTATATTTACCTAGCAATAAATTGTCATTTACTGCCGATGCATACTACTTAGATGCTGAAGATGTATCTGACTTAGGTACTTACTTTGACCGTGATGCTTATGCACCCGTTGAAGATATCCCTGTGTACGCACAAGAGTCTGACTTCTTAAAATCTGAAGTAAAAACATTTACATTAAGAACAGAATACGAACTAAACGATAACGTAACGCTTTATAACGCCACACGTTACGGCGAAACAAAAAATGGTTACATTACTACTGGCGCAAGTGGTACAACGCGTGATGCGAGTGACACCATTGCACCAGGTGCAGCTACTATTAGCTTAAGTACTCACCAAGGTTACCAAGATGTTTCGTATGCAAGCACACAATTCAACCTATTTTGGAACACTGAGTTATTCGACTTAGAAAATAACTTTGTTTTTGGTCTTGAATACACAGATGAAGATGTTGAAAACGGTGTTTACTCTATCGATAACAACAACCCAACTAACTGTCAAATTTCAGGTCGTAATGGAGTATCTGGTGGTTACTGTATTATTGGTGGCGACGGCAATCCTGTTAGCAATATCGATCAATTAATCGGTAGAACATATTCGAAAGATTATAATGATGCGGTATTAAATATTAAAACTGTGTCGTTTTACATGATGGATACAGTACATTTAACTGAACAACTTGATCTTTACTATGGTGCTCGTGTAGATAGTTTTGATTACAGTAACGACACTATAAGCCGAGGTACTGAAACTGATTATGACTACTCAGACACTATGTACAATGGCAACATTGGCTTAATTTACGATTTCTCAGAAGATGTAAATATTTACGCTAACTACAGCACTGCAACTAACATCAATGGCGGCGAGTCTGACCTAGGTGCAAGTTGTGGTTACGGTGGTGTTTGTGGTGACCCAACTCAAGTAGAAGATTCAGATCCAGAACGTGTTCAAAATATTGAACTTGGTACTAAGATCATGATTGATGATAACTACTTACTTTCAGCTTCAATTTTCCAAATTACTAAAGATGATGTAATGGAAAGTGTAGGTGATGATGATTACGCTTCATTAGGTACGTTGAATACAGGTGAAAACCGCGTAAAAGGTATTGAAATTGGCTTAGTTGGTAACATTACTGATGCTTTAAGTGTGCAATTCTCAGCAACAGTAATGGATGCTGAAATACTTGACTCAATTACTGAAAGCAATGTTGGTTTAACTTTAAGTAACTTCGCAGAGAAAAGTGCTTACTTACAGTTAAGATATGAAATTAACGATTCATTCGTGATTGGTGGTGATTACGCTTACCAAAGCGAAATGTATGCTGGTCAGCCTGATAGCGCAGCGGGTTATGATGCAACAAACAACAGATACAGCATTGTTGTGCCTAGCTACCAAGTTGTTAATTTATTCGCTAACTATTATGCAACAGACGATTTATCGTTTAGATTAAACATTGGTAATGCTTTTGATGAAACTTACTATACTGCGGCATACCGTTCAGGTTCATTTATGTACCTAGGTAATGCAACAAGTACTAAGCTTACAGCAACTTACGAATTTTAAACTAGAGAGAAAATATGATTGTTATTGATAAAATATTATCAACTGAAGAAGTTAACGCATACCGTAAAGTACTAGCAAACGCCCCTTGGGACGATGGCACTAAAACGGCAATGGGAATGGCAGCTTCAGTAAAAAATAACAATCAAGCCGATCCTAATAACGACAGTGTGCGCCAATTAGCTAACCAGCTATTGTCGCGCATTGGCGAAACACCTAAATTAGTATCGGCTGCTTTACCTCATAAAATATTTCCACCGTGTTTTAATCGTTATATTGAAACCGAAGAATATGGTTATCATGTAGACGCTGCTGTAATGAGAATACCCAATACATCAGAAGTGATACGTAGCGATATATCAATGACAACTTTTTTGAGTGAGCCAGAAGAATACGAAGGAGGTGAGCTGATCATTTCTACCGAGTTCGGCCAACAATCAATTAAGTTACCGGCAGGTTATGCCATCGTTTATCCATCAAGTAGTTTGCACAAAGTTAACGCTGTTACTAAAGGGCAACGTGTTGCGGCAATTACTTGGATGCAAAGTATGATTGCCGACTCAAACATACGTCAGAACCTGTATCAGCTTGATCAAAGCATACAAAACCTGATTGCTGAAGATAAAACCTCGCGCACCGAGTTAGACAATTTACATAACGTCTATCACAACTTAATACGTCAATTTACTCAGCTGTAAACTAACCTAGGCCATATTTTTAAGCTGTATCTTAAGGTACAGCCTTTAATTTTATAACCTCGAAAACACCAAATCACAGGCTTATGTTTACATTTATTTGCGAGTAAACATAAAACGCCTTCTCAATAGAAACACCTAATTTAAATACCATTAACTCTGCATCAATCCTACATTATCCCTGCATTAGTCAGTTTAAGTTCTATACTTTATTTAGACATAAATGTGCAGAACGCTAAGCCAAATCGATCGTGTTTCCAATGTTCACGCTTAAATCTAAATGATTATTTTATCAACAGAGCCTAATGTGCTTTATGCATACGTATTCAGAGATATGAAACATTCCCCAGTTTATTGAATACGTATGCATTTGGTATCTAAGTTCAAATAGCGGGCTTATATTAAACGTGCTCACAAATTTATGTGTAACGAAAAATTAATAAGCTGATAAGAAGTTAGCTATAACAAATTATTCAAGGATGATTTAGGGGAAAATAATCATGATAAATTTCAAATTAAATAAAGTATCGGTGGCTTTAATATCTAGCGGACTCTTAGCCATGAGTTCATCAGCTATTGCCCAAACAGAGCAAAACAACAACCAAAAAGTTGAAGAAAAGCAAGTTGAAGTTATTCAAGTAACCGGTATTCGTGGCAGCTTAATTAAAGCACAAGCCATTAAAATGAGCTCTAATTCTATCGTTGAAGTTATATCAGCAGAAGACATCGGTAAATTACCAGATACTAGTATTGCTGAATCATTAGCACGTTTACCGGGTGTTACTGGTGAACGACGTAATGGCCGTACGAGTGGTTTATCTGTTCGTGGTTTTAATGAGAACTACATCGGTACATCTTTAAATGGTCGCGAATTATTAGGTATGGGTGATAACCGTGGTGTTGAATTTGATTTATATCCAACGGAAATTATTTCTACTCTAGCGGTACATAAATCATCTCAAGCAGATCTACTTGTGCAAGGTGTTGGTGGTACAGTTAATTTAGAAACTGTAAGCCCATTATCAGCAGCACCAGCCATGGCGTTTAATTTGCAGCTAGAACAAAATGAAAAAGATTCTCTAAATCCAGATTACGATAACCAAGGTCATAAATTATCATTTAACTTTGTTGATAAGTTTGCCGACGATACTTTAGGTGTTGCACTAGTTATCGCATCACAAGAAACACCACGCCAAGAAGAATTTTTTAGCGCTTGGGGTTACTCTCCGCTTTCAAGTATCGCAAGAACTGACGAAGACATCGCCGGTGATACTGTTGCTTCTCAAGGTACCGACGTTATTATCAATGGTGGTCAATATTACGGTCGTTCAGCTATGTTAGAACGTGACTCAATTGCTGCTGTTATTGAATATCAACCGAACGATCAATTAAACATTACCTTCGATGCACTTTATATCGATTTTGAAGAGAACGATGTACGTCGCGGCATTATTGAAGGTAGAAGTAATAATTTTAGTGTTACAGGCGTAGAAAACGGCTTAGTCACTTCAGGTTTTCAAGATGGCTTTAACGCAGTAATCCGTAACGATTCAACACAACAAAAAGCTGAGTTAACAGCTTTTGGTTTGAATTTAGATTACGAAATTAACGACACTTGGTCAGCAACACTCGACTTATCAACAAGCTCAGTAGATAAAGACATTGTTGGTATGGAAGCTTACGCAGGTACAGGTCGTGCAGGCTCTGGTGCCGCTTCAGCACGTTCATTTGAAATGGTATCTACAGGCGCAATATTTAGTGACCATCCAACTATTGCCCCTGTTGATTTAACCAACCCAGACATTTTAACACTTGCTGGTCCACAATCTTGGGGCGGCGGGTTTAATGCTTTAGCTTCACTTCCACAGTTTGCTGGCGGCTCACCATCAGACGCACAAGATGGTTTTATTAACCGTCCTAAATTTGAAGAAGAATTAAATAGCATCCGTATTGATGTTGAAGGTCTTATTGAGTTCAGCATTTTTAATAGCATTAAAGCAGGCGTTAACTTTTCTGAACGTACTAAACAAAAAACTAACCAAGGCGCATTTTTAACTGCACCTACTTTCCCTGGTGATGGACCAATTCCTGATGTTACTGGCTTTACTGATTTAAGCTTTGTTGGCATTAAAGGTGTGGTAGCATTTGACGGACCAGGCTTAGTAAACAGCGGCTACTACACAGAAACTGACGCAGCACTTGTTGAAAACACACGTTTAGGTGACAGCTACACTATCTCAGAAGACCTATTAACTTTTTACACTAAGTTAGATATAGAAACAGAAATAGGCGATATATTAGTTAGTGGTAACCTTGGTGTACAAGTTGTTAATGCTGATCAAGAAGGTTCAGGTTATAACACAAGTAGTGGTGCAGATGGATTAACGCGTGCAATAGCGGTATCAGACGATGCTTCATACATTGACGTTTTACCATCATTCAACTTAAACTTTGAAATAGCTGAAAATCAATTTATTAGAACAGCGGCTTCAAAAGTTATCAGTCGTCCAAGAATTGATACCTTACGCCCAAACAGCGCAGTAAGCTTTCAGTTTAACGATGTAAACATACTGCAAACCGACCCAACACAATCAGCTTGGTCTGCGTCATCAGGTAGTACACAGTTAAAACCGTTAGAAGCAAATCAATATGATATTTCATATGAAAACTACTTTGCAGACAATGGTTACTTTGCCGTTAGTTTCTTCTATAAAGATCTGAAAAACTGGCACCGTAATAGCCCTGTAACAACTGACTTTAGCGACTTTTATATTCCGGGCTTCCATCAAACAACTGATGGCCAAGTACCAGGAACATTATCAGGTCAAACAACAAGTGCGGTAGATGGTTTTACTGGTTATGCTCGCGGTTACGAATTACAAGCTAGCGTGCCACTTGAATTAGTACACGAAAACCTAGAAGGCTTTGGTGTAACCATGAGTGCTACCTTTATTGATGGTGAATTATCTGACGACAGCCCAGTACCAGGATTGTCTGAAGAAAGTTACTCGTTAACGGCTTACTATGAGCGAAACGGTTTCGAAATTCGCTTATCTGGCACCAAACGTGATGAATTTATCACCGAAACTCGCGGTCTTAGCTTAAGCTTAATTCCAAGAACCGACCAAGGTTCAGAAATTTGGGATATGCAAATGGGCTACGACTTTAGCGAGTCAGGTATTGAATCTTTAGACGGTTTACGCATTATATTACAAGCGCAAAACTTAACTAATGAAGATTCAGTGCAAGCTGACGGCAGTGGTTTTCTTTCTGCTTATAGCTCATTTGGCGCAAACTACATGTTAGGTCTTAATTATAAATTCTAACCAAGCATAAGTCTCAAAGCCAAAACCTACCAATACCCTTGGTAGGTTTTTTTGCTTTAGACTGTTTAGGCCAGTGTTTAGATTTAGTGTTTAAGTTCAATATTCTGAGGTCGTTTAAAAATGAATGCAGCAACGAATAATACAATAAAAAAAGTAGTTGTTTTAGGTGGCGGAACCGCTGGTTGGATGTCGGCAGCCATGATAAAAAAACTGATAGGTTCAGCCGTTGAAATTGAATTAATTGAATCAGAACAAATAGGCACTATTGGTGTTGGCGAAGCGACTATCCCACCAATTAAGTTATTCAACAGCGCACTCGGTATTGATGAAGCTGAATTTCTCCGCGAAACCAAAGCCACCATCAAACTTGCCATTAAATTTGAGAACTGGAAAAACAAAGGTGACAGCTATTACCATACCTTTGGTGCAGCAGGGCGAAGCTTAGCTTTTTGCCAATTTCATCATTTACTTAAACGCGCCAATCAATTAGAAAATGATCAACATCTTTGGCAATACGACTTAAATTACTTATGTGCTGAAGCTGGCAAGTTCGCCAAAATAAATAGCCAAGATCCTATTTACGACATGCCATACGCCTATCACTTTGACGCAGGTTTATACGCACAGTTTTTACGAAAGATCAGCGAAAAAATGGGCGTGAAAAGAACCGAAGGTATGGTTGAACATGTACAGCAATGCCAAGAGTCGGGCTATATTCAAGCATTACAACTTAACGACGGACGCCAAGTAAAAGGCGATATATTTATAGATTGTTCAGGCTTTAAAGGCTTGCTCATTCAACAAAAACTCGCCACAGGTTACGAAGATTGGAGCCATTGGTTACAGTGCGATCGGGCTATTGCTGTTCCGTCTGAACGCTTAGAAAAAACCTTACCTTACACACGCTCAATTGCTCACTCCGCTGGCTGGCAATGGCGCATCCCGTTACAGCATCGCAACGGCAATGGCTTAGTGTATAGCAGCCGTTATTATAGCGAGCAGCATGCTGAAGACTTGCTGCTTTCTAACTTAGACTCTAAAGCGTTAGCTGATCCTAAACACTTACGTTTTCATATTGGGCGCAGACGCCAACAATGGAACAAAAATGTAGTCGCTATTGGTTTATCAAGTGGCTTTTTAGAACCACTAGAATCAACCAGTATTCATCTTATTCAATCGGCTATTACTCGGTTAGTGCACTTGTTTCCGCATCAAGGTATTAATAACGCATTGGTTAGCGAATACAACAAACAATCAAAAATAGAGTTTGAACAAATTCGAGACTTTATTATTTTGCATTATCACGTCAATCAACGCACCGACAGCCGTTTTTGGCAAGACATGCGAACCATGGATGTACCTGACAGCCTAGCCCATAAAATTGAAATATTTAAACAAAGCGGACGTTTATTTAAAGAACAAGACGACCTTTTTCAAGACAGCTCTTGGCTGCAAGTATTAGTGGGGCAAGGCATAATACCTAAAGACTATCATCCTATTGCGAACAGTGTTTCAGTCGAGGCATTAAACGAAATGTTAGCTAAAGTTAAACAGGCAAAGCACGAGCCTGTCGCCTCTTTACCTAGCCACGATGAGTTCTTACAAGCTAGCTTAAACAATAGCTGCACTTAAATCATAAAAAGCTGAATCTAGGTTAATAATAAAGGCATCACATGAACTCAGAAAGTCAGAACATAAACAACAAGCCGTTACATCTTGTTATTTTAGGTGGTGGCACAGCCGGTTGGATGGCCGCTAACTTATTCGCTAAAAAATGGTCTTCTCACAATATAAAAATCACTTTAGTTGAATCGCCAGACATCGGTATTATTGGTGTTGGCGAAGGTTCTACACCTAGCTTAAAACGCTTTTTTGAAATGATAGAAGTAGACGAATCGCAATGGATGCCGCGCTGCAATGCTACTTATAAAGTGAATATTCGCTTTGATGGTTGGAGCCCAGCATCAGGTGTTAACAGTTATAGTCATCCATTCTTCTCGCAAGTTGATACCTTTACCGCCAAATCATTTACCGTAAACTGCCAAACCCGACGATTAGGACTAGACACTCATACGCAACCTGAAGATTTTATCCTCAATGGTTTATTAGCTAAACAAGGTAAAAGCCCAGTAGCGCCAGAAAATTTCCCATTTCAAATGGAATACGGTTACCACTTTGACTCTCATTTACTAGGCGAGTTTTTAGCTGAATGTGCCGTTGCCCGAGGTGTTACTCACCTTAAAGAAAATGTTATAGCTGTTGAACAACACGCAAATGGTGATATTGCAGCTCTTAAAACGAAATCAGGCAATACTATAACCGGTGACTTTTTTATAGATTGTTCAGGCTTCGCCGCAGTATTAATGCAAAAAACACTGGGCGTAAAATTTAACAGCTACAAAGACAATTTATTTAACGACTCAGCCATCGTTATGCCCACACCCATTAGCGACAGCATTCCCGTTGAAACCGTTTCTACCGCGTTATCAGCAGGCTGGTGTTGGAAAATACCCTTACAAAATCGCTTCGGCAATGGTTATGTTTATAGCTCAGACTTTATTTCAACAGACGCAGCCGAAACAGAACTACGTAAACACTTAAACTGCCTTGATAGCAGCGAACAAGCTAGATATTTGAAAATGAAAGTAGGGCGCTTAGAAACCCATTGGGCAAATAACTGTATCGGCTTAGGTTTGTCACAAGGTTTTATCGAACCACTCGAAGCCACCGCTTTGCATTTAGTACAAATCAGCCTTGAGTTTTTCATGGAGCGATTCGAGCAAGGCGGCTTTAGCAATAAAAACCGAGATGAGTTCAACACTAAGCTTGCAAAAAGGTTTGATGGCGTACGAGACTACATAGTTGCCCACTACAAGCTAAATACACGAACCGACAGCGACTACTGGCGCGCTAATCGCGACAACACCAATATATCTGATTCGTTATACCAAGTACTTGATGTTTGGTACAAATGTGAAGATTTAACCAAAGAGATCGAAAGGCAACAGATAGGATCCTACTTCGATGCTATGTCATGGCATTGTCTGTTAGCAGGCTATGGCGCATTCCCACCACTTGCTAAAAATCAACCCAATAAAGGCGACCTATATAAAGAGAAAAAGGTGCAGCAGTTTTTACATGGGTGTGCGTTGAATTTTGGGTGAAGGAAACTAATGTAAAGTGATGAATGGTTAAGATAAATGTAAATACTTTCTTGATATATAACGTTTTATTAAATGGAAAAGTATTGTTAGCTAAATCAAGCGACAAAGGGGGGAAAATAACTGTTTTGTTCTTATTTAATTTCTTTTTGTTCAATTATAAATTAAGAATGCGGTTAACAAATTCTTGTGTTTGTTCGCTAAACATTTGAAGCTGCTCGTTACTTAATACTTCGCTCTTTCTTAATGTGACGATCTTTAATATCACATTATTACGGGTTGGATTGTTAAACATTTCAGCAATTCTGGTATCTTCTTTTTTAATCAAGTTATACAAATCTAAATATGATTGATGTTCTTTACCTGCTCGAACATTAGCAATATCATTAACTTGTTTGAAAATTGACTCACAAGCTTTGTTTGTTAATTCTGATTGTAGTTTACGGAACAACTTCCAATCACTCTCTGGAACGGATGGCATATCAAACCCTTATTAATTTATAACGCCTCTACAGTGGCTATTGTTTAGCCGTGCTTGTGTAACCTATCGTTTCACCTACTGCCAATTAAGCTTTAATTCTTTATGACTTGCCGCGCAGTCTTTGAGATAAAGGTTAATTAAATTTTGATAAGGTACGCCATTTTGTTCAGATAGTTGTTTAAAATATTCAATAACGTCTTGATCTAAACGAATAGTTATTTGTTTTTTCAGTTTCTTCACATAGGGGTTAGGTACGGAATTAGAAAAATCATATTGATCACGCATATCTATACTCCTCATATTGTTTACGTTCAAATTTATCAGCCTTTCTAGCTGAAATAATACGAATGCTATCATCTGGTTCTCGGTAACAATGGCAAACTACCAGTGCTTTAAAGTCACTGCTTAGACCGAGTATTATGAAACGCTCTTCACCGAAAGAGCTATCTGGATCAGGTATTAAGCGAGCATATGAATCAAAGAAAACTGACTGAGCCTCATCGAAACTGACTCCGTGTTTTTTGATATTAGCGCTCGCTTTGGCAGGATCCCATTCGAATTTAATATCATCCATAAATGCAGTGTAGTTATATTGTAGTGTAAATGCAAGTTGAAGAATTAATTTAACTCAGCGTTAAACGAGTAACAAATTCTAAATTAAAAAAGTTATTGGCGCATTCCCACCACTTGCTAAAAAGCAGCCTAATAAAGACGACCTTTATAAAGAGAAAAAGGTGCAGCAGTTTTTACATGGGTGTGCGTTGAATTTTGGGTGAGTATCAGAGTTTAATTGAAGAGAGTCTAGACAGACATGAAAAGATAAAACTGTAATTACTATTTTTATGGGGGCTAATTTTTATTATTTGTTGCCATTAACAAATAATCTAGTGAATCAACCAAACCATCTTAATATCCAAGTATTTATATGATTCCACGAGGTAATCTTGTGAATTTACCATCGTTAACTCCACGAATAAAAACTTGGTCAAAGGTTGAATAAAATGCATCTTCACTTTCTAAATTTGATGTCCACATCAATAGTTCATTATAGTCAATTGCAATACAGGGAGTCCTAATATCGTTGGCTAATGCTAAAAGGATTTCACTATAAACTGGATATTCATCATTAAATAGTTCTTTAACAACAATCAAGACTTTTATCTCTCGGCCTTCAAGTGAAATACTTTTTTCATCTCCTCCTATAATCATCTTCATTGAGGAAGTTGATTTAGCATAATTAACAGCGCCTTTAGATTGTTTACAAGCCTTTTTTAGTGATTTTTGAGTAGTCGATTTTTTTCGAGATATTGAGTTTTTTAATACTCGCTCTATATTTGGACTATCCTTAGCTTGGATAAAGAGAACATTTTTATTTGTGATTACTAATAAGTCAGCAATTTCTTCTTTATCTTGAACTCGTAATGGATTTAAATAGATACTATTAGATCGAAATATTCTCCGGAGTGATTGAGCTATATCTCGTTCTTGAAACTCTCCCGGCTCATCTCTAACTAGTTGGCTATAGCTATTTGAACTACTCCCTTGATAGCTGTGATTTTCAGGTCTCATATCTTGAATAAATAAATCTTCTGTGAATAATGCTTCATTAAACGTTACTTTGATTGCTAATGAGTCGTCTTTTTCAGTCCTACGACCAAACCAATTACCCATTTTTATATGTAGAACTTTTGCAGCCTCATTAGTAAATTGTACTAGCGGAGTATCTTTGATAAATTTTTTTGTTATCGGATCACATTCTAAAGTTGCCTCATAACCAAGTAACTCTCGATTTAAGTCATCAAAAAAATAAACATCTAAATTTTTAGTAAGAATAGTATCTTTAAGGGTTTCTACACCTGGCTCTTTAAACATAGGTGTATAAATAACTAAAGGTTCATCAGCATCATCAAAAAATGCAGATATTAACGCATATGTCAGGATTCCATTGCTGTTTAGCGGTACCGTATAAATACTAAATCCTTTATTTAATTTGGCTGCTAAAATAGCCTCTTTTGGGGCTTTTACAACTAGCTTTGGAATATTATCGACATTTAGCCACAGAGGCATTATGCCAATAGGAAAACTTTCGACTAAAGGTAATATTTGAGGGTGGGTGACTGATAGCATATAGATCCTTTGATTTTTATTCCTTTAAATAAACACCATTACTCTATCTGACAAAGCATATGAATACAAAAAGTGGTTCAGACTGCCAATTTTTTCTCACGGTGGAAGTTAAATACTATAAAACGCAAAAAAGGCGCTATTCATAAAGCGCCTTTCTTGTTCTCTATATCGATTATTTGTCTATACAGTAGTAACCAATAGCAACCAGTCGTTACTTAATCGCGCCATAAAAACATGCAAAAGCTGGAAGTTCTATGGTGTTATCTATCAAAGTTGCTGTTGCTAGTTTATGTCCTGTTTGCTCTGTCAGCTGATTAAATGCTGCTGTTGAGAAGCTTTGTTTTGCATCACTTAAGTTAAAACAAACCAACATTTTTTGTTGTTCAAATGTTCGTGTGAATACTAATAAATCTTCAGCTGATTCGATAAATTCAATATCACCATAAAGTAGTGCAGGGTGCTGTTTACGCCAATGGGTAAAAGCTCTGTAGCTATTTAGTATTGATGCTGGTTCATTATCTTGTTCGCTTACCGCTAACGGTTTATGGCTGTCGATCATAGGTAGCCATGGTGTGTTTTCAGAAAACCCTGCGTTGGTATCGTCTTTAGCCCAAGGATGCGGTGTTCTACAACCATCGCGACCTTTAAATTGTGGCCAAAAGGTTTTGCCGTAAGGGTCTTGAATGTCTTCAAAGGCAATTTCACCTTCAGGTAATCCTAGCTCTTCACCTTGGTAACTACATACGCTGCCACGTAATGATGATATTAAAGCAAACAGCATTTTGGCAAAGTTTGGCGCAGCAGCTAAGTTGTTTTTAGTACCCCAACGAGTTACCACACGTTGCACATCGTGGTTGCTGATAGACCAACAAGGCCAGCCGTCAGACACGCTTGCTTCTAATGATTTAACCACTTGTTTAATATAGCTGGCGGTAAAGTTGTCGGTTAATAAATCAAAGCTGTAACCCATATGTAAACGGCTATCGCCTTGAGTATATTCAGCCATGGTTTTAAGTGAGTCTTCAGACGATATTTCGCCTAAAGCTACTGTGCCAGGGTACTGATCAAGTAGTGCTCTGATTGATTCTATAAAACCTAAGTTTTCATCTTGGGTGTTGTTAAAGTAATGGTATTGATAGGCGTACGGATTTTTTTCATCGAAGCCGATACTTTGTCTTAACTCTTTAGGTTTAGGTGGGTTATCGCGTAGTTGTGCATCGTGATAACAAAAATTAATTGCGTCTAATCTAAAGCCATCAACTCCACGTTTTAGCCAAAATTCAACATTGTCTAACACGGCTTGACGAACATCAGGATTATGGAAGTTTAAGTCAGGCTGGCTAGTTAAAAAGTTATGTAGGTAATATTGCTGTCTGCGCGGTTCCCATGTCCAACCCATACCACCAAAAATTGATAACCAATTGTTAGGTGCGGTTCCGTCTGGTTTTGCGTCTGCCCAAACATACCAATCTGACTTGTCGTTGCTTTGGCTTTCGCGGCTTTCAATAAACCATTGGTGTTGGTCTGAGGTATGGCTAAGCACTTGGTCGATCATAATTTTAATATTTAAAGCATGGGCTTTTTCTATTAATTCGTCGAAGTCGGCTAAGTTACCAAAAATAGGATCTATGTCGCGATAGTCGCTAATGTCATAACCAAAATCTTTCATTGGAGATTTGAAAAATGGAGATATCCATATAGCATCTACACCTAAACTAGCAATGTAATCTAGTTTCTCAACAATGCCCGGTAAGTCGCCAATACCGTCGTTATTGCTGTCGTTGAAACTGCGAGGGTAAATTTGATAAATTACTGCTCCTCGCCACCACATTTTTTCTAACATTATGTAAACTCCAAGTCCTGACTAAAGAGAGTTGAGTGTTTCTCTTTATTGTATTCGTTTTATGATCCTAGAATACGCTAATTTGCCTTATCTATAATAGACCTTGCATACGTATGTATTGCGTAACATACGTATGCATTTGTTGGCTGGAAGTTTAAGTGGGTAATTTGAGTAGGGAATAGATAGATGAGTTTTGTTGGATTGAAAAGGAAAGGCAAAAGACATGAGTTATAAATAAGCCTGAACGCGGTTAGCTATTCAGGCTTATTGGGTTTTGTTGTTTTAGCGAGTTATTTGGTTCTTTATTTAGCTGCTTGCTTTGTTAAAGACAACAGTTTGTTATTGCTAAGTGGGCGGTTTAATAACAGCACTTGTACACCATGGGCCGGCACTTTAACCGATAAGGTTTTTTGCTCTGGTGTTATGGTTATAACTTCTTGGCTTTGTGCATTTTGCCAAGTGCCTGCGTTTAAAAGATCGTCGAGAATTATGGTTTCTTCTGCATCGCTTTTATTAAGCAAAACGAGGGCTGTTTGATTGATATTATCTTTTTGATAAATACGGTAAAAAGCAGCGGTGTTTTTGTTAAATGCTAGGTTGATTTGCATACCTTTTTGTAGCGCTATATTGTTTTTACGAACATGCGCTATTTTAGTTAATTGCTGATGAATAATGTGCTTTTTAGCGAGCTCTACGTTTTCTTGCCCAAAGTAGTTGCGGTTACCTTCATGTTCAGCTTTGCCTGTCATAAAGTTCATTTCAGAACCATAATAAACAATAGGAATACCACGCGAGGTAAATAACCAATTGTTAGCATCAATAAAACCGTTGTCGTTAGCATTCATGCGCGGCATATCGTGGTTGTCGTAAAAGGTCATTAACTCGTACGGATTTTCATATATGCCATCGGTTAAATGTAAATACGATAATAGTTGTGCGTAATCACTGTCGGCATTTTCAAACACATCAGTAATGGCTTTTCTGCCGGGAAAATCTAAAACACTTACACCACCATTTTCAGGTTTTGTATGCTGAGCAATAAAGTTTGCATCATATTTGTAGCTTTCGCCAAATAAGAATAAATCAGGATATTGTGCTCTTAAATTGTCGGTAAGCTTTTTCCAAAATTGGTGCGGCATGTGTCTTATGGTATCAATTCTAATAGAGTCGGCACCTTGATCTAACCAATATAAATAGGCTTTAGTGAAGTAAGCTAAAACTTCTGGATTGTTTTCATTAAAGTCTGACAGTTCTGCAATATCGGGCTTGGTATTGAAAAACTGATGTAATGGATTGTCAGCACTTAAATCTTTTGGGTGTAGGTTTTGATGATCGGCAACTAGGATGTTGTTTTCATCATAAAGTTTACCAAATGATGTTTGATTAACAGGCATGGTGTAAGAGGGTGAACCATGATTAGCGACAATATCGAGTACAAAATCGAGTTCAAACTCGTCGTTTAAGCGTTGTGTAAACTCAGCAAAGCTTAAATTAGGCGAGGTTAAATGTTCGTCGGTTTGGAAAAAGTTAACGCCCCAATAACCATGGTAGCCAGTTTTGCCGCCATCTTTAAATTGTCCGCCATAAGTAATTGGCGAGCCGCCAGAAAAAGCTTCGTCTGGATTATCAAAAATAGGTGTTAACCAAACCGAGCTAAAGCCCATATCTTTTATGTATTGTGCGTTGTTGATAACGCCTTGGAAATCGCCACCTAAATAACCTACGTTAGCTGTTTCGCTATTCTCACCCACCAAAGGTCTATCAAATGTTGGAAATGCGCCACCTTGATCTTCATGGTTGTTATTTGGATCGCCATCAACAAATCTGTCGGTAAGTAAAAAGTAAATGGCCTCTTTAGCGTAATCATTGTCGGTACCATAAATTTCGGTGCTGGCGGTTTGACTAGTTGAACTATTAGTACTTTGTTGATTGCTTTGATAAGTGTTGCTACAGCTTAAACTGATACAACCAAGTAGCATGATACTGAGTGTGTTAAGCACACTTTTTTTAGGCAGGTGCGGTTTAGCTAGACAAGAAATCTTGAAAAAATGGCGCATAGTGTTATTCCCCAATTATTATTGTAATCATGCTATGACGTTACTCATATCTCTACAAGCCAGTGCATACGTATTCAAGTAAAGGCAAAGTTTTTGGCTTTCTTTTAGATTTTAAAATTTGTAAATGACAATTCAGTAAAATTTGAATACGTATGCAGCTTATAGCTGTTTAGTACTATCCTTAGTATATTGATTTACTTTCGTAAACCCTTCATCTCAAGAGTCTAATAATGAGTGTAGTCACTAAAAAATATAATAATAAACAGAAACCTCAACTTAGCTTCTGGCAAATTTGGAACATTAGCTTTGGTTTTCTTGGTGTGCAGTTTGGCTTTGCCTTACAAAACGCTAATGTGAGCAGAATATTGTCTGACTTAGGGGCTGATCTGCATTCTCTTTCTTTGTTTTGGTTGGTTGCGCCTATTATGGGGCTTTTAATTCAACCTATTGTTGGTGCTGCATCAGATAGAACATGGAATAAGCTTGGGCGTCGTGTACCTTATTTACTTATAGGTTCGTTAGCTGCTGCGGTTGGTATGATTTTAATGCCGAACGCACCGTTAGTTGTCACCATAGTGCCACCTATTTTATTCGGTGCGGTTATGTTGGCGTTGATGGATGCTTCATTCAATGTGGCCTTTCAACCTTTTAGATCTCTTGTGTCTGACATGGTGCCTGATAACCAACGTAATATTGGTTATTCAGTACAATCGCTGCTTATTAATATTGGTGCTGTTATTGGCTCTTTATTACCTTTCGTTTTAACCAATATTGTGGGTTTAGATAATACCTCTTCAGTGGGAGAAATTGCGCCGTCAGTAACTTGGGCATTTTATATTGGTGCGACTGTGTTGTTAGGTTCAGTGTTGTGGACAGCAGTAATGACCAAAGAATATGCGCCAGGTGAATATTCACTGCCTAGTGTTGAAGACAATAAAAACAGCCAAGATGAAAAAGCGACGATGATTCAACGTTTTTCTGACTTTATTGGTTTAGTTAAATCAATGCCAGACACCATGAAGCAATTAGCCTTAGTGCAGTTTTTCTCATGGTTTGCGTTGTTTATTTTATGGGTTTACACCATGCCTGCGTTGGCTCAACATATTTGGGAAATTGATGCGAAATGGTTTGATTCAGAATACTTAAAACAAGTGGGCGAAGTACCTGAAGCTATTATGTTAGCGAAAGGTTCAGCTGGCGATTGGGTAGGTATTTTATTTGCCGCGTATTCATTATTTGCTGCTGTGTTTTCAATGTTTTTATCTAAAGTTGCCAATACTATCGGCCGTAAAACAACATACGCCTTGGCGTTATTCGCAGGTGGCTTAGGTTACGTTAGCATTTACTTTTTACCAAACCCTGCACTTACCACAGTGTACTTTTTAGGTGGGCAATTAGATGTTCCACAAGGTGCGGTGAATTTATTAATTCCTATGGCTGGAATTGGTATTGCTTGGGCGGCCATTTTAGCTATGCCTTACGCGATATTAGCTGGTTCTTTACCTGTTAAACAAACAGGTGTTTATATGGGGATTTTCAACTTTACAATTGCTGCTCCGCAAATTATATCAGGCGTATTAACAGGTTGGGTGTTAACCACTTTCTTTAATAATGAAGCTATTTATATGATTGTATTAGCGGGTATCGCGATGTTTTTAGCAGCTATTTCGGTGTCATTTGTTAAAGAGCAGAAAAAGGAAGAAGTTGAATAAGTGTTTTAATTGACTAGAAGCACTCTAGCCATTTTTGTGGTGTGGTGTGCTCGGTTTTTTAAGCTATGCAAGATAAGTTATTTTCTTCGCTTAAGCCTCACAATCTAAGCACCACAATCTATGCCTCACAACCTAGGCACCACAAGATTTTCTAACAACAACATCTGCGGGTATTAAACTTGCTCCAACTTTTTCCCCATCAATTAACTGTAATAACTTAGTTACTAAAATATCACCAGCGAGTTGAGTGTCTTGTTTTACCGTTGTTAAAGGTGGAAAGGTAAAGCTAGCAACGGCAATATCGTCAAAACCTACAATAGCGACTTGCTCAGGTATTGTGATGCTTTTTTCTTGTAAAGCGCGCATAGCGCCAACAGCAATTAAGTCGCTGGCTGCAAATATTGCATCAAACGCTTCACCACGTTCTAACAGTTCGCAAGCCGCTTGATATCCTGCTTCTTCTGTAAATATAGCATCAACTTTTAAGTGTTCATTAATCTCTAAATTGTTATTTTTTAAAGCTTGGCAGTGACCTTGATAACGCGCTAAAAACTCAGGTGAATGACTTGAAGCATCTCCCAAAAAGGCAAAGTTTTTACGGCCTTGTTTGATCACGTGTTCTGTTACTTTCATTCCGCCTTGGTAGTTATCACAACCAATAGAGGTAATCGGTAAGTCTTTAACTTCAGCTCCCCACAATACAAAGTGAGTATCTTGCTCTATCAGTTTTATCAGCTTTTCTTGGTAATCTTCATAATCACCATAACCCAGTAAAATAAGTCCATCAGCTTTATTAGTGTCTTCAAAATCTGCATGCCAGTCGTTACTAGATTGCTGAAAAGATACTAATAAATCATAACCTTTATTAGAACAAGCACGTGTAATGCTGCCCAACATAGATAGGAAAAATGGGTTTATTGAAGAGTCATCATTACTCGGATCTTCAAAAAGCAGCAGGGCAATAGTGTCACTTTGTTGTGATCTTAAATTACTGGCATTTTTATCCACTTTATAATTTAGCTCTTTCGCTATATTTTGGATTTTTATGCGAGTTTCTTCATTCACTAACGGACTATTTCTTAGTGCTCTAGATACTGTAGATTGTGATACGCCTGCTTGATAAGCAATATCAAAAGATGTGGCCTTAGCTTTCAATAAATACGCTTCCGAAAAATGTGTAATATATCAATATACCCTAGGGTAAAGGCTTATACAACGACCCATGTAGTGTGTGTTTCGTTATAAAACGGTTTATATGAAAAGCTTGAATAACCGAGGGGATTATGAAAATTTAGTAAGGTGTTTTTGTAAGGTTTTAAGTTGGATATTTTACTATTTACTGACAACTCATTAAGGCAGTTAGATTAGTAAAATATCAACTTTGAGGCATGTGAGGTTTTACCCACCACTAATTAAAATAAGCTTTCCTGTTTTAGGGTCTTTATAAACTTGTCCTAACGATTCCATGCCGTTGGCTTTTGCATTGGCTGGGTTTGCAAGTGATTCAGGCGCTTCAATAAGTTCAGTGCCTGTGGTTACTTCGAGGACTTCGGTTACTTCTGTTTTATTAGATTCTATTGAGAACCTTTCTTGTAATTCTTTACTTTGCGCAACTAACGCTAGCATTAAGCCGAGTGCAAAAACTAACATAACATCCATTATATTAGCGAAACCTGCGAGTGGGTCGGTGTCTTGTTCAGCAAATTGAGAAGACTGCCACGATGATTTGTTAGACATAATATTCTCCTAAATTTACTCAGCAGTTGCAGAAGTGATTTTCTGCCATGTTTGATCGTACCAACGTCGACGAACGCGTCCTATGGTATAAGCCACTAAGCCAATTAATAAACCAACAACCGTTGTGTCGAATGCTACCGTAAGGGCTGTAGCTAAAATATCGATATTGCCAGAACCTAAAGCCGTTAACCCCGGACCTAAAGGGATCAAAGTGCCCATTAAACCTAAGATAGGACCAGAACGTGCAAATAAGTCGATGCGTTCTAAGCGTTTGGTGGCATGAGTTTGAAACTCTTGCTCAATTTCAGTGTGGCTTATTTTTAAGGTTGTAGTCGAAGTTTTACCTGCAACAGAAAGAGCCGCTTGGCTAAAGGCTTTTAAAATATAATAACGTTCAGCAAAAGCTAAACCTAGCTCCCATAAAACGCCTATTACCGCCAAAGCTAATACCAAAATAACAGGATAAAGTAACCAACCCACAAATTGGTGCAGTACACCTAATATCATTCCGTATTCCATGTGCATGTTATTGCTCTCCTGTTGAAGATCTATGGGTTAAGCTTTTAGCTTTAGTTATTCCGCTATAAAAACCGAACAGTATAAAGGCGACAAGCACTAGGGCTAGCCACCATTGCCATGTTGAGTTGTTTTCAGTTTCTGTTTCATTTTCAGCTGTTTCATCTGCTGGCTTTTGTTCATCGTTAGCGCTGTCAGAACTCTTATCTGTATCTGCGCTTTCTGGCGCTAGTTCTTCAACTTTTAGTTTCAGCTCAGCAACTCGATGAACTTCTTCAGGTTCAGCTTGTGTATCGTTACCTTTTGCTAAGGCGATAACTTGCGCGAGATCTTGCCATTGTTCTGCAGATAAATGTTGCTCTAACCATGGCAACATAGGGTTGTCAGGATCTGAATGACCACTGCCTGGTAAACCATTGGCTTTAACTAGGCGTGCAAAGCTAGCAGCAAGTTGTTCGATAGTGGCTTTATCTGCATCCCAAAATTCTTTTTGAACTGCCACCAACATAATCGCAAGCATGTTACTTTTAACATGAGCGTTGTGACCTTTTTCTAAAAACTGATCTAATTGAAGATCGTAACGATCGTCTATATAAACGGCTTTAACTTCTTCCCATGCCCAATCTCCTACTAATGTTGGATTGGTTACTTGCCAGCCCCACAAATATTCAAGAAACTCACTACCCATAGTACGAGCACCAGCATAGTCATGTTCCATTTGCGCTTTTAACCAAGCAGGATTTAAGAAGCGACCGCGAAGTTCTTGTCGAAGTGCTGGCCCTAAACGTTTAGTTTTTACGTTGTCAGGATCGGCATGATCGATTATATAATTTTTAGGTGGCTTACCTGTTAAGGTTTCTACCGCTAAGCTTAAGCCGCCAAGATAATCGAAAGCATCGTTGTTATCGATTAAGCCATAAAGGTTACTTGAACGACCAAAGTAAGTATTTTCAACATCACTTAATACACGCTTGAAAGTATTTTGTGCTGGCGTACCAAACGATGATAAGCCATAGCTGTGGCCTAAACGTCGGGTATAAACTTTGGCAAGCTCTTCACGTTTTTCCCATGCGCCTGAGCGTTCAACTAAACGGTTGATACCTGCGCCATAACTACCGGGAGCATCGCCAAATACGCGTAAACTTGCACTAATACCTGCATCTTTTGCGTTAAAACCTGCGGCAAGTAACTCTTTAGCTTGAATCACCCAGTTAGCGGCTACTTGGTTAATGTTAAGTGATTCGTTACCACCTATGGCTTCTTTACCTAATACTTCTAATGCGTTTGCTAGTGGTAAACTTAGCGCAGGGTAGTCGGTTCTGATGGTATCTGCACTGGCATCTATCGCCATTAATGTCGCTTTGTCTAACATCAGCATTTGCTGACCGTATAAATCGCGGAATAAGCCTGATGTAGTGAACACCATATCGCGACGGACTCGGTTTGCTTCATCACTTTGATGTTGTAGGTCTTGGCGTTTTAAGCCTTTAACTAAACCGCGGCTGTTCCATACAGGTTCAAGTCCTAACATGTCTAAACCAAAGGCGATCATTACACCTTCATCGCGAACTACGTCAGACGCCCAAAGAATTAGCGCTTCACGTTTATCGGCTGCTTTTTCATTATTTTGTCTCGCTGATTTTGCCATTTCTTGACCAAGCTGCCATGCAACACGACTTGGAATTAACGAGCTATCAAGAGCATAGAAGTTACGACCTGTCGGTAAACTTGCTGGGCTTCTTATTGGATCGTTGCCTTGACCCGGTGTGATAAAACCACCTTTTAAGCCATTGAGCAGGGCGGTCATTTCAGCTTTAGGCGAAGCGACTAATCTTGCTGTTATATCTTTTTTCAATACGCTATCTTGGCTGTCTGCTCGGGTAAGCATTGAATTCAACATCATTTCTACCGCATTTTCTTGCCAGTCTTTACCAAAAATATGTAAGCCTAATGGCATGAAACGTTCTTGTAAGTCGGTAAGGTAATGGCCGACTTCATGCACCATCATATCGTCGTCAACTTCTTCAAAACTGATACCCATTACGGCAAGTTCAGCTGACATAGCTTGGGCGAGTTCTTCTTTGAGTTCGAGCTTGTCGACTTTCTCACGTATTTGTTTAACAAGTCTTGTAGCAACCACTTCGTTATCTGTGCCGTGGCTGGCTTCAAAGCTTTCTATTAGTTGACGTAGTTGCAGTAACTCGTCGTAAAGTGGTGTGCTAGCAAGAGGTGGCGTTAGGTGATCTACCATCACAGCTAACCCACGACGTTTGGCTTGAATACCTTCGCCCACACCATCAACAATATATGGATAAACACCAGGTACATCGCCTGCGATAATGCGCGAGTAATCATCTGGCGCTAAACCTACAGAGCGGCGCGGTAAAAACTCATAAGTTGAATGACGTCCTAAATGCACAAAAGCATCAGCTTTAAATTTGTTACGTAAGAAGTGATAAAAAGCTAAATATTGATGTGGTGGCGGAAACGCTAAATTTGCGTGTAATAGCTCTTCATTAATTTCCCAACCTCTTGGTGGTTGCGGACCAATAAATATATTGCCGAAGGTTAAACCAGGTAAAAGTAGCTCGCCATTAAAGGTCATCACTTTACCCGGAGCTTTGCCCCAGCCGCCTAAACCTTCAATGCCTGTTTTTTGTAGTGCGTCGATAATATTAGGCGCTTCACTCATACAGGTTTGTTGCTCAGGTGTTTTGATGACGTTTAAATAACAGGTTTCTAGTTGACCTAATAAAGCGAGTGCACGAGTGCGACCTTTGTGATCAACACCTTCAAGTAAATGATGCATTTCTTCAACGGTATGATGTAGTGCATCTGACGCAAGCTTGCCCTTGTTTTGGCTAATTGCAGCGCTAAGTTGCTCGTGTAATAAACCAAATGGACCTTGCTCCATTTCTCGCTGCACACTAGCCGGTAAGGTTTTAAACCATGTGCTGTATTCTGTACTTGTCATGCGTTCAATATGTTGGCTCATGGTAGCGAGAGCGCCAGAGTCACGCGGTAAATTTACACCACGAGCTTGCATCATATCGAGTAATTCTTCTTGCGATTTGGGTAGCTCACCTGTGTTATAACCTGCGGCTTTTAATTGATTTAATATTTGCCATAACGACGCAGGAACATCTAAGTTATCGGCACCTATGTTATGACGTCCTGGAGGATGATTGTAATAAATAAGCGCGACTTTTTTATCGGCATTTTGTTTAGTTTGTAGTTGGTTCCAACGTTGTGTACGCGTTAATAATGAATGAATCGAGCTGGTTTCAGCGGTAACACCTTGTACACGAATTCCTGTTAGTGGATCTTTGCTGGCGTCTCCTGCGGTGGCTATTACTAAAGGTTGGCTAGCACCTTGTAGTTCAGGCATTGCCACTTGGTAATAAACTTTTTCTTGCGCTAATCCGTCTGATGAAAGCTGACGTTCAATAGCAGTTCGGTCACGTAGTTTGATTGCTTTGATAACAGGTACATTAAGTTGTGTGAGTAATTCGGTTACTTCGGAACGACCATCGCCACCACCAATTACAAAATCTTGCAGCATGATCACGGCGCTTAAACGTTCTTTAATCGGCACTAATTGTTTAACCGCGTCTACACCTGCTTTACCCCAAGCGGCAATAGCTCCTAAACATTGATTGTTGTATTGGCTTGTAGCGAGATCACAAATTTCGCGTAGTAGCTTAGTATCGGCAGGGCGAGCCCCACCTGCGTGATCAATTATGGCAACAACGGGTTGCTGATTAAGCTTTGAAAGTTCGGTATTGGTGAGCTGATTATAAAAATGGTTGTTAATAACCCAGCGTAATTCAGGGGTAGGAACTGGCGCATTGAATGTGATGTTTTCGCCTAAAGCACTAAAAATTGAAGCGAACATTTCAGCACTGTTGTTCGCTCCGCCTGCTTTCCAGTAGCCTCGGGTTTGTAGCCATATTTCTTTATTTGGGTATTGCTGTATTTGCTCTGCAAGGTCTCGAAGGAAATTCTCGCCCGGTTGATTCTTGGCTATTTCTCGCATTTGTTCAGCATCAGCAAATAGTGGCGAGTTACCAAATTGGCTTAATATAACCAAGCGATGATCGCTGTTAATGATTAATTTAGGCTTTTTAAATTGTGTTAATAACGACTTTAAATTAGGAACGCTGGCGCCGTATAAACCAAAGCCTAAAATAGCGCGGCTGTTAGTAATTAATGCTGAACGTTCTTCAGGAGAGAGTTCCCACAATTGCACATCGCTACGCGCTTTAATGGTTAGCTGTTTTTGTTGGGGATGCGCGATATAAAATAATCGAGCGGCTTCGGCTATGGTTTCTGAGTTGCGTTGTGAAGCGAGTACGAGTAAATAATCGTCTTCTACAGCAGAGCAGATTGAAGTGATAAAAAGTAAAGATAATATGAAAAAGCGCATAAATTCTCAAAGCCAATTAAAAATAAGGGAGAGAATTAAATAAAGAACAGCGAGTGTTTATGTGGTTTTTAATATCAAAGTAACCGATTGATCTCTATGTTCAAATTAAGAGAGTAAAGGCATCACTGATTCTAAAAGATTGCTGTGCTAAATTGAGTATTCTCGCTCAAAACAGTCGTCTTATCTGCGTCATGTATCTGGCTTATATTGTTGATAAAAATAATTTATTTACAATAATTACAGTTGCGAGGACAGCTCCAGCTTAGTAACAAAACAAGCTTGTTAATACTGGATTCCATGAAGCTTATTTTGTGAAATTATTAACTCAAAAAATAGGCATGCAGAGACTGGAGACCTTTTTACAGATTGCCATAGTTAATGTCAATAAAACCCTTGTTTATTAGGGGCTAAATTCAATTAACAACACTTGTTGGTATGGCTTGATTCACTATACAATGCCGACTATCTGCCCATAAAATCGATATTCGAACGTTGAAACTCAGTAAAAGATTAAAACAGATAGAGCAAATGGTAACAGCTGAATATGATCATATTTGGGACTGTTGCTGTGACCATGGTTTTTTGGGTGCTGCTTTATTATCTCGAGACTTAGGGGCTGATATTCATTTTGTCGATATTGTGCCTGAATTAATGACGCAATTAGAGAATAAGCTTGAGAAGTTTTATCCACAGTCAGCTGAAAAAAACCGATGGAAAACCCACTGTATTGATGTCGCTAAATTGCCTTTACTGCAATATAAAGGTAAGCACTTGGTGGTTATTGCAGGTGTTGGTGGCGACTTAATGATGGAGTTTATTAATGGGATTTACGTACAGTATCAAGATGTAGATATCGACTTTTTGTTGTGTCCTGTTCATCATCAGTTTGCATTACGACAACGACTAATTGAGCTAGATTTTGGTTTGAAAAATGAAGTGCTAGTTGAAGAGAATAAACGCTTTTATGAAGTGATTTATGTATCGAGTAAGCGTAGAGATAATAAAGAAATAAGCCCTGTTGGCGATAGTCTTTGGCAAGCTGCCTCTGATGAACAATATGATTCAGAGCATCAAAAGAGGATAGCTAAGCAATATTTGAATAAAACCTTGAGTCATTATCAGCGTATTCAGTTAGGTAATAGCCATAAGGTTCAGCATATTATCGATGCTTATAATAAAGTGAATATATGAGCTCTAATATCTGAACGCTAATACCTAAACGCTCATACCTAAACGTACGTGAAATAACTTTAAGCTCGTTTTACCGAATTACCTTTCATTAACGTACCTGCCAATACTCGTGATTCAGATGGAGATTCTGGATTTTCTATATGACTGAGTAGCATATCAACCGCCGCTTTTACTAATTGCTCTACGGGTTGTTTAATAGTGGTAAGTTGATAACTTTGCCAAAGGGAAGAAGTGATGCCATCAAAACCTACAACAGATATGTCGTTAGGGATCTGTAAGTTGTGCTTTTCTCGCATTTCGTCAATAACGCCTATGGCCATTGTATCGTTACTACAAATTACCGCGTCTGGCGCTGGATTTTTTTCTAGCCATTTAGCTAAACCTTCTCTAGCTGATTTATAGGTATAGTCACAGTAGAGTACTTCAACATTTTTCTCGCCTGACTTTTGTAGCAAATCAAGGGCAACTTCGCGGCGCTCATTCGCAACGTCTGAATCGGTAGGGCCTGAAAGTACAAGATACGACTGAGGTTTACCTAGCTTTAATTCCGCAAGTAACTGTTTAATGCCTTGTTCATGATTACAACAGACGGTGTTAGTTGAGGTATCGGCATTTGCATCGTTACGGTTATAAAGTACAACAGGGACTTTATGCTGTTCAAATAAAGCTAAACGTTTACATTCAAAATGTGGTGCGAGGGCGATAATGCCATCCACTTGGAAAGTCCAAATTTGTTCAAACAGATCATCAACACCTTCAGCATCATCTAAAATAAAAAGTAGAACACGTTTGTTACGTTCGGCAAGTTGTTTACTGACTTGAGAAAGCACTTGAGGATGATTTTCGTTGGCGCGAGATGATACGATAACCGCTACCATTCCAGACTGTTTAGTAATTAACATTCTGGCAATAGCGTTAGGGCGGTAACCCATTTTATTGGCAGCATCCATAACCTTTTTACGTGTTTTTTCTGAAACACTTAAACCGGGTCGGAATACGCGTGAAACAGCAGATTGAGATACTCCAGCTTCACGCGCTACATCGTAAGATGTTACTTTTTTATTTGTATTCAATGTTTACCCTTTTTTATATCTTCTCAAGCGAATGTCGGCTTGCTCCTTATGACCCGCAAACCCTTCAATTGCACAAAGTCTTGAACAATATTCGCCAACCACCACTGATGCTTCTTCTGTTACTTTTTGGAATGTACAGGTTTTAATAAATTTACCTACCCATAATCCACCCGTATATCGTGCCGCTTTGCGTGTAGGTAACGTATGGTTGGTACCAATACATTTATCGCCGTAAGATACGTTGGTTTCGGGTCCTAAAAATAAGGCACCAAAATTACGCATGTTGTCTTTGAAGTATGGAATGTTACTTGTCATTACTTGAACATGCTCGAATGCTAAGTCGTTAGCAACTTCAATCATTTCTTCGTATGTGTCGCATACTATAACTTCACCGTGATCTTTCCAAGCGGCACCAGCAACTTCTGCTGTTGGAAGAATCGTTAGCTGGCGTTCTACTTCAGCAATAGTGTCATGGGCTAGCTTTTCACTATTCGTTAATAAAATAGCAGGAGATGTAGGACCATGCTCTGCTTGACCTAATAAATCAGCCGCACATAATTCACCATCAACACTTTCGTCGGCAATAACTAATGTTTCAGTAGGGCCCGCAAATAAATCTATACCTACTCGACCAAATAGTTGACGTTTAGCTTCAGCAACAAAAGCGTTACCTGGACCAACTATCATATCTACAGGGGCAATCGTTTCTGTGCCAATAGCCATTGCTGCAATTGCTTGTACGCCACCAAAACAATAAATTTCGTCAGCACCAGCGAGATCCATAGCAACAACAATCGCTGGAGATGGCTTTCCATCAAACGGAGGAGCAGCAGCGATAACGCGTTTTACACCGGCAATTTTTGCGGTAACAACACTCATGTGTGCAGATGCAACTAATGGATATTTCCCACCTGGTACATAACAACCAACACTTTCCATAGGGATATGTTTATGCCCTAAAATAACGCCAGGCAAGGTTTCTACTTCAACGTCTTTCATTGAATCACGTTGCACTTGAGCAAAGTTACGCACTTGTTCTTGTGCCCATTTAATATCTTCAATCACACTATCTTCAAGTTCAGCGTAGCAGGCTTTAATTTCTTCTTTTGTTAATTTAAATGACTTCGGATTCCACTTGTCAAAAGTCTCTGAATATTTTGCTACAGCTTTATCACCGTCTGTTTCGATAGCTTCAATAATATTCTCGACTGTTGTTTTAACTGATTGTAAATAATCCTTTTTCTCTTCTTCTTGTTTTCCTTTTTTTAAGTATTTAATCATTTTTAATCTCTCAATTTATTAGGGGGAATCTAATTTATGTTATAATGTTATGTCTATATGATGAATGAATCCTACTTAAAAATAACTTCGAATGCAATAATTGATTCGAACTCACTTGAGGTCATGATAATGGCTTATCTTGAGTTCAGGTTAACAAGTAATAATTATCAATAAGTTGTATTGAGCTTATGTTTTGATGTGATATTTGAAGAAATAAGAAGGTATGGTTGTTATTGAAAAGATCATGCAGAAAATATGACGGGAAATAGAAAGAAGAGACAGAAACAAAAAAGGAGTAAGTCATACAAAGATGATTTACTCCTTAGTTATTAATGCCTCAGATCAGATATTCTGAGTTCGGATTAATGATATCTTAACTCTTGTACCTTGCCCCAAAACACGCGATACGAGAATGCGGTGTAGCTGAAGATCACAGGAACAACAACGATAGCGCCCCACAAAATAAAGCTTAATGATTCTGGTGCTGAAGCGGCTTCCCAAATAGTCAGTTTGTTAGGCACTATATATGGGAAGAAGCTGAAACCTAAACCAATAAAACACAGTAAAAATATTGTTGATGCTGCGGTGAAAGGTATCCAGCAACCTTTGTCATTTTCTGCCGGCAATTTTTTAAGTACAAAAAAGCTGTAAACAAACAAACCAAAACAGATCAAAGGTAATGGTAAAAGTAGCAGCATGTTAGGTGTTTCAAACCAGCGGTCAAATACATTAGGGTTAATAATTGGGTTGATCACTGATACAGCTAATATGCCGATGAAACAAATTAGCCCTGATTTTTTAGCCCAAGCAACGGCTTGAACTTGTAAGTCACCTTCGGTTTTCATGATTAACCAACATGCGCCAATGTAAGTGTAAGCAGCAGCTACACCTAAAGCACTTAATAAACTAAAGCTATAGGCAGCAAATGTGCTTTCAAATCCCATTACATACATACCTAACATGTAGCCTTGGCTCATTGAAGCAAGCAGCGAACCTATTTTAAACACTTTGTTCCATGTTGGTTTATGGCTGAATGCAGCTTTAGCTCTAAAATCGAAAGCCACACCACGCAGCACTAAACTAATCAATAATACAGCAGTAGGTAAATACAGCTCTTTAAATATATAGCTATGGGCAGCAGGAAAGGCGATAAGTAACAAGCCTATAGCGAGTACTAACCAAGTTTCGTTGGCATCCCAAAAAGGTCCTATCGATGCGATCATGGTATCGCTGTTATCTTCTTGTTTTAGGGGAAGTAAAATACCTACCCCTAAATCATAGCCGTCTAAAATAGCGTAAAGAAGAATTGAAAGCCCCATCAAAGCGACAAATACTACGGCAAGTGTGTTAGCTTCAAACATTATTTGAGTCCTTCTATTGCTGATGTGATAACAGGTTTTGTAATTTCATCATCGCTGATCTCTTCAATCTCAACTGCTCTACCTGCCATTGTGAAAATAGTATGTAAGTAAGCAATCATTAACACTGTGTATAAGATTAAATATGCAATTAATGATAATCCTACATTTGACGACGCTATATCGGTTGCCGCATCTTTAACACTTAATACACCTGTGACTAACCATGGTTGACGTCCTATTTCTGTTACGTACCAGCCAGCTAATGTGGCAACCCAACCTGAGAATGTCATAAACAGTAAGGTTTTTAATACCCAAGGAGATAGCTCCTTTTTACGCCATAGTTGAATACGTCCTGTCCATGCAACAAACAACATCAGAAAGCCGAGTCCGACCATAATCCTGAAAGAGAAAAATACAGGCATAACAGGCGGGTGATTACCTTCAAACTCGTTTAAGCCTTTTATCTCACCATTTAAGTCATGAGTTAAAATCAGGCTTGCCATATTCGGAATGCCTATTTCAAAATGGTTAGTTTTTGCTTCAGCATCCGGTAAGGCGAAAAGTAATAAAGGTGCGCCTTTTTCTGTATGCCAAATGCCTTCCATTGCAGCAACTTTTTGTGGTTGATGTTCTAGGGTATTTAGGCCGTGAAAGTCACCCACTAATGCTTGTGTTGGCGCTAAAATAGCCGCCACTGTTAAAGCTATTTTTAAGGTAAGTTTAGGTGCTCGTTTGTCGTCACCTTTTAATAGACGATAAGCACTGATACCGGCAATTAAAAATGAAGCGGTTAACCCAGACGCAATTAACATGTGAGTAAAGCGATATGGGAATGATGGGTTAAAAATAATAGCTAACCAATCAACAGGAAAAGCAACACCGTTACGCATTTCATAGCCTTGTGGTGTGTGCATCCAAGAGTTAAGGGCTAAGATCCAGAATGAAGATAGTGTGGTACCAAAAGCCACGATAAAGGTAGAAAGCGTATGAACACGAGGCGATACACGATTAATACCAAATAACATAATGCCTAAGAATCCAGCTTCTAAAAAGAAGGCTGTTAGCACTTCATAACCTAATAATGGTCCTGCGATATTACCTACAGTTTCCATAAATTTAGGCCAGTTTGTACCAAACTGGAAAGACATGGTAATGCCACTTACCACACCAAGAGCGAAACTTAGCGCAAATATTTTTACCCAAAAGCGATAGGCTCGCATCCATACCGGATCATTAGTTTGGACAAATCGTACTTTGAAAAAAAGTAAGAACCAACTTAATGCGATAGTGATAACTGGAAACAGAATATGAAAACTGATATTAGTCGCAAATTGAATGCGAGATAAAATCAAAGTATCTAACATTTTTTACTCCATTAGCCCTATGCAGCACGCTTTGGGCTGTTGTTAAAACATGTTTAAAAAGATCGCTATGGCTTGGTAGCCAATAGCGATAAGGGAGGTTGAGCTGGTTGGTTGTGCTTATAAAATCTTTGTTAATTGTTCTTCAGTAATTTATCTTTAATATCAATTACTTTACTTACGCCTGCGCCAAGCTTCATCAAGGTATTTAATTTGTCAGGACTCATACTTTGCAGTTCACTTGCCCAATGGGTAATGGTTTCAAGTAATTCATGTATTTCATGCATTTTTACTTGTGCATATTGTTCTTCTTCATTAGCGGGTTCGTTTAATAAGTTGTCACGTAATAAAGATAAAGTTGGATCGACTTCACGTTTACGACGTTCTTCAAATACACGTATTGCCATTTCCCAAATAGAACCTGCAGGAGAATAATATTCTTTTCGATCTTTTGGCTTATGTTGAACCTGAACAAGTCGCCATGATTGCAATTCTTTAATGCCCATGCTGACATTGCCGCGAGATATATTTAGTGCTTCAGAAATTTGTATGGCGCTTAATGGCTCTTTGCTGATCACGAGTAGCCCATACATTTGACCAACTGTACGGTTAAAGCCCCAGCGACTGCCCATCTCTCCGCAGTGCATTACAAATGATTCTATTGTGTCTGTTATTATCATGATATGTGATTTCTGAAGTTTCAGTAATTTCTGAAAGTTTAAACCTTTGTTGATATAAATCAATATTTATTTGAATATTTTTATACTTTATTTCTGCTTTTTTTTTGTTGCATATTGGTGCGTTTTCGTTTGGATATACTTTTTTTGTATAAGTAGTAAGTACATACCTTTTGCGTCATAAGTGTGCAGTGGTTAGAATGCAGACAATAAAAATATAATAAATAAAACAAATTAAACTCACACTAAAGAGTATCCACATGAAAAAACAATTCCATTTACATGCTATTTCTATCGCATTAAGTACTTTATTTGTTGGTTTACCTGCCTTTGCTGAAACAGCAGAAGTGAAAACAGATGAAGATGTAGAAAAAATCGCTATTTTAGGTTCACGTGTATCAACACGTACGGCAACAGAATCGACTTCTCCTATTGATATTATTACTGGCGAATCACTTACTAAAGGTGGCTTTAGTGAATTAGGACAAAGCTTACAAGCGAGTGCACCATCGTTTAACTTTAGCCGTACACAAGTTTCTGATGGCTCTGATTTATTTAGACCTGCAACTTTACGCGGTCTTCAGCCAGATCAAACCTTAGTATTAATTAATGGTAAGCGTCGTCATAACCAAGCAATTTTTGGTTTAAACGGTACTGTTGGTGCTGGTGCTGCAGGAACAGATATGAACTCTATTCCAATGACGGCTCTTAAAAATGTACAAATTTTACGTGATGGTGCTGCAGCTCAGTATGGTTCTGATGCAATTGCTGGTGTTATCAATTTAGAGTTAAAAAATACAACTAATGAAACCACAGGTTTTGTACAAGCGGGCTCAACAGGTGAGGGCGATGGCGACACAGTATCTTTTGGTTTAAATACTGGTTTTGATATTGGCACTGAAGGTGGTTTTATTAACCTTTCTGCTGAGTATCGCGATGCTGATGGTACTAACCGAGCTCAACGAGATACGGGTGGTAGCTCTACAGTTCCTGCTGGCGAACTGTCTGAAGATGTTCGTTGGATCCAAGGTAACTCGGCTTCAGAATTCACTTCTGTTTTCTACAATGCCATGCTCCCATTAGGTACTATGGAGTTATATGCCTTTGGTGGTTTTTCAAATCGTACGGCATTAGGAAACGGCTTTTATCGTGACTACAACGATCCAGCTAAAAACGTTCCACAAGTTTATGCTGATGGATTTTTGCCAAGAATAGACAACGAAGCTGAAGATCTTTCAACCGCGGTAGGTGTTCGTGGAGAAATAAATGATGACTGGGACTACGATGTTTCAGCAACTTATGGGCAAAATGATTATGACTTTCATTCGGCAAATACAATCAATGCTTCTTATGCTGCTGAATACTTAAGTGCAAACCCTGATGCGACAGACACTGAAATAGCCGCTAACGCTGGACCAACGTCTGGTTATTCTGGTGGTTTTAGATACGACCAGTTAACTGTTAATGCTGATGTTAATGGTTTTATTGATATTGGAAGAGATGAACCTCTTTATTTAGCTTTTGGTGCTGAGTACCGCGACGAAAACTACTCAATTGTTCCTGGTGAAGAAGCGTCTTACGCTTGTGGCATAGCTAATCAAGATGTAGCGTTTCCGTCGGTAATCGATGATTCTGTTTTTGCTGAGTGTGGCTTTCAAGCTTACCCTGGTTTAAGACCTGACGCAGCAAGTAAAGCGGGCAGACACAGTTACGCATTTTATGCTGATGCTGAAGTACAATTAATGGAAGATTGGAATCTTGGTGCAGCACTTCGTTATGAAGACTTCTCTGATTCAGGCGATAAGTTAATTGGTAAAGTATCAACACGCTTTAACGTAACAGAAAAGTTTGCACTTCGTAGTGCTATTTCAACAGGTTTTAGAGCACCGTCTCTTCAACAAAGTGCTTATACTGCTTTTACTGCTAACTTAGGTGATGGTGGTGTTTTACTACCTTCGTTTACAGCAACTGCGGGTTCTGCCTTCCCATCAGCGTTAGGTGTTGACGGTTTAGACTTAGAAACTTCTAAGAACTTTAGTTTAGGTGCGGTTATTACTGTATCTGATGAAATATCAGTAACCATTGATGCTTACCGTGTAGAAATTGACGACAGAATTACTTTAGGCAGCTTACTTAATGCTGATGACGTAGCATTTAATGCAGATGCTGCAGCGGCATTAGAAGCAACAGGCGCTGTACAAGCTAACTACTTTTCTAACTCAGTTAACTCTATTACTGAAGGTGTAGATATTATTGTTGCCTACAATACTGAATTGTATTCTGGTGATTTTGGCATTACTTTCGCGGGTAATATTAATGAAACCGAAATTGACAGTGTTAACACGGCTGATGGTGTTCCTGAGTCGGTAGCGTTAGATGATTTACAGCGTAGCTTTTTAACTGACGGTCAGCCAAAAGAGCGTGCAACGTTAACATTTGATTATGCAAGAGACGCATGGTCTGCTGTTATTCGAGCTAACTACTTTGGTGAGACTGAAATCACTTATTTCGGTAACGATCATATTGGCTTACCTGGCTTTTTATCTCCAACAGGCGAGTTTAAACCTACAAGTACGGTTGAATCTGCTGTGTTAATTGATGTGAACTTTGATTATCAAATTAACGAAACCTTTACAGTTTCTGCTGGTATTAATAACCTTTTTGATAAAACGCCTGACGAATTAGGTCAAGACGAAGCACTTGATTTTATAACTAATGGTGCATTCAAATATCCAGTTAGAGCTTTACCATATGGCTTTGATGGTATGAGCTATTACGCACGTTTAAACTTTAGATTTTAATGATTAAAGTAGTTTCAATAGCTCATTGGTAGCTATTGAAACTAACGATAGAAAGTAAAAAACGCTCAGCATCATTTAGATGTTTGAGCGTTTTTTATGTGCTGTTCTTTATTAATCTAAGGGCGCTTTCCTTAATCTAAAACCCTTTAGCTTATGCCCAATCTTAATGGCTTAGTACAAAATAAACCTTGCTATTTTTTGCTAGCAGTTGATAATCTCGCCCCAAATAAGTCATATATTTTTATATTTATTTCGTTCAGCTGAAACGTTAAAAATCATATTAACTAAGGTTGAAAATAAGAAATAAAACTGGGAATGTGGTGAAAATCCACAACTGTACCCGCAACTGTAAACAGAGCGACATACTTACAAATTTGTAAACCACTGAGTTTAACTTGGGAAGGTGTATGTTGAGATGCTGTAAGTCAGGATATCAGGTAAAAATATGTGAATAAATACTAGGTATTAAGTTGATATTAATTAAGCTTAGTATAGGTCGAGCGGGTCTACTCGAACATGTTAATTCATCTGTTTTTCTAATAGATGAAAAATGTTCTGTGCCTCTTTGTCCTCATACTAATTAAATAATACTAGCGCTAAGTAATACCTAAGTTAACCAATATAAGCGGATTCATTATGGGACAAGTACATTTAATTTTAGGTGGAGCACGATCGGGCAAAAGTTCGCTTGCAGAACAGTGCGCTAAAAAATTAAACCTACCTGTTACCTATATTGCTACTGCTCAAGCCCTTGATAAAGAAATGCAAAAGCGAATTGCTTTGCATCAGCAAGATCGCCCACAACAATGGCAAACGTTAGAGTCGCCACTTTTATTAGGCAAAACCATAGACTCACTTGTTAATGAGACTATAAATAAAACGGTTGATAACACACAAAATGTTGGGCATTGCATTTTAATTGATTGCCTCACGTTATGGCTAACTAACTGTTTATGCCAACATGATTTAGCTTATTTCGAGCAAGAAAAACAACAATTATTAGCCTCTCTTATTAATACTCAAAAATACCAAAACCTTCATATTATTTTAGTCAGCAACGAAGTTGGGCATGGCATAGTTCCTATGGGGGATTTATCGCGTGAGTTTGTCGATCACTCAGGCTGGCTTCATCAGGCCATTGCTGAAGTTGCTGATAAGGTTGATTTTGTTATGGCAGGTCTACCCCTTTCGTTAAAGTCTGTTACCTCTTTGCAAGCAGAACCAGCACGAGGTGAAATTTAATGAAAACCATTATGATACAAGGCACAACGTCTGATGCAGGTAAAAGTACGTTAGTAGCAGGTTTGTGCCGAGCTTTAGTTAATCAAGGTCATAAAGTTGCGCCATTTAAGCCGCAAAATATGGCGCTTAATAGCGCAGTAACCAGTGACGGTGGTGAAATTGGTAGAGCACAGGCTTTACAAGCGATAGCGGCAAAAGTAGAAGCTCGCATCGACTTTAATCCCATTTTATTAAAGCCGAATAGCGACACTGGCGCGCAAGTGATTGTGCACGGTAAGGCTATTTCTAATATGGAAGCGGGTAAGTATCACGACTATAAGAAAGTGGCGATGCAAGCAGTGCTTGAGTCACATCAACGTCTTGCCAATGAATTTGAGATCTTAGTGGTTGAAGGTGCTGGCAGCCCAGCTGAAATTAACCTACGCGCTCATGATTTAGCAAATATGGGATATGCCGAAGCAGTAGATTGTCCTGTACTTATTGTTGCTGATATTGATAAAGGTGGTGTTTTTGCACATTTGTTAGGAACGCTTGCATTATTATCTGAGTCGGAACAAGCACGTGTTAAAGGTTTTATCATCAATCGTTTTAGAGGTGATATTAAACTACTAGAGTCAGGTTTAACGTGGTTAGAAGAGCGAACAGGAAAACCTGTATTAGGTGTTTTACCTTATTTATATGACTTAGCGTTAGATGCAGAAGATGCTGTGGTGTTAGACAATAAAGTGAGCCATGCTAAGGTTAAAATATTTGTGCCTTTGCTACCACATATGAGTAATCATACTGATTTTGATCCTCTACGTTTACAGCCCAATATTGATCTGCAATACATTAAAATAGGTCAGTCGTTACAAGGTGCTGACTTGATTATTATCCCGGGAAGTAAAAACGTAACTTCCGATCTTAAGTTTTTAAAAGAGCAGGGCTGGCAGCAAGAAATTAATCAGCATTTACGTTATGGCGGAAAAGTTATGGGTATTTGCGGTGGCTATCAAATGCTAGGTAAAAAGATATTTGATCCACTGCATATCGAATCTCAAGTTGATGAAATAGAAGGTTTAGGCTTACTCGACTTTACAACTACTCTTACTCAAGAAAAAACCTTAACACAAGTTACTGGAGTCATGACCTTAGATGGAAAAACATGTGAATTAAAAGGATATGAAATTCATTGTGGTGTTTCTACAGGCAAAGCTTTAGAGCAGCCTTTATTGCATATTCATCACAATGAGCAAATAACAGCTGATGGTTGCATATCCGATGATAAGCAAATAATTGCGACCTATTTACATGGCTTTTTTGATTGCCCAGAGCCAACTCAACAAATACTTGATTGGTTAGGTGTGCAAAATTTAGAACAACCCGTTATTGATATAAACCAACATCGAGAAGTGCAATTAGAGCGCTTAGCGGATGTATGTGAAGAGCATTTAGCGTTAGATCAAATTCAAAAAATTATTGATGAAGGTGTCGATACAAAGCCTGTTCAGTAATTTACGGATAAAACTTAGACACGACAATAATTTAGTTGCATATAAAGCACCTTAATATGTTGTCATTACATAATAAATTTAAGGAAAGAGGATGCGAACTCCTCACTGCCCCCGCAACGGTATATGCATAATAAAATGCATGAGTCCGACCGCTTAAATTTATTTAATAAAGTCGTAATGAAACGACTATCAAATGATGCGGAGGGCATCATTAATGAGGTAAACATGAATACTAAACATATGAATCAAATGAACCTAAAAAATAACTTTAAAAAATCAGCGCTTTTATTAGCAATGTCAGCTGTGTTCTCTATGCCTGTTATGGCGATAGAAGAAAGTAACAAGGCTACAGCTGAAGAAAAAGTTGAACGTATGACCATTACGGCGACTCGTTCAGCATTAAGTGTTGATGATGCATTAACAAGCCAACTTATTATTACACGTGCAGATATTGATGTTATTAACCCTATTTCAATCCAAGATTTATTATCAACATTACCGAGTGTAGATATTGCGAATAATGGCGGCAGAGGTCAAACATCTTCTGTCTTTTTACGTGGTAATGCTTCAGACGCGACCTTAGTTCTCATTGATGGTGTTCGTGTAAGTTCGGCTACTTCAGGTGGCACTAGCTTTAACAGTATTTCACCTGAAATGATTGAACGTATTGAAGTTGTTCAGGGTCCTCGTGCTGCATTATGGGGCGCCGATGCTATTGGTGGTGTTATTCAAATATTTACTCGCCAATTAGAAGGCGGAGAACACTTTGCAGGTGTAAGCATAGGTACTGACGAATATCGTAAATATAAAGCCGGTATTGGTTTAAGTCATGGTAACGGACAAACTACAGTAACTGTTAGCCATGAACGTGCTGAAGGTTTTGATGTAAAAGATGACGGTGAATTAGATGACGATGGTTATAAGTTCACTTCAATTGCTATTCGTGGTCAGCAACAAATTAATGCAGATTTTTCAGTTGATTGGTTATTTTCGAACAGTGAAGGTGATAATGAATTTGACGGTTCTTTTCAAAATAACTCAGATATAAATAATCATGCATGGTTAGTTCGAGCTAACTACGCAAGCGAATTTAGCGATGTTAAAAACAACACCGTATTTAGTGTTGGTCAAAACAGAGATAGCTCAAGAAACTTTTCAGATTTCGAATTTGCGGGGACTTTTGAAACACGTCGAGATCAATTTTCATTAGTAAATAACAGCCAGTTTTCTGATGAATTCCAAGTAAATATGGGTGTTGATTATTACAAAGATGATGTATCAAAGAGTACAACTCAATATGATGATGAAAAGCGCGATGTAACAGGAGCGTTTGTACACGCACTTTACAATGGTGAAGTATTCTCTTTTGAAGCAACAGCAAGACACGATAATGTAAGCGGTGTTGATTCTGAAAATACTTACAATCTAGGTGCTGGTTATAAAATTAATGATGACAGTCGTATTGTGCTTAATCATGGTACAGGTTTTAAAGTGCCAACATTTAATGACTTATACTTTCCTAATTTCGGTACGCCAACGTTAAATTCAGAACGCTCAGAAACCACAGAGCTATTTCTTGAAACTCGTTTAGGCGCTGTAGATACACGTATTAATTTTTATTATTCAGAAATAGACGAGTTAATTAGTAGAAATTCAGCAGGTAATGCAGCTAACTTTGATGAAGTTGTTATTAAAGGTACTGAATTAAGCTTTAATCTTGTAGCAACTGGTGGAATACATGACCTGAATTTGTCTTATACAGATGCGAAAGATCAAGCTACTGCTGAAGATCTAATTATTGATGTAAACGCTACAGATGAAAAATTAGTTCGCCGCGCTAGAGAAAAGCTTAACTATAAGTTTACTACCTCAATTAACGTTGCTGATTTATATGCTGAGTACAAGTTTGTAGGTAGTAGAGAAGATAGTGTTTTTGGCGCTGATAATGTTAAGTTGGGTGCTTACCAATTAATTAACTTAGGCTTAAATGCTCCGTTAACTAAAAACCTAGTGCTAAATGCTCGAGTTACTAACTTACTTGATAAAGAATACCAAACAGCAAACACGTTCTTCACACAAGGTCGTGCGCTTTATGTTGGTATTACATACCAAAACTTTTAATAGCTATTTAATTTATTAGAACAGCTTATTAGCTAAGCCTAATAGATAGCTTAGTAAAATAAGCTTAAGTTTTTAGCTTAATAACTAAGACTTAATTAAAACCCTAAAAGGTCATTCTTTTGGGGTTTTGTTTTTTATATTAAATAAACTTAAAAAAAGAGTAGAAAAGACTTTACAATGTAAATGAGAATGATTACTATTTAGCTGTCGGTTAGGGAGGAGTCCACTACTACTCCTTCTTAACCGATATCGAATTACCTCTGGCTTTAGGTTACAGGACGCGTAAGGCCAGGGACCCCCATATTCGATGTCGTATTGTCACACTCTCTCTTTGGCTATTACCTATTTTTAGTTAATAGCCTTTTTTTTGCCTAAAATTTAACTTTATGCTGACTCTGTTTTATTTAAATACACAATTTAAAGATCTTTGTGAGCTTAATAAGTTGCTGCTGTGTTGGAATGCCAAAACGTAACTTGTCTTTTTCGTCAGTTAAACGCACATAAACAGATTGCTGGCATAGCCGTTCATATAAATCTTCAGCATTAAGGTCTGAAGTTTCATTAAAGCTGAGAGTTAAAAATAGATCTGTACCTTTAATATCTGAAATAATGTTATGACCTAAGTACTGCCACAAGAGTTTTTCTAACTCATTTCTTAGCTCAGATAATGTGTGTTTTTGTTGTAGATGCCAGCTGTTATCGCGAAGTGCATGGAGGGCAATAAGTTGCGCAGGACCATTGACTTGCCATGGACCTAAGTGCTCATTAAAAGCTTCACACCATGATTGATTCGCCACTAAAAAACCAATGCGAATACCGGCTAAGCCAAAAAACTTTCCGAACGAGCGAAAAACTAAGGTATTGCAATTGGCTACTTGTGAACAAATAGACTGATCACTAGGTATAACATCCATAAAAGCTTCATCTACAACGAGTAAACCATTCAGTTCATCCATCGCTTTTTGGTAGGTGAGTAATATTTCGTTAGTAAACAATAAACCTGTTGGATTGTTTGGATTAATAATAACAAGCACGCTGTTTGCTTGTATCTCATCAACGGCTGGAAGTTCATCTAAGTAAAAGTTCAAACTATAACCAGTATTACGCCAAGCTTGAGCATGTTCTTTGTAACCATATTGAGGTAAATAAACATGATGAGTATAATGAGCTGGATCTTTGTTATCTAAAGTTAGCGTATTTAATTTGTTCTGCCATAACTCGGGCAGTGCTTTAATAATGGCTTGGCTACCATTGGTTACGGTTAAGTGTTCGCATTGATAATAGTGTTTAGCAGCAGTTAACAAGTCATTATTTTGTTGTGGAAGATCTTGCCAAATATTAAGGGGAATATTAGGAATAGGGTAGCTTATGGGAGCAATACCTGTAGATAGATCAAGCCATTGCTCAACAGGAATTTGATATTGATTTGCAATTTGTTGTAGCTGCCCGCCATGAGTTAGCGCCATGTTTTGTTCTCTGTTTTATAAAATAATTGCTAGGAAAATAGTTAGCCGAGATAATTGGCTATAAAAAGATTAGTCACAATACTCATTACCGTTAGCAATATAGCTGCACGTTTTACGAGTAAAACGCTTTTAGGGATATCTTCAATGTTGATATTATTACCGCAACCTAAAGTCACCGATTTTATCAATTTTCCATGATATGAAGCATTACCTCCAAGCTTTATATTCATCACAGTAGCGCCTGCAGCCATTACCCATCCACCATTGTGGCTTTTATATTGATTCCCTTGTGATGCAGAATTCTTTAGAGCTTGAGTGAATGTCTTCAGGCTTTGACTTTGAAGTGCATAAAGTAATGTGCAAACTTTAGCGCTGAAAAAACCAAGTAAATCATCGAGTCGGGCACTGGCAAAACCAAAAGCATTAAATTGCGGTGTTCGGTAGCCCCACATGGCATCTAAGGTGTTGGCAAAGCGATGTAAAATAACTAAAGGCGCGCCACCAATAAGAAAATATACCATTGAGGCTATTACTGAGTCATGGCCGTTTTCTAGCATTGACTCAACCGTAGCTCGCGACATTTCATCGGGTGTTAATGTACTCGTTTCTCTACTCACTAAGTAGCCTGTAAAGTGCCTTGCTTCTTTTAGGTTATTGGCTTTAAGGGGTAAATAAACCTGCATTGCGTGTTGATGCAAGCTATTAAGCCCAATAGCAAAATATAATACGCTGGCATCACAGAGTATCTGCAAGTACCAGACTAAATCATTTAGATAAAAGAAGTACAGTAAGGGCAGAGGTAACACTAATAATGCCCATGAAAGCGCACCTAAAATAGCATTTTTTTTGTTGAATGCTGGCGCTAGTGAGGGGTCTTCTAATTGCTTTGAGTTGTCGATGTTTATGCGTTTTTCGCATTGGTTAGCTAACCAACCAAATCCCACTAAATAATGATACTGACGGGCTTCACCTAGAAATTTATCAAGAAGGAGGGCAAGTAGAAGTGTTAAGCCAACTGAACATGCAGGAAGATAGATAAGTAGCCATGAAATAAAGTCGTTTGCTAACAATCTTTTCTCCTCCTTTTCTTTGTTGTTAATGAATAATTTATGGGTTGAATATAATAGCTAAGCTAAATTTATTTGGATGATAGTCGTTAATTTATATCGCGTTAACTTATATAGCGTTAACTTAGCTTAAAAGCTTCAGTGTTATGGTCGTAAGTTAAGTTTGTAATACAACCATTTTTAAATAAATCGTAAGCGTTTTGATTTGAAAACTCACCAAGAAAAGCTAAAAAGCAACGTAATGCTTCACCATGAAAAATCACTAAAATGTTTTGTGTTGTATATACTTTTACTATTTCTTTAAGGGCATTATAAATTCGTTGTCCACAAGTTACTGCACTTTCACCACCTTTAGGCGCAAGTTCGGTGAATTTGTATAGTAACTCGTTGTAGTTGTTGTCGTGTGATAGGTTTTCTATTTTCTCGCCTTGCCAGTGTCCCAAATGTCTTTCGGTAAGGTTTTTATCTAACTTTACTTTAACATTGAGCAGGCCTTGGCAAATTTCAGCACTATGTTTAGCTCTACCAAGATCTGATGAAAAAATAATATCTATATTTTTATCAAGTAACTGTTGAGCAATTTGTACAGATTGTTTTTCCCCCAGCTCGGTTAGATTACTATCAAGCTGTCCTTGAAAACGTTGAACTTGGTTCCATTGGGTTTCACCGTGTCGAGCTATGTATAAGGTTGTTTTCATGGACACTCATTACTGGTCAAGGTACGTTTTTGTATGCTTGAGGAATTTAAATTTATGGTTTAGTGCACTCTACATTTAGAATGACAACGGATATATTTCTTCTTTGACAATTGCTGCGCAGCATAACTAAATCGAACTTTGTGTTCAACGCAAAAGGTAATAATACACAAATAGCTGCTAAATAGGTTTAGCTATGATTGTATAAGCTTTGTCCTTAGCGTAAAATTTGAATTAATTAGGTGCCTGCTATTAATCTTTTATAGAGAAAATAGCGGTGAAACGTGAAACTGGTGAAATACCAGTACTGCCCCCGCAACGGTAACTGTGAGCTTCAATCAAACCACTGTGATTCATTTTTTCAATGAGCATGGGAAGGGATTGAAATAGCGATGATCAGGAGTCCGGAGACCGGCCTAATTATATAGTACTAAACAACTGCGGCGGGCGGTTATTCAGAGATATTAAAATTTGCTGTAGGTTTATTCCCTAATTTTTTAGGCGCCCCTTTATTTTACTAACTTTGATTTCCCACCGTTAATCTATTTAATGGGATCATCATGAAATCAGAAGAATCACAAAATTCACTACTTTACTTTTTAGGCATTGCTGCGCTATTAAGCCTTTTAATGATCGCTACTCGCGGAAGTCACTTTTCAACATTTAATAACTTACCTAGCGCTTCAATTGGCGTTTTCTTCTTAGCAGGTATGTTTTTACGTAATGTTAAAAGCTATTGGTTTTTATACATTTTATCTATCACTATTGATTTAGTGTCATCGTATTACCGTGGCTCATTTGGCGATTGCTTAACAACGGCATACCCAGCTTTAGCAATTAGTTATGCCGTAATGTTTACTTTTGGCTATTACGCTAAACCCGATTGGTTAAAGCAAAATATTGTTATTAATATTGTTAAAGTTGGAGCTGCGTTATTTATTGGCAGCTCTATCGCGTTCTTAATCTCTAATGGCAGTTTTTACGCTCTGTCAGGTCATTTTGCTGATTTGTCTTGGGCCGAATACACATCTCGCGTAAATAAGTATTATTTCAATTCAATTTCCAATCCTATTTTCTATGCTAGCAGCGCTATCGTTATCGATTGGGCAATTAGCCGTTTATACAATCATAAAGTAGAAACTCAACTCACTTCGTAAGCTTTTAATTTTATTGACAGGTAAGGATTTATTTTGGCATTTGAAAATACTTCACAGAATTTAAAAGGCACGGGCGAAATGTGTCCAGCGTTAATTGTTGCGGCTCCATCTTCGGGCACAGGTAAAACAACGATCACCGCTGCTATTGCGAGATATCATCGTAATCAAGGTAAAAAAGTTACCATTTTTAAAGTAGGACCTGACTTTATTGATCCTATGATTTTACGCCAAGCCAGTGGCGAATTGGTTTATCAATTAGATTTATGGTTGGTGGGTGAGCAAGGGTGTCAGCAGTTATTGTATAAAGCAGCCCAGAGTTCTGACCTAATTTTGATTGAAGGCGTGATGGGGCTTTTTGATGGTACACCAAGCAGTGCCGATTTAGCTGAAACTTTTAATATTCCTGTATTAGGTATTATTGATGCCTCAGCTATGGCGCAAACATTCGCGGCAGTTGCTTTTGGTTTAGCAAATTATCGTCCGGCAATGCCATTTTCTGGTGTAATTGCCAACCGCGTTAATACACCTCGTCATCAAGAAATCTTAGCCAATTGTTTACCAGAGGATATACGTTTTTATGGCCGTATACCTAAAGATGCAAGTATTACTTTGCCACAGCGCCATTTAGGTTTAGTGCAAGCACAAGAGCTTACTGATATTGATACTCAGCTTGATCAAGCTGCATCACATATTGCTGAAACGGGTCTCGTTGATTTACCTGCAGCTGTTGAGTTTTTTGCTTGTGAAGCAACTGAAACATACAAAGCAGAAGGTGCCTTAGCTGGTACTCGGATTATTATTGTTAAAGACAAAGCTTTTAGTTTTATTTATGCGGCAAACATCGCCTTTCTAGAAGAGACCGGCGCTGAGTTAGTTTACTGTTCAGCACTTACTGATAGTGAACTACCTGCTGGCGATGTGTTGTATATTCCAGGTGGTTATCCTGAACTTTATGCAGCTCAACTAACTGCTAATAAGAGCTTTATCGATAGTGTAGTGGCATTTTCTCAATCAAATAAAATAATTATTGCTGAATGTGGCGGTATGCTTTATTTGCTCGATCAGTTAACTGATTTAGAAGAAGAGAAATTTGCTATGGTTGGCTTACTTCCTGGTAAAGCCGTAATGCAAAAGAAGTTAGCTGCAATTGGTTCTCAGCAGGTTGAATTACCTTTAAAGGGAACTGAAGACTTAACAAGTGCTATTATGCGTGGTCATAGTTTTCATTACTCAAGTGCAGAAATAGCATTAGAGCCTATTAGCCAAACTAAGCATCACCCAACCGAACGTTTAGGTGAGTTTGTTTATCAGCATGGTAATATTTTAGCTTCTTATATGCATTGGTATTTTCAAAGTAACCCTGAGCTGACTGTGCAACTATTTACTCGTGTAGGTAGTTAAATTAAAGCATATTATTTTGAGGCTTAGGTGGGAAGATGTATTTCTGTTAAGGTTATTTGATAAACTTTAATCAATATTAAAAGATAAAGCGTGACCATGAAAACTGAAACCTACACTAAAACGGATCCTGAAATACAGCCTAGAGGTTTGAGTTATTTCGCTGCTCCAGCAAGAGTAATTGCAATGCTGGTGGCATTGTTTGTCTTATACGCGGCTTTTACTGAATACTTAGATTATAAACATGAGGCCGATAATTCTTTGGCTATTATTTCTGAGCCGAAGATTAATGATATTTATTTTATGGATTTTAGGGTTATTAAAGAAGATTTAAGACCTCATGAAAAATATAGAATTGCTAAGGTTGTAGATATCACCGGTGATATTGTTACCTTGGTGTATGGTAGTTTTTATTATCAACGCAAACATGCCACTTTAAATGCGATAAGTTATGGACAGCTTACTTTTAAAGATTATTTTGAAGGTAAACGTTACGACTTTTCTCTTAATAAAGTGAAAGATTTATTTGAAAGTGGTGCGATTTATTTAGCTAATCGACCTATTCGAAATAAGCTTTATGGCAACTTAGTTGGACCCACCGAAGAATATTATCGCTCTAATCGACTAACGTATGGCAAACAAGAAAATATAAAAGGCGAAGCCTTTTTTAATGATAGTTTTAATGAGATGAGGTTTGAAAAAGCCTTTGGATTCTTCCAACAGTCAGCTGAGTTAGGTTTTGCTAAGGGACAGATAAACTTAGCTCAAATGTACATTAATGGTGAATTTGTTGATAAAGACCTAAATATAGCGCTGTATTGGTTAAAACAAGCATCGTTGCAGAGTAACAAATCAGCTATTTTAAAATATGGAATTATTTGTGTACAAGTTGAAGCATGTAATCTTGGCGATTTTTATCAAGAACTTAACAAGTCGGGTGTAAATATTAAAGTAAGAAAGTTAGATTTCGAACTAAGTAATTCAAATTAAACCTAAATTAAAGAACAATAAAGAATATAAAAATGACTGCAAAAGATAATAAATTAACAGACGAACAAAAGCATAAAGAACGCCAACAAAAAATCAAAGCTAAAGTGGACGAACGTATCGCTAATGCTACCGAAGAACGAGGTGTTTTTGTTGTTATCACGGGGAATGGTAAAGGTAAAAGTACTTCAGGTTTTGGCACCATATTGCGTGCAGTTGGTCATGGTTTAAAAACAGGTGTCGTTCAGTTTATTAAGGGCTCGAAATGGGAATGCGGCGAGATGAATATTCTTAAACAATTTCCAGTCGAACATTGGGTGATGGGCACCGGGTTTACTTGGGAAACACAATCAAAAAAAACCGATATAGCCGCCGCTAAAGTTGCATGGGAAAAGACTAAAGCTATGCTTAGCGATCATTCTATCGATATGGTGTTACTTGATGAAATGACTTATATGGTGAAATATGGCTATATTGATTTAGATGAAATTATTGAGGCGCTAAATAACCGTCCTAAAATGCAGCATGTCATTATTACAGGGCGAGCTTGTCATCGTCGTTTACTTGAACTTGCCGATACCGTGTCAGAAGTTCAGCCTGTTAAGCATGCCTTTAAAGCTGGCATAAAAGCCCAAAAAGGTTTGGACTGGTAAACAATTCAAACATAAACTCTCGTAGAATAAGCCTGATATCGTCAGGCTTTTTGCTATCTAACGGCTTGTTTTATACCAAGTTGATTAATTAACTGCTCATTTTTAACGGTTAAAATTAATAATGACGGCGTTATAAAATTTATAAGTAGAATAACTACTTACTAAATTTTATGCCTTGTAATTATCCATTTTTCCTCATGAAAAAGTAGATCACTTTATTAATCAAATTGGTATTAATTATTGAGTCGTTCAATAGCAATTTAAACTTTCGCCTTATTCAGGAAGTTTAAGTTACTGATCTTTTTAGCTTATGTTTATCTTTATCTTTTATTTAGGAAAGTCTATTTGATTCTCAGGTTTAGCCATATCAAATGCTGGCAGTTGGTTACAACTGTTATAAGTTGCCATTATTTTTGGGTAAGCTGTCATATCAAGCTTAAAGCGTAGTGCGTTGTATACTTGTGGAATTAGGTATAAATCTACCAAACTAGGCTTGGAACCTAGACTGTAAGGTGATGCCTTTATTTGAGTTTCTAGCACATCAAATCCTTTAACGATCCAGTGTAAATACCATGTCATTTTATCTTCTTCATTCACATTTAGCGTTTGTGTTAAATATTTAAGCACACGTAAATTATCAACAGGATGAATATCGCAAGCAATAACATCGATCATACTGCGTACCTGAGCCGCTTCAAATGCCTCTGTTGGTACTAAAGCAGGGCTAGGATATAACGCTTCTATGTATTGCAGAATAGCACCCGATTGAGCTAACAGCCGGCCATCTTCAGTTTCTAAACAGGGAACTAAACCTTGAGGCTGTTTATCAGTATAAGGCGTTTGAGTTTGTTCACTTTTCAGTAAATTTACAGGAACTAGGGTATGAGCGATATTTTTCAGATTTAAAGCTATTCGAACACGGTAAGCTGCTGAAGAGCGATGATAGCTATAAAGTTTCATTTTATTTAGGTTCCTGGTCGATCTACTTTAAATAAAGCAAGGTTTTATAGAGTGTAAAGGGCTTTTAATAGATGAGTAAATTATAAGAACAATTCACTAAATTTGTTGCTGTACATCAGTGTTTACATAATGTGTATAGTTTTAGGTAAAAGTAAGTTGTAGAGGAGGGATAGCGAAGAGATAGTTTTATTAGAAATTAGCTTATCTATCTTTTGGATGTATTTAACTAGTTTAATATCAACAAGGTAGTAGAGGTATTAAAAAATAATTCATCATCAAGATAAACATTACTGTTATTCGCGTTGTGCTTTCGTATAATCATTTGCTGTTATATTTGTAAAATTTAGCGAATGTTATTTTATATTTGTTTTATAAATATTTTACCTTTAGGTAAAGTTATAAAAAGGAAGTAGAGATGAATGCAACATTAAAACAAATTAGAGCTTTTGTTATGGTGGCAAAAAGTAATAGTTTTGCCGAGGCTTGTGAGATCCTGCATTTGTCGCAACCTGCTTTAAGTATTTCTATTAAAAATTTAGAGTCAATTGTTGGTGGTGCTTTATTTATACGTTCAACACGTAGCGTTTCTCTTACGCCAGAAGGAGAAGCTTTTTTACCTATTGCGCAAAACTTATTAGTAAATTGGGATGATGCCTTCAACGATTTAAATAACTTATTTTCATTAAATAGAGGTAAATTAACTCTGGCTTCAATGCCATCTTTTGCGAGTAGCGAACTACCCGCTCAGCTACAAAAGTTTAAAGCTAGTTATCCTAAAATTAATATAAAAGTGCATGACGTTATAGCTGAAGACGCTGTTCATATGGTTAAAAATGGGCAGGTAGAGCTAGCACTGACTTTTGATCCAGACGAAGAAGATTACCTTAATTTTGAGCCACTCTTTACTGACACCTTTGTCATAGCTTTACCTGAAAAGCATGAACTACTAAAGCATGACCATATTACATGGCCTATGGTTGCCAAATATCCGTTTATTATGTTGCAACGCCCCTCAAGTATTAGGCATTTAATCGATAACGCATTAAAGGATGAAAATATTGATTTGAATGTAGAGCTTGAAGCTAATCAATTAGTTACCATTGGGCAAATGGTCTCTATTAATCTCGGCATCAGTGCTATGCCATCTTTATGTAAAACCCAACTGCAAGCCCAAGGTGTTGTTTGTCGCTCATTAACGCAGCCAACAATAAGTCGAAGAGTGGGGATTGTTACTCGAACTCGTTATCCGCTTTCAAGCGCTGCAAAGGCCTTTATTGAGATCATTAGAGCGGAATATCAAATGATCTAACGAAGATTATCGTCTTAAAAAATCTTACTAAGCGAATTTATTTTTATTTATTGAAATACATTTTGAACTAATCGGAAGAAGAAGACTCATAACTTATAGAAATCATGTTTTCCCCTTGTATTTCATGTTTATTTATAGCGCGCCTACTTTTGTAAGCGCGTTTTTTTTGCCTGGAATTTGACAAATTTTTTATAGGATCACTAGAAAGGAATACTTCATTTCTTTTACATAGAAACAAACTGATTTATACAACTTCAATATTAATTAAATAAAGTTTAATTAATATTGAACTAATCGGAAGAAAAAGACTCTTAACTTATAGAAATCATGTTTTCCCCTTGTATTTCATGTTTATTTATAGCGCGCCTACTTTTGTAAGCGCGTTTTTTTTGTCTGAAATTTGATAAGTTTTGAAGTGAGGAGGAGTAAACTTTATAGATAAGAAAATAATTAAATAAAATTTAATTAATAATGAACTAATGTAAATATCGAGACTCTTAACTTATAGAAATTATGTTTTCCCTTGTATTTCATGTTTATTTATAGCGCGCCTACTTATGTAAGCGCGTTTTTTTTGTCTGAAATTTGATAAGTTTTGAAATGAGGAAGAATAAACTTAATAGATAAGAAAATATAAAAAACCTCATCAGAGTTGACCATTGATATTCCCTTTAACCAATAAATTAAATAAAATTTAATAATTAATGAACTAATGTAAATATCGAGACTCTTAACTTGTAGAAATTATGTTTTCCCTTGTATTTCATGTTTATTTATAGCGCGCCTACTTTTGTAAGTGCGTTTTTTTTGTCTGGAATTTGATAAGTTTTGAAGAGGGGAAATAATAAAATTAATAGATAACAAAATATAAAACAACCCTCATCAGAGTTGACCATTGATATTCCCTTTAACCAATAAATTAAATAAAATTTAATAATTAATGAACTAATGTAAATATCGAGACTCTTAACTTATAGAAATTATGTTTTCCCTTGTATTTCATGTTTATTTATAGCGCGCCTACTTATGTAAGCGCGTTTTTTTTGTCTGAAATTTGGTTAATAGTCTATTGTGGATCCCAAAAAAGAAAGAGGGAATATACATACAGGTAATTAGCTGTTAAGAAATAAAATGATAATAACTAAATAAAGTTTAATTATTATTGAACTAATCTTAATAACGACACTCATACTATATAGAAATCATGTATTCCCCTTGTATTTCATGTTTATTTATAACGCACTTACTTTTGTATGTGCGTTTTTTTTTGCTCAAATATACCAATCAAAAATTAAAGATATTCTCTTGTGTGATAAGGGGGAACTTTGTTTATCTGTTTACTTTGATTCCTTGAACCTACGGCTTATTTCGTATGATTGAGCTTCATTAACAATATAAGAAGATAAAAATTACATAACAATTTTATGCATAATTGTTTACTCTGAATTTATTTTTCATCTATAAGGATATTGAAGTGCTCATTTTTTTAGCTGTTTTGATCAGCTTTTTATTACTCGTAACTTTATTACCTATATCGTATAGCCAGCACTATTTAGTGCGTAGTTGTGATTTTATTCGTTTACAAGTTTTTTATATAACAAGTCTAGTTGCTATTTTTACTGGGTATTTACAGGTGAAAAGTGATTCATACGAGTTTTTGATTATAAATATCATTGCTTTAGTTGTTTTGGTTATGCAAGGGAAATGGATTTTTCCATATACTGTTTTTGCTAGAAAAGAAGTGCAAGGTACATCAGATAAAAGTGAAAACAATGTAATTGTAATGTCGGCAAATGTTCTTATGTCTAATCATGAAAGTGAAAAGCTTATTAAATTAGTGGGTGAGCATAAGCCAGATATTCTTATCACATTAGAGACTGATTCTTGGTGGGAAGAAAAATTATCTGTTCTCAAAAATAGTTATCCGTACGTGATTGAATGCCCTAAAGATAACCGTTACGGCATGCATTTATACAGTAAATTTAAAATACTGGATTCGCAGATCTGTGAGCTTATAGAAGATGATATTCCATCAATTCATATTTTATTTGAAAATGATAATGGGTTAAAAATGCAAGGGCACTTTATACATCCTGCGCCGCCGAGTCCAACAGAAGAAGATTCATCTCGTCCACGTGATAGTGAATTAATTATGGTGGCTAAAGCGGTAAAAAATAGTACTCGCCCTACGATTGTTGCAGGAGACTTGAATGATGTTGCTTGGTCGAGAAGTACACGCTTATTTATGCAAATCAGTGGTTTTTTAGATCCTCGTAAAGGCAGGGGTTTTTATAATACTTTTCATGCAAGCTACTTTTTTATGCGCTGGCCACTAGATCATCTATTTCATAGTAAAGGCTTTAAATTAAGACACATAAAGCGTTTAGATAAGTATGGCTCTGACCATTTTGCATTGTTAACTGAACTTGTTTTTGATGATGCTAAAAATGAATCATTAGAAACTAAATCTGAAGCAGATATAAAAAGTGAAGTTGATCAAATGGCTATGGATAAAGCTGATAAACGGAAGGTTCCATACTTTCAAGAGTGAGTTTTGATAAAAGAATAAATTAATTTTGAACTAAATTAACTTTTAATACTCTTACTTTATAGAGATTATGTTTACCCCTTGTATTTCATGTTTATTTATAACGCGCTTACTTTTGTTAGCGCGTTTTTTTTTGTCTAGAATTTAAGTAACCTGAGGTTGGTTTAATATATGCTTATCTTACTTGTATTAGGCTAGTTATTGAGGCGAAACTTTCTTTGAAGTAATAAAAATCAAGCTAGCGTATAAGTTAAAAACACTTTAAACCGAGTTCAAATTAATTAAATAGTCGTGTTGTTATGAACAAATTTGGGCTTATATTCTCAAGTACAAATAAATATAAGTAAAATATTGAACTAATCAAAATATTAGCACTCCTACTTTATAGAAATTATGTTTTCCCTTGTATTTCATGTTTATTTATAACGCACCTATTTTTATAGATGCGTTTTTTTTTGCATTCAATTCGGCCTAAATTGTATGAATTTACCCATTGTAAAATAGTTGTATTCTTATTTTACAATTATGAGTTAATGCAAAGATGCCGATGTTATGACTGCCCTTAAGATGTAAGTATTATGCTGATCTGATTTAATGTTTACTCATAACGCATCTCCTTTGTAGATGGTTTTTTATAAAGCAGTATAAAGGTGTATATTGTATGCTGCGCGAGATGATTGTTAATGTGGTGTAAATAATTATTCATAAAGAATTTTCTTCAATAATATCCTGTATTAAAGCTACTCATTAGACCTCTTTTACCTCAACCCTTGTTTTTATTGGTCTTGATATAACTAAAATGATTTACATATACTTTTTGTTGCTTGATATTTAATCTTTTTTGTATGATTATGAACTTGAGAGTAGATGGCGTAATAGGTAGTTATGCACAAATAATAAATAAATCTGAACTTATTTTAATTTTTCTAATCTCAATAAGTGAGAGTTTTTTCTCTTACTTCATGTTTATTTTTAACGCACCTATTTTCATGGGTGCGTTTTTTTTGTTTTAATTTTTGAATTTTCTATTTGAATGAAGATATTAATTAACCTCAGTTAGGAGTAATAACTATAAAGAGGTGCTTATAGACACTTGTAGGTTATATAGCCGTTTTTGTTTTTAGTCTTAACAAGAAGTGATGGGGTAATAGTTTTGAACTAAGTAGGATGTTTGTACTCTTAATTAATAAGAGTCATGTTTCTCTTATTTCATGTTTGTTTATAGCGTGCCTACATTTGTATGCACGTTTTTTTTGCGTAAAATTTAGCGTAAGTAAATTATTAAGGGTGAGATGCAGAGCTAAGTAGTTGTAACAAACTCTTTTGGGTTATCGGTCTGCTAAAATAGAATCCTTGTAACTCTTCGCAGTTATTCATGTTTAGGAAGTTTTGTTGATCGATTGTTTCGACACCTTCGGCAATCACTGACATTTTTAAAGAATGTGCCATTGATATAATTGCTAGTGTGATTTCTTTTGCATCAATACTCGTATCTAACTCGCTGATAAATAATCGATCTATTTTTATTCTATCAATAGGGAATTGTTTTAAATAACTTAAAGATGAATAACCTGTGCCAAAGTCATCTATAGATAGGTTTACACCCATCCCTTTGAGTTTTGTTAGTACATCTACTGCGTTATCCATATCTTTCATTAAACAACTTTCAGTTAGCTCTAATTCAAGATATTTAGCTGGTAGTTGAGCGTTGTTTAATGCATAGGCAACTTGCTCTAACAGATCAGGAGATGAAAACTGAACGGCAGATAGGTTAACAGCAATTCTTAAATCTGTATGGCCAGCGTTGTGCCAAGACTTTAAGTGTAAGCATGCGTTTTGTAGTATCCAGTTGCCTATAGGTATAATTAGCCCTGTGCTTTCTGCTATTGGGATAAATTCGTCAGGCAGCATCAATCCTCGATCAGCATGATTCCATCGCACTAGGGCTTCTACACCAATTATTTTGCTTTGTTCAGCTGTAACCTGTGGTTGGTAATAAATTTCAATTTCGTTACGTGCTAATGCAGACGTTAGATCATTCACCAGCTTGTTGTGTTCAATAATATTTAACTTTATTTCTTGATCGTAATAACAAATGCCACGACCACTTTGCTTTTTAGCTTTTTGCATAGCTGTAATTGACGCGTCAAATAGTTCGTCTATTTTTTGCGTATGTTCAGGGTAAAAGCTAGCCCCAATACTTATTGGTAAAACAAACTTCTCATTTTGTATTTGATAGGGTTTACCTAATAAATCATGGAGAGCATCGCAAAAAATGCTAAGTTGTTCTTTATTAGATATATCCTTAAAAAAGATAGCGAATTCAGGTCCATTGTATCTGGCACATTCGTGCTTTTGATCTATACAGGTATTGATTCTTGTTGACGCTATATTTAATAAATGGTCACCAGCTTTAAAGCCTAACAATTCATTTACGTCTTTAAACTTTCCTAAATTAATTACAACTATAGCAAAGTTTAAATTACCATTAGATTGTCTTAATGCCTTGATAATATTCTTTTTAAGTTGTTGCTGAGTTGGTAACAAAGTTACAGGATCGTAACCTATATGCCTTTCTAAAACGGCAATCTTTTTATGTGTATTTTTTGTATGTATGAAAGATGTTAAACAATAAATAAGTATTTGAGCAATTATCATTAAAGCGGGCTCAAACCATAAGTTAAAGCCAAACAGAAGTATTGCACTTGCCGATATACTGACTAACACTTGTACAATTAAATTTGGAATTAACCACAAGTTAGCAATGAAATAAGTACAAAGAAGACTTAACAGAATAATAATGAATTTAAGCGAATAATTTAACCAAGGGTCAACTTTTAATATGAATTTGTCGTTAATTAACCCGTTAACGATATGGGCATTTATTTCAACACCTGTCATGTTTTGATGATTAGAAGAGAATGGTGTTGTAAACCTTTCACTTAATCCTGCAGCTGTTATTCCTACAATCACAACTTTATTTTTAAATGTATTAATATTAATAGTTTTATCTAACACATCGATATATGAATAAGTTGGAATTGATCCTGGATTATTTGTATAGGGGATCAAGATTGGTTGGCGTCGAGTCCAATGTGATCCTAAAGTTAACGTGGTAGTTTCAAATGTTTTTTCTGGCTTAGCAAGCTGGGCTAGGGCAAGAGAAAAGCTTGGCCATTTTGATTCTTTCCAACCGGCAAAAAGATAAATGGAACGGACAAAACCGTCCTTATCTAACTCTAAATCTACGTGCCCTAAACCTGCACTTTTGTCTGCCAAAATAGGAATTGGAAGTAGCTCAGAGGCGATAGTTTTTTGAGGGGCAAGTGGAGCTACAGCCAAAATAACTGAATTGTTTTTTTCTATGGCTGTTGCAAAGTTTCTGTCTCTTACTGGGTGGTTTTTGTCTGGCTCAGTAAAAAGAATGTCGAAGCCAATAGCCTTGGCTTTTGAGGTTTCTAAAGCGGTAAGTAAGGTGGCATGTACGTCCCTTGACCACGGCCATCTACCTATCTTTTGGAGACTTTTATCATCTATTGCAATAATGACAGTGTTTTGTTCGACGGTATGGGGCTTAGTTGTTAATAACCAATCATAAATAATAGTGTCTAATTTACTGAATTCATTAGTAAATAAAACTAGTACGCCAAGTAAAAATATAGCAACGCGCAGCTTATTATTTCGCCAAGAGATTGACGATTTTGATTGTTGATTATCAACAGTCAAACTCATATTAATATTACTAATAAAAGAAAGCCAAACATTGAAAGTATGCCTTTGTCTAATTGAGAGATATGTTGAGTGTTACCCCATTCACTTTCAATAGCTGTGTTATTCAAACTTAATTTACATCTGACAAAAACTTCCTCTGAAGAGTCGAATGCTATAGTTGAGGTATTAGAATCCAATTGATATGTTTTTATCATTTGAGTAAATTCTGCATCCTGAGCAACTTGAATAGTCGCTGTTTGGTCGTTTTCTATTGGCGACCAGCGAATACTTACATTGTTTGACTCGACTTCAGCTTTACAGTTTGGTGCTGTAATGATGGTTTTCCAGTTAAAGGCTAACACTTCAGATGCTGGGCCTTTATCTACACCGTTTTGAATGTCTTTAATTGAAGATACTCGCCAGAAATAATCTCCAAAAGCTAACTCTTGAGTTAGTTGTATTTGAGTATCTGTGGTTGTTTGTTTCAAAACGTTTTGAGTAAATTCTTTATCTTTAGCTATTTCTATTTGATAACGATTAGCACCATCAGTTGATATGTTCCATTCAAGTGAAGATAACTTATTGTCACCTAATATTTTCTCAGCTGTGTGGATTAATTTTGGTGCACTTGGAGCTAAATTTACAGTTAGCTGTTTAACAACAGGAAGGCCTTCAATACCTAGTGTGTCGATTGCTGTAACTCGGTAAAAATATACACCATCACTTAACTGAGGTAATACCATTGAAGTAGCTGAGGTTGATTGGCTCCAAAGTATGCTTTTGAAGTTATTATTTTCTGATAATTGAAGGTTATAACTTTCAGCTTTAGTGTTTTTAATCCATTGTATTTCAGGAAGTTTCTCAAAAAATGTTTGAGTTGTTGTAATTGTTGGTGGTGCTAATAATGCTACTGGCTTAGTAGGTTCTTCACCTTTCTCGATACGAGTACCTTGCCCGGTGGCAACACTGATTGTGTTGTCAGGCTTTTCTCCCGCAACGGCAACTGAGCCTTCAATCACTTCAACAGTGGAAATGTTTTCTCCTGTATTAGATACACGATAAACGGTTCCTCTTACAGAGCTTATCGCCGAAGGTGTTGAAATATCTAAACGAGATCCTGGGCCTTTATTTTTTTGTGCGTTGGTTTCTACTTTACCTTGAATTACTCTTATACGAGTATCTACCATGCCTGTTTTGCCGTAAGAAGATAGATGATCAAATGCAACAATTGTATTTTTAAATAAAACCATCTCACTACCATCCGCAAAAACTACGGTTGCGCTGCCATTATCACCCGTACGGATCTCATCACCGAGTACTAATTTAGTTGTTGATGTTAGTGGGCTTAGTACTTTATTTCGGAGGAATTGGCTATCGCCTTTCAGAAAAGATATTTGTGCTGAAGCGGGTGTGTGTTTGATCCACTCCATAGGAATACGGATCACACTGCCAGGTTTCATTCTTTTAGGGTATTTAATATTATTTAATTGCTGAAGTTGGGTATAATAATCAATACTAGTGAGGAATTTACTACTAATATTCCAAAGGCTGTCGCCATTAGTGACTACATAAACCCAAGGTTTTTTTTCTGCGGATACAGCTAATTGCATGGTACTTAACAGAAATACCGAACAGGAAACTAGGCTAACAAGAAATTTTTTCATCGAAGAAATAGCAACTAAAGTGGTTTGTAAAAAATTGTTACCGACAATAGTACACTGAATATACTTTTATATGAAATGTTTTGTGTTAAATTTATGTTAATAAGATGTAAACTATTCGTTCCTAAGTTGCTTCTTTCTCAATATAAATTATTATTTCTCCAACCTTTAAACCGTATTTGATAATATTGGTTTTATTAAACAACCTGTTATCGTCTATTAAATACATCCAATCATCTAGCGTTACTTGATATTCAGTCCCATCAATTTTAATTAATAAATCGTATTTCCAGTAGAGTGCAGAGCCACTTGTTTGACCTTTTGCTGTGCCAACAACATCACCTGCTGTACCGGAATAGGTATTTTCATCTTCTTTGGTTAATTGCCATACTCTGGTAGATTTCTCACCATCGTCAAAATCGAACCATTCGTTAATTGTACCTTTGTTGCCATTCCATTGTGCTTCAAGCACTACGCTGAATCGTCTTGCCAGCTTACCATTGCGGTCTAATACCATTCCGTAAGCACTTAAATTACCATTAAAAAACTCTTCTAACACTAAGTCAGGTGTTGTTTCTTTATAGTCACTTATTTGTGGGGATGAACACGCAGTTAAACAAATAAACAGGAAAAGCATTGTTATTTTCATTGATGTATTTTTCATAATTATCTCTCGTTATTTTTAGGAGCAGTTGGGCTTTTATATTGTTTTTACAGCAATGTATTCGCGTTTTAATACGACTATATGGGTGCAGAAGCTAGGGTGACTCAGGAGACAAAGCCCATATCGCGATGAAATCCGCTTTAAAGTGAGTAAAATTGAACCCTGAAAAATCAAAAGACCTGAGGTTTATTGGCCTATTAGTTTTTTTCTTAATTTAGGTTCAGATGTGTGTTTCGATAACCAAATAGAAAGAAAGTAGTCACCAAATGTAGGTTCATTAATACTGCCTATTAACTGGTAATCTATAGGTTTATTTTGCTTAACTGTCGTTTGTTTAAGGTAGAAGTTAGCTTGTTTTTCTTTATTCAATGTAAAAAGGATCACGTCATTTTCTTTAATATCTGGAAAAATTTTACTTAATTGAGTTAACCATTTGTCTTCTTGAATTTGAGGTACTAATCTTTCGTTAAAATGTGAATTCAGTTTGACCCATTCGCCTTGTGTTGCATCAATAAATTCTTGTTTCTCTATGTCTCTTTGATAAGTCAATTTAAGGGCTTTTGGATATGATTTTTCATCATAAGGCGAATCAGCACTGTAAAATTCAGCCTTGTATACTTTCCAAAACAATATGTTCATTTGACCTTCACCTAGTTTTTGTAGTGAAGATGCTAATGTTGACCCTAGATCATTATCTTTGGATAGGTTAGCGGCCATGCTCGCAACAGAAAATATACTGAGAAATATAAAAGTGAATAGCTTTTTAATGTTCATGATAATTCCTTTGTAGTGTTATTTTTCTGATCTAGTTATTAAGGCATGTAAGCGAGTTAAAAAAGGTAGTAATAGTGCCCAAACTGTTGCCATGATTAATACAAAATATACAGGTGAATAAGCACTAGTGAATACGTTAAGTTGCAATGCGGCGTAATAACTTAAGGTACCAAAAATTGCGCCTAGCCCACTTATTTTGTAAGGAGATAACTGACTTAACCACTGTAAACTGTGGTTGAAGCACCAGGCCAAAACACACCATAAAAGCATTAGCCATAGTGGCAAAATGGGTGTCAAACTATGTGGTATTTGAATTACCTGTAAAATCATTAATAATTGGTCGACAGTTATGCCTATTAATGCGATGGGCAATACTTCAATATCAGCTTTTCTGCTTGGGCTAAATAAGAAGTGGATACACATTAATGCGAGTATTATGGGTATGCCACTATCTTGATATGTTGCAGATAAAAACCAAATTAGCTGAAAAACAGCTAAGTTAATAAGTGAGAATAGTCTCATCTAGCGCATCTTTATATTCTGGCTTACGAGCAACTATATGGTGTGTGCTGATCACTCGCTCAATAAATGCGCCTTCACAATAGGCAAAGTAGTAATGCCATAAACGTTTGAATTGTTCATCAAATCCGAACTGGCTAATATCTTCCCAATTTTTATCGAAATTTCTACGCCAGTCATTTAAGGTTCTTGCATAATGTAAACCTATGTCTGAGATGTTATCGATCATCATATCGGTTGACGTTGCAATGTGTTCACTGATAACTGCGATGGAAGGTAAACAACCGCCAGGAAAAATATATTTCTGAATAAAATCAGTGTTTTTTCGATAATTATCGTAACGTTGATCAGCAATAGTAATGGCTTGAATGAGTAACTTTCCATTGGGTTTTAGTAAGCTATTACACTTATTGAAGAATTCAGCCATAAAATTGTGGCCAACAGCTTCTATCATTTCTATTGAAACAAGCTTGTCGTATTGACCTTCAAGTAAACGGTAATCTTTTTTAAGTAAGGTTATTTTTTCGCTTAAACCAAGAAAATTTACACGATCTTGGGCATATTCAAATTGTGCGTCTGAAATTGTTGTTGTTGTTACTTTACAATCATAATGAGTTGCAGCAAAAATGGCTAATCCACCCCAGCCAGTACCAATTTCAATTAAATGGTCATCTGCTGTTAAGTTTAGTTTGTCGCATATGGTTTTTAATTTAAGAGTTTGCGCTTGATCTAAAGTTGTTTCTTCGTCTGAATAGATAGCTGACGAGTACATCATTTGAGGATCAAGGAATCTAGTGTAAAGATTATTGCCTAAATCGTAGTGGGCTAATATATTCTTTTTAGACCCAGTAACCGTATTTGAGTTTTTGAAGTTAAGCAGTTTGTTTTGTAATGTGTTTAACCAGCCGCTCTTGTTTTCAACTTCATCAAGAGCTTTTTGATTTCGTGCAAAAATACGTATTAATTGTGTTAAGTCTGAAGAAGTCCACTTTTTTGATATATAACCTTCAGCCGCAGCAATACTGCCACCCTTTATAATGTCGGGATAAATTGACGGATCATGAATGTGCATATGCGCTTTTAAGGATGCGTTAATGTCGCCATGTGTGCTGCTATAAGAATTTTCATGAATCTCAATGCAAGCATCTTTCATTTTACCTAACGTATGTAAAACTATCGCTCTACACTTTTCCTCAAACCAAGTGAGTTTTTTATTAAATACTAGGCTATTTGTTTGTTCCATAATTACCTCAGATCTTATTTTGCTTTATCTACAATAGGTACACGTTTGATAAATAGTTTTATGGCTTGCCAATAAATTAATATAACGATTTTTATTATAGTAAAAGGTAAACTCAACCAAGACTTAATTAACGTTAATGTCTTTAATGGTCTTTTGGTTAGTTTCATATTTGCTTCAAATACTTTTTCGTTGGTATCTTGCGTAAAGTTTTGAATATTAATAAACAATTTCTCTGAAGGCCGGTTAATATTCCAGTGATAATTCATGTTTAATTCCATGAAAGGTGAAACATGAAAATCTTTTTTGGTTATATTGCCTTTACCATCAATATTACTTGTTCTCTTTTTTGGCACGTTCACTAAATAATAATGTCTTTCGTTCCAAGGTGTATTGCTTACCTCTGCTAACATATAAGAGCATTCTTCATTTTTATCAAAACAGTAATAAAAGTTAATAGGGCTAAAATAAATGCCTAAGCAACGACATTGGGCAATCATCAAAACTTTATGGCCATCCCATTCACCGCCTAAGCTTTTAACTTTTATAGCAATACGTTGCTTTAAAGATCCTGGTTCACTTTTTATGTAATCTTTTTCGTTAAAGCGCACTGGATTGAACCACTTTGTTCCAAATAACGGGTGTTCTGTGGTTACTTTATCCAGTTCATCTAACATTATGCCAAGCATAGATATTTGATAAGAAAACTCATTCATCTTAGGTGAGAAACGCTTATGAGAGACTAAGCCTTGGTAAATCCCACTTTTAAAAAGATCAGAATTATCTGTTAAAGGCTCACCCATTTTTAAAGCCCAATGCCAAATCGTTTAGCAACAACTAAGGCGCTAAATACACCATCTTCATGAAAACCGTTGCGCCAATAAGCTCCAGCAAAATGTGTATTGTTTTGGCCACAAATTTCTTTACGTCTGTACTGAGCTTGTAAACTCTGATGATTAAAAACTGGGTGATGGTAAATATAACTGCTGATGATTTTACTTGGGTCAATCTTTTCTGTTTGATTTAAGGTGACGCAGAATGTTGTGTCAGTGTCTTTAAGACCTTGTAAAATATTCATATTGTATGTAACACATGATGGGTTTGTAAGTTGTGCGTCTGTACTTGTATTGTCTAGCAAATAGTTCCAACTTGCCCAGGCGAGCTTACGTTTAGGTAGTAGGTTGGTGTCAGTATGTAATACCACTTCATTACTTGTATAAGGAATACTGCCTAATATATCTATTTCATTGGCTGACGGATCTTTTAATAAGGCTAATGCTTGATCAGAATGGCAGGCGAAAATAACATCGTCAAAAAGTCGAGTAGTACCATTTTCAAAAACAATTTCTACTTGGTTTATATGTCTTATAACATGCTTAATATGGCTGTTGAGTTCAATTTTGTCTGCAAAAGAAGCTGTCAGAGGTTCTATATATTCTCTTGAACCGCCAGGAATAACATACCATTGTGGACGATTAGTAATATTTAGTAAGCCATGGTTATAGAAGAAACGTATAAAAAAATGTAAAGGGAACTCTTCCATCTCACTCAGGCTTGTCGACCATATCGCTGCGCCCATAGGTAATATGTAATTTTGTTTGAAATAGTCTGAGAAGTTATTAAGTTTTAAAAAATCACCAAGGGTATCTTCTTTATTTATGTTGTCAGATGCATAAGCAGCTTTACAATGTTTATTGAATTTAATGATGTCTTTAACTAAACCCCAAAATTTAAGGCTTAATATATTACTTCGTTGAGCAAATAGGCTATTAAATGTGTTGCCATTGTATTCAAGGTTTGTTTGTTTGTTTAAAACACTAAAACTCATTTCTGTAGGTTGTAAATCAACTTTAAGTAGTTTTAATAATTTTAAGAAATTAGGATAGGTTCTGTTATTGCAAACGATAAAGCCTGTGTCTATGGCGTAGCTTTTGTTATTAAAGACGATATCTTTTGTGGCTGTATGTCCGCCAATGTAGTCATTTTTTTCAAATACTGTGACATTATGTTTTCTATCAAGTAAATAGGCACAAGTAAGTCCCGAAATCCCCGAACCAATGATTGCTATATCTTTCATGTTGTTATGCACCTTTTTCCATTTTACTTGCCAGATATTTCCATAGGTTAGAAGGCAGTAAAGAAAGTAATTTTAATGTGTATGTGAAACGCTTGGGAAAGTTAATTTCACTACTTTTTCGAGATAAGCCCTTAAAAATATATTGAGCTGCTTGTTCGGCAGTGATGATACAAGGCATTTTAAATGTATTTTTATCGGTTAGACTTGTTTGAACAAAGCCTGGATTAATTACACTTACATTAATGTTATGTGGTTTTAAATCAATGGCTAATGTTTTGGCTAAATAAGTTAATGCAGCTTTTGAAGCACCGTAAGCCTCGGCTCTTGGTAAAGGCAAAAAGCTAGCACAAGAACTGGTGATAGCGAGTTGGCCATTTGGCTTTACTAATTTTAGCCATACATCCAAACAATAACCTGTTGATATAATATTATTAGTAATAACACGAGCGAATAACTCACCGTCAAAGTTTAATGCATCGTCGATGTACTCGCATCCACCAGCATTGAGTAGAAGAATATCTAAAGCTGGGATATTTAACGTTAAACTCTCAATACTTTCTTTAGAAGTTAGATCGCATGCAAAAGTGGTAATATTGCTATGTTGTTCAGATAGACTTGTTAACCTTTCTTGGTTTCGGCCTCCAGCAAATACCATAAACCCATTTTGCGCATACAATAAAGCGATTGCTGCACCTATGCCAGAAGAAGCTCCTGTTATCAGTATAGTCTTCATTTGCTTAATCGCTGTTTTAAATAACGAATAACTCTTCCAAGTAAGGGGACGTGTTCGTAAATCATTGAGCCAACATCAAGATAATCACGATGAAATATCACTTTGCCATCAGCTGATTTTAGATGAGAATGCCCCATAACAGAGATTGTATTACCTGAATTTAATTTAGGATGTTCATAACGCATTTCCCAATAGATTGCGGCTTCGTTTGAAGTGTTGATTATGTGGGTTATTTCAAAGTTACAAGTAATGACGTTAGTGTATAAATTTTCAAAATATGCAATAAAGTCTTCTAAGCCATCTACTTTGTGTAAAGGATCTTGAAAAGAAATATTCTCATGATAAATATCTGTTAAAGAATTTAAGTTATCTTTTGATAAATTCTGATAGATCATTTGAAACTTACATAACCACTCGGGAGTATTAAGGCCATGCAGTTGAGTCGGTTTTATAACACTCATTATTACTTCCCTGATTTATAGCTTGTCTTTAAAAGCTGAATTAATACGTATGTAATGTTTATACAATGTTAAACGTTACGCTATGTATAAATACGAAGCTCAAACTGTAAAAGATCACTTTCCTTCAAAAACTAAGATTACTCATTTTTCTAATTACGGATTAAAAATATATTATGAGTAATAGATAACTTATTTATTATTAACAAGTGTTTAGCTTACCTATTTTATATTAATTACTAGTTAGGTACCCTTTAAAATAATTCATAAGTTTAATCTTTTAGTTTTAGGCTTGTTTAAATAGAGCTAATGCATCTAATCTTGCCGTTTTGTGGTCAACAATAGCTTCTGGATATACAGATGATTTACCCACACTAGCTAAATATTTGTGAGGAAAGTGTATTTGTTTAGCTGGTACATTACTTAACTCAGGAAGATACTTTTTGATAAAACTACCATCTGGATCAAATCTTTCACTTTGCCTAATTGGGTTAAATACTCTGAAATATGGCTGAGCATCACAGCCTGTGCTTGCAGCCCATTGCCAACCGCCGTTATTTGCTGAGAAATCACCATCAATTAAGTGCTTCATAAAGAAAGTTTCACCTAATCTCCAATCGATTAACAGATGTTTAGTTAGAAAACTCGCCACTACCATACGTAAGCGATTGTGCATCCAGCCAGTAGTTATAAGTTGTTTCATAGCTGCATCTACAAGAGGGTAGCCAGTTCTCCCTTCACACCATGCTTGGTAATGTTCAGGAGTATTTCTCCAAATTAATCCATCATATTTTGTTTGGAAGTTTTTATGTTTACATAATTCTGGGAAATGAAAAATTAGGTGTTTGTAAAAATCGCGCCATGCTAGTTCATTCAACCAACAAAATATGTCAGCTTTGGGATTGTCTAATATATGGGGATACTTTTGTAATACATTAAACAGTATAACTTTAGGGCTAATGGCGCCTATAGTCAGATAAGGTGATAAACCGGAAGTACCTTTTAAAGCTGGAAAGTCTCGATATTCTTTATATTCATCATGTTTTTTTTCTAAAAAACTAGGCAGTACTTGATTATAAATATCTGAAGATAAAGGCCATTTTTTTGAACATGTTTTTGGGGTATTTAATATGATTTTAACTGGGCTGATCGACTTGTTACTCGCCTGTTTTAAAGGTTTTGGTGGCTGGCTCATATTTAGCGGATGTTGAGTAAGGTAATTTGCCCAATTATTTTTAAAAGGTGTGAAGACCTTATACATATCCCCATCACCATTGAGGACTTTTCCTTTACTCACTATAACGTCAGATTCAAAAAGCTGTAACGAAACGTTTGTATCGCTAAGTGCTTGTTGTATTTTTTTATCTCTGTTTCGTTCGTTTATTTCGACTTCACTATTTGCATAAATATTTTCGATGTTATGAGTTTGGCAGTAAGATAATAACTTATCAGCTTGATCGTTAAAGTCAGTCGCTTCTATATGTTCTAGATCTATTCCTAATTCTAATAATTGCTCTGCTAATAAATTTAAATGACGCTCAATAAAGTCAGCTTGAATAGGGGCCATATGATGTTGTTGCCACTGAACAGGTGTTGAAATGTAAACAGCTTTACAGTTGCCCCTTTCAGTTGCGTTAGTAAGTGCAGGGTTATCGTAAATACGTAAATCTTTTCTAAACCAAATTAGATCCATGAGACATGCCTATAGTTTACTTAATGTGTTTGTTTATTTTGATAAAAAGCCATAATCAGTTTTACAGAAGCTTTATTTTTGTACATTGTGGTATTTTTGCACTATATTTATCTCTTATATATTGTAAATATTTCTTATTCTGTGAGTTAAATAGTAGGTTAAAAACATACAGAAGTAGAATAAACAGTTAATACCTCTACATAAGCTAATACGAAAATACTTATCAATAAGATCATTATATAATTGATATTTTTATTGTTTGAGGTGCTTTATAACTTGATTAATCTATACGGACATTTTTAATCGAATATTATGTTTAAAAAATGGGGCTGTATGTTTAATAAAAAACTTAAAGAAGATCTTCAACATTGCAATACTCAACTGATCGAGTCGCAATCAGTTATTCAAGCTATCAAAAATAGTGTCGCTACTATCGAATTTTCACCTCAAGGGTATATTCTTGATGCGAACGACTTATTCCTTTCTGTTGCTGGTTATTCAAAATCCGAAGTTATAGGCAAACACCATTCTGTTATGTGTGATCCTGATTATGCAGCAGATCATTCGTATCAAACTTTCTGGGAGAGTTTACGTTCGGGTAAACCAAACAAAGGAACTTTTGAACGACGTAATAAAGAGGGCGACATCCTTTGGCTTGAAGCAACATACTTTCCTATTATTGTAGATAATAGTGTTGTTAAAGTTATGAAAATAGCAACGGATGTAACTCAGGAAAAGCTGGCTTCTTTAGCCAAAGAACAAATTCTTGATGCTTTAGATAAATCTCAAGCCATTATTGAGTTCACGCCAGAGGGAACTATAATCCAGGCTAATGAAAATTTCACAAAAACTGTCAAATATGATTTAAATGAAATTGTTGGTAAACACCATAAAATGTTCTGTGAAGATCTCTTTTATAGAGAAAATCCTGAGTTTTGGAGTGAACTAGCGCAAGGGCAATTTAAAGGTGGTCAGTATTTAAGAAAAGATAAAAATGGCGTTTCAATATGGTTAGAAGCAACCTATAACCCCATTATGGATAGCACAGGAAATGTTATCAAAGTTATAAAATTTGCTCGCGATATTACACAAAATATTGAGAAGGAAGTTGCTGTTCGTGATGCATCTAATATGGCGAATAGTACGTCAGTAGAAACTGTTAAAATAACAGAGCATGCAGCTCAATTATTGGGTTCTTCGGTGAAACTTTCGAATGAAGCGTCTGACAAAGCTAAAACAACCACCGAGCAAATATCTAAATTGAGCGAGCAAGCCGATAGCATTCAAGCGATTGTCTTAACAATTAAGAGTATTGCAGATCAAACCAATTTATTAGCACTAAATGCTGCGATTGAAGCAGCAAGAGCTGGTGAGCAAGGTCGTGGTTTTGCAGTTGTTGCTGATGAAGTACGTCAACTTGCTTCACGTACTAGTGAGTCTACAAATGAAATTGAATCGGTTGTACTTAATAACCAATCAATTACGCTTAGTGTTCAAGAAGGGATGAGCTCTGTTTCTGACTTTGTTGAAAAAGGCCGTGTTCAAATGTCTGAAGTTGCAGGAGTGATGGAAGAGATAAAAATAGGTGCTGCAAATATATCTGATACAGTTTCAGCTTTGTCTCGAAACTAATTGATGCTTCAGTAAATAACCTGAGCTTGGCTTAATATATTCTTCTCAAACAACTAGTTTTACTTGCTTCATCGTTAAATTTACTTGCAATAGATTAGCTATTGCAAGTAAATTTCTTTGAAGAAAGAAACACTATCAAGTTAGAGTATTAGAGTATGAGTTAAATTTTATTAGTAACTATTTCAATGGATTAAAATATCTTAAATCGAGTTTAGGTTAAACAGAATATAAATAAAAAACGGTTAACTTTTTTAAGAGTTAACCGTTTTTTATTTATAAGTGAACTGTTCTCAAGATAATAACTTGTATTTTAACAACCTTTTTCTTATTACGTTGCCAAACTTGATTGCAATAAACTCGCTATAGACGCTTAAATTTTTCTTATACTAAGTGAATACATTAAGTAAGAAATGGTATCACCAATTAAACGTTTTTTATGGTGTTAGCTAAATTCTCATGTCTAGTTCAGGCTACATAAGGTTATACGAAATTAAAAACCATACCTTAATTTTAATTCATCAGGGTAGGGCGATAAGTAAACCTGTGCAGATAAATACTCTTCAGTATGTTCTCTTAAATAATGGTTAATTAATGTCAGTGGAACTAACAATGGTAAAATGCCTTCTCGGTATTGATGGATCTTTTCTACTAACTCTTCTTTTTGAAGTGGAGTTAAGTATTTTTTAAAGTAACCTTGTAAATGCATTAAAGTGTTGGTGTGACTTTTTCTATTAGACAGTTTCTTTAAAGCCGTCATCAAACCTAAAATGTATAAATCTGCTTGTTCTTCTAACGGTAAATCTGTTCTCGCTAAAAGTTGCCCTAGTTCTTTATAGCTTTGCACATGATGACTCATCACTAAGTATTTATGTTCGCTATGAAAAGTAATTAACTTATGTTTTGTTAAGCCTGATGCAACTAAATCTTGCCAATGGCGGTAAGTGAAAATTCGAATAATAAAATTCTCGCGCAAAGGTATATCGTTTAAACGACCATTTTCTTCACACGGCAGAAGAGGATTAGCTTTCATCACTTCTCTAGCAAAGAAACCTACACCATCATGTTTACAGCCTTTACCATGATCGTAATACACTTTAACTCTTTCCATACCGCAGCTAGGGCTTTTTTGGCAGAAAATAAAACCACTTAGTGAGCCAAAATTTTGTGCTGTCTTTTGTCCATATTCTGTTAACGCTTTAGTTACATCACCTGTGCCGTCTGGTTGGCTTACATGAATAATGTCATCTTTAAGTATTTGTCTGATGGTTGGGCGAGGAATAGGTAAACCAATAGCAACTTCAGGACAAAAGGTTTTATAGTCCACATGTTTGCTTAATTCTGACATACAGAAATCAGATTTTTTATGTCCTGTATCATATCTAACAGGCTCTCCATGTACACAGGCGCTCATTCCAATCACAGGTCTGTTAAGTGTTTCTTTCATTGTAAATCCTTATGCTATGCGCCAAGCGCTATCTATTATGTATAGCTGCTCTATTAATAGTTAGCTAGTTTGAGTTATACAGATAATACTGAGTAAATATTTAATTTAACTTTAAGTAACAGGAATAATTATGTGTATTTTAGACAATAAATCTCATCAATACTGGCTTGGTATACGTTAGCCAATATTGATGAATATCTAATGATATCTATATATTAATAAATAAATTTACCTATAGGATTGAGTAATTTGCTCAAACCTTGAGTAAATTGAAGTGCGTCATCTGCAACGGTGTAACACAGACAACCTTCTTTTGTATGAGGTGTGTGAGTATGTTTATCAGTTAACCAAATAAAGTCACCTTTAACATAAGTGCCTTTTTCATCCTCAAAGCTACCTTCTAGTAACAATGTTAACTCAAAACCTTTGTGGGTATGAGATGGCACACCGCCGTCTTTGTCTATGTGTAATAAACTTGTGTGCAATGACCCTTCGTTTAAATTAATACGTGCTCTACTTAGTTTGCCTAGCTTTTGCCAACCCATCATAGCCATAGACCTCAATGCAGTAGGTAAAGGGTACGTTGTCCCTTTGATTTCTACATCTAAAGGCTCTTGAGTCATCATTTCAGTAATTGAATCGTCTTCCATAATGGATTTCATCATGAGATCAAATTCACTAATATTATCAAATGCTTTGTCAGTTATTACTTTCTTTGAAAGACTGTTATAAACATTTGCATCGTCAGAAAATGTATTAGCTGCAGCTTCTTCAGTTATACGTTGAATGTTCTTTGCACATATTTCACACATTTCAGCATGAACTGCAATTCCCGCGCTTAATGAAGCAGGTAATTCTCCTTCAACATAGGCATTAAGGAGTTCGTAGTGTGGATGATGAGTGATCATTTCGACTCTCCTATCTGTTGTTTAAGTTTAATAAGTGCCAGCCTTAATCTAGATTTGACTGTTCCTAGAGGAATCGCAAGTTTTGTTGCGAGCTGCTCTTGAGACATTTCTTCAAGATATAAACCTTTTACAACTTCTTTTTGTGCTTCAGGTAAAATATCAATGTTTTTTAGTAGGTTAGAGCTCATCAGGTGGTCGTCAAAACTATCCTCTTGCACAAGTTGAGCTTCAGCCATTGGCCAAATATCTTCACTCAATGTGTCTTCGCGGTTTGACCTTACCTTTCTTAGCATATCAAACGATAAGTTACGCATTATGCTGTAAACCCATGTTGTTGCTTCGCCCTTGTCACCATTAAAAAGGTGAGCTTTTCTCCATATATTCGTCATTGTCTCTTGAAGTAATTCATTGGCTGCGCTTTCGGTATTAAGTTTTTGTATACCAAATTGAATAATTTTAGGCGCGAACCAAGAAAACAACGCTGTAAATGCGTTTTTATCTCTGTCAGTTGCTATGTCGTATAGCCAGCTTTTTAATTGCTGTTGTTCATCAGAATTCATTGTTGAATTTCTTATAATGATTTCAGTCGGAGCTGAATTATATGTCCAAGGTGTATACATAATATAACAATTTACAGTGAATTAGGTGACTCTTGTTGTGCTATACGATGAGATATTAACTTTAGATCAATAATATTATTAAAAAAACTGAGCTCGGCTTCATATATTCTTTTCTAACTGCTACTTTTACTTGCTTCATCATTAAATTTACTTGCAATAGGCTAGCTATTGACGCGAAGTTTGCTTTGAAGAAAGAAAAATTATCAAGCTAGCGTATAAGTTGAATGTTATTAGTAATAATTTCAATGAATTAAAAACATCTTAAACCAAGTTGAGGTTAAAAATAATGCACTCAATTAATTGTGTTGTTAATTAAACGTACCGATTAATAGCTTATGTAACAGAAAGAAATGTGTATGGTCTTGGTTATTAATTTTGTTTGATATGAAGGTTTTAAACTTGATGAATAAAGTGAACTTTAAAATGCCAATAAAACATTTAAGTACAATAAACTTCAAAATTCTATTGTAACTATAGATAACAGTTAGTTATCCTACTTCTTCCTTATAATCTTAAGGAGATATCTATTATTAGATTTTGAGATTATAATACCATGTCTTTTTTAACTAACCAGAAATTCACAGAGCTAACATGCTAAGTAACCGCAAAAAGAATGAGTCTGCATTAATTCAAATATTTAAAGGTTTATTGAAAGATCAACGTTATGGTTCTCAAAGCCAATTAGCCGAAGCTCTCGCACAACACGGCTATGAGAATATGTCTCAAGCTAAAATTTCTCGCTTATTATCTAAATTAGGCGCCGTTAAAATGAGGAATGCTTCAAGTCAGGTGGTTTATATTTTACCTGATGAGTTAGCAGTACCGAGAACAAAACAAGCGATTCAATCTGTTGTTATAAGTGTTAAGCACAATGGCATGCAAATTATTGTTAAAACAGGTATTGGTGGAGCACCATTAATTTCTAGAATGCTAGATAGTATGGGTGAGTCTGCAGGTATTTTAGGCACTTTAGCTGGTGATGATACAATTTTTATTGCTCCTGCTAATGTAGATAACATAGATCAAATAACTGATGACATTAAACAAATATTAGATATGTAAGCAAGTTGATAAATTTAAGGCTTGAATAACTAACATAATCAACTTTAGAGCAAACTTAACCTTGGTTAATTGTCTATATTTTAACAATTCTTCAATCATAATAGTGTTTTAGTAAATTAAGTTATTTTTCTCTTCTGATAGTGTTAGTTTTTTGTTTGTAATTCGTCTATAATCTCGCGCAAAATTTATACTTACTAAATCTTATAAGGGCTATCATGGCTATCGAACGTACTTTTTCAATTGTAAAACCTGATGCAGTAGCTAAAAATGTTATTGGTCAAATCTATAACCGTTTTGAAACTGCTGGTTTAAAAATCGTTGCTTCAAAAATGGTTCACCTAAGCAAAGAAAAAGCTGAAGGTTTTTACGCTGAACATAGTGAACGTCCATTTTTTGGCGCACTTGTTGAATTTATGACATCTGGTCCAGTTATGGTTCAAGTGTTAGAAGGCGAAAACGCTGTATTAAAAAATCGTGAAATCATGGGTGCTACTAACCCTGCTGAAGCATTAGCAGGTACTTTACGTGCAGATTACGCTGATTCAATTGACGAAAACGCATGTCACGGTTCAGATGCTTTAGAATCTGCAGCTCGTGAGATTGCTTACTTTTTCGCTGACGATGAAATTTGTTCACGTACGCGTTAATATTTGCTGCTACGTTAAGTAGCAAACAATAGTATCAAAAAAGGATTTTACTGAATATTCGGTAAAATCCTTTTGTTTTAAATAGCGATTAGCTTTTTGCTTAATTACGAGAGGGCTATTCTTAAGATTTTAATATTGAGTCTTTTTTATTAGAATACTCAATATTAAAATTTTAGCGGTACTTATATCGTTAAAACTACCTCTGTTTATAATGGGGTAGAGATCAAACCTTATGAGATATTTCTCTTTATAAAAGATGAATATTTCACCTATTTAAATGTGTTTCTGAGATTTGTTTATCATGAGTGAAGTGGCTGAAGTATCGCAAGAGTCTATTAAAAAAGTAAACCTACTTAATTTGGACCACCAAATGATGCGTGAGTTTTTAGCGTCGTTAGGTGAAAAGCCATTTCGAGCGGATCAATTAATGAAGTGGATATATCACTTTGGTTATGATGATTTCGAACTAATGACTAACATCAATAAAAAGCTACGTGAAAAACTTCAACGTACTGCTGAAATTGTTGCACCTGATATCTCTGAAAAGCAGGTGTCTAAAGATGGCACCATAAAATATTCATTAAGGCTTGAAGGCGGTCAAGAAGTTGAAACTGTTTGGATCCCTGAAAATGATCGCGCTACTTTATGTGTTTCTTCACAAGTAGGTTGTGCACTTGAATGTACTTTCTGTGCAACAGCGCAACAAGGTTTTAACCGCAACTTGTCTATGGCTGAAATTATTGGTCAAGTGTGGCGTGTAGCTAACGATATTGGCGCAACACGTATCGCAGGCAAACGACCTATCACGAACATTGTAATGATGGGAATGGGCGAACCTTTATTAAATATGAAGAACCTTATTCCTGCACTCGATACCATGCTTAATGATTTAGGTTATGGCTTATCTAAACGTCGAGTTACGGTAAGTACTTCAGGTGTTGTTCCTGCTTTAGACATGCTTAAAGAAAAAATTGATTGTGCTTTAGCTATTTCAATTCATGCGCCTAATAACAAGTTGCGTGATGAACTAGTACCTATTAATAAAAAATATCCGCTAGAAGACTTTTTAGTTGCAGCAGGTAGATACATTGAAGGTTCAAAAGCCAATAAACAAGCAACTATTGAATATGTAATGCTTGATCATGTTAATGACAGCACAGAACAAGCGCATGAACTTGCTATCGCTTTGAAAGATTTACCAAGTAAAATCAATTTAATACCTTTTAATCCATATCCAGGTTCTCCGTATAAAAGATCAAGTAATTCGCGTATAGATCGTTTTGATAAAGTCTTACAAAGTTACGGCTTAACCGTTATTACACGTAGAACTCGTGGTGATGATATAGATGCTGCTTGTGGTCAATTAGCAGGTGATGTTTTAGATAGAACTAAGCGTACAGCAATAATAGATGAAAAAAACAAAGCAAAAACAGAAGAAATTACAGTAAAAGTTATCTGATATGGTTATGATGCGTATGCAATTTATTCTAAATTAAGGGACTTTGCTTCTAATGCTAAAAATTCGTCACATTATTACAGTGAGTATACTGTCCACTTTATTGGGTGGCTGCGTTACAAAAAATTACGAAAATAATGCGGATACGCCTAGAGTTGAAAATACTTCAACTAATAATGAAATCGCGATGACACGTATTTCATTAGGTATGGGGTATTTGAATATGGGTAACACCACGCAAGCAAAACTTAATTTAGAAAAAGCCAAACGCTATGCTCCTAGATTAACTCAAGTACATACAGCCTTTGCGCAATATTTTGATGTGGTTGATGAGCCTGAACAAGCGATAGCTTCTTTCGAATATGCGTTGTCATTAGATGAGGATGATGCTGACACCTTAAATAATTATGGTGTGTTTCTTTGTAAGCGCGAAAGGTATGATGAATCTGAAACTATTTTACTTAAAGCTATTGCGGTTCCAAGCTACCTTTTAGTTGCTCAAAGCTATGAAAATTTGGCTACTTGTCAACTGGAAGATAACAAGTTTGAAAAAGCCGAAATGTACTTAGCTAAGTCTATTTCTCACAGTCCAGGTCGTTCGTCATCATTATTGCAAATGCTACGTTTACAATATGCTATGGGTAAATATGACGAGAGTATCCAATATCTTAGACGCTATGAAAAATCAACGAGACGCTTTACACCTGATGCATTAGCCTTAGCTTATAAAGTTTATGAAAAAATGCATAATCAGCGTATAGCAAAAAATTATGCTGGTTTATTAGTGAAAATGTTTCCAAACTCATATGAAGCAAAACAGTATATCTTAAATAATTTACAACATATTGAAGCCGATGATTTAGCTGAAAAGTATTTATCGTTCAATAGCCAAAAAAGCGATAAACCTAAAAAACGCGTGATGGTACTGTCGCCAAATAAACAATCTGGAATTTCAGTTGCTTCAGCTTCTCAATCTCAAAACAAAGCTGAGATAGTTGAGTCTATTCAAACTAAAGAAAAGTCAGTGGAACCAACAATAAACAAACAAACTGATGATGCTAGCGAAGATATTATAGAGGAATTAACTCAAAGTCCTGCAATTGAAGCTAATGTTAATAATCCTAAAGAAGCTGAAGACGTTGAATCTTTAGTATCAGAAACAACCAATAAATTGAAGGAAGAAGCGGCGGCACTAATAGCTGATGATTCATCAAACACTGGTATAGCTAAAGCTTCAAGAGATGATGATGGCAACAGAATGTTGACTTTGCCTATTCACGTTATTGCAAAAGGCGACAGCTTATATTCAATTTCTAAGCGGCATAATATTAAAATGTACCTTATAGAGCGATGGAATGGTTTCAAGCGCTCTAAAATTTTAAAGATTGGGGATGTTATATATTTAGCTGACCCTAAAAAAGCAGTTAAACACTAGTGGGTTTACTTAAATGAGTAAAGAATTACCTGAAGTAGAAAACGTAATAGCTGGTCCTGGTAAGCTTTTAGCTGAAGCTAGAACTAGCCGAGGTTTAAGTGTTGAAGATGTAGCTGCTAGATTAAATTTTAGAGTGTCGTTAGTTAAAAATATGGAAGCTGATATTTATGATAAAAGCTTGCCTGACACTTTTAATCGTGGTTATTTAAAAAACTACGCAAAGTTACTTAATATCCCTAATGCTGATGTTATTGGCTTATATGAAAGCATGAATGGCGTTGCTATAAATCCGGCACGAATGCAGAGCTTTTCAAATGGCACCGCTAAAAAAGCCCAAAATAACCTATTAATGTGGATTACTTATTTGATTCTTGCCATCTTTATTGGCTTCACCGTGATGTGGTGGCTGCAAGATGATGATAAGGCGATTCAGAAAGATGATATAGCTGCTGTCGAAAATGCCTCAAATTCAGAAGCTAACCTCGTTAACTCTAATTCGTCAGATGAATTATTAGATACAAATACAGAAATACTTGATGAAGAGAGTAATGATGTTAAAACACCTGAAGAGCAGGCTCAGTCAGCAGTAAATACAGCAATAAAACCTTTAATTGATGATAACTTAACAGAAAGTATCGTGAATGAAGGCACTGCAGATAATAGCTTAGCTTCTCAAGAAGAGTCTTCATCTGCAGCAAGCACTATAGAAAAGGCAGAATTAACCCAAGTTGTTTTTACTTTTTCTGGTGATTGTTGGGTAAATATTTATGACGCATTAGGTGAAAGGATCGCTTGGGGTATTAAAAAAACAGGTTATGTAATGACGATAGATGCACAAGCACCTCTAAAAATAACGATCGGAAAGCCAGAGTTAGTGGAAATAGACTTTGGAGGTGAAAGCATCGATATGTCTGTTTATCCTGAAGGGCACATTGCTAAATTAACTTTACCGCTATCCTCACAATCTTAATAGTAAAATAATAAGTAATCGAAAGAATAATTATGTTTAAAGAATCTCCTATTATAAGACGCAAATCTCGTCAAATCATGGTTGGCAATGTACCTGTTGGTGGCGATGCACCTATTACTGTGCAATCAATGACAAATACATTAACAACAGATGTTGCTGCAACTGTCGCGCAAATTAAAGCATTAGAAGCTGTTGGTGCTGATATTGTTCGTGTCAGTGTACCTACTATGGATGCAGCAGAAGCTTTTAGAGAAATTAAGAAACAAGTTAATGTTCCATTAGTTACTGATATCCATTTTGATTATCGTATCGCCCTTAAAGTGGCTGAATATGGTGCTGACTGTTTAAGAATTAATCCAGGTAACATTGGTAGAGAAGATCGTGTTAGAGCTGTAGTTCAATCAGCTCGCGACAATAATATTCCAATTCGTATTGGTGTAAACGGCGGCTCTTTAGAAAAAGACATTCAAGAAAAATATAGTGAACCAACACCTGAAGCTTTATTAGAGTCAGCGATGCGTCATGTTGATATTCTTGACCGTTTAAACTTCGACCAGTTTAAAGTAAGTGTAAAAGCTTCTGATGTTTTTTTAGCTGTTGGAGCATATAGACTATTAGCTAACCAAATAGATAATCCATTACATTTAGGTATTACTGAAGCTGGTGGCTTACGCTCAGGCTCGGTTAAATCTTCTGTGGGTTTAGGTTTGTTATTATCTGAAGGTATAGGTGATACTTTACGTGTGTCGTTAGCGGCGGATCCGGTAGAAGAAATTAAAGTAGGCTTTGATATTCTAAAGTCACTTAAATTGCGTAGCCGTGGTATTAACCTTATTGCTTGTCCGAGTTGTTCACGCCAAGAGTTTGATGTTATTGCTACAGTCAATGCCCTTGAACAACGTATCGAAGATATTATGACACCTATGGATGTTTCCATTATCGGTTGTATTGTTAATGGTCCAGGCGAAGCTATTGTTTCAGATTTAGGCTTAACAGGTAGTAGTAAAAAAAGTGGTTATTATCTTGATGGCATAAGACAAAAAGAGCGTTTTGATAATACTAATTTAGTTGATCAACTTGAAACGCGTATTCGAGCTAAAGCTAAAATGCTTGATAAAGAAAATAGTATTGACGTGAAAGAGATAGATTAATATCTAAATAACACACCAATAACTAGGCTAAGCAAGGTATTATTTACGTTTAGCCTTAATACCCCTATAATGCCCGCAGCAATTTAAGCATTTTGATTATACAAAGAGAAGTACATTAGTGAGTAAAGCAATACAAGCAGTAAGAGGCATGAATGATTGTCTGCCATCTGAAACCAATATTTGGCAAATGGTTGAAACAGTATTAAGACGTGTAGCTAGCAATTATGGTTTTGCTGAAATTCGTATGCCGGTTGTAGAATCTACTGCACTTTTTAAACGTTCTATCGGTGAAGTAACTGATATCGTTGAAAAAGAAATGTACACTTTTGATGATCGAAATGGCGACAGTTTAACCCTTAGACCTGAAGGTACAGCCTCTTGTGTGAGAGCTGCAAATCAACATGGATTACTATATAACCAAGAACAACGCTTGTGGTATATGGGGCCAATGTTTAGACATGAACGCCCTCAAAAAGGTCGTTACCGTCAGTTTCACCAATTCGGTATTGAAGCTTTTGGTTTAGCAACACCAGATATTGACGCAGAAATTATTACCTTATCATCACGCTTATGGCGCGAGCTTGGTATTAGCGAACATGTAACACTAGAACTTAATTCTTTAGGTTCTAATCAAGAGCGTGCAGAATACAGAGATGCATTAGTGGCGTTTTTAACTGAGCGAGAAGATCAGTTAGATGAAGACAGTAAACGCAGAATGCATACAAATCCTTTACGTGTTCTAGATAGTAAAAATCCAGCAGTTCAAGAAGCTTTAATTGGCGCACCTAAATTATCTGACTACTTTGGTGAAGAATCTAAAACGCATTTCGAAGAAGTGTGTCGTCGCCTAGATGCTGCAGGTATTAGCTATGTAATAAATGATCGTTTAGTTCGTGGTTTAGATTATTACAATCGCACAGTATTTGAATGGGTAACAACAAGTTTAGGTTCACAAGGTACAGTTTGTGCTGGCGGACGTTATGATGGATTAGTTGAACAGTTAGGTGGTAAAGCAACTCCAGGTTTTGGTTTTGCCTTAGGTATTGAACGCTTAGTATTAATGTTGACTAGCCTAGAAAAAGTAAACAATGTTCGACCGCAAGTTGATGCTTACTTAATTATGTTAGGTGAAGCCGAAGAGTTAAAAGCCATTGAGTTAGCTGAACAATGGCGTAATTCAGTGCCAGAATGTAGATTACAAAATCATTGTGGTGGTGGAAATATGAAGAAACAAATGAAGCGTGCTGATAAGTCAGGCGCTCAAGTTGCCTTGATAATAGGCGAAAACGAATTAGCAGAGCAAACAGTAACAGTTAAATATTTGCGCGGCCAACATGAACAAGAAAGCATAGCATTTGATCAAGTGCCAAGCTTATTAGAAAAATTAATTTAAGGAAAAGTTGTGGAAATTTACGAAACAGAAGAACAACAAGTAGATGCGATTAAAAGTTACTGGAACAAAAACGGTAATATGATAATTGCAGGCATCGTTCTTGGCTTATCAGGCTTTGTCGGCTTTAATTATTATAAAGATGCACAACTAGAAAAAGAATTAGCAACATCTGATGCTTATCAAGCTTTAGTTGAATCAATTGAGACTAAGCCTGAAGGTTTTATTGCTGCTGGTGAAAAGTTTATTGCTGATAATAAAGATTCAACATATTCAGGTTTAACAGCTTTATCTTTAGCAAAGAAAGCGGCAAGTCATCAAGATTGGTCACAAGTAGAAAAGTATTTAATAACAGCTATTGAGTCTTCTAAAGACGAAGGTATTAAAGCTATTGCAACGTTACGTTTAGCGAGAGTTCAAATACAGTTAGATAAAGTAGATGCGGCGCTAACTACATTAAGTGCGCCTTTACCATCATCGTTTAAATCTGCAATTGAAGAAATCAAAGGTGATGCTTACTTACTTCAAGATAAAAAAGATCTAGCGCGTACTTCATACCAAGACGCGATAGCGGCAACAGCTGGAGCAGCAAGTCAATCACTTCAAATGAAGTTAGATGATTTAGCGGAAAATATTATTTTAAACTAGAACATTAACTTCTGTTTTTAAAATAATGTAAAAAATAACATATTGAGTGACTTTTTTTCGAATTGTGTTGTCTTAAGATAACGCTCGATATGTTTTATGACCAATAAGTGGATTTTGATGTGCTAATTTTTGATAAGAAAAGTTTAAAAAATAAAATTGCTGTAGTTTTTTTAATGACATTAGGTATTTCAGCATGTTCATCAACAGACGAGATTGATGAAACATTACCCGTTGAATTAACAGAAATTAATCAACAATTCGAACCCGAAGTATTATGGGAAGAAAATATTGGTGGTGGTGCAGAAGGTTACTTCTCTCGAATTACTCCTGTAGTTGCTTACGACAAGCTATTTACAAGTAATCGTAAAGGTGATGTTGCAGCTATTGACCTTAAAACTGGCGATGAGATCTGGACTGCTGATTTAAGTGATATTGATAACAAGCGTGGCTTTTTTGAAAGCCGTAAATCAGCGCTAATTAGCGGTGGTATTGTTGCTGGTATTAATAAGATATTTTTAGGCAGCGAAAACGGTAAAGTTTACGCGCTAGATGCTGAAACAGGTAAGTTAGACTGGCAAGCAGATATTAAAGGTGAAGTATTATCAGCTCCTGCTATTGATTCAGGCGTTGTTGTTGTAAATAGCTCGTCAGGTGTTATGAAGGCATTTAATGCAACTAATGGCGAAGAGCTTTGGAAGATTGACCAAGACACTCCAGCATTAACCTTACGTGGTATTAGTGCTCCAGCTATTGCTTCTGGTGGTGTATTTATTGGTACTCCAGATGGTAATTTATCTGTTTATATTTTAGAGAATGGACAACAAGGTTGGTCAGCGATCGTAGGTGAACCTTCAGGTTCTACTGAGTTTGAACGTGTAATTGATGTTGATTCATCGCCTGTTATATTTGGCGATAAAGTTTATTCAATTTCTTCTCGTGGAAATTTAGCGGTAATTGAATTACGAACAGGTCAAATAGCATGGAAACGTAAGTATTCGTCTTATACAGATTTGTTAGTAACACCTAGTACTATTTATTTAACAGATATAAAAGGTCATGTTTATGCTGTTGATAGATTAAATGGTACTGAGAAATGGAGCCAACTTTCTCTAACAAATCGTGATGTTACTGCCCCTGTTGAAGTAAAAGGTTATATCGTTGTTGGTGATTATGAAGGTTATTTACATTGGTTAGATAGTACTACAGGCGAAATAGTTTCTCGTCATGAGCTTGATTCAAGCGGTACTCATGTTGCACCCATTGTTTATGAAGACATATTATATTCACAAGCACGAAATGGTGATTTACAGGCAATTCAAACGCCTTAAATTACACAGGTATTACATCTAATAACGGCTCCTCACATTTAGTGTTGGAGCCGTTGTTTATTTTAATAAAAACATAAATCATCTAAATTTGAGATAATGTATTTCTTAATTAATTATCTCAAATTTAGGTTATATATTGAGTTTTGTCAGAAGTACAAAACTTATCATTCTTTTTAAATCGAGGTATTCATGCTTCCAGTTGTAGCGCTTGTTGGTCGTCCTAATGTAGGTAAATCAACGCTATTTAATCGTCTTACTCGTAGTCGAGATGCACTTGTTGCAGATTATCCGGGTTTAACGCGTGATCGCCAATATGGTAAGGCTGAAGTTGAAGAGCACCCATTTATCGTTATTGATACTGGTGGTATTCAAGGTGACGAAGAAGGAATTGATGCACTCATGGCTGAACAGTCATTAATGGCTGTTGATGAGGCTGATGCTGTTCTATTTATGGTTGATGCTCGTGCAGGCTTAACTTCTGCTGATTTGGGTATAGCGAGTTACTTACGTAAACAAGATAAAAAGATTTTTCTTGTTGCTAATAAGGTTGACGGTATAGATGCTGATTCTGCTGTTGCAGACTTTTATTCGCTAGGTCTTGGCGATACAGTTCATCAAATTGCTGCGGCTCATGGTCGTGGCGTAACTCAATTGTTAACTTTGGCACTAACGCCTCATATTGAAGCATTATCTGCTCCTAAAGCAGAAGAAAATGATGAGTTTGATGGCGAGATGGAAAGCGAGTTATCAGACCAAGAAAAAATTGATGCTGCTCCAGAAGAAAATGATCGTATCAAGCTTGCTATCATAGGAAAGCCTAATGTAGGTAAATCAACATTAACTAACCGTATTTTAGGTGAAGAACGTGTTGTTGTTTACGATATGCCGGGTACTACACGTGATAGTGTTTATATTCCTATGGAACATAATGGGCGTGAATACACATTAATTGATACGGCAGGTATTAGACGTCGTAAAAATGTAACGGATATTGTTGAGAAATTCTCTGTTATTAAAACATTAAGAGCGATTGAAGACTCTAACGTATGTTTATTAATTATAGATGCTCAAGAGGGTATTACAGATCAAGATTTGAGTTTACTTGGCTTTATTTTAGAATCAGGTCGTTCTTTAGTCCTTGCTGTTAATAAGTGGGACGGCTTAGATGACCATGTAAAAGATCGCATTAAAACTGAATTAGATAGACGTTTAGGTTTTATTGACTTTGCACGCATTCACTTTATCTCTGCTTTGCATGGTACCGGTGTTGGACATTTATACGAATCAGTTGAAGAGGCTTTTGTTTCGGCAACTAAACGTATATCAACGTCTATGGTAACTAAAATATTAGATATGGCTGTGTTTGATCATCAACCGCCAATGCATCAAGGTCGCCGTATTAAATTAAAATATGCTCATGCAGGTGGTTATAATCCACCTATTATTGTTATCCATGGTAACTCAGCTAAAAAGTTACCCCCATCTTACAAACGTTATTTAATGAACTATTACCGTAAATCATTAAAAATAATGGGAACACCAATAAGAATAGAGTTTAGAGAAACAAGTAATCCGTTTGCAGGCAAGAAAAAGCTCAATTATACCGAGCAAAAGAAACTTGCTAGATTAACGCAAGGTTATAAGAAAGATTAAAAATTAGGGTCGAGTTAATTAAAATAAAGCAGCTTTAGGGCTGCTTTTTTATACCTAAACTGAACTTGCTTTAATATTGTTAATTTATTGAAATATTACTAATCAAAGTTTAACGTAAGCGCTAGTTTGATAGTTTCACTTTAAGACAGTCCTTGCGTCAATACCGAGCTTATTACAAGTAAACTTAACAATGAAGCAAGAATAACTAGATGCTAGAGAAGAATCTATCCAACTGAATTGAGGTTGTTTATCTAACTGAGTTGTAATGGGTATATATTGCTTTTAAGTACCGATTTAGCTACTGTGGATTGCAATAACATTAGGAATAGGTCAAATGGCGTGAGCGCTAAAGAAGTTAATACAACTAATAGGTTAAGTAATCACTTAGCTCTTCTTTTACCAGGGACTACGGTATCTTTAGATATTGTCACTCCCGCAGGGCAAAGAGGAAAATTTAGAACTTGTTTTATTGGTTATTTCCCCAAAAAATATGTACTTGTTCAATTCCCAGATAGCAATAGATTAGGTAGTTTTACAAATTTTATATCTCAAGGTACATCAATTACTGTACGCGGGTTAATTGAAGGTCATGAAGGCTCAGTTGTTGCTTTTGCTTCAACTGTAAAACAAACTGTACAAATACCTTCTCGAATGATTGTTCTAGAGTTTCCAAAAAGAGTTACGTTACAAAGTTTACGTTCCTCTCTTCGTATTGACGTTAACATTCCAGTGAAATTGAAAATTGATAATGAATACTGGAAAGGTAGTATTAGTAATATCTCAGTTCATGGCTGTCAAATAACCATAAATAATGGTGAGTCATTAGCACTCACCTCAGATAAAAAAATTAATATTATTGTTGAAGATTTTCTCGGTTTACAAAACATCAATTTAAGTGGTGATGTTTGTAATTTAAAAGCACAAATTGCAGGTGTTTCATTAGGTGTTAAGTTTTTGGAACAAAGCAAAGAGAATGTCACTAAGTTAGTTCAGTATGCTGTGGTTGCTGAAATTTAGCTTTACTCATAAAAAAGATAAACTTGGGATCAGGTTCAGTTAATCTCTATTTAATTTCAGTTTTGTTATTCACTCTTGCTGAAATAAAGCCATCAACTAACTGTATTGAAATATCATTACCTACTTGTATTTGCGAAATACTGGTGATGACCTTATCTTTATTATCTTTAGTAACACTATAACCTCTAGCTATTGTTGCTAAAGGGCTAACTAAATTTAATTGCTCAATCGTGTATTTAAATTGATTTTGCTTACTTTTATTGGTTGAGTGAATAGCATTAATAAGCCGTGCTTTTAGTTGACTTATTTGTTGCTGCTTATCATGAATCCTTTTAAGTGGCGATTGTAGTAATAAACGTTGGTCAAGTTGTTCTTTTTGTAGTGCTAAACGAGATTTTAACTGTTTTAAATTATTATTGAGTCTAAAGCTTAATTCATCAAACCTCTGTTGTTGTACTGTTAACTTTTGCGCAGGATGTAATAAAGATAACCTATGCTTTATATGGCCCAGTCTGGTTTTGTGATGAATAAGGTTTCTTTGTTTTACCTGACGAATTCTTTGATTTAGTAATGAAAATCTTTGTAGTTTCTCTTCAATATCTGAAGATACTAATTCTGCAGCTGCTGAAGGCGTTGCCGCACGAAGATCTGCAGCATAGTCTGAAAGCGTTGTATCTATTTCATGACCTACGGCACTAATAACAGGGATTTGACTACGATAAATTGCTCTAACAACATTTTCCTCGTTGAAAGACCATAAGTCTTCTAGTGAACCTCCACCTCGGCCGACAATCAGTACATCACATTCTAGTCTATGATTAGCTGTGTTAATCGCTTGTTCTATTTCAAACTTAGCTTGAGTTCCTTGAACTAAGGCAGGGTAGATAATGACATTAAGCAGAGGATTTCTACGCTTTAAAACGGTAAGTATATCTTTCACAGCAGCGCCAGTGGGCGAGGTAACAATACCTACAGTGTTTATATGTTTAGGTATTTCTTTTTTATATAAAGAGTTGAATAAGCCTTCAGCAAGGAGTTTGCTTTTGAGTTGCTCAAATTCTTGTCTAAGTAGACCTTCGCCGGCATCATCAAGTTGTTCAATAATTAATTGAAAGTCGCCTCGAGGTTCATACAGTGAAACTTTAGCCCTTACTAAAACTTGTTGACCATTTTTAGGTAATCCAGAAGACAATCTTACTTTGCGATTATTACCTTTAAACATGGCACATTTTACTTGAGACTTACTGTCCTTTAACGACAAGTACCAATGACCTGAGCTTGCAGCAATAAAGTTAGAAACTTCGCCACATAACCACACGGTATTGAGTTCGCTCTCTAAAATAAAGCGTACTTTTTTGGTTAATTCACTAACTTGTAAAATATGATGATTCATGTCGACTTTTCGTTTGATTTTGGTTTTTAAGAGCTGAAAACAACATTATATCGTGGTTAATTATTTTAAAGGTGATTTATTTTGCATTTTACGAAAATTTAAGTTTACCTTAGGTGCGAAAGCGGTTAAAATTCTGCCGCAATATTTACTCCTGATCACCCCTTATTAGTGAGATGTTGCGATGCTAAGAATTGCCCAAGAAGCGTTAACTTTTGACGATGTTCTACTTGTACCTGCCCATTCCAAGGTACTTCCTCATACAGCTGATTTAAAAACTAAATTAACTCGTAAAATAGATCTTAATGTACCCATGATCTCAGCATCTATGGATACAGTTACCGAAGCTCGTTTAGCTATTACGCTTGCTCAAGAAGGCGGAATCGGTTTTATCCATAAAAATATGACAATTAAAGAACAAGCCAAAAATGTTTCTAAAGTTAAGAAATATGAAAGTGGTATTGTTTCTGATCCTGTTACTGTTTCTCCTGATGATACAATTGAAGATGTAATGAAGCTTGCAGACAAGCTAGGGTTCTCTGGTTTTCCTGTTGCTGATGCTGATAACAAGTTAGTGGGTATTATTACTGGTCGTGATTTACGTTTCGAAACTGATTTAACTTTAACTGTTTCTAAATTGATGACGGTTAAAGAAAAACTTGTCACTGTAAAGTCAGGCGCTAAACGTGAAGAGATTCTTGGTTTAATGCATGTGCACCGTATCGAAAAAATTCTTATGGTAGATGACGCCTTTAAACTTGAAGGTTTAATTACAGTTAAAGATTATCAAAAAGCAGAAAGTAAGCCTAATGCTTGTAAAGATGAATTAGGTCGCTTACGTGTGGGGGCTGCAGTTGGTGTTGGTGCAGGTACCGATGAGCGTATTGATGCTTTAGTTGCGGCGGGTGTTGATGTTTTATTAATTGATACTTCTCATGGTCACTCTCAAGGTGTTTTAGATCGTGTAGCTGAAACTCGTAATAAATACCCAGAATTGCAAATCATTGCAGGTAACGTAGCAACAGGTGCTGGTGCTAAAGCATTAGCCGATGTTGGTGTAGATGCAGTTAAAGTAGGTATCGGCCCAGGCTCAATTTGTACTACTCGTATTGTTACTGGTGTTGGTGTTCCACAATTAACAGCTATTTCAAATGCAGTAGAAGCATTAAAAGGTACAGGTATTCCTGTTATTGCTGATGGCGGTATTCGTTTTTCTGGTGACATTGCAAAAGCTCTTGTTGCTGGTGCTCATTGTGTAATGGTGGGTAGCATGTTTGCTGGTACTGAAGAGTCTCCAGGTGAAGTAGAACTATACCAAGGTCGTTATTATAAATCATACCGTGGTATGGGATCTTTAGGCGCAATGAGTCAAAAAGAAGGTTCTAGTGATCGCTACTTCCAAAAATCTGATGGTGAAGCTGATAAATTAGTTCCTGAAGGTATTGAAGGTCGTGTTGCTTATAAAGGTCCTGTTGCTGCAATTATCCATCAACAAATGGGTGGGTTACGTTCATCTATGGGACTAACGGGTTCAAAAGATATTGAAACCATGCGTACTAAACCTGAGTTTATGAAAATAACTTCAGCAGGTATGGGGGAGTCGCACGTACATGATGTGACCATCACGAAAGAAGCTCCAAACTACCGCATGGGCTAATCGAATAGATTATTTCTTTGCTAGTTAAAATAATAACGGCATTAGAAGTACTCACTGACTATTGTCAGCTCTGTGCTTCTGCTTTGTTCTTGTATTAACTATCTTCGAACTAATCCATTCTTAGTTTTTTGATTTACATTTTTGTTGATAACTTTATCAGAAATACTCACTTACATCCGTAAGCTCCGTGTTTCTTCTTCGTTATCAATCAAAACTATTTTTCAAAACATTATTAATCTCTTTGTTAAATAAGAGATAAAAAATTCAAATAGGCTGAGTTGAAATCTTGTAATGAGAAAGCTCAGCCTTTTTACTTAAAATACTCTGCTTTAAATGAACGATCTTTAAAGCCATTAATATGAGAGAAGAACCATGAGTAAAGACATTCATGATCACCGCATACTAATTTTAGATTTTGGATCACAATACACTCAGTTAATCGCACGTCGCGTACGTGAAATTGGTGTTTACTGTGAACTATGGGCTTGGGATGTAACTGAAGAGCAAATTAAAGGTTTTAATCCTACAGGTATTATTCTTGCTGGTGGGCCAGAGAGTGTTACTGAACTAAATTCACCTCGTGCACCTGAATACGTGTTTAGTGCTGGTGTACCTGTTTTAGGCGTATGTTACGGCATGCAAACTATGGCGGAACAATTAGGTGGCGGCGTTCAAAGTTCTGAGCATAAAGAATTTGGTTATGCTTCTGTTGAAGTGATCACTGAATCTGCTTTATTTAAAAATATTGAAGATAGTGTTAACGATGCCGGTAATGCTTTATTAGATGTATGGATGAGCCACGGAGATAAAGTTTCTGCTATTCCAGAAGGTTTTGTATCTGTTGCACAAACACCAAGCTGTACTTATGCAGCAATGGCTAATGAGGAGAAGAAATTTTACGGTGTTCAATTTCATCCAGAAGTAACTCATACCAAACAAGGTTTACGCATTTTAGAGCAATTTGTGCTTGATATTTGTCAGTGTGAAAAGCTTTGGACTGCAGCGTCTATTATTGAAGATGCTATCTCAAAGATGAAAGAACAAATTGGTGACGATGAAGTTATTCTTGGTTTATCTGGTGGTGTTGACTCTTCAGTAGTGGCTATGTTGTTACATAGAGCTATTGGCGATAAGTTAACGTGTGTATTTGTTGATAACGGCTTGTTACGTTTAAACGAAGGCGAGCAAGTGATGGATATGTTTGGTGACCACTTTGGTCTCAACATAATCAAAATTGATGCTGAAGATAGGTTTTTAGATCGTTTAGCGGGTGAAAATGATCCAGAGAAGAAACGTAAGATTATCGGTAATGTGTTTGTTGATGTTTTTGAAGAAGAATCAAATAAATTAGAGAATGCTAAATGGCTTGCACAGGGTACTATTTATCCTGATGTTATCGAATCAGCGGCTTCAGCTACAGGTAAAGCACACGTTATTAAATCTCATCATAACGTAGGTGGATTACCTGATTATATGAAGTTAGGTTTGGTCGAACCGTTACGTGAACTTTTTAAAGATGAAGTACGTAAAATTGGTTTAGAACTCGGTTTACCTTACGACATGCTTTATCGTCATCCATTCCCTGGTCCTGGATTAGGTGTGCGTGTTTTAGGTGAAGTGAAGAAAGAATACTGTGACTTACTACGTCGTGCAGACCATATCTTTATTGAAGAACTACATAAACATGATTTGTATAATAAAGTAAGCCAAGCGTTCACCGTTTTCTTACCTGTACGTTCAGTAGGTGTTATGGGTGATGGACGTAAATATGATTGGGTAGTTAGTTTAAGAGCGGTAGAGACTATCGATTTTATGACAGCAATTTGGGCGCATTTACCTTATGATTTCTTAGGTTTGGTTTCTAATCGTATTATTAACGAGATAGATGGTATTTCTCGTGTGGTTTACGATATATCAGGTAAACCACCAGCGACTATTGAATGGGAGTAGTTTTTTTGTAAGCTTGTTATAACATCCAACTACCGCGTTGGAAGTACTCACCTATAGTCATAGGCTCCGTATTTCCGCCTTGTATTTGAATGTTTTACCAACGCTTTCAATAAAAACTCAGCTAATTAATTAGCGCTTAAACAATACTTAAGCAATAAATTTTAATCAAACCTCATTGTTGAAAAACCTTGGGGTTTTATTTTTTAACACACAAGGAAAGCTAACTAGTTAGAAATTTAGCAAAGCCATTGAATGCTTTATTTATGTTCAGGATGAACGGTATGTCACAGTGGCTTGGATGCCAAAGAGTGACTAGCTTATGACTATAAGTGATGAAATAAAGTATGAAAATAATGCCGATAAAGCTTCTACTAGGACGAGCAAAAATTTTTATGACAATTGAAAGACTAGAAACAAAGCAACGTATGAGTCGTATAGTTAAACATAACGGCACAATTTATTTATGTGGCCAGGTATGTGCTGATGCAACTAAGGGCATTACAGAGCAAACGCAAACTATGTTAGATAAAGTAGATGAGTTATTAATTGCTTCTGGTAGTGACCGTGAACATATTTTGTCTGCAACTATTTATCTGAATAAAATGGATGATTTTCAAGAAATGAATGCCGTATGGGATGCTTGGGTACCTGAAGGGCATGCGCCTGCTAGGGCTTGTGTTGAAGCCGCTATGGCACGTGATGCTTTATTAGTAGAAATAAGCGTGATTGCAGCTGAGAAATAATTTCGTTTTGACGAATGTTACTTATTGGTAGCATTCGTCAAAAAAGACTGCTTATAAAGCGAGCTCTATAACCATCTCTTTAAGTTCACTTTTAGATATAGAATTGTCGTGATTTTTATCAAAACGATGGAAAATCGTTTCACACATTCTAATCCCTTTATCTTGTAATAATACATCGATTAATTCAACGAATTCGCTACGGCTGATGACTCCGTCTTTATCTACGTCAAACACTTCAAATAATTCATCAACCCATTGATTCAATTCCATGAGTATACCTCGGTTATCAATTCTAATTATGTGTGACTTTATCGCTTATCAATCAGTATGTGAATGTTTAATTGTTATTTTTTACTATTTGATATTAAAAAATTCTTTATGAGTTTGTTTTGACATATTTTATTGCATTCTATTTCTAAAAAATAAGTTAAAAAATTACCAGTTTAAAAGTTTATGCTTGTTAAATAAGTAAACTTTTATGATTTAAGGTTCTTGTTTTTGTGGTTTTTTATTCGTGTTAAGTGTTTTTTTATTCACTTTTGTTTTTTGTAAATAAAAAGTAAATTTAATTTAATTTAAAACCTAAATATAAAATCTGGTTAAAAAATAGCTTATTTTTATTATTACTCTATATTTATAGATGAAAGTTTTTGTATCGTAATTTGTAATATTTTTGTTACATTTAAGTACGAAGCTTATACTACTAATTTTTTTTAGGAAATATTTTAACTTATTGTATTTTTGAGGTATTTTGTTTTTGTTGTTTTTATCGGAAAAAATCAATAAAAAAATAATTCTCGAAATAAATTGTATTTAAAATAAGAATATTAATTAAAACAATTATTTTAAGTGCTTGTAATGGGTTATTACGTGTTCTATAAAGAAACCAGCTTATTTAAAGCTATATACATAATATGTATTTTAATTAATTATAAAAATAAATAAAAATTCAAAAATAAAGTTAGTCTTAAAATTTATAAGGGAAAAATATGTCTATAAAATTTCGTAATGCTACATTAGCTATTGCTGTGAGTGTTGCTTTAGGAACTACTGCTAGTGTTTCAGCTGCTGAAAATGGTTCTAATGCTAAAGAAGAGAAAGTGGAACGAATTGCTGTAGTAGGCTCGCGTGCTGCTCCTCGTTCTGTTGCTGACTCGCCAGTACCAATTGATATCATTGGTGGTGATGAATTAGGTAAAAATGCATCAAGCGATATGCTAGATATGCTTCAAGCTACTGTTCCATCATTCTCAGTTCGCCAACAACCTATCTCAGATGCTGCTTCATTTATCCGTCCTGTTAACTTACGTGGCTTATCATCTGATTCAACGTTAATCCTTCTAAACGGTAAACGTCGTCATCGTGCATCTGTAATTGCATTTCAAGGTGGTGGTGTGAATGATGGTGCACAAGGGCCAGATATTTCAGTTATCCCAAGTGTTGCTTTAAAGCAGGTTGAAGTATTACGTGACGGAGCAGCAGCACAATACGGTTCAGATGCTATTGCTGGTGTTATGAATTTTGTATTAAAAGACGCTTCAGATGGAGGTTCAATCTCTGTTCGTCGTGGTGAGTATTACGAAGGTGATGGTGATTCAACTGTTGTCGACGGTAACATTGGCTTACCTTTTACCAAAGACGGTTTTGTTAACTTAAGTTTTCAATATAAGAATGCTGATGCTACTAGTCGTTCAGTTCAACGTCCAGATGCTCAAGCTTTAGCTGATGCAGGCAATACATACATTAATGATCCTGCACAAACTTGGGGTAATCCTGAGATTGATGAAGATATTACTTTATTTGGTAATATGGGATTAGATTTAGGTAATGATAAAGAATTCTACATGTTCGGTAACTATTCAGACCGTACAGCAACTGGTGGTTATTATTACCGTAACCCTCAGAATCGTGGTGGTGTATTTACTGGAGTAAATCCAGCTATTTTAGCCGCAGACCCAACTGCTTACGATGGTATCGATAATCCATTACTTGTAGGCGATTCAACAGGTGATTTATCTGGTAACTGTCCTATTATTGACGCATCTCAAGCTAATGTTTTAAATGATCCTGCATATATTTCTGGAATTCAGAATAATGATGATTGTTGGGCATTTAATGAGTTATTTCCTGGTGGTTACACGCCACAATTCACAGGTGTAATTAATGATACATCATTAACTATGGGAACACGTGGTGAGATTAAAGGCGGCTTCCTAAATGAAACGTTTTATGACATCAGTGGTTCTGTAGGTCGTAACAAGTCAACTTATACATTAGTTGATACTGTTAACCCATCATTAGGTGCATTAAATCTTGATCAGCCTAATAATGCATTTGAAGCTGGTTCTTATACCCAATTAGAAAAATCATTTAATATTGATCTATCTAAAGGTGTAGATATTGGTCTTACTGATCCTGCAAACGTTGCAGCGGGTTTAGAATGGCGTCAAGAGAGCTTTGAAATTACATCTGGTGAGCAAGCTTCTTGGGAACAAGGAGACTTAGCAACTCAAGGTTTTAGTGTTGGTTCTCATGGCTTTGCAGGTTTCTCTCCTGAAGCTCAAGGTATCAATTCGCGTCAAAGTATTGCCGCTTATGTTGATGTAGAAGCTTATTTAACTGATGACTTCTTGCTAGGTGCAGCGTTACGTTATGAAGACTTCTCTTCTTTTGGTGATACGCTTAACTATAAGCTTTCAGCACAATATACGCTTAATGATGAATTATCATTCCGTGCTTCACATAGTACAGGTTTTAGAGCGCCAACTGTTGGTCAAGCTAATGTTGTAAATACACAAACTTCATTGGTTAGTGGAGAGTTAATTCAATCAGCTACTTATCCGCCAACTCACCCAGTTTCTGTTGCATTAGGTGGTGTTGAGTTAGAACCAGAAGAGTCAAAAAGTTTTGCTGTAGGTCTTGTTTATCAAAGTGGTGATTTCTTCATGACTGTTGATGCTTATAACATTGAAGTTACAGATCGTGTTGCTCAGACGGATAAAATATTTGTTACTCAAGCACATGTTGATGCTCTACAAGGTTTGTATGCTAGCCCTGAATTATTATTAGGTGGTTCTGTTACTTTCTTTGCTAATGATTTTGATACTAAAACTCAAGGTGTTGATGTTGTCGCTAACTACGCAATGGAATTAATGGGTGGCGACACTAAATTAAGCCTTGCTTATAACTATAATTCAACAGATGTTGAAGATGCCGGTGAATATACGTCAGGCTTTAAAATACGTCGTCTAGAAGAGGGTATTCCTGAGCATACTGGCACACTAACGTTATCTCAAAACTGGGAAGATATTAGTATGTTCTTACGTGCTAACTATTATGGCGAGTGGTTTGCAACGCATGCTGATGAACCAGATGAGTTTAGCTCGTACGGTTGGTCAGAAACTGTTGGTTCTTCTGTTACTTTTGATGCTCAAGTTAGTTATTTCGTAAATGACAGCTGGACATTATCTGCAGGCGCTAACAACATATTTGATAAAGATGCGCAAGAATTACAAAAAACTGATGGTGCTGCTTTTGGTGCTGTAAGTGGTGTGTACTATGAAAGTGGTCCTTATGATTATAACGGTGGCTATTACTACGTAAAAGCAACTTATAACTTTTAAGTTATAGTTTTATATACAAAAAACCACATCAATTGATGTGGTTTTTTATTCTCTTTCATCAGGTTTTCTGTGTAAAAAGTTTAATAGATAAGATCTGAAGCATTACTAATGCATATGAATTTCACCAAACTTAAAGGTATCATTCATATTAACGTGTAAATTGTGTTGATTAATACTTGAACTCTTTGTATAAAAAATTATGTAAGTAGGGGACTTAAGAAAGTGTTATTTCAAGTAATTAACTTAGATAGAGTCTATACTTGCTTTAACTAAAGCTTTCTTTCACTAATTTAATCTCATCTAACCTTTCTTTTTCAATAGCTTCTTTAATAGCTAAACCTTTTAATCCTTGTTCTACAAATGCTTTAGCTGTTACTTTTTGTGCTGCTTGTAAACATGCATGTAAAAAATCAGCTTGAGGGTATTCTTTATCTTCAAAACCTGTTCGACCACGCATGTCTGCTGTACAAGCTAAAATGAAATCATTAAATTCTTCAGGCTTTCTCCACACATCTAACGCATTAAATACTCTTAAGATAGTGCTAGGTTTTAGTTCGAAGGCTTTATGACAATGTAGGTGGTATTCACATACTTTAAGTGCTAACACTTGATATGAATTAGGTATCTTTAGGCGTTTACATAGAGCTTTTACTAGCGGTAATCCTGATTTCTCATGGCCTCGATGACTAGGCCATTCTTCTTCAGGTGTAATGCCTTTACCTAGGTCATGGCATAGTGCAGCAAACCTTACCTCAGCTTTATTTGATAATTTACCCGCTTGCTGCAATACCATCATGGTATGAATACCTGAGCATATTTCAGGATGCCACTTTGCAGGGTTAGGTATACCCCATAGGGTTTCTATTTCGGGTAAAAGAACCGACAATGCTCCACAAGATTTAAGTGTTTCAAAGAACACTTCAGGGTGCTCTTCAAGTAAACTTTTATTGAGTTCAATAAAGACACGTTCACTACTTAGTGATTGCAGTTCGTTACTTTGAGATATCTGCGTCATCAAAGCTAAAGTTTCTTCAGCAATGGTAAAGCCGTAGCTGTGGTAACGGGCTGCAAATCTTGCAACTCTCAGGACTCGTAATGGATCTTCAACAAAAGCATCAGACACATGACGAAATATTCTGTTTTTTAGATCTTCTTGGCCATTGTAAGGATCAATTATTTCGCCATTGGGTTTTAAAGCCATGGCGTTAATGGTTAAATCTCGTCTGAGTAGATCATCTTCTATAGTAACAAACTCAGAAGCATCACAGGTAAAACCAGTATATCCAGTATCAATTTTTCTCTCGGTGCGAGCTAAGGCATATTCGTCTTTGGTTTTGGGATGTAGAAAAACAGGAAAATCTTTACCGACTTGTGTGAAACCTAAGGATAGCATTTGTTTAACAGTTGAACCCACCACAACATAATCGTGATCGTAACTATTTCTGTTAAGTAGTTTATCTCTAACTGCACCACCAACAAGGTAACTGGTGATTTGTGATTCTGGGTCTGACATTTAGCTTCCGATAAGAATAAGTTTATTACGCGTTAAGTTTACCATAAATGAAATAGTGTTTTGACATATGCTGAGCTAAAGGTTAGCTTCTTTATGTGAATTTTTTTGATGTTAATTTATGTATACAACTTATTTTGGTTTAAAAGAAAAACCTTTTTCAATTGCCCCTAATCCTCAGTATTTATTTATGAGCGATCGTCACCGTGAAGCACTTGCTCATTTAACTTATGGTTTGGGCGATGCAGGCGGTTTTGTTTTACTTACAGGTGAAGTTGGAACTGGAAAAACAACGGTTAGCCGGTGTTTGATGGAGCGCTTACCTGAAAATACTCAAGCGGCTTTTATTCTTAACCCTACTTTATCAAGCCACGAATTGCTGGCGACTATTTGTGATGAACTCAAAATTCGTTATCGGAAAACCGGTGCTACATTAAAAACACTAACAGATAAGATCCAAGATAAATTATTAAAGAATCATAAAGCAGATATTAATACCTTATTGATCATTGATGAAGCTCAACATTTAAAGCCAGAGGTTTTAGAGCAGTTAAGGCTATTAACAAATTTAGAAACTAATACTAAAAAGCTATTACAAGTTATTCTTATTGGGCAGCCAGAATTACAAACGTTATTAAAAAGAAGAGATCTGCGCCAACTAGCTCAACGGATAACCGCTAGATACCACTTATTACCGTTAAATAAACAAGAAGTCACTCAATATATAAAACATCGTTTGTCTATCGCTGAAGGGGTGAGGGCGTTGTTTTCTGCATCTGCGATGAATGCTATTTATAATATTTGTGGCGGTATTCCCCGATTAATTAATTTAGTGTGTGAACGTGCACTTATTAATGCTTACAACAGTAATATTGCGGTTGTAGATAAAAAAACTGTTTTGTTATCGGCTAAAGAAGCTTTGGGTGAAGATCATCAGATAACACCTTGGTGGCAATTTAGAATAGTTAAAATTATTTTTATTCTCTTAATCATGATTGGGTTTTCAGTCGGTGCTTATTTTGCTGGTTCATACTTTTCTGATAATAAAAAAGATGATGTTTTAGGTGAAAAAGTAGAAACGACTGAGTCAGATGTTAGTGGTGATGGATTAAAGCTGTCAGGAACAAGCCTAGAAGACCTAAAAGATGTTAAGGCACAAACAACTAATAGTGATAATTCGGAACAAGCTTTAAATGAAGCTTTAGAGCCAAAACCAGAATTAGATAGTACTCCAACAGATGTTGTCGCTTCAGCCGTTAAAGAAGAAGTTACGCCAAGTGTTAAAGAGTCTACTGTATTTAAAGATGATAAATCTTCTGAAAGCGTCAACAATATAGTTAGTTCCCCTGTTATTGAAGAAACAAAAGAATTAAATAAAGAGCTGGAACTTACCAAAGTTGAGGGTGTTTCTGATGAACTATTAGAGCAGTTTAAAAAAGCACTTAGCCATAATGATAATCAAAATACATTGAATAGCAGTACTTACCGTAATAATACAGAAAAGAATTCTGTCCAAATTGAGCCCATTGAAAATATGCCTTCTTGGGTGCAAGATGGTATTCCACCATTACAGTTTGAACAACATATTTACGCTAGTGATAGACAAGGTTGGGTTAAAGTAAATGGAAGAGATAGATATGAAGGTGATACTATTTCTCGACAATTAATCTTGGTGGAAATTTTACCTCAAAAAGTAGTACTTAACTTTAGAGGTGAGAAGTTTACTATGAGAGCTTTATCTAGTTGGTAAACTTCTACAAAAAGCGCAGGATTATCTGCGCTTTCAGGTATATTCAAAGCTTTCTGTTATTCTAGAAATGCACTTTTAAAGAATTTCGTAAAGTCTAAATTAAACTCTTCAGGTTTAACGCATGACTCTATTTGATCGTTATACTTAGGCTTACTTAAATCAATCTCTTCCATTGAGATCACCTGATTCAAACGAGTGTTATAAAATACTCGAACAAAAGGTTGTAGTGGTTTGTTTTTATTGAGTTTGCTAATTAAGCCTACCTTTCCACTATTTAATTTTACTAGCGTACCGATAGGATAAAGACCTAAGCATTGGATAAACTGCTCTACTAACTTTTTGTCAAAAGCACTTGGTGACTCGCTGATCAGTATTTTAAAGGCTTTGATAGGGTGCATACCTGCTTTATAAACTCTTTCTGCTGTCATAGCATCATAACAATCAGCTATGGCTATCATGCGGCTGTATTGAGATATTTGTCCTGCGGTTAATCCGTAAGGGTAGCCTTTTCCATCTAAGCGTTCATGATGTTCTTTTACTACCATCATTGATGTTTCAGGAATGTTAGGTGTATCTTCAAGTATTTTTACACCTAACATGACATGTGTTTTCATTATTGTGTATTCTTCGTCGGTAAACTTTCCTGGCTTTTGCAGCACTTTATCAGGTATTAGTGTTTTACCAATATCATGCAAGAAAGCACCTAAAGCTAAATCTTCCATTGTTTTTCGTTCTATTTTCATATGTTTGCAAAATATGGTCATTAAAATAGAAACGTTTAGCGAATGCTCTACTAAGTAATCATCTTTTACTCTTAAACGCGACATACACGAAAGAGCATCTTGATTACGGAAAATTGAGTCGACAATAGCATCTGTACTTTCCTGTACAGACTCCAAATCAATTGCTTTATCTTGAGTTATATCGTGCAATATCTTCTTTTGCAGAACTTTTGCATTATTGTAAAGCTGTTCGGCTTTTTTCATTTCGCTATCTAAAGAGGCTGTGGAAGTTATTTCTTCAGCTTCTTGAGTTGCAGAGTCTGAAGAAGGCAGAGTGTTTTTTTCTTTTTCTTCACTTTGTTTAGTTCTTGTTGGATCGATATCGACAAACGTCACATTCGACTTTTTAAGTTGTTGGATGCTTGCCGTTTTTAATATATAACCTTCAGATTTTATATTTACTGATTTATTTTTAGTATAAATAGATAAAACATACATACCTACTCTTAATTCTGATAGAGATATCTTTTGTGTTTTTACAATTTTAGACTCTGAAGCTGTTGAATTCGACATGAAGTTCCTAAGAAATAATGTAGAGTTTTTTATTGGAATTATTAAGTGACTCTCAATAAAAGTAGTCCTTTTTTATAGATCTGTAAATGTTTAATTGGTTTATTAATAAAGCAGGTTAACAATTTTTAATTTTTTGTTATCACTAAGTTAAACTTTGGGTGATGAACAATTAATTGCCTGTTAATTGATACTTTCTTAATAGATAATAAAGGGAAATTTATTTAAGGAAAAATATTATGAAGTTATTAGGTATCAATAAATCTTGGGTATGTTTAAGCGTTTTAGTGATGACTCTTATGGGGTGTACGACTCAATCACACAGAAAAATAGAAATAGAACCAGTACAAGCTGTTAATCAAATCTATACCGGTGTTAAGTCTACTCTGGTTATTGGTCAATTTAATAATCGCTCTAATTACATGCAGGGATTGTTTTCTAGCAATACTGATAAATTAGGTAATCAATCAAAGACTATTTTAATGGCTCTGTTACAACAAACTAATCGTTTTAAAGTTGTTGACCGAGATAACTTAGCTCGTATGAAAGAAGAAGCCAAATTATTGGGTGTTGAGCAAAATATTAAAGGTGCTCGATATACGATTAGCGGCGATGTTACAGAATTTGGACGTAAAGCTGTGGGCGATAGTCAGTTGTTTGGTATTTTAGGTCGAGGAAAGAGCCAAATCGCTTATGCTAAAGTTACTCTAAATGTTATTGATGTTTTAACTTCTGAAGTAGTTTACTCAACTCAAGGTGCTGGCGAATATTCTTTAAGTGAGCGTCAAGTTGTAGGTTTTGGTTCTACTGCAGGTTACGATGCAACGTTAAATGGCAAAGTTCTTGATTTTGCAATAAAAGAAACCGTAAATAATTTAACGCGCGATATTGATTCTGGCGTTTTAGTTTTATCTGAATAACCGTTTAGGATCACTATGAATAACTATTTAATAGCCAGTATTGCTGTACTGGTTTTAGCTGGATGCGCTAATAATAAATCAATGTACTACTGGGGGGAATATGAAAACTTAATCTATAAAAGTTATCGTACTCCTGGTGAGGCAACTCCTGATATTCAGGTTATAAAATTAGAGGAAGATATTGAAAAAGCTAAAGCTAAAGGAAAAAAAATTCCGCCGGGTATCTATTCTCATCTCGGGATGATGTACGCAGCAACAGGGAATCATTCTTTAGCTTTGGAAGCACTAGAAATGGAAAAAACATTATTTCCTGAATCTAGTGTTTTGATTGATGGAATGATCAGTCGTTCTTTACAGTCTCCTAAGGAAGGTGAGTGATATGATGTCTTATTTTAAATTTTATCCTCTGGCTTTTCTCTTCATAGCTGGTTGTGCAACAGTTCAGCCTTATAACTACGAAGCGTTAATTAATGAAGCGCCACGTTCAATTTTAGTTATTCCACCGGTTAATAATTCTGTTGATGTGAATGCCTCTTATACTTACTTATCTACAGTTACCCAACCCTTAGCTGAGAAAGGGTACTATGTCTTTCCTGTTAGTGTTATTGATAATTTCTTAAAAGAAAATGGCTTGCCAACTCCTGCAGAAATGAACAATATCCCATTAGATAAAATACATGAACATATTGGTGCTGATGCTGTGTTATATGTAGTTATTGAAAATTGGGGGCAAGAGTATCAAGTGCTTTCTTCTGTAACGGTGGTTCAAGGGTATGCGAAGTTAGTCTCCGTTAAAACGGGAGAATTACTTTGGGATGCGCCAATTGTAGCTCAACAAAGTTCTAATAATGGTAATCAGGGATTAATTGGTGCTTTAGTGACTGCAGCTATTACCCAAATTGCAGGTAATGTAACTGATTACAGTCCAGCTGTATCTCGACTAGCTAATAATGTAGCTTTTAATTCAGCTAAAAGAGGCTTGCTTAACGGTCCTTATAAATTAAAGACTGAGAAGTAACTCTAGTTGAAAAGCTGTTACAAAAAAGCCGTGATATTTTACATATCACGGCTTTTTATTTTTAGATATTTAATTCAGATTCAGACTTCATGCCCAGCTTGGACGCTTAGACTCAAAATCTTCAATCATATCTATTTTATTCAATGTCCAACCAACACTATCTACACCTTCAGCTAAACAATATTTATGAAATGTATTCATCTGAAAGTTAAAAGTTAAGTCACCACATGAAACACTTTGGCTAGGTAAATCAACTGTGATATTTATGTCGTTAGCTTCAGCTGCTTCGAATAATTGTTGCACTTCTTCATCAGTCAATTTAACCGGTACAATACCAATATTAATGCAGTTACCGTAGAATATATCAGCAAAACTTGGTGCGATAATTACATCAAAACCAAACTCTTGTAATGCCCATGGAGCATGTTCACGACTTGAACCACAACCAAAGTTTTCGCGTGTTAATAAAACACTCGCACCTTTATATTTTGGATAATTTAAAACAAAGTCTGGGTTTTCTTGTGTGCCATTATTATCTAAGTAGCGCCAGTCATTAAATAAATGCTGACCAAAACCTACACGTTCTGTTTTTTGTAAAAACTGTTTAGGGATGATTTGGTCTGTATCAACGTTAGCCATATCTAACGGAGCAACTAAACCTGTATGAGATGTAAATTTTTCCATTACTTGCTCCTATTTATTGTTAGCATTAAGGTCTACAAAGCGACCTTCAATTGCGGCAGCAGCTGCAACTTCTGGACTGACTAAATGAGTACGGCTATCACGACCTTGACGGCCTTCAAAGTTACGGTTTGATGTAGAAGCACAACGATCACCAGGCTCTAAACGGTCATCATTCATACCTAAACACATAGAACAACCAGGTAGACGCCATTCAAAACCAGCATCGATAAATATTTGTGATAAACCTTCTTCTTCAGCTTGAGCTTTTACACGATAAGAACCCGGTACAACAATAGCATCAACAGTATCTAATACTTTCATACCTTGCTTGGTATAGTCGCTTACAATACTAGCAGCGGCACGTAAGTCTTCAATTCGTGAGTTAGTACAAGAACCAATAAAAACTTTATTAACCGTAACATCAGTTAATTTAGTACCAGCAGTTAATCCCATATATTTTAAAGCTTTAACACATGAGTCTTTTTCAACAGGGTCTGTAAAATCGTCTGGAGATGGAACAACTGAATCGATAGAAGTTACTTGGCCTGGCGTTGTACCCCAAGTCATTTGTGATTTAATATCTTCACCTTTTAAGGTTAATACATGATCAAAACTTGCACCGTCGTCAGTTTTTAATGTTTTCCAGTAGGCTACAGCAGCATCCCAGTCGTCTAACTTAGGTGCATATTCTTTATGCTGTAAGTAATCAAAAGTTGTTTGGTCAGGAGCAATAAGACCAGCTTTAGCTCCAAATTCAATACTCATGTTACAAATAGTCATACGTTCTTCCATGGTTAATGCTTCAATAGCATCACCACAGTATTCAACAACATAACCTGTTGCACCAGCCGAACCTGTTTTTCCGATAATTGCTAAAATAATATCTTTAGCGCTAATCCCTTTACCTACTTTACCTGTTACTTCAATTTTCATGCTTTTTGCACGACTTTGACGTAGTGTTTGAGTAGCTAATACATGTTCTACTTCTGAAGTACCAATACCAAAAGCTAATGCGCCAAATGCACCATGTGTTGCCGTATGAGAATCACCACATACAATAATTTGACCAGGTTGAGTAATACCCAGCTCAGGCCCCATTACATGAACAATACCTTGGTTCTTATGACCCATGCCAAAAAGCTTGATACCAAATTCTTTACAGTTTTCTTCTAAAGTACGTAACTGGTTAGCAGCACCAGGACCTGCAGCATCAATATCAGCTTTACGTGTTGATATGTTGTGATCCATTGTTGCTATTGTTTGTTGTGGACGACGAACCACACGGTTATGAAACTTTAAGTTAGCAAACGCTTGTGGAGTAGTAACTTCATGAATTAAATGACGATCTACGTATAAAAGTGGTGTTTCACCTTCTTTGCTCTCAACTAAATGTTGAAAATATAATTTTTCGTATAAAGTAGTTGCCATGATTACTGCTCCTTAATGTTTGCGCAGATGATGTCACCCATTTCTGCTGTGTTTTTAGCTTTAACTGTACTGTCTGGCGTTAATAAGTCACCAGTTAAGTGACCATCATCTAATGCTTTTGAAACTGCTTTTTCGATAGCATCTGCCGCTTCACTTTGGTTAAGGCTATGACGTAGCATTAATGCTGCAGAAAGAATTTGTGCTATAGGGTTAGCGATACCTTTACCTGCGATATCTGGAGCACTTCCGCCTGCTGGCTCATACATACCAAAACCATCTTGATTTAAACTTGCTGAAGGTAATAAGCCCATAGAACCAGTGATCATGGCACAGATGTCTGACAAAATATCACCAAATAGGTTTGAACAAAGCATAACGTCAAATTGAGCTGGATTTCTCACCAACTGCATTGCCGCGTTATCAACGTACATGTGCTCTAGTTCAACTTCTGGGTATTCTTTTGCTATATCTGTAACAACTTCACGCCATAGCACTGAAGCTTGTAATACATTAGCTTTGTCGATAGAGGTTACTTTGTTGCCACGCTTTTGAGCAGCTTGAAAAGCAAGATGAGCGATGCGACGTATTTCTTTACGAGAATACACCATAGTATCGTAACCATATTCATCTTCACTACCTGGCTCTCCTTCACGACCTTTAGGTTCGCCGAAGTAGATGCCACCTGTTAATTCGCGCATTACTAAAATATCAAAGCCTGTACCAGAAATATCAGCACGTAATGGTGAAAGATGAGAAATAGCAGAAATTAAGCTAGCAGGACGAATATTACCAAACAAGCTGAAGTGGCCACGTAAGCCTAATAAAGATGCACGTTCTGGCTGTTCAGCTGGTGGTAGGCTTGTCCATTTAGGGCCACCTACAGAGCCAAATAAAATAGCATCAGCTTGTTCACACCCTTCAATAGTACTTTGTGGGAGTGCTTGACCGTCATTATCAATGGCATAACCACCAACATTGTAATCATTTAAGGTAAGGTCGAAATTAAATTTTTCAGCAACGGTTGCTAATACTTTTTTTGCTTCAACCATTACTTCTGGTCCGATACCGTCACCAGCTAATACTGCTATCTTAGACATTTTTTATCTTCTCTCTTAAGTGTTACTTAACTTTGAACCTAGCCAACATTCAACTTATTTATATTCAATGTCTTTTGTAAGTTCGCCTTCATTACGTAATATTTATCTTTTATTATTTATTTGCTTTACGCTCTTCACGTAGCGCGGCAATGTGTTTTGCGCGTTGAATGGCATTTAATGCCGACACAAATGCTTGGCCAGATGCTTCAATTACGTCAGTAGCAATACCATAGCCATGAAAGTTACGTTCTTGCCATTTTACAACTAAATTTGCTACACCTAGACCGTCTTCACCTGCGCCTTTATTTGATATTTTATAATCAGCAACCTGAATCTCATCATCTACCGCTTTTTTAATAGCTTGGTATAGTGCATCAACAGGGCCATTACCCGTAGCAGATTCAGTTTGAATATTACCGCCAACATTTAATTTAACGCCAGCCGTTGCAAACTCACCACTGCCAGATTGAACGTTAATATCAATTATTTGATAATGTTCTTCATTGTCTTGTTGCTGAATGTTAAATAATAAAGCTTCTAAATCATCATCAAACACTTGACCTTTTTTATCAGCTAACTTTAAGAAATCTTCATATAAAGCTTCAATATCGAAATCATCTTCGTTGTAACCTAAAGTTTCCATTCTATGCTTGATAACATGACGGCCACTTCGTGAAGTTAAGTTCAATTTTGTTTTACTAATACCGACACTTTCAGGTGTCATAATCTCGTATGTGTTTGATGCTTTAAGCATACCATCTTGATGAATACCTGAGGAATGACTAAAAGCATTGCTTCCTACAATTGCTTTGTTTGGTTGTATTGGCATATTACATAAATGGCTTACAAGCTTTGAAGTACGGGCGATTTCTTGATGATTAATATTTGTGTGAACATTCATTAAATCTTGACGAGTTTTCATGATCATCGCGATTTCTTCTAATGAACAATTACCTGCGCGTTCACCAATACCGTTAACGGTACATTCAATTTGTCTAGCACCTGCTTGAACTGCTGATATAGAGTTAGCTACAGCTAAACCTAAATCGTTATGACAATGCACTGAAATAACCGCTTGATCGATATTTGGTACACGATTAAATAGTTGCGTAATAATGCCACCAAATTCATTAGGTAATGTATAACCAACAGTATCAGGAATATTAATAGTTGATGCGCCTGCTTTAATCGCATTTTCAACCATACGACATAAATTATCGATTGGTGTACGACCTGCGTCTTCACATGAAAATTCAACATCATCAGTAAGATTACGGGCAAATTTGATTGCATGTAATGCCATGGCTTCAACGTCATCAAAACCTTTACGTAATTTTTGTTGTACATGAACATCAGAGGTAGAAATAAAAGTATGAATTCTGAATTGTTCTGCAACGCTCATTGAATCTGCACAGGCTTGTATGTCGCCTTCTACAGCACGAGATAAACCACATACAATTGAGTTCTTAACAGTACGAGCAATTTCTTGCACTGAGTGGAAATCACCAGGTGAAGATACCGGGAAACCCGCTTCAATAATATCTACACCAAGACGCTCAATTGCTTGTGCGATTTGAATTTTTTCGTTTACAGATAAACTAGCCGTTAAAGCCTGCTCACCGTCTCTTAAGGTGGTATCAAATATTATTACTTTATCATTCATGGTTATGTCCTTAGCGGTTTTAAACTTACTATACGCAGGCAAAAAAAAACCCGCGAATTATAGCGCGGGTTTGATATTTATTCTTTATAAATTTTAAACAATAATAGACCATCCGCGTATTTTAAATACGAGGAGGAGTAAGCTGTTTAATGTGAAATTTATATTTTGCATGTGGCTTTTAAGAAAATCCCTTAAAATTAATACAGTTAACGAATAAATAGTTTCTATGGTCTATTAGTATCAAATTTATGGCTATATAGTCAAATACTAATTTCGTAAAATAGTTTAAAAAAGCATATATCATAACCATTCAATTAATTTGACTAAATAACAGGCTTTATTCAGTTTTATTGCTTAAGACTGACTTAGGTTGTATAGGTAATTTTTATGCTTTACGTTAATATATGTAATTATTAACAATTAATTAAGTGTGTATCAGTGTCTCGTTATTTATTTTATATTTCTCAAAATTACAGTTTTGCTATATTAAGACCATTGCAAAAGGCCATTCTTGCTAGAGGAGGCGAAGCTGCTTGGTTTGTTGAAGGTGATAATGTTAATCATGAATTTTTTAATAAAGATGAGGTTTTATTGCCGAGTATTGATGCGGTTAAAGAATATAACCCTAGAGCGGTTTTTGTGCCTGGTAATGTTGTCCCTTCATTTGTCCCAGGATTAAAAGTGGGAGTATTTCATGGTTTCAATTCCGGTAAACGAAATAGAAAAGGTAAAGAAGACCATTTTAACATTCGTGGTAGTTTTGATTTGTATTGTACACAAGGACCAAACACCACAGAAACATTTAAGATTTTAGCAGAAAAAGCGGGTTACTTTGATGTTAAAGAAACTGGTTGGCCAGCAATTGATCCTCTCTATGAGCCACTTCTAGTTAAAAAGGAAATAGAGCGACCTACAATATTATTTTGTTCTACATTTTCTCGAAATTTAACCAGCGCTCCACATCTTTTTGAAGAAATTAAACGTTTAAGTATAACTGGGAAATACCGTTGGCTTGTTCAATTTCACCCTAAAATGCCAAAAGAGATTATTGAACAATACAAAGCTATAGAAAGTGAGCATTTAAGCTTTGTTGAAACTGATAATGTTATTCCTCTTTTACAAGAAGCAGATCTTATGGTGTGTGATACTTCTTCAGTATTACTTATGTTTTTATTATTAAATAAACCTGTTGTTACGTTTAATAACATATCACCTAAAGAGTATCTCATTAATATCTCTGAGCCTGAATTACTTGAAAGTTCGATTGAACTTGGTTTAACAAAACCTAAAGGATTGATGACGAATATAGAGTCTTTTATTGAACAAACACATCCATATCAAGATGGCGGATCATCTGAAAGAGTATTGGATGCGGTTGATGAAATATTATCACGACCTCAGAAATCAGTTAAAAAGCCCTTAAATTTATTAAGACAATTTAAAATGAGGAAGAAGCTTGGTTATTGGAAACTTTAGTAAGCTAATACGCTTAGCTTACAAGTTATATTCAATATTTAAATAACCATTAAAGTCTGTGTCGTCTTTAATATCATTATCAAAAGATGATTGGCTATATGAACTACCTACTGTAAAACGCCAGTTTTTATAACTGTGTTGTACTTTAGCTGATAGCATTACCATATCTTCTGCAATAGGGGTTAAAGGATTGCCTATTATTGGGTTATTAGGGGCTTTATCTGAATTGTCGTAGTTAAGTTGTAACTTACGTAATTTTAATTCTAAATGAGTATCTTTCCCCAGTTCTGACATGCTACCCAATACTAAAGCTTTAGCATCATTATCATAAATGTTGCCAATAGCTCTTAAGTTATAGCGCATACCTGTTTGGTAAATATGATGCTCATTAAAGCAATTACCGTTGTCAAAAAGATCACCATCACTACAGTCAGCGAAAGTATCGGTAAATTCAAAATACACGGTTGTAGGTTTATTGAATGGTCGTATATGACTATCTATACCCACTAAAGTAACTGGTTCAGTTAAAAAACCAAATGAAGAATTGTTATCACCATCTTCAGCATAATACTGCCCGTAAAGTGATAATGGAGTATCAAAAAGGTTAAACGAATAACGCAAGTCGTAACCCGCTTGTTGGTTACCTGGTTCTAATTCTCTATTTTCACCACAGTCTAAACCACCGGCACCACAATTATCTTTACCTAATAATACATTCCAAAAGGTAGAACTACCTTGAGGACGACCTTCGCCACTCCATTGAGCTAAGCGGCTAATGCCTATTTCTAGGTTTTCGAAAGGTTTAAAATTGAGACGAAAACCCCATAAAAGCGTGTCTTCAATAACTCTTTCATCATCCATCACACCCATAAAAGAGGTGACTGTCCATGGAATACCATAATCAGTGAATGGAATAACAAAAGGTTCAGCTGATTTACGTGAGAGTGCTAATGCAGGAATAGGGCGAGCATTATTTGATAAGGCTAAGCTACTATCCCATCCAGGTCCCCACCAGCGATCTTGCATGCCAACTGATACAACCCAATTTCCTATATACCCAGCAAGATAACTGCCATCATAACGAACTTTGTCGCCATCAATAGGTGAAGGATTGTAGCTTGTAGATAGTTTAACTGCGAAAGAATCTGTCATCCATGTTGTATGAATGGTGATGTTGTTTTTATCTCTAAAATCGTCACCGAAGCTTGTAAATCTTTTATCTTCTAGCGAAGCGTTTAACTCAATTGTTTTTTGATTACGTTTAGCTAATCTCAGTTGATTCATTACATAATGATAGGCATTTTCGCTACTTTCATTTAATGATCTATACGACACATTATTTAAATTTTTTGCAATATCACCCCACATAAGTGGGTAAGTCGTGGTTGGTGTTTTGATAATACCAACATCGGACAAATATTGAATTTGTGCTCTAAGAAATATATTTGAAGTGTCTACCCAAGGTTCAGCAACACTTGGGAGAGATAATAATGCGATTAGAGAGAGATATTTTTTCAATGTGAGTAGAGTCTTTAATGGTGGAGTAGGGAATTCAATTACCTGTTTATTAAAGATAGAATACAGTAAATTAGCTCTGTATTCTATCTCGGCAAGCTAACAAGATGTTTTGTTTTATTTCCAGCTGCCCATGTTACTTTTCTTGCTAGATGATAATCTTGGCAACACTAATCCTAAAACTAAACCAATACATAAAACGATAGCACCATTAAAAAACCATTCTTTTTTAATGCTTGTATCTTGATCTTTTAGTTTTAATGAAACTTCGCTAAGGGTTTTGTTCAGTGACGATATTTCGTTATTGAGTTGTGTTTTTTCACTACTATATTGGTCTACTTTTTTATTAGCACGTAATAAGCTTTCAGATATTGCGCTTGAATTACCTTCTAAATCAGCTAATTTACTATTAAGTTGAGCAATAATAACTCGTAAGCCTGGTTCAGATGTTACGTATTTGCTTTCTAGCCAAACAGTACGATCTTTATCATCAATCACTTCTGAATAATCGTCTTTAGAGTTACCTGTAATTTGAACTTCAGAGCCAGAAGTCACGGTACCTAAAATACGATAATTTTTCCCAGGACCAGAATGAACAAAAATAGGAAGCTCATCAGAAATATAGCCTTGAGTCGTATTTGCTTGAGCGCTTGCTTGTAAATAAATACTTGATGAAATGAGCAGTAATAAGAAGGTGAATAAAGGTTTTGACAATGTCATACGATAACCAAAGTTTAGTTTAACAAGAATGGCTGAAAATATTAGGGCTTTGCTACTTTGATAGCAAGTATAAAGGCAATTATTTTCGGCTATTTTAATATATGCTTACAATTTTAAAAAGATTGCCTATAGGTACAAGCTTTTGTATTGTAGTCATTCATGAGCTATATCATTTATTTTGAGGGCAAACTTGAAGATAAATTATCCAATATAGCGACTAAAAGACTTAACTCGAGACACCATGGCTACAGAGATAGAGCTAAAATATTTAGTTTTTAGCAAAAACACAGCAGAAATCATTTCATCCTTATTATCAAAAAATAATATTGAGTTTATCGAAAGTAGAACTCAACTTGGTAATTGCTACTTTGACACACCTGATTTAAATCTACGAAAGCATGACATGGGTTTACGTATTCGTGAAAAAGATGGAATGCTGGAACAGACCATTAAAACAGCTGGGAAAGTGGTTGGTGGCTTACATCAAAGACCTGAATTTAATATTCCTATTACAGAAAAACAGCCCGATTTAAGCTTATTTCCTGATGAAATATGGGCATCAACACAAACATATCAAAATATTCAATCGCAGCTTGTTTCTTTATTTACAACGGACTTTGAAAGACAAATATGGTTAATTAATACTGCTAGAGGTGGTGTTGTTGAAGTTGTATTTGATCTAGGTGAAGTTTCTAGTAATGGTTTAGTTGATCCTATTTGTGAAATTGAATTAGAGCTTATTCGTGGCGATGTTTCTGAATTGTTTGATTTAGCTGAATTATTTCTAACTGAATTAGATTTAAGACCAGGCCTTAAAAGTAAAGCTGCTCGCGGATATGGCTTGTGGGGCGGCGTAAAATCTGTGCCTACATGTATGCCACTAACGTTATTACCAATAAATAGTAGTGATAATATTAGCGACGTTTTTATAGCAGGGTTAACTCATACTCTCGGACATTTACAAAAATCAGTAGACTTTTACATTGATAAACCTACTTTATCAGCGTTGGCTGTAATTAAAGAAACCCTTTCTTTAATGGAGCACGGCTTCTTGTTTTTTGAAGAGTATCTTAATTCAGAGCTTACCGAGACTAAAAGTGAATTAGCTTATTTTTCTCGTGTGTTTTCTTGGGTAGACCATCTGATTTACTTGAAGGAAATAGTGAATAAAACAGGTAACTATCGTAAGAAAATTAATTACAGTGAAGACCTAGTAACAGCATTAAAATTAGAAAAAAGAAGATTTCCTGATATTGATGAAGTGAAGCAAATTTTCCATTCACAACGTTTTAACCAACTACAGCTTTCTATTCTTAAAATGTTAATGCCTAACAGAAAACTATTTACTCAAAAAGTTGATGATATTCGTATGGTGAGCTTTGCTACTGCGCAATTATCTAAAAGTTTAAATGTTTTAATTGAGGCGATGGCAGGTTCCAAGTCTTTAACAAGTGATCAATATATAGAATATGCACCGCTATTGAATACTAGCCTTCATACTGGGATCTGGTTTGCTGATTTATTTGATGAAGAAGATCGTACTAAATACAGAGCGCCGTGGTTAGATATTCGAGAGGGTATTAATGAGTTACAAGTATTATGGCTTATTCAAAAACAGCTTCAACGTTTACCTGAGCAACCTGAGAAATTAGTTAACTGGCAAAATAGTAAGGTTGATAACTTATTGCATGCGTTAGATCACTCTAAACAAAGTGCCATGGCCACGCAGCCTTATTGGTTATATTAATTTTGACTTAAAGGAGCTATTACTTGAGCGCTTTATCTGTTCGTACTGCTGTGAAAGACGATGCGGCAACCATTTTATTTTTTATCCGAGAACTCGCTATTTATGAAAAAGCAGAGCATGAGGTTTTAGCAACTGAAGAGACGATAGTGGAAACTATTTTTTCTGATGCTAGCCATGTTAATGCTCTTATTTGTGAGCTTGATGGTAAAGGGATTGGTATTGCTATTTATTTTTACAATTACTCTACTTGGTTAGCTAAACCAGGACTGTACTTAGAAGATCTTTACGTTTCAGCTGATGCTAGGGGTAAAGGAGCGGGTAAGTTATTACTACAAAAAATGGCTAAAATTGCTTTAGATAAAGGGTGTGGTCGTTTTGAATGGAGTTGTTTAGATTGGAATAAGCCATCTCGCGACTTTTATGAATCTATCGGTGCCGTATCTCAAGATGAGTGGGTTGGCTATAGAATGTCAGGTGAAACTTTAGTTAACTTTGCTGCTGGGAAATAACTTCTCAGTATTTTTACTATTTCCCAGTATTTCTCATAATTTGATGAAATGGATATAAAACCTAAGACTTATTCATTTCATCAATTTTCTTTTCAAGCTCTAATAATTTAGCGTAAATATCAGCATTTTGTTTACGCAGCTCTCTGTTTTTAATATTAGTATCAGCAAAGCCGAAAATACGATTAGCAAAAATAGCACCTAATGTACCTAAAGTACCTACGCCCAATAAAAACATAGTGTATACAGCGATTCGTCCCATAAGGGTTATAGGATAAACATCACCAAAACCTATTGTTGAGGCAGACATCACCATAAGCCAAATAGCATCACCATAAGACTTTACTGGAGAGTTTGGATTTTCAATTTCGAATATGTAGGTAATATGGCCTAATGAAAGTGTAAGACAAGCCATGACTAAAAAAAGAAAACAAGTTAATACCAAAAAATTATAATTTTTAACGCCAAAGTCATCTACTTTGTATAAATGCGTTTTTTCCATAACAGATTCAAATATTAACACAGCTTGTTACCTTCTTTTTATGCGCTTAATTCTACAAGTTATTTATCATTATTATTAACGTGATTGACTAAATCGTCCATAAGTCTTTTTTTGATCTCGAGTTGTTGATCTGGAGATAGGTCATACTTTTTCGCAAGTAACTCATAATCAGCAGGTGCTAAACTAACAGTCAAACGAGGGCGTTTAGGACGTTTATTTGTTGGTAATCCAAGGATGTCGCGTATTTGATCTGAAGGACTAAAGCCTGCATCTAATGCTTCTTTTCGAATAGCCAGTTGGATCTTTTCATCCATATCAAAAGCGACTTGAACCGCTTTAACTGCCTTAAGTGATGATTCCCATTTTTCAGGTATTTTACGCGCCACAATTAGCTTCCTGGATACATGTCTACAATATCAGTTGTTGGTCTAAATAAAGTTAGAAATACTTCGGTATCGCCATCTTGCCATACTTCAATATCAACACCTCTGGTTTCATCTTTATCGAACAATGCATAAAGTTCGAATTGTTCACCAGCGTCTTTACCTTCATATTCTGAGATTGATTCTACTCGATTATCTTTTCTGTGAAAATAGCCAACTTGCGCAAAGGTATGTTGTTGGTATTGCTCACTACTCCATGAAGAGGTGGTTGAGCTGTCAGATTGCCTATCAAGAAAAGCATTGCCTGGTTCGTCAAATATTGTTGAGAAGTCATCTAAAATAAATAAGGTTTCAACATCTTCATGTTGTATTTTTAATGAAAATTTAAGATAGGTTTTGTCGTCAATATCCAATGTTAGGAATATTTGAATATTGTTTGTGCCTTGAAGTACCCATTCAGTTTCTGTTTTATGTTCATATTCATAACTATTAATAGCAGACACTTGGAGCTCTTGACCACGTAATGCTTCTGGTAAACCAAAGCTATCGCTCAGTACTATAATATCGTTAATTTTTAGTTGATTAGCGTGTGTTAATTTACGTTGTTCTGCTTTTTCTGTTTTAAAAATATTCTTAAAAAATCCCATATTTACCACCATAAAAATCGCCTGCTATTTTCATAGCAAGCGATTGTTTCAGTATTTACTTAATTTACGTTTTTATTTTTACGCTAACGTATTAAGTTTATTTTTGCTTCGCTTTTATACGATCAAGTACTGAGTTTGCGCTTGCATCAGCTGAACCAATACCGGCTTCTTTGAGTTGAGCTTCAAGAGAAGTATCAGAGTTTTCAGATTCTAATATTTCTGCAGCTTTCATTTGGTCATCAAATTTCTGCTGTTTTGCTTTGATACGCTCTAAAGAGTCTTTCGCACTTAATAGTTTAGAGTTACTTGAAGAAAAGTTATCTGTAATTGCTGATGTAGCTTTTTGAACACTTTCAGTGGTTTTTACCATTGAAAGTTGACGCTTGTGCTCAGCAACTTGACGTTCACTTTTCTTAACTAATTCTTTTAAGCGATTTGCACTACCTTCAAAGCTATCTAAAGATTGTTGTTGGCCGCTTAATTCACTTTCTAATGATGCGATTTTCTCTGCTACAGCTAATGCTAAAGTTTCGTCACCTTTTTCAAGTGCTTGAACAGCATAACCTTCGTGTTCTGTAATTTCACGTTTAATACGGTCAACTTCACGGCTTGAAGCCATTTGTTGAGCCATAACGCCTGTAAGGTCACGTTTAGCTTTAGTTAAATGATTTTCAGCATCACGGATTTCTTGTTCGAAAATACGTGTAGCATTTGAGTCGATAATTGCTTCACCAACTTCAGACGCACCACCACGGATAGCCGTCATTACCTTTTTGAAAATACTCATTTTGTTACTCCTAATAATAAGGTGGTCGTTTAAACTAAAAATTCAGTCATGTCGTCGATTATTTCGACAGCATTGTTGCTTAAAACTGCGAGCTCATGCTCGATATCGTCGTAGGTTGAGTTAATTGACAAAGCGCCGAAAATTACATATTTATCGCCAATTTTCGAAAATGACGATAATGGCATAGGTATATTCATTTCTAACATACTCTCATGCATTTCGTGTATCTTGTCAGATTTAACTTCTTCTGCGCCCCAAAGGTAAGTTATGCAAAGAATTTGATCATCAGATATTGATAAAAAAATAGGTAATTCTTCACGATCTACCACTGAGATTTGTAAAACATCAACTTCACCTGAAATTGGTTGGCAATCAAAAACCATTCCTGTATCTGAATTATCAGCCATTGTATTCAAGTGGTTTGCTATCGTATGAATGTTCATGTTGTTCCTCTTCATGTTAATTCTTTGCAATATCGAATATTGAGTTGCTAGTAGACGATTTTGCTATCGACATATTATGTCAATGAGGTTAATTTAACACTTAGACATAATATGTCAAGCATGTTTTTTCTATTTTCTAATTTATTACTTAAATTTGTTGAAACTTATGGTCTGTTAGAAACTGAAATTACCTGCCAACAGACCTGTAGATTTTTTGTTACTATCTTTTATTATTGTTGCAAGTGAGAGTTATTCAAGCCTTGCTGATCTTGCCAAGCACTTTGGTGTAATTGGTAAATAGCATGACTACCTAAATAATTTATCGGGATAGCGTCTTTGTCGCGATAAAAATTATGCGGAAATTCAAATGAGCTCTTAATCATAGGTAGAGTCAGCCAAAAATGTTCTACGGGTAATTTTTCTAGTGCTTGCAGTCGTTGTAGTGGGCTAGCGCCCATTTTACTTGCTATTGTCCAACCCCATTCGCCAAAGCTTGGTACATTGTCATGATATTGCTGAACAGAAGAATAATTAGCAGCTTCCAAGGTTTTTAATACGGAAATAAAAGAGTTTTTAGCGTGATAAGGACTTGTCGATTGAATACCAATAAGTCCATCACCTGCAAGCATTTGTTTTAAGCGTGCATAAAAGTTAACAGAGTAAAGTTTATTTAAATCTGGATGGCTAGGATCGGGTAAATCTACAATAATAGCATCAAATACTTTACCTTGAGCCAACAGTTCGTCTATCGCAATAAAGGCATCACTTTTTATTACATGTACCTTTTTATCTTGCAAACTATTCTGGTTAAGTTCTGTTATATGTTTAGCTAATTTAGGAGGTAGTTTATCTTCTGGCTTGGTGAATATATCAATTAATTCATCGTCTAAATCGATAAGAGTTACATGCTCTGGCGACCATTGCAGTACATCGCGTAAAGCAAGCCCATCACCACCACCTACAATAAGAATATTGTCGTGTCGGGCTGAGCCTGCTAGTACAGGAGTCACTAGATAACTGTGGTAAATAAACTCATCTGAAGATGTAAACTGTAAGCGACCATTTAAATAAAAGCTGATAACGTTTGATTGTTCTGCGCCCATATAACGTTGAGTAAAAGTTAATTGTTGGAATCTTGTTTTGTCGGTGTAAACAACTTTATCAATGTAGAGGAGGTTACTCATTTGATTTAACCAAGTATTACCTTGTTGATACACAACTCCGACAATAACAAACAAAAGAATATGTAAGGTAACGATGGTTTTTTTCCAGTTAAGCTTATGCCAGTAATAGCCAATGAACATTGAACCAACAATTAAGTTTAGTGCCGCCGTTAAAGCACTTGCTTTACTAATATCTATTGTTAATAAAAATAAAACCCAAATAGCAGCGCCAATTCCTGCGCCTATATAATCAGCCCCGTAAATTGTGCCTATATTATTTTTTAAATGTTTTTCATGTATCTCTTCACGTATTCGGGCAATTAAAGGTATTTCCATACCAATAAAAAAACCAAGTAAAAAACCAAAAAAGTAAGGGCTGTTAAAAGCAATAAAACTCAGTTGTTTGAATATTCCACCACGAGGTAAGGCATCTGGTGGTAGTGAAAACATATCTGAGATAATAAGAGGGAAGGTTTGTGTGATCGCGATAAAACCACCAATAACCAGAATCGATAAGCTACCCAATATAGCAATAGTTAGTTCAAGCCACACAAAACCATTAAAAGCACACTTAATATTACGAGCAGCAAATGCTCCTAAACCCATTGCAACTATCATGAGACCGATCATTGCGTAAATAGTACTTTCCATTGCTCCTAATACGCGTCCTGCGTAATGAGAGAGAAGATATTCGTAAATTAAGCCACAACCTGCAAGGATAGCCATTGCTAAGATGAGAAAGGAGTCGTGCCAAAATAGAGAGTTTTTATTGGATTTCATGAAGGCTTATTTAAAGTTGTTTAAAAAGATAAGCCGCATAAACTCTGAGTTAACATGAGTTGTATACGGCTTTATTGATAAATGAGTTATCACTCGTCAGTACTAGGCTGAATATGTTTTGTTATGCCATTAACCCGGTAAGGATTAGGGCAATTGAAATACTAATAGCCATTTCAACACTGGCGACACCAATGTTATGTTGTTGATCAACTTCTTCAACTAAGTTAATTCCCCATAAAATAAGTTTTTTAGCTATGGTTGTTAGTACAAATACTAATACTGTCATAATTACACTGAACACCAACCAACCTAATAGATTCATAATAATGGTGTCTGGCGAGTAAGTTAAAAAGTAACTTGCTGCGGTAACAGCTAATGCTGTACTTATCACTTGTCCTGCATATCTAATAGCTAATGCGGTTTGACCATCAGCAAATGCTTCTTGCATACAATCACCTTGGTTATTATTTGCATATTGCTTTTCTTTAATACGAGTAACAAGTACGAGCATCGCTTGAGAAACAACAAAACCTGCGGCAATAGCGATGAAAGTATTTAAGTCTAATCCGTGCACCCACAATAAAACGGCTTTAATGATAATTGCGGTGGCAATTGCACCAGCAGCATCAACAATACCAACTGATATGTTATGAGCTTTAATTTGCGCCGTTTTATCAATTTGATTTAGAGCGATGCGATCGTGAACTATACGACCAATTTTTATTAGAATCAATCCAAATAGACCATAAGACAACATACCCACGGCTTCAAGCATATAGCTACTGGCACTTTCACCTGTAATAGCACCCGTTAGCACAATACCCATGGCGGCCACACTACCAGCTACACTTATACCAAAAGCAAAGTTATCTTCTTTGGATAGCTCATCGGTGGAATTTACTTTTGCACTAAAACCTGAAAGAAAGCGCATAGCACCAAGTAGCAATATAGCGATTGTAATATCAATGGCTAAGTAAATAAGTAAATCTTGGTTTAGATTGGTTATATCAATTAATGTATTCATTATTTTTCCCTATTCTCTACTCGTTATTTGCCGCGTGAAAAGCCACGAGAAGTAGAGCTTGAGCTATTTCTGAAACTGGCGTTTTTTGATGAACTTTTTGAATACGAGCTTTTCGCTTTGCTCGTAGACTTGAATTTATTTGCACTGGTTTGCGCTGTTCTACTTTGGCTAGATAGCGAAGAAGAACCAGTACGGTTTTTGCTGTAAGCGCTAGTAAATTTTTGTCCACGACTTTCAAAGGTTTTACGTGTACGGTTTTCTACTGATGTTTGCTTACTAAGCTGACTTGGCGAGCTGTAGCGTTTTCTTCCATAGTCGTTGTAGTAGCTGTAATTTCTGCCGCGGCTCCAATCATTATAAGAAGTTCTACGTGAACCAAATACATCACCAATCATAGAGTACATGCCATACCATGCCCAGAATGACATACCATTACTGCCAGTACTCCATTGGCCATAATTTGGGTTACCAATAAGTTGTTCTCCGGTACCAAAATCTTGTGCATTATTAATTTGCGCGCTTTGATTTTTTGCAAGAGAATTAATGCGCGGTAATTGACCGTCAGACATATCTGCTAGTACATTCAGAGGATCACTTAAAGCATCAGAATATAATGTAGGATCTGCAGCTTGATAAATATTAAGTAACTCATCATAAATAGCTTGCTTACTGGCGAACATATTAGGCTGAGTTTTAATGGTGTTTAAACGATCAATTAACGCCAAGTACATTGGACCTTTAACGGTAGCGTCTTTTTTGAATTCATTAATTAGGGGCGATAATTCTGGTTTTAGTTGAAGCACTTTTTCAGCATACTGATTAATAAGTGTCGCGTTTCTAACGCCACCATTTGTTAATGCTTGACCTAGTGTTTCAACTCGTTGCTCAGAAATAGCTGTTTGTTGGATTATTTGATCATCTAATGGATCAGAACATCCTGCTAAGCCAATAATGAGTATAAGTAGTAGTATTTTTATGTATTGCATTCCTGCCATAGGGTCCTCAAAAGTGCTATGGTTATCCTACATTAATATCATTTTTGACATAATATGTCTAATGGTTAGATATTAATGTAAATATAAAACACTTGGGTTGTCATTCACATTTTGCCTATAAATAATCTTCTATAAACATGTTACTCGAGTGTATATCTTTTAAGGCTCTGAAGCCTGTATTTTGAATAGTAACGAGTATATATTGCTATAAAACAATAACTTTTAACTTTTAACTTTTAACTTTTAACTTTCAATTTTATCTAGGTTCAAATAGATTTGATCTACTAGAATTAAATAATTCGATAAAAATATGCAATTTATTGATGGAGTATATGATGCATAGCCACGTAAAAAAAGTAACTTCTGCTTGTTTAATGGAGCAGAAAGAAAAAAGTTGGTTACAATTTTCTTCTCAGCATCCTGATGCTACACAATCGTTAACACCTGAACAGCTAGAACACTTTAAAACTGCACTTATGTTAAGTGACTATATTTTAACAAGTGCGCTGCAAGCTCCTGACATTGTTATTAATGTATTTGTATCAAATTATGTTTATCAAGAGACAACACCAAATTATGAGACTCAACTAAACGAGCTCACAACAACTTGTGTTACTGAAGATGAATTACATCGTGTGCTCAGGTTATTTAGATTACGTGAAATGGTTACTATTGCAACTGCAGACCTTGTTTTAAACATTCCATTAGAAGAATCTCTCAAACGTTTGTCCTATCTTGCTGATGCATTAGTACAGGGCGCGCTAAATTGGTTAAGTACATTTTGTTATAGTAAATGGGGTGAGCCTAAAAATAGTGAAGGTGAAACTATTCCTTTGCTGGTTTACGCCATGGGTAAACTTGGTGGAAAAGAATTGAATTTCTCTTCTGATATTGATCTTATTTTTGCTTATCCAGAATCAGGTGAAACTCAAGGTGTAAGACGCTCAATCGATAATCAACAGTTCTTTACTCGTTTAGGGCAAAAGCTGATCACCGCACTGCATCAAAAAACAGCTGATGGTTTTGTCTATCGTGTTGATATGCGTTTGAGACCCTTTGGGGAAAGTGGACCTTTAGTTTTAACTTTTAGCGCAATGGAAGACTATTACCAAGAGCAAGGTCGAGATTGGGAACGTTATGCCATGCTTAAAGCGCGTTTAATTGGAGAAGGTAAGTACCAAGAACAATTAGACAAACTACTAAAACCTTTTGTGTACAGACGATATATTGATTTTAGTGTGATAGACAGCTTACGTCGTATGAAAACCATGATTGCTCAAGAAGTAAGACGTAAACATCTTATCAATAATATTAAGCTAGGCGCTGGTGGTATTCGTGAAATTGAATTTATTGTTCAGGTATTTCAGCTAATACGTGGTGGGCAAGTAAAAACGTTAAGACAACGTAATGTGCTTACTGTTTTGCCTTTACTTGTAGAAGAGGGCGAAGTACCCGAAAGTAGTATGTTAATACTAAGAGAAGCTTACGTATTTTTACGACGAGTTGAAAACATTATTCAAGCCCTTGATGACAAGCAAACACAAACTTTACCTGATTCTGAACTCGATAGAATGCGAATTCTAGCAGCCTTAGAGCAAGAGGGGTTAACAACTTGGGAGTTATTTTTAGAACAGTTAAAAATACATATGAATGGTGTACATAAAGAATTTATTGCACTTATCGGCGAAGAAAGTTCACATGAACATATTAAAGACGCTCATTGGGTAACTTTGTGGTACAGCGATTGGGGTCATGAAGAAAGTTGTGCCTGGATAAGCCAAGTAAATAAAACTTGGCAGGTAGAAAATGTGTGGAGTCAAATAAGTCATTTTAGAGATGATTTAACAAAAAAAGGTATTGGTAATCGAGGTCGTCAAACCTTAGATAAGTTAATGCCATTACTTTTGTATTTTTTAAATGAAGAGAATGCGGTCGATACAACTTTAGATCGTGTGTTATCTATTTTTAATAAAATAATCACGCGTACAGCCTATCTTGAGTTACTTAATGAAAACGAAGGTGCCCTTAAACATCTTATAAAATTATGTCGTTCAAGTTTATGGGTAACTGAACACATTGCTAAATACCCAATATTACTTGATGAGTTAATTGATCCTGAGCTTTTGAATAATCCACCGTCAGAGAAAAGTTATGGTGCAGAACTAAGAGAAGCCATGTTGCGTATTCCTGAAGATGATCTCGAAGCGCAAATGAATATGTTACGTCAATTCAAACAAGTGCAGCATTTGCGTTTAGCTGCGGCTGATATTTCAGGTGCGTTACCTATTACAAAGGTGAGTGATCACTTAACTGCTATAGCCGAGAGTATTGTAACTGAAGTGATTAATGTCGCTTGGTTGCAAGTGACTCAGCGTTTTGGTCAGCCCATTTCAACGGAAGGTTCTGACGACAAAGGTTTTGCGGTAATAGGCTACGGAAAAGTTGGTGGTATAGAGCTAGGTTATGGCTCAGATCTCGATCTTGTGTTTTTACATAACAGTTCAGCCAATGATATGACTAACGGCAGTAGAGAAGTTCCTGCTAGTCAATTTTATGGGAAATTAGCTCAACGCATTATGCATATATGTAACACGAATATGGCCAGTGGTATGTTATATGAACTCGATATGCGTTTAAGGCCTTCAGGTAATTCTGGACTGTTGGTTGTAAATATTAATACCTTTGAAGAATATCAAGAAAAAGAAGCTTGGACATGGGAACATCAAGCACTCGCTCGAACTCGTTGTATTTATGGCACTGAATTTTTTGTTAAACGCTATAACGAAATTAAGGGCAATATAGTTTCATCTAAACGAGACCCTGATAGCCTTAAAAAAGATGTTGTTGAAATGCGACAGAAGATGAAAGCGCATTTAGATAAGTCGACAGATGAGATTGTTGATATCAAGCAAGGTGAAGGTGGTTTAGTTGATATCGAATTTTTGGCGCAATATTTAGTATTATTAAATGCCAATGAATATCCGAGTTTAAGTCTTTATTCAGATAATATTAATATCTTTAATGAATTAGCTAAACTTGCTTTGATTAGTGAAGAGGATAAATATGCATTGATTAATGCATATTGTCATTTACGTGATTTCGGTCACAAAGCCACATTGCAAGGCCTTGATGCTTTATTAACAGTGAGTGAGTTTTCAAGTATTACGCAGAAAATATCATTAATAAAAGACAAATATTTACTGTGATTTTGTCTGTTTTGTTTTCAGAAAGCACCTACTTCCATTTGGATTAGGTGCTTTTTTATCTTTCAATAATAAGCTTAATATCTTGAATTAGATTTTAGTAAAGAACAGCGTTCGTCAAGGTAAGACTTAGTACCTTCAATAACTACAATTGAACGTGAGCTATAACAAAAATAAATAGAAACACCATTTTGAAAATGACCATTAATACCTTGTCCTAACTGTAATGCTGTTTTTAAAATAGTTTTGTTAATTCTAAAAGCATCTTTCACAACATAGTCACGATTAAGTCGCCAAAATACAGCTAACTTTTCTTCTTTTGCATACTCAGCCAATTTTTCATGAATAGTTTCGCCTAATCTGAAAGGGCGAGATTCAATAGAGCCTTGCCAATTTTTAGGGTAAGGGCGAACCACTTTTTTTCTAGCATCTAATAAAAGTTCTAAATCATCTTCAGGTTCTGGTAAATAGACAATATTATTTCGTATTGTTGGCGTTTTAACATTCGGATCACCATTTATATTGGCATAAAATTTAGATAAACCAGTTGCTGCTTTATTTTCTTTTTTCTGTGGTTCTGCTGACGCTTTTTCTTTTACTTGTGGCGCTGCAACCGTATCAAGTTTTTGTACAGGTGTACTTGCGCTTACTTCAGTGTCATTACCAAATGATAGAAGTAAATCCTGATTGGCAAAAAAGAAGTAGGCCAAAGTGGCTAATATACAACCAAAAATAATATTACGTATCCAAAAGCCCATAGAACACCTTACTTATTAATAACGTTAGATAAGTTATACCTTAACTAACAACGTTTATTTATACAAACTTGCATCGTTTTCATTAGGTCGAGTTTTAAAGCGCCTATGTAGCCACATGTATTGCTCTGGTTTGCGGAGGATTGCCTTCTCAACTTCTTGATTAATACGAGTTGTATCTTCAATATCATCTTCACTAGGGAAGTTATCCAGGGCAGGCGTAATTTCAACTGTATAGCCACTACCATCATCTTTACGTTGGGGTATTAGCATAAATGTTTTGGTTTTAGGCTGGCGCGCAAAAATGAGAGTACCTGTTGTAGTAGCCGTTTCTTTAACATCAAAGAAAGGCACAAATACACTGCGATTTCGGCCATAGTCTTGATCCGGTAAGTACAAACTAGATTCGCCCGTTCTAATCGCTTTAATTAGGCCTTTTACATCTTTCTTACCTAACATGTATTTATTAGATCTTCCTCGGCCTCTGAACTGAAAAAACTCCATCAGTTGATTGTTATGCGGGCGATAGAAAATAACTAATGGATGACTATGACCAAAGCCTCGGCCAATAATTTCAGCACATAAATAGTGCATAGCTAAAATAAATACATGATGACCATCTGCTTTAGCTTTCTCAATATGTTCTAACCCGGTCACTGTAAATTTTCGTTTTATACGCCAATCTGGCCACCACCAACCCATGCCAGTTTCGAGTAACGCTATACCTGTGCTTTCAAAGTTTTTGCGTAACAGTTCTTCGCGCTCAGTTTCTGGCATTTCTGGGAAGCATAATTCGATATTACGTGCCGCGACTTTCTTTCGACTTGAACCCATTTTAAATAATAATTTACCAATTTGACGCCCTAAAAATATTTGAAATTTATAAGGTAGCCAGCTGATCGAGTACATAATGAGTACTGCTATCCAGGTTAACCAATATTTTGGTAATAAAAATGATAGTTTGAAATTTGGTTGTAAAACTTTATTTTTACTCACGATAACGATCTTAATTATAGGTGTGATTAGGCAAAAACAATTATACCCAAGTTATTTTGAAATAGGTAACCTATTGGCTTTTAAGTTATTTAAATCGACTATCCTTTAACGTAGAATATGAGCATATTTTAAAGAAATTGGTTTATATATTCGATGAGTTCAAACACAAAGCAATCAGGTAATTCAGATGAAGTAGAGTTAATTATTGGTAACTCAAATTCAAACTTTTCAGGTGTTACCTCTACAATGCTACAAGTCTTATCGGAACAGCAAAAGTTAATTAATTTACGTGTTATGGGCAAGCATCACCTAAGTGACGAATCATTGAATATAAGCTTTTGGGATGTAGTGAAGATGTGCCGAAAACCATTAAGTGATGGTCGATTCCGTATTTTTCATGCACGTCGTGTAGATGAAATGATCCAGGCGCTATTATTGAAGTATGTGTTTGGCGCAAAAATCAAAATGATTTTTAGTTCTGCCGCGCAACGCAAGCGTGCAGGTTTTACAAAATGGCTCACCAATCGAATGGATGCTGTATTAGCTATGTGTAAAGCTTCTGCAAGTTATTTACATAAAGCACCAGACGCTATCATTTATCATGGTATTAAAACCGATATGTATACGCCACCTGAAAACAAAGAAGCAGCCTGGCAATCACTAAAATTATTACCTGCAACAGCACAGCAAGGTAAATACGGTATAGCTATTTTAGGGCGTGTTAGAAAACAAAAAGGCGTGCATCTTTTTGTAGAGTCTTGCATTAAAGTATTAGAGAAACATCCTGATTACACTGCTGTTGTGGTGGGGGCGTTCAGAAGTGGTGATGAAGAACTTGTTGAATCGTTGAAAGTAAAAATAGAAGAAGCAGGTTTAAGCCATCGAATTATTTTTGCTGGAGAACAAAACTTTGCCGATATTCCTAATATCTTCCGTTCATTATCTTTGGTTGTTGCCTTAAGTGATAATGAAGGTTTTGGTTTAACCATATTAGAAGCTATGAGTAGCGGTTCAGCTGTACTTGCAAGTGAAGCAGGTGCTTGGCCAGAAGTTGTAGAAGAAGGTGAGCAAGGTTATGTTGTGCCTACGAAAAACTTGCCTGCAGTAGTTGAGAAAATGGACTTGTTATTAAGTGATCCTGAAAAGCTTGTGCAAATGGGAATATCAGGTAGAAAACGAGTACTTGAGCACTATACCGTAGAAAGAGAAGCTAACGAATTAATCGCATTTTATCGCACTCTAATGTGAAGTTATTCTGATATTAAGGTTGACATAAAAGGTAGCTTCTCAGAATAATTAATAGAATGTCAGAACAAAAAAAGAGATATTTTATTCAAATATCTCTTTTTTATAAGTGTTACAGAGTTAATTAACCTCAACTCGGGTTAATGGATTTAATAACTCATTGATTTATTAAAGTATCTTTATCAAGATTAATAACATAAAAGGCCTTAATTCTCTCTCAATGATGAAATTTATGTGATTATCAAGGCATTTTTATAAACCAATAGCTGGCTATTGGGCGTAAAAATAACGTAGATAGGCGCTTAAATAGCATTATTGAGTAAAATAGCTTAACCCGAGCTGAGGTTAATTACACTGAAGGTAATAAACCTTTATTAATATCTATTAAATCTTGCTCTGTAATAGTACCAGCAGCTTGTTTTAAAGATAAAATTGCTTGAATGTAACTGTATCTTGTAGATGAAAGGTTACGTTTAGCGTTATACAAATTACGTGTACTGTTTAACACATCAACAATTGTACGAATACCTACTTCCATACCTGCTTGTGTTGCGCGTAAAGCACTTTCAGCACTAATTACAGATTGCTCTAAAGACTTAATCGCAGATACAGCTGTAATAACTGTGTTGTATGCATTACGTGTACTTCTTACAACACTGCGGTGTGTTTGAGCTAAATCTTGACTTGCTGAAACATAATTACTTTGTGCTTGGCGAACGGAACTAGAAATTGCTCCACCAGAATATAATGGTACATTTACTTCAATACCAATAGATTGATTATTGTAATTAGAATCAAGTCGATTAAGTAATTTATCTTCAGTATCTGTTTTCGTATAAGAGCCCGTTAGGCCGATCGTCGGATAATGACCTGCACGAGAAATATTTATAGTATCTTTAGCGACATCTAAACTGATTTTTTGAGCAATCAAGTTCAAATTTTTAGCTTCAGCTGTTTTTTGCCACGCATCTGCACTATCTGGAGACGGACGATAAGCACTAAAGCGTTGAGTGTTTAATTCATCTAAATTACGCGGGTAAACATTAGTAATTTCACGTAAAGCTTCTTCAGCATTATAAACGTCGTTTTCTGCACTGATTTCAGCGGTAATTGTATTATCGTATTGTGCTTGAGCTTCATGCACATCAGTGATATCAGTTAAACCAACATTAAAGCGTTGTTTAGTTTGATCTAATTGACGTTCAACAGCTTTCTTTTCAGCTTTAGCAAATTCAAGATCGTCTTTTGCACTTAATACATCAAAGTAAGCTTTAGTAACTCTAATAATTAATTCTTGTTGAGCTACTTGATATGCAATATCACTTTGATGAGCCGTTTTCTTAGCTGTACCTAATTTTAACCATGAAGCATGATTATAAAGTTCCATTGATAAGCTAGCACCAATGGCTTTAATTCTGTCATCTTCAAAGTCTACATCATCTAATTCACTTTTAGAGTAGGTGTAGCTACCATAAGCAGACAATTGTGGTAATAACACTGCACGCGCTTGAATAATGTTTTCTTCAGAAGCATTAAATTGTGCTTGAGCTTTTAGTACAACAGGATCGTTCGCTTGTGCTTGTCGGTAAACATCAACTAAGTTTTCAGCAGATGAGAACTGAGATGTTGCCATAGCGCTCAAGCCAACAATGAAAGATATAAGTTTTTTTTGCATGGATACACAATCCCTTTAGGTATTTTTTCATCTAGGTAGATAATTTTTAGGTACCTAGAGCTAAGCATTCTATTATACTTATTTTCCTCCGTTTGGGTTATTCGCCAAACGAAAAAAAGTTGTTATAAATCTATTCTAGTGTAACAAAATATTTATGGATAGCGATACAGCCAAAACTGCATAATTATTATAAAATTAGTCAACTAAAACCTAACTATTTTCCTTGATATTTTCACTTCTCTCTGTACAGCTTTAAAGGTTTATTTACTTTAAAGTTGCTCACTTCTATCTCTTTTACTTTCAAACTATTAAAATTACTAAATTGAGTTGATAGGCGTTTGGTTGAATACTTTAAATTTATACAAGGAAAAATAAGTCATGAGCATTAAGAAATCATCACCTGATATTTTAAGATTCAGTCATAAAGATATGACTGTTGAAAAAGTAGAGCAAAAATTTAAAGGCTTTTTTTCTATTAATGAAGTTCATGTTAATCATCGTTTATATGAAGGCGGTACAAGTATTACTTTGAAAAGAGAAATATTTGAAAGAGGCGATGCTGTTGTACTTTTACCTTACGATCCTGTTACTGATAAAGTTGTGATTATTGAGCAGTTTAGATTAGGTGCAATGAATGATAAAACACCTTGGCAATTAGAGTTTATTGCTGGCATGTTTGGTGAAAATGAACATCCAATCGATGTCGCTATTAGAGAAGCCAAAGAAGAAGCAAATTTAGACATTACTAAGGAAGATATTATTGAAGTGAGCCGATTTTTTACTAGTCCCGGAGGTACCAGCGAATGTATTTATATGTTTGCAGCAAAAGTTGATATAACTGATGTGGGTGGTGTGCATGGTTTAGAAGAAGAGGGTGAAGATATTCTTGTTCATGTTATCAGTCGAACAGACGCTATAGATTTGCTCGCACAAGGAAAAATTAGCAATGCCTCAACAGTAATTGGGTTACAATGGTTACAGCTAAATTATGCTCGTTTACAAAAGTCTTGGTCATCATAGTATTTCTTAGATAAAACAAAATCCATTTTTAAAAGTTCAGGTTGTTTAATGAAAGTACACGCAAAAAAATATAAACCGCAACTAGCCACATTAATGAATTTATGTGATGTGAACTACATGCTGTTAATAAAATTGCTGGCAGACAAAGAAGAAGTTGGACAAGCACGTAAGTTTTTTATTTCAGACTTTTTATCTTATGTAGTAAGCGTAAATGAAGTCACTCGCTACACAACTTTAGTTACTATAAGCCAAGATACGATAGAAGTTGGCAAAGAGTTGTCTCAGTTGTTTCAACCTAAAATGGTGATCCGTTTATATCATGATGCGCGTATGGCTGAAGTTATAACATCTCAGAATATTCGCCAAGTTAAACCTCGATACGATTACCCGAACAGTGAAATGCATTTACCTGATGAAAAACAACAGATTAATATGTTTTTAAAAGAATGGTTACAGCTATGTCATGAACTTGGGCAAGTTAAAGTCGCACTTAATTTAAAATAAGCATTTAATAATTCGTATGAATAAATCTTTAAAAATAGCGCAAATCAGTGATACACATTTATTTTCTGACGAAAAAGCTTTGCATTGCGGCGCCAATGTACATCAAAATCTTATTCAAGTACTTAGCCATATTACATCTGTAGAAATGCCTGATGCGATTATTTTTACAGGCGACTTAACACAAGATCATACTGATGCTTCTTACCAGCAGTTTGTTGAAATTTTTAAACAGCAAAATATACAAATACCTGTTCATTTTATTGCAGGTAATCATGATGAATTCTCACAATTAGATAATCACTTAACAGGTATGCCTTTTAATACTGCAAAAGAGTTAAGTAATGATTTTTGGCAAATACTGTTAATTAATAGCAAAAGTGAAACACCCGCAGGTTATGTTTCTCAAGCAACTTTAGATGAGTTAACTGATAATATTGATGTAAGTAAAAAGCAATTGGTTATGATGCATCATCATGCCATTGATGTCGGGTATTCTATTGATAAACATGGGTTAGAAAATAAAACTATGTTCTGGGATGTTATAACTCAACAGCCAACAATTAAATTGCTAGCATGTGGTCATGTTCACAACGATTTGGCTATACTTCCTGAAAAGTCAGGATATCCAGTTCCGTTATATGCTTGTCCTGCAACCTCTATTCAATTTGATCAAATCCAAAATACCTCGGCTTGTAATGGACAGGGCGCTGGTTATAGAATATTTGAATTATTTACTGATCAAACTTTTAGTACACGTACTCATTTTGTTGGTTCAAAAACAGCTATAGATTTAACTTAAGGGAAATGATGAATAATATACTTTTTATCCATGGTTTTAATTCTTCGCCTTTATCAGAAAAAGCTCAATTAACTAAACGTTATTTGGAACAACATTTACCTGATGTTAAATTTCATTGTCCTCAAGTAGCGACAACTCCTAAAGCGGCTATTGAACAACTTGAACAATACTTTATAGATAACAATTCATCTACAGACACTTGGACATTAATAGGCTCATCTTTAGGTGGATATTTTTCTACATACCTTAGTGAAGTTTATAAAGTAAAAGCTGTGCTCATTAATCCTGCTATCAAACCTTACGAATTATTGTCGGGATATTTAGGTGAACAAGTGAATCCGTATACCAAAGAGCGTTATCAAGTAGAAAGTAACTACCTTAATGACTTGATAGCTTTAGAGCAAAAGTCTGTCTCTAAAGATAACTATATGGTGATGGTTCAAACGGGTGATGAAGTGCTAAATTATCGACAAGCTGTTGATAAATTTCAAGGTAGTCAGGTTATAGTTCAGCCTGGTGGCGATCACAGCTTTGTTGATTATAAAAATATGCTACCGCAAATTGTAGAATTTCTTCAGCTAAAAGAGTAAATTGGCAGTTATTAATGGAATAACTGTACCAAAGTGAAAACAAACAACCTTCTTAATTATTTAATACAACAAATAGATGGCTCAAATGACCGAACAATATAATTCTGATTCTATCGAAGTTCTTAGTGGTTTAGATCCAGTAAGACATCGTCCGGGTATGTATACCGATACATCTCGTCCTAATCATTTAGGGCAAGAGGTTATTGATAACTCAGTGGATGAGGCTTTAGCGGGTCATGCTCAAAATATTACTGTGATTTTAGATAAAGATCAGTCTCTGGAAGTTATTGATGACGGTCGAGGCATGCCGATTGATATTCATCCTGAAGAAGGTGTAACAGGTATAGAGCTTATATTCTGTAAGCTACATGCTGGCGGTAAGTTCTCAAATAAAAATTACCAATTCTCTGGTGGTTTGCATGGCGTAGGTATTTCAGTTGTAAATGCTTTATCAACACGTGTCGATGTATCGGTAAGACGCGACAGCAAAGTATATGAAATGGCGTTCGAAAATGGTTTTAAAGTTGAAGAACTTCATGAAACCGGCACAGTAGGCCGACGTAATACAGGAACCCGTGTTAAATTTTGGCCTGATGCGAACTACTTCGACTCACCTAAATTTTCTGCTCGTCGTTTAATACATTTATTAAAAGCTAAAGCGGTATTATGTCCAGGTTTAACCATTAAGTTTCATGATAAAAACGAAGACAAGAAATACCAATGGTTTTATGAAGACGGTTTAGTTGATTATTTAAAAGATTCAACCAAAGACTATGAAACTTTACCGAAAGAACCTTTTGTAGGAACCTTTACTTCTCAACAAGAAGCAGCTGATTGGGCTGTTACTTGGTTACCTGAAGGTGGAGAAGGAGTCGGTGAAAGTTATGTAAACCTTATTCCTACGGTGCAAGGCGGTACACACGTAAATGGCCTAAGACAAGGTTTGCTTGAAGCTATGCGTGAGTTTTGTGAATTCAGAAACTTAATACCACGTGGCGTTAAATTAGCACCAGACGATGTTTGGGACAAATGTTCGTATATTCTTTCTGTAAAAATGCAAGATCCTCAGTTTGCAGGACAAACAAAAGAGCGTTTATCATCACGTCAATGTGCTGCATTTATTACAGGCGTAGTTAAAGACTCCTTTAGTTTATGGCTGAACGAACATACAGAAATAGCAGAAGCACTTGCTGAATTTTGTATTTCAAATGCGCAAAGTCGTTTACGTGCAAGTAAAAAAATCATTCGTAAAAAGGTCACACAAGGACCCGCTTTACCGGGTAAATTAACCGATTGTGGCAGCCAAGATATTACGCGAACCGAACTGTTTTTAGTGGAAGGTGACTCTGCTGGCGGTAGTGCAAAACAGGCACGAGACAGAGAGATACAGGCAATTATGCCACTGCGCGGTAAAATTCTTAATACCTGGGAAGTAGACTCTGGCCAAATATTAGCGTCGCAAGAAGTACATAATATTTCAATCGCGTTAGGTATAGACCCTGACTCTGACGATTTATCAGAACTGCGTTACGGTAAAGTATGTATCTTAGCCGATGCCGATTCAGATGGACTTCACATCGCAACATTACTTTGTGCTTTGTTTACTCAGCATTTTCTACCTTTAGTTCAAGCTGGGCATGTGTATGTTGCTATGCCTCCGCTATATAGAATCGATGTAGGTAAAGAAGTGTTTTATGCATTAGATGAAGCTGAAAAAGATTCTATTCTAGCGCGTATCGAAGCAGAGAAAAAACGTGGTAAGGTGAATGTACAACGCTTTAAAGGTCTGGGTGAAATGAACCCATTACAATTGCGTGAAACAACCATGGATCCAAATACTCGTCGATTGGTACAACTAACCATTGATGAGTTTGATACTACGATGGAATTGATGGACATGCTGCTATCTAAAAAGCGCAGTGGCGACCGTAAAGAATGGTTACAAGACAAAGGAAATATGGTTGAACTAATATAGTTTTTTTGACTATTTATTACTACGGTTTTTGAAATATTAAAGGCTTCTAATTATAAAGTTAGGAGCCTTTTTAAATTAATAAATTATAATTACTGCAATCAGTTATAGGTATCGTAATATCAATATATTAAAAAAATTAGTCTTAATTATTATTATTATAATCTTAATCCCAGTACTGGTAACTATTCTATATAGTGTTTATTTCTTTTGGGCTATACCACAAGATAGCAAAAACAGTCCGGTGATAGGTGACTTAGGGGGCGTATCAGTCGAGATTCCTAGAGATTATGCCCGTTTTGTTGGATACAACAAAGATGTGCATCTGAAGGAGAGCAATACAGACAAAAAATTAAACCCTGCCTACCAATCACAACTTCGTAGTTTAGGCTTCGAAGTGCGCTATCCAGATATGGCTTCAGTTAAAGTACAAACTAAAGAAGAGAAAGATATTTTTACCACTATGTGGATGCGAGTAGGTGTTAATACGGGAGAAGACTATGGTGTTCACGGTTATTTGAATAGAAAGAAAGAGCGTTATATCAATCCAACCCTGCCATGTTTCTCAAAGTGCTTTATTTATCACTCTTTGAGTAATGATATATATGGGTTAACAGGATATACCCCCACAGGAACAGGAGTTGATATTGAAAAAAGAAGTATTAACTTCGGGCGAGGGACTGACTTGAGAGATCAAAATATCTATTTTGTGCAAAATAATACTGATCATGTCACAACTTTTATTACCTGTAGTAATCGATCTCATACGGCAGCACGTTGTACTCAGTACTTTAACCTAAGCCCTCGAATGAAAGCTCATATTCGAGTCAATTATCGTAAAGGCTTACTTCCACACTGGCAAAAAATACAACAATCAGTAAGTAATTTATTCTATGATTTTGAGGTTGATAGTAATGAAGAAACCTCGGACCATTTGAACTAAATGTTCATTATAGAATAATACGGTTTTTTGAAAACCGAAGTGATATCAGCGATTAATTGATATTACATTTTTATATCAAATAATCCTATCAGACTTTCCCGCTTACTTAATGCTAAAGCTATTGATTTCAGGCTGGCGTATTATTTCTAATTGATTTAATTCATCGCTTTTCAAATATTCTTGTAATTAAATAGACGATCGGTCTATTATGTGAGTATGAACGTACCCATAACAAAACCACGCCGTGGCAGACCGCCAAAAGTATCACGAGAAAATCATGATACTAAAGCTGATTTGATCCGTAGCGGCTTAGAACAATTAACAGAAACAGGCTTTGCCTCTTCCGGGGTTGATCAAATCTTGAAAAAGGTTGGGGTGCCTAAAGGCTCTTTTTACCATTACTTTGCGAGTAAAGAAGCATTTGGTCGGGCTGTTATTGAAAAGTACGCTGATTATTTTGCCAATAAATTAGACGTATTTTTGTTAGATGAGTCGTACTCACCTTTAACACGCATCAGTAACTTTGTGGAAGATGCCAAAATGGGCATGATCCGCCATCAATTTAAACGAGGATGCTTAGTGGGTAACCTTGGACAAGAAGTTGAGTTACTACCTGAAAGCTTCAGACCGCAATTGATTGATATATTCTTGAGCTGGCAGCATCGCATAGCAAACTGTCTTAAAGCCGCACAATCGTCAGGAGAGATATCAAATACGGCAAATTGTGAACAATTAGCAGAATATTTTTGGATTGGCTGGGAAGGCGCTGTTAGTCGAGCCAAACTGGTACAAGATACTAAGCCATTAGAAAGTTACTTTAACCATTTTATGACGACTTTACCCACAAACTGAACTTAGGTTATTTAACCTGAACTCTGGATAATGAATTTTGTAATTTATTGATTCATATTACTTAAAAATAAGACGATATGATTTCACTAAAAAATATCATTTACTTTTCTCCTAATGTTGGAATTTAGTCCGTATAACAAGGCGGTTTTATGTACTAATAGCTGGCTATTAGGAATAAAACCAACGCAGATTGACGGTTAAATAACAATATTAGGCATAATTGCTTATTCAGTTTTCAGGTTATTTAGTCGCCCTAATATTTTTTTTACTATTTATAGACGATCAGTCTAAATAAGGAGAGCAAGATGTTTAATGGTATTTTAATTGAAAAAGATGACCAAGGTTACCGAGCCGCTGTTAAAGATATTGATGAAAGTGTATTACCTGAAGGGGATGTTATTGTTAATGTTTCTCATAGCACAATTAACTATAAAGACGCATTAGCTATTACTGGCAAAGCTCCAGTAGTAAGAAAGTTTCCTATGGTTCCTGGCATTGATTTAGTAGGGACTGTTGAACACAGTGAAAGTGATAAATTTAGCGTTGGCGATCAAGTGTTACTTAATGGTTTTGGTGTGGGTGAAACTCACTGTGGTGGTTTGGCTCAAAAAGCACGTTTAAAAAGCGAATGGTTAATTCCATTACCTCAAGAATTTTCACCACGCCAAGCAATGGCTATTGGCACAGCCGGCTATACTGCAATGCTTTGTGTTATTGCTCTTGAAAAGAATGGTGTTACGCCAGACAAAGGTAAAATTTTAGTGACAGGTGCTAACGGTGGTGTAGGTAGTTTTTCAATCGCGATTTTAGCAAAGTTGGGTTATCACGTTGTTGCTTCAACGGGTAGAGTTGACCAAGCAGAATACCTTAAAAAATTAGGTGCTTCAGATGTTATTGATCGAAAAGCCTTGTCAGAGCCTGGTCGCCCGCTTGCAAAAGAAAGCTGGGCAGGAGCAGTTGATTCTGCAGGAAGTCATACCTTAGCTAATGTTTGTGCCAGTATGCAATACGGCGGTACTGTTGCTGCTTGTGGTTTAGCCCAAGGCATGGACTTACCAGCTTCAGTTGCACCTTTTATTCTACGCGGTGTTACGTTAGCTGGTATTGACAGTGTAATGCGACCTATTGCAGATCGCATTGAAGCTTGGGAGCGACTTGCTGATATTTTAGATCCACAAGTATTTGAAGATATTTCGACTGAAATAGGGTTGAGTGAAGTAATACCTACAGCTGAAGCGTTACTGGCAGGCACTATTCGTGGTCGTGTGGTTGTTGATATCAACAGATAAGAAAGCAACGTAAAGAAGATCTTCAATTACTATTAGCAAAAGATAAAGTAGAGTTCGGCAACATTAATATCTGCCATAGTGAAAACTGTGAAGTTAAAAATAATTAGAAGACATTATCAGTTAAAGCAGTCGATTTGAGCTTAATATGCGATGTTTCATGTAGGGTTTTGTTCTGGCTTCTGCAAAATAAAAAAGGCTCCCATTCTAAATTAAATAAAATGCGAGCCTTTACATTGTTTTATAACGTTAAGCCGGTGTTTGCACAGACCCCTTTTTTAATTTAACCCTTAGTCTCTTTATTCTTATTATCTTGTAAATAATCAAGTAATTTACTAATTGGCTTGGGTGTTTGAAAATAATAACCTTGAATAAAATCACAGTTATGACTAGCCACAAAATCATATTGTTCTTTTGTTTCTACTCCTTCAGCAACTGTTTTTAAACCTAATGCATTGGCAATTGAAATAGTGGCTTTTACTACTTCTTCTGATTTGCTTTCTTCGCCAATTCGAGAGATAAAAGAACGGTCAATTTTTAAGATGTCGAAAGGTTTATTAATAAGATAACCTAAGTTTGAATAACCGGTACCAAAATCATCCATCGAAAAAGAGACATTTAATTTTTTATAACGTTCTAAATGTTGCTGGTTTTGCTCATTTGATACTATAACTTTTCTTTCGGTAATTTCGAGAGAAATAGCACTTCCATCAATTTTAAATTGTCGTAAATATTTTTTAAATATGGAGAAGAGTGAATCACTCTCTAAATCTTTCAACGAAAAGTTAATGGCGATTTTACATTGATATTGGTTAACTGTATTCAAGTCGTTAATGGTATTCATTACCTTAAATACAACATATTTTGTAATTTCAGTAATTAAATCTGATTCTTCAGCAAGAGGAATAAACTTATTTGGCATTACTAGGCCAAGTTTAGGATGATTCCACCTGATTAAGGCTTCAAGATGCGATACCTTCATTGTTTCTAAGTCTATAATCGGCTGAAAATAGACTTCAAATTCATCGTTATTTAATCCTTCTCGTATTGAGCTTTCCATCGACGCTTTCTCAAAAGCAACTGAAGAGAGTTCTTCTGAAATATAGCGATACATATTTCGGCCATTCTCTTTGGCATCATACATAGCAATATCTGCTTGGCGAATTAACTCGTCAGCAGAATGCCCATCATTTGGATAAATACTGATCCCTATGCTAGCTCCGACTGTAACTTTATGTTCATCAACAATGATTTCTTCTTTAACTGATTGAATTAAACTAAGTGCCACTTTTGACGCATTTAATGCAGAATCTAAATCTTGAAGAATAATAATAAATTCATCGCCACCGATTCTCGCAACGGTATCACATGAACGTAATACACCAGAGAAGCGTTTAGCAACCTCAATTAAGACAGCATCACCAACGCTATGCCCTAGGCCATCGTTTACAATTTTAAAGCGGTCTAAATCAATAAATAAAATAGCTAGCTGTTTTTTAGAACGGCGTGATTCTTGTAGTGCATGCTCTAAACGATCTGCAAATAATGTACGATTAGGTAAACCCGTTAATGAATCATGATTAGCAAGATATTTTATTTTATCTTGTGATTGTTTGATAATAGATATGTCGGTTATTACCGCGATGTATTGAATAATATGACCATCATTATCTTTAACGGCGCTAATATTAAGAAAAACAGGGAAAAGGTCGCCATTTTTGGCTTTATTGATCACTTCACCTGACCAAAAACCACTTTGTTTGTATGAACGCTCTATCTCATTGTAGAACTCATTGCTGTGTTGTTCTGATTTTAAAAGGCTAATTTTTTTACCTTTAATTTCATCGAGAGAATAACCTGTTATGCTCTCAAATGCAGGATTAACATTAATAACCCTTGTCTCTTTATCGGTTATGACAATGCTTTCTTGGGTGGAATTGAAAACCATTTTTGCTTGCATATTGTCTAGCGTTGATTGTTTTTGGCTATCAATATCCTCAATGACAGAGATAAAATACAATGGTTTATTATTTTCTCTTACTATAGCAACATAAAGCATTGCCCAGAAAATCTGGCCACCCTTTTTGTAATAGCGTTTTTCCAATTTATATGAATTTCTTTCACCATTTATAAGTTGCTTAACTAGCTCTAAATCTGCTTCAAGATCTTCAGGGTATGTTATTTCCTGAAACGTTTTAGCTAATAATTCTTCTTGGGTATATCCCAACATTTGAGATAATGCATTGTTGATAGAAATCCATTCTCCATCTAATGAAACATGGCTTATACCTATATTTGCATTATCAAATGTTGCTTTATATTTTTGCTGACTAAGTGATAATTCTGCGAGGGCGTTTCGTTCTGTAGATATATCTGAAGCAAACGACCATATTTGTGTATTACCTAATTCGTCTCGACTAAGATAATCTTCAACACTCAGTATAGTTTTAATATTCTTCTTAGACTGTAACTCTATGATGTAAGGGCCAAAGGCTCCTTTCTCTGTTAGTTCTTTCTGTCTGTTGAGTATGCGGCTGTTATTTTCAATAGGGTATAATTCAAACCAGTTTTTTGCGAGTAACTGTTCTTTTGATAGACCAGTATATTTTTGCATCGCGTGATTCGTTTTAAGAATCATGCCCTGTAGATTAGTAATAATTACACCTTCGTGTATATTTTCTAAAACAGACTCGTAACGACGATTAAGCAAGCTATGTTTTTCTTTAATCGTGGTATTTTCATTAAACATTTCTTTAAGTTCTGCGTATGCAGTGTGAAGTTCTTCATTTGTTGATTGAAGCTCTTCATTACTTGTTTCCATTTCTTCATTGGTAGCTTGTAATTCTTCGTTAGCACTTTGCAATTCTTCATTAGATGATTGTAATTCCTCATTAGAGGTTTCTAACTCTTCTACTAAGGTTTGCATGTGTTCTTTGGTACGTTGCAACTCAAACTCTAATTCATGAGTTGAAGAGGAAACCACTATTTCATCAGAATTAGTATTAATGAGCGGTAAATCTTCAACAGAGATACTCTGAAAATAAAAAAGATACATCTGATTACGGCCATTTAAAATAGGCACAAGGTGAACTTTTATCAGTCGAGGTTTTCCATCTTTTTGTGGGAGTGGAATATAGCTACTTGAGTTAACACCAAATCCACGTTTAGCAGAGCTGAACAATTTTCTTAAATCAATAGCTAAACGAGAATCAACAATTTTATATAAATTGTACGAAACATAGCCTTCCGGAATAGAAACAAAATCGAGGTTTCCTTTTTTATATACCACATCAAGTTGTTCGTTGGTTACTATGATGTTTGGTAATAATAGCTTTGCAGCTTCCGTTGCTATAGTTTCTTGTAATGGCGTATCTTCTGATGTTTTAGATTGTTCTTCCTCTGGGTATTTAACATATTTTGGAGGGCGAACAGTTATAGCTGAATAGTTTTTCTTTGAATAGGCTACAGTTTTAAAGATTTTATTTGATTTATCAACCGGCGTGAAAAGGTGCTCAAAATTAGTGGCATTTTCAGATTTTCCAAGAAAAAGTAGTGCGTTTGTTTTCAGGGCATAATGGAATGAAGGCATGATCCATTTTTGCGCATCAAGGTTAAAATAGATAAGTAAATTTCGACAGACAATAAGATCTAAATCTTTAAATGGTGGATCAGCTAAAAGATTATGATAGGAGAATACTATACTCTTACGTAAGGTTTTCTTAACCTCAAACTCATTATCGGTAATAGTAAAATAGTCTTTTATATATGAGTCTGACACTTCCGTTACAGAAGCTTGACTATAAATACCTCGGCGCGCAGTTTTTAAGGCATCTTCATCAATATCCGTTGCAAATATTTTTATATCTATTTCTTGTTGACGATCGTTCAATAACTCGTTCACTATAATCGCAACAGAATATGCCTCTTCACCTGTAGAGGAGCCTGGCATCCAAATTCTAATTTCTTTTGACTCTGGAATTTCATCGAGGTATTTATCTAATAAACTTTCTACTGAATCGTATGCTTCTCTGTCACGAAAGAAACTGGTAACGCCAATTAAAATATCTTTATATAGTAATTCAACTTCTTGTTCATCTCTTTCAATTAAAGCAACATACTCGCCCAATGTTGGTACTTTTAAGGCAACCATTCGTCGCTCAATTCGACGGCCAATAGTGGCTTTTTTATAAACAGAAAAATCTACCTGTTTAATTTTATGGAGTAGAGCGAAAATAATAGAAATATGGTCATTAGGTGGTGATACTTGATGCTTCTTCAATACTTTATTACGCGGGAAGTTGGCTAATGCGACCAATTCTTCTCCAATTTTACTTGCTTCAATTAAGATGTCGACAACTGAACCATTAATTGCAGCCATTGGCATACCATCGTATTTAGCCGTTTTTGGCTCTTGTACTATGGTGATTCCACCTTCAGAGTTGATTGCCCGCATACCCTGGCATCCATCAGAACCTGTTCCAGATAAGATAATGCCTACAGACTTTTCTTTTTTATATTTGGCAATTGAAATGAATAATTGATTTACAGATGGTTTTGGAAGGAAAGAATGTTTTTCTGGTTGTGACAAAACAATTTGATTATTACTATTTATCTCAACGTTTTTATTAGGTGGAGTAATGTAGAAAACGTCACTCTCAAGCGTTTCATTATTTTCTGCTTCCTTAATCATTAAGGTGCTCTCTCTCGAAAGCAACTCTACCAACATAGTATTGTGTTTAGGACTCAAATGTTGGGCGATAATATAGGCGGTATTGTTGTTTTTAGGTAACCCTTTGATTAACGTTGTTAGAGCTTCTAACCCACCTGCACTTGAACCTATGCCCACTACCATAAGGCTATTATTATCTTGTATAGGTTCTTCGTCGTATTCGCTGAATACGGTTAAACTATCGCCTAATATTTTTGGTTGAAGAGGGGCTTCTTGGTGTTTTCCAACAGATAAAATATCATCAATAACTTGAAGTAACTTTTTGTTGGTTGTTGGTTTACTAATAAAGCCATTTATATGTTCTTTAATAGTATCTAAAATAAAGTCTTCTTCAATATCGGCACTAAATACAATAACAGGGGTTTTACTATCGTTTTTACGAATTTCTTTTATTAATTCAGGACCATTCATTTGAGGTAGCTGAATTTCAGTTATTACTAAGCTCGGTCTGTGGGTGATAAATTTTGATATGCCTTCACGTCCATTAGACGCTTCAATAACGGTGGCAAATATTCCACGAAAAAAATCTGAATAAATTTTGCGGGTGCTATCATCATTCTCTATAAAAAGAATTGTTTCATCGTACTTCATTACTTTCCCTGTTAAATTTATTGTTATTCAGTCAATCACCAACTTAACTTTAAAAGATAGCTAAAGAATTATAAAAGGGCAATACAACCTGTTACTTTATTTGATAATATTTGCTATTAAATCAATTGCTAAGTCGTTTTAATTTAAGTTAGTTGGCCATCTATTCACTCAATGAGCGTCTGATAGAAAAAATCCATAAAATAAAGTCAACCATGCCCATAAAGATAATAACTTTTTGCCAAAGTAGAGCATCGGATTATCTATTAAAGCTAATTTAGTCATACCTAAAAAAATCAATCAAAAGCTATAGTTAATGATAATAATACGTTTGCTTTTCATAAAAAGATCGATGCGCTAGTAAAATAATAAACTGGACACCGATTCTAAATTGAATTCAACGTGATCTTTTACTAAGTTTTAATTAGCAACTTCAATGAAGGGGGATTGCGATTACGACCGCCAGACAAACTAATAATACTAGGCTTTGTTACTATCTTAGGTAGTTTATGTGAGTTAATTAAATAGTACAGTTTAATGGACTAAGTTCGTTGACAGTTAACGAAAGACCAAGAAAAATCTTAGTCTATGAGACACAAGTAGAGTTATTTAATTAATGTATTGCGTTGCGCGATTGAGCTCATAGTTTGAAGCTAACTTAACTACAACGATGTTGTATTTCCGCTTGTCGTACAAACTGCTATTAATTTACTCGTGGTATTCATAATTGTTATTTTGTAGTTTCACTAAATGTTATTTGGTGACAAATTTTTACCATTGAGTGGCAAAGCTGTTGTGATTATTCTATTAGACTGCTCTGCTTTTTTTATGATCACTGCAATAGACTTCGACGCTGGCGTATCACTTCTATCACCTTTGTTTTGCAAAGCAACTAAAGGATTAGCTTCAGGGAAGTAAGCGGCTATATTACCTTTTGGAATGTCGTACGATACTAATTTAAACCCGTAGATTTTTCTTTCAATATCATCAGTCCATAAGCTTTCTACATCGACTAAATCTTCATTCGCTAATGCTAAATCGGATATATCGCTTGGGTTCATTAATATAATATTTCGCTCGCCACTGATGCCTCTGTATCTGTCTTCAAAGCCATAAACCGTGGTGTTATATTGATCATGGGAACGCAGGGTTTGTAGTAAGAATATTCGATTATTGCTTAGCGCTCTAATTGAAGCCGGTATAATATCTTCAGGTAATGGATTCGAGCTGATTTGAGCTTTTTGAGAATCGGTATTCCAAGATAATTCGGCTGCGCTATTACCTAAATAGAATCCACCGGGATGGGCAAGTCGCTCATTCATCTTGCTAAATTCTGGAAGTGTTTGCGCGATATAGTTTCTGATCAAATCATAATTACTAGCAAGTCGAAGCCATTCAACAGGTGTATTACCTAAGGTTGCATGAGCGATACCTGCGATAATGGCAGGTTCAGAACGCATGTTTTCGGTATTAGAACCGACTACACCTTTTGATTTATGTACCATAGAAAATGAATCTTCAACCGTAACTGATTGCTCCCCACTGCCTTGTAAATCAATATCTGTTCTTCCTAAACAAGGTAGAATTAGAGAGGTTTTCCCTGGATATAAATGTGTTTGGTTCAATTTGGTTGCTATATTTACAGTAAGCTTACAGTTAGTGAGCGCTTGCTCGGTAAATGTAGTGTCAGGCGTCGCCGAAACAAAGTTGCCACCTAAGGCAATAAACACCTTACTTTTACCTGAAAGCATAGCTTCAATAGCTTCAACCACATTATGGCCACTTTCTTTCGGCGGAGTGAATGAAAACACTTTAGCTAAATTATCTAAGAACTTATCGTCAGGTTTCTCATTAATGCCCATGGTTCGGTCACCTTGAACATTCGAATGACCTCGAACAGGACATAAACCCGCACCAGGCTTTCCTATTTGCCCAAAGAGTAGTTGTAAGTTGGTAATTTCCTGAATAGTAGCAACTGAATGTTTGTGCTGAGTAATGCCCATTGCCCAAGTAATAATGACATTTTTTGATTGTTGATAAACGTCAGTTGCTTGCGTTATTTGCTCAAGAGTAAGCCCCGATTGCTCAATAATATGTTGCCACGATGTATCAGCAACTAATTGCAAATATTCATCTAAGCCTTGGGTATGGGCTTGTATAAAATCGAGATCAAATACACTTTGTTGAGCTTTATTCGTGTTTTTTTGAGCAAGGTTATGACGTTCTAATAATACTTTAACCATGCCACGCACACAGGCCATATCACCACCTAAATTAGGTGTGAAGTAATGATGTGAAATGGTTGTTGCGCCACCAGAAATCATTTCTACGGCGGATTGTGGGTTGGCGAAACGCTCTAAGCCTCTTTCTTTTAAAGGGTTAAAAGTCACGATCTTTGCACCTCGACGAGATGCATGACTAAGGGTATCTAACATTCTAGGGTGATTAGTCCCAGGGTTTTGCCCAAAAACAAATATACCGTCAGCGTGTTCGAAGTCCTCAATTCTAACTGTGCCTTTACCAATGCCGATAGATTCTTTTAATGCGACACCGCTAGCTTCGTGACACATGTTAGAGCAATCAGGGAAATTATTGGTACCAAATTTTCGCACAAATAATTGATATAAAAAGGCGGCTTCGTTGCTGGCTCTACCTGATGTATAAAATTCAGCTTGGTTTGGATCTTCTAGCTCATTCAAATGTTTAGCAATTACAGAGAAAGCATCATCCCAAGAAATAGCGTCGTAGTGATCTGTTTCAGCATTGTATATAACAGGTTCTGCTAATCGACCTTGGTATTCTAAAAAGTAACCGGTTTGCTTTCTTAGCCAACTAACGGAATGTTCTTTGAAAAAAGTTCTATCTACACGACGTGAGGTTGCTTCCCAGTTAACGGCCTTTGCGCCATTTTCACAAAAACGGAACCGACCTGGTTCGTCTTTTTCACCCCATGCACAACCAGGGCAATCAAAGCCATGGTCTTGATTAGTTTTAAGAAGGTTTTTAATGTTTTTAGCAATGTTGTCACTTTTTAATAAATGGGTAGCGGTACTTTTTAAAGCGCCCCAACCACCTGCGTGACCGGTATATTTTTTTACTGTCATCTTGGTATTACCTTATTTAATAGCATCGTGCGCAGAGGTATCGTAATCGATGCGATGGTTGCCATGGTAAACATTAAATTGATTGTTTTTAGTAAAGCCAATTAAGGTGATATTAAATTGTATTGCCGCCGAAATAGCTAAGCTTGATGGAGCACCAATGGCTACAATTACAGGTATAGCGGCTGTAATGGCCTTTTGCATTAATTCAAAACTAATACGACCACTTAAAACGAGTATCGATTTTTCGTCATGTTTATTGTTAATAATTATATCGCCAATCACTTTATCAACGGCGTTATGACGACCTACATCTTCATAAACACAGCGCCACTTATTATTTACAACATAACCTGCACCATGTACTCCGCCCGTTTGCTGAAATAGCGGTTGATGAGATTTAAGGTCGTTAGCAAGCGTTATAATATCAGCACTTTTTAGCCAAGCGTTTTCGTTATTTATAATACTTTCAATGCTAATCGCTAAACTATTTAGAGATGTTTTACCACAAATCCCACAACTTGATTGGCTGGCGAAAGCGCGAGTTATTTTTTGCCAGTTTGGTTTTACTGACGCTGCTAATTTAACGATAACATGATTATTATTTTGTGATTCATCATTAATTTTTATGTTGAGAATATCTTTTTCTAAATTAATAATTTGTTCGTTAAATAAGAAGCCGATGACGAGCTGGGTATCTTTACCTGGTGTTCGCATAACAACAGTTAAATCAGTGGTTTTATAATCGTTTGAATCGGCATCTAGGTAGTATAAAGAAATTAACAAAGGTTCTTCAATAATGACATAGTCTTCAATTGCACTATGGGTCTGCTGAGTAAAGTAACGTTGATTTATTTGTTTTAAACCGATTTCTTTCATAACAATTTTGTTAAACCATTTCTTTTGAGCACCTCAAATAGATAAGGGATTGGGTGCTGAGTATGATGTTCTGTTGCCACAGTATACACCCAGCAAATAAGAGTTAAATTTTTTGTCTGAATAATTTTATGCAAATGATTTTTTATGGATAAGGCTTTGAAGCGTTTAGTTGAGCATGTAGCCTTTTGAAAAATTTAGCTGAATAAATTCAATTATGTATTTCGTGATAACTTTGCGGATACTGAGCTGTTTGTTAGTGAATTTTTTCAGACGTTAGGGTTATCTCAGCCTAAAATTTCTTAGAGTTAAGGTCTGTTAAGGTAATATGGATTATTACTAATCTACTTATTGCCTTGTAAACAGTCTTTGCTGTTAACTCGTTATAGCATAGTTACCTTTTTATAACGCTCGAAAAAAGGAGGCGGGGCGGATGTAGACCTTACTTTAGTTAATGCTATGAGCGTTAATTAATACTTAGCTTAGTTGTTTTTTGTATGAAAATGTTTATATAAGTATTTTATTTCTAAAGGAAAGTACAGGTAAATTATAAGGAAAACTAAACAGATCAAATAAGCACTTCTTGTATGTTCTAATTCGTTTTATACTAGAGCGCTGGCTAACTTGTTAATAGTTTTATATTTGCTTCATCATTTTATAAAAACCAAAATAAAATTACTAAAAAGAATACACATTCTACTTATGCTGTGTTCTTTTTTGTTGATCCCATTGCAAAGCCTCTCAAATGAACTTTCACCCTTAAAGTTTGACGAAATAATGACAAAGATAGAGTCATTACAAAAAAATGATTTAGTTACTGCCATTAAACTCGCCAAATTTTATGAGAAATACCTACCTGATTTTCGTATAGAAGAACGTATTAGTTTTAAAAAACTACAAGCAGAGCTTTATATAATAAAAATGGAATATCATTTAGCTAAAGAAGCAGCTAATGACGGTCTAAACCAAACTAAAAAGCTTTCTCATCCGAATATTAATATGGCAGAACTACTTAATTTAAGAGGTTACTCTTATGACAATTTAGGTAACTCAGAACCTGCTATACAAGATTATTTGTCGGCATTAGAAATAGCTGAATCTTTGGATGACGATAAGGTTGTTATTATTAGTTTGATAAACTTAGGTGCTATAGATTATGGCAATGAGAGGTTTCAACGATCTTTAATTCTACTTAATGAAGCCTTATTGTTAGCTCAAAAGCTCAAGGATGATAAGTCTCTAGGATTAGTTTATTTTGAATTAGGGTCGCTTTACAGTCATTTTCAGTTAGAAAGTAAAGTACAAGAGTTTTATGAGAATGCGAAAACTTATTTTATTAAGGCAAATGAATCATATTTAGTTACAAGAGCTATACAGAATATAGCTATTACACACGCAAAAAGTAAGGAGTATTTATCAGCAATTTCTTTGTATGAAGAAATGATAATCAAAGCTAAAAAAAATGGTGTTTTCTTTAACCTATCTAATATGTATTCCAAACTAGCACAAGCCTATTTAAATAAACCCTTAAGTGACCCTAATACAGCTTATAAATATATTATTAGTGCAGAAAAATACCTTGATTTAGTGAAGGAGCCTAGTTCAGAAATACTTATTGGGATTAACAAAGCTGATATTTTAAATCATTTAGAAAGATATAAAGAGGCGATGAATGCTATTAACTATGCTGAAGAGATGTTGTCTGAGCAAGATGAGCATATTCGTACATATTCATATCAAGAAATCTTGCGCATAAAATCAGAAATTTTTTATAATCAGGGTTTTTACCAAGAAGCTTATCAAGCGCAAAACCAATACCATGAAAATGTTTTGGAAATAAATAACCGTAATAATTTTTATGCCCTAGAGGGAATGCGAATTGAGTATGAAAGTAAGCAACATGAGATACAAGCAAAAGCATTAGAAAAAAAACGCCTTATACAATTACAGGCATTAAAAGAAGTTAATGAGAGTTATCAAGAACGGACTTTTTATATCATTATCTGTATTTTTACTATGTTGAGTTTAGTGTGGTTTTATTCTGTTAACTTAAAAAATCGAAAAAAATTACTTGATAGCAGAGGTTCAGATCATTTAACAGATATACCTAACCGCCAAAGTATTTTATTGGCTGGCTCCAGTGCATATAATCAAGCGATTGCTAATGAGTTTAATGTAATGCTTATCAAAGTAGATAACTTTACCAATATAAACCAAGTGAAAGGCTATGAAATTGGTAACAGTATTTTAATTGAAATCTCATTAATTATATTGAATATTATTGGAGAAAATGCGCTTTGTGGAAGGTATTCGAGTAATGAGTTTATCGTGTTCTTACCAAATACTAGTGCGGTTAAAGCTGAAAGTGTAGCGAATGGAATACATAATACAATTTATAGAAAGTCTTGGGACAAATACGGCTTGAAAGTCGTATCAGTAAGTATCGGTATGAGTAATAATGATTTTTCTGTTGAGTCTTATGAGTCACTAATTAAAACAACTAAAACTCTGAAGCAGCAAGCTGTTATTTTAGGTGGTAATACAGTATGCATTTCATAAAACCTAAGAATTTTTACTTATTTATTACCGCTTTATTTTTTACTCTTTTCTTTTCATTCAACGTGTTGGCAAATGAAGATGAAGAGGCTTTTTATATTCCAATCTTTTCTCTAAATGCAAAAATAGAAAGTCTTATTAAATTAAATGATTTGAAGTCACAAACAGCAATTTCATTAATCGAAAAACTCAAAGCTGATTTTGACAAATTAAACTCAGCTGAACAGTATTTATATCTCGTTGTGCAAGCTAATAATACGCAAGGTATCAATAAGCATCATCAAACAATTAATTACCTTTTACGAGCAAAATCACTTGAAGCTAAAATTAACCCTGACCAACTCAGTCGCCTGCCTTTTATTAATTTATATAAAACTTTAGCTGAAAGCTATGCTGGTGTTGGGCAGTTTAAAAAAGCTTACGACGCTAAAAATATTTTTATTACTAAATACGATACCTATTTAAAAAATGAAAGAGATAAACATATTTTTGCTTTAGAAGAGAAATATGAAACCCAACGCAAAGAAGATTTGAACCGGTTGCTTAATGAGCAAGCTGAATTGAAAACACTCGAAATAGATGAGTCATTAAGTAATGAAGTAACAACACGTCGTAATATATATATTGTGATTTTTTTAGTATTTATATTTGTACTTTTACTATTACGTATGTTGTCAACTAACAAGCGCTTTCGTGAACTTTCTAAACTGGATATTTTAACGGGGATTAAAAATAGAAAGATATTATTCAGGCACGGAAAAAGTGCAATTAAACGTTGTGTTGAAGCACGTTCAGGCTTGTGTTTACTTGCTATAAAAATAGATAATTTTAAGTTGTTAAATGATATTCATGGCGACTACATAGGAGACGAACTACTCAAAAAATTTGCCCTTTTAGGTACTGAGTCTATGAGAACGCGTGATGTTTTTGGTCGATTAGAGGATGCAACATTTATTGCAGTTTTACCTGAAGCTTCTGAAGATGAGGCAAAAGCTATAGCACAACATTTAAAAGCTAAAGTGGCTGCTTATAAATTTGATTACGTAGGTATAGACGAACAGTTGAATATGAGTGTAGGGATTGTAGAATTGAGTGAATCGTTAAATAATTTTGAATTATTACTTAATACCGCGATGAATGTTTTATATGAAATTAAAGATGGTGGTGGCAAGCAAATCAAAATTTATCAACAAGACGCTTAATTTCACATTAAAAACCTTCTTAATGTATTAAAAATTCAATCAAGTATTTTCCCTTTGTCGATAATCATATAAGCTACATAGCTAGGCGATATGAATTCGGGATATAAATAAAATTATATTGTTTAACCATAAGATATTAAAATCTAGACACAAACATATTACCCCGAATTCAAGTTAGATTTTTCACTTTTTATTGACTAAAAAACTAGCCAATAGAGCGTGCAACATTATAGAAATTCAGTACACATTTGCTCAAAATAATAACTTAAGTTCATCATAAGTTGGTTATTCAGCTTTAGAAACTTTTTAGGAAACTCATTCATGTCCGATATGCTCGATTATAGTCTTGACGGTGTTGAACAAAAACCCCTTCGAGAATTTACCGAAGAAGCTTATTTAAACTATTCAATGTACGTCATAATGGATCGTGCATTACCACATATCGGAGATGGCTTAAAACCCGTACAAAGACGAATTATTTATGCGATGTCTGAGTTGGGTTTATCAGCTTTAGCAAAATACAAAAAATCAGCGCGTACGGTGGGTGATGTATTAGGTAAGTTTCATCCACATGGTGATTCAGCCTGTTACGAAGCCATGGTATTAATGGCTCAACCATTCTCTTACCGATATCCTTTGGTGGACGGTCAGGGTAACTGGGGGGCGCCAGATGACCCTAAGTCGTTTGCTGCAATGCGTTATACCGAAGCTCGATTATCTAAATTTAGTGAAGTGTTACTAAGTGAGCTAGGACAAGGAACTGTAGATTGGGTACCTAATTTTGATGGTACTATGCGAGAGCCTAAAACGCTTCCTGCCCGTTTACCTCATATCATGCTTAATGGTATTACAGGTATTGCTGTTGGTATGGCAACGGATATTCCACCACATAACGTTAGAGAAATCGCGGCTGCTTGTATTCATTTAATTGACACGCCCAAAGCAGAAACAGTTGATTTACTTGAGTATGTTAAAGGTCCTGATTATCCAACTGACGCTGAAATTATTACTCCAAAAGCTGAAATTTCTAAAATATATGAAACCGGGCGCGGCAGTATCAAAATGCGTGCTGTGTATGACGTAGAGCAAGGCGATATTGTTATAACTTCGTTGCCTCATCAGGCCTCTGGCGGGAAAATCCTTGAGCAAATAGCAGCACAAATGCAAGCGAAGAAATTACCAATGGTGGTTGATTTACGTGATGAAGCGGATCATGAAAACCCAACTCGTTTAGTTATTGTACCTCGCTCAAATCGTGTTGATGTTGAACAGTTGATGCAGCATTTATTTGCAACAACAGATTTAGAAAAAAACTACCGTGTTAACTTAAATATGATTGGATTAGACAATAATCCGTCAGTTAAGAATTTAGGTACTATTTTAAAAGAATGGATTGAATATCGACGAGAAACGATAAGACGTAAGCTACAGTTCAGACTCGATAAGGTGTTAGCACGCTTACATATTTTAGATGGTTTACTTGTAGCCTATTTGAATATTGATGAAGTTATCGAAATTATTCGTGGCTATGATAATCCTAAAGCTGAATTAATGTCGCGTTTTGATTTGTCTGATCGTCAAGCCGAATCAATCCTAGAAATTAAATTACGCCAACTAGCTAAGCTTGAAGAAATTAAAATTCGGGCGGAACAAGATGAACTAAATATTGAACGTGAATATTTAGAAAAAACGCTAAATTCGAAAGCTCGTATGAATACGTTGATGAAAAAAGAAATTCTTGAAGCTGCCGAACTATATGGTGATGATCGTCGTTCTGTTCTTGTAGAGCGTGAAGAATCTAAAGCATTAACAGAAAAAGATTTAGTACCAAGCGAACCTGTAACTGTTGTTGTATCAGAAAAAGGTTGGGCTCGATGTGGTAAGGGTCATGATATTGATCCGTTAAGTTTAAGTTATAAAGCGGGCGATGAATATCTTTGTTCAGCTAAAGGACGAAGTAATCGACCTGTGGTGTTTATTGATTCATCAGGTCGTTCCTATGCTACTGAAGCTCATAGTTTACCTACAGCGAGAAGCCAAGGTGAGCCATTAACTGGGCGCTTTAGTTTATCGTCAGGTGTGACTTTCGAGCACACTTTGATGGCAGATGATGATTGCAAATACTTGCTAAGCAGTGATGCCGGTTATGGCTTTGTTGGTTCATTTGAAGACATGCTTAGCAGGAATAAAAATGGTAAAGCATTATTAAGTTTACCTGCTTCGGCTAAAGTTATGTTGCCGAAGGTGATAAGTAATACAGATACAGCACTTGTTCTTGCTATAACCAGTGAAGGTAGAATGCTTTTATTCCCAGTAAAAGATTTGCCGGTGCTAAGCAAAGGTAAGGGGAATAAAATTATCAATATTCCTTCAGCTCGGGCAAAAGCAAGAGAAGAGTTTTTAACTATTATTGAAGTAATCCAACCAACCAGTGCCATTACTTTACACGCTGGTAAGCGTAAGTTAACGCTTAAACCTTCAGATGTTGAACACTACAGAGGTGAACGTGGTCGTCGTGGCAGCAAGCTTCCAAGAGGCTTACAACGTGTAGATCGCATTGAAGTCGAAAATCCTATTGTAACCGATGAAGCAATAGAACCGGTTAATACAAATACACCGGATGAAAGTTAAAGTATAAGAAAATCCCTGAATATATTTCAGGGATAACTTTAATTTATAGCTAATACTAGACTAGTTCTAAACATTAAGGTTAGACAGAGGCTTAATGTTTAGGCCTCTAATTGTTTTATTAATTGTACTAGCTGAGTTATTTTAATATTTGATAACTGCCTGTAATCAAAATAGGGGCAAATAATAATTCTTTTTTTAGTATTAATAGCAAAATTTTCAGATAGCCAATAACAATACTCATCTATACCTAACTTATTTGCGTAGGTTTTACCCATAATTATGCTAATTACGTTATAACTTTGATCATCTTTCTTTGTTATTATTTCTTCGTAACTAATGGGTGAAAAGATCAGCTGCTCATTACTTTGTACTTGCAGCAAATATTCATCGCGTAATGATTGCCAAGTAGTAAAGTTATTAGGGGAGTATTCAAATAATAGCTTAGCAAAAACGTTAAATATTTTACGCCAGTGATTACCTGTTAATTGTTCTATTCTTGCAACATCATTCACTTCTAAAGGTTTTATTAAGCTTAATTCTTGGTATTCAGGTAATGGTGGGGGGGTCTCTATATAGACTTGTATTTTTGCATTAGTTGTACCAAAACCAGATTGATTTTTAAGATGAGCAGGAGGTTTTTTATAAGTCATTAGGAGTCTTTTTTTAACAATAAAAAACTCGGTTAAACCGAGTTTTAGTAAAGAGTGAATTTAACCTAAATGAAGGTTAATAATCATCGAGCATATAATCTAAAGGATTATCTAATGCTCTGAGCTCTTTTTCTAGCTGGTGTTGATCTTTTAATAACTCAATTTCACGCCATTTTCTTTTGTTATTGCTTTTAGTTGATTTTGGTTGCGTATCTAGTACTTCTTGATGTGTGCTCATGAAATGCTCCTTTTTATACAACAGCCTCTTTTTAATATCATAAGTTTTCAATAAGTGAAATATTTAATTTAATCGATCTGATTTAACTGTTTGAATTTTAATCATATTTTATTTTTAATGAATAGTGTTCATTATCAACTAAAAAATCTAATGCTTAAGCTGTAAAAATTACTAACAAGTTTTAGTTAAAGTTAATAAAAATAAGCCTGTAGCTATGTTATAGTGAATAATATCTGTTATTTTAAACGCTTTAAAACCAAGGTCTTATCATGTTAATTGTTGTTTCTCCTGCAAAAAAATTAGATTTTGAAACGCCATCACCAACAAATAAATTTACTCAATCAGATTTATTGGAGCACAGTCAGGAGCTTATTAATCGTTGCGTAAAGTTAACGCCTGCTGATCTTTCATCATTAATGAGTATTAGTGATCAACTTGCAGGTTTAAACGCTGCTCGTTTTGGTGAGTGGTCATTACCTTTTACACCTGAAAATGCCAAGCAAGCTGTACTTGCTTTTAGTGGCGATGTTTATACAGGCTTGCAAGCTTATGATTTTAGTGAAGAGTCTTTTGATTTTGCTCAGCAACATTTAAGAATATTGTCTGGCTTATATGGTTTATTAAAACCTTTAGATTTGGTTCAAGCTTATCGTTTAGAAATGGGTACTAAGCTAGATAACGATAGAGGCGCGAATCTTTATCAATTTTGGGGTGACATTATTACAGATAATTTAAATGCTGCTCTTGCTGAACAAGGCGACGATGTATTAATTAATTTAGCGTCTAATGAATACTTTAAGTCTGTGAAGAAAAAATCGTTAAAGGCGACTATTGTTACACCTGCTTTTAAAGACTGGAAAAATGGTCAGTACAAAATGATCAGCTTCTATGCGAAAAAAGCTCGTGGACTAATGGCTAATTACATTATTGAAAATAAAATTTCAAAGTTAGAAGATTTGAAAAACTTTAATAGTGCAGGCTATGAATATAGTGAAGATTTATCAAAAGGTAACGATTGGGTGTTTACCCGTAAAGAAATGGATTAGATCTTATAGAAATTTGAATGTTCAATGTTCAATTTGCTATTCCTATTAGTATTTTATTCGGTATTAATAAAAGCCAAATGAAGAACTAAGCGAAAAGTTAAAACAAAAAAGCACCATAATTATGGTGCTTTTTTTGTGAGCTTTGACCCGTCCTAAATAAGGTTGACACTTTTCTTTAAGTAAATTGGAGAGTGTTATGAAATCAACAACTAAGCGTACT
>NZ_JAUPEC010000020.1 GCF_030551755.1 Pseudocolwellia sp. AS88
ATGAAGGTAAAAATGAACACGAAGAAGAAAAAGACGATGGGCATGGCCATGAAGGTAAAAATGAACACGAAGAAGAAAAAGACGATGGGCATGGACATGAAGGTAAAAATGAACACGAAGAAGAAAAAGACGATGGGCATGGCCATGAAGGTAAAAATGAACACGAAGAAGAAGGTTCGGGAGTTAAACTTTCAAAGGAACAATTAAATTTAGCTGAAATTAACATAACCGTACTAGAGTCTCAGGCGATGACTTACAGTATTTATGCTCAAGGAGAGATAAAAGCGAATGACTATACCAGTTATTTAGTCTCGCCAAGAGTAGATTCGGTGATACTAAAACGCCATGTTGCTTTAGGTGATCATGTTGAAATCAATCAACCGTTAGTCACCCTATTTAGTGAGTCAATGGCTGAAGCACAAGCCAGCTATAGGCTCGCTGATTCAGAATGGAAACGAGTGCAAAAACTTGGTCGAAAAGCGGTCGGTGATAAACGCTTTATAGAAGCTCAGACCGCTTTTGAGGCTGACTTAGGACGATTATATGCGTATGGCTTATCTGCTGACGCTATTACCTCTTTGGCTACCAACACTAAAAAACTTGGCCAATACACTCTAAACGCAGAGACTTCTGGCGCGGTATTATCTGATAATTTCCGTCAAGGACAACGCATAGAATCCGGCGGTACTTTATTTGATCTGGCTGATGAGGATACGTTATGGGTTGAAGCACGTTTAGCTCCATCAATGGAATTGGACTTACCTGAAAATTCAAAGGCGCAAGTAAATGTAGGTAACAATACATACACAGCTACGATCACTCAAAAAGCTCATACCATAGACCCAGTAACTCGCACACGTATTATACGTTTACAGGTTCAAAATGACGGTCATAAGCTTCATCCAGGCTTATTTGCGGATGTCTATTTTGCCTTTGAAACGGACAAAAAAGTTCTGACTGTGCCTGAAGAAGCATTAATGCGTGGTAGTGATGGTGATTGGATGGTGTTTGTTGAAGAAAATGGCGAATTTAAAGGTGTCGAAGTTGAATTGGGACGACAACTAGGAAAATCACGTGAAATTAAGGGATTACCAGCAGGCACCAAAGTCGTCACAACTGGCGCATTTTATGTCGCGGCAGAAATTGCCAAAGGCAGTTTCGATGCTCATAACCATTAATTGATAATTGGAGAACTAACACATGTTAAATCGTTTGATTGACTGGTCTGTCGCTAACCGATTATTGGTAATATTTGCCTTAGTTGCGTTAACGGCTATGGCCATTTTTACTATTCCACGTTTGAATTTGGATGCATTTCCAGATGTGACCAACGTGCAGGTGGCCATTAATACTGAAGCGCCAGGTTTGGCTTCAGAAGAAGTAGAACAACTTATTACCTTTCCAATAGAAGCCGTAATGTATGCATTACCTGATGTTGAAGAAGTACGTTCAATTTCTAAAACAGGTTTGTCTGGTATTACGGTCGTCTTCAAGGAAGGGACCGATATTTATTTTGCTCGTCAATTGGTTTTTGAGCGATTGCAATCAGCAAAAGAATTAATACCTGAAGGTGTTGGTATACCTGAGATTGGTCCAAACACCTCTGGTTTGGGGCAAGTATATCAATATTTGTTACTCGCTGATGAAGACTCTGGTTATGACAGTATGTCACTTCGAAGTCTAAACGATTGGGTGGTTAAATTATTATTAATGCCTGTAGACGGTGTTACTGATGTCTTAGCATTCGGCGGAAATGTTAAACAATACCAAGTAAATATCAACCCTTCTCGTTTACTTGCTTACCAATTGACCCAAGAAGATATCGCTAACGCATTAGAAGATAATAATGATAACGCGGGTGGCTGGTATATGGATAGAGGCCAAGAGCAACTTATTATTCGAGGTGTTGGTTGGTTAAGTAGTGATGAAAAAGGTATTGAAGAACTAAAGCAAATCCCTGTCAAAACAATTGAAGGTACTGTTGTTTATCTAGCTGATGTTGCAACTATTGAATTTGGAAGCGAAATTAGACAAGGCGCTGTCACAATGACTAAACGTGTCGGTACTAATGGTAGTAAATTCCTAGGTGAAGTTGTTTCCGGTATTGTTTTAAAACGTATGGGCGCAAATACTAAAGTTGCCATTGATGGCATAAAAGACAGAATCCCGCTCATTCAACAAGCCTTGCCAAAAGGTGTAACGTTTGAACCCATTTATGACCAAGCAGATTTAATTGAAAAAGCAGTTAGTACGGTAGTTCAAGCATTGACAATGGCTTTTATCTTTATTGTTATTGTATTGTTACTTTTCTTACTGAATGTACGCGCAGTTTTGCTGGTTCTGATTTCTATTCCACTTTCTGTTGGTATGGCCTTAATGATCATGGCCTACAATGGCTTGTCTGCGAATTTAATGTCTCTGGGTGGTTTAGCGGTTGCGATTGGAATGATGGTCGATGGTGCAGTGGTGATGATGGAAAATATTTTCAAACATCTCAGTCAGCCCGATCGTCGTCACGAACATAGTCATGAAGGAATGCATGACAGTGAGAACCCTTTTGATGTCGAAAAAGATATCGATGTTAGTTTGCGTATACAAATTGCCGCACGAGAAGTCGCTAAGCCTGTATTTTTTGCAGTAACAATTATTATGGTGGTTTTTGCCCCTTTGTTTAGCTTAGAAGGAGTCGAAGGCAAACTATTTCAGCCCATGGCTATTAGTATTATGATTGCTATGGTGGCGTCTTTAGTCGTATCACTCATTGTTGTACCTGCTCTAGCCAGTTACCTGTTTCAACGAGGTTTTAAAGCCCGAACCAGCCCTTTCGTTAGTGTGCTAGAAAAGCTTTACCGCAATAGTTTAACAAAAGCGATGAACGCCAAAAAAGTGGTTCTTATCGGGGCTGGAGCCTTACTTGTTGGTACGTTATTTCTAGTGCCAAATTTAGGCACTGAATTTGTACCTGAGCTTGAAGAAGGCACAATTAATTTACGTGTAACAATGGCTCCTTCTACCAGCTTAACTACAGCTCTGTTTGTAGCGCCTAAGTTGGAGAAAATACTACTGGAATTTCCTGAAGTTACTTATGCTACCAGTCGTATTGGTCGAGCAGAAATTGGTGGTGATCCTGAACCAGTCAGTAATATTGAAATTTATATTGGCCTCAAACCAACCGCTGAGTGGACGAGTGCAAAAACACGCCATGAACTACAAGGTTTAATGGAAATAAAACTTGAGAAATTCCCCGGTTTACTACTTAATTTTTCTCAACCTATCGCAACAAGAGTCGATGAATTGCTTTCAGGTGTGAAAGCCCAGTTAGCAATAAAACTGTTTGGCCCAGATCTCGACATCCTTGCTCAGCAAGGTCAGGCTATTGTTAATGCTATTCAAGGGGTTGATGGTGCAAGGGATGTTGCTATGGAGCCAATAGCAGGTGAATCTCAGTTAGTCGTTAGACCAAACCGTCGTCAATTGTCTCGATACGGCTTATCGGTTGGTGATGTAATGAGATTAGTGCGTAATGGTATTGGTGGTCAGGAAGTAGGACAAGTCATTAATGGTAATGAACGTTATGATATTTACCTGCGAATAGGCAAAGAGTTTAGAGATCGGCAACAAACTATTGCTGACTTACGACTCCAGGCTCCAACAGGTGCATGGGTGCGGTTAGGTGATGTGGCAGATATTGCCATTGAATCTGGCCCTCCTCAGGTACGCCGAGATGATGTCCAGCGACGCGTCGTTATTCAAGCCAACGTACAAGGACGAGACATGGGGAGTGTCGTTAAAGATATTAGAGCAGCAATTGCAAGTAAGGTTGATTTACCTCCCGGTTATTCTGTTGATATCGGTGGCCAATTTGAAAATCAACAAAGAGCACAGCAAAGACTTGCTATCGTTGTTCCACTTTCTATTGGTATTATTGCGTTGCTACTATATTTTGCTTTTACTAGTGTTGGTCAAGCTATGCTCATACTCGTCAATTTACCCTTAGCTATGATTGGTGGAGTTGTCGCCTTGTATATTTCTGGTCAATACTTATCTGTCCCAAGTTCAATTGGTTTTATTACCTTATTTGGTGTCGCTGTTCTCAATGGTGTGGTTATGGTTGAAGCGATTAATCTACGCATTGAAACAGGTATGGAAAGTATTGCCGAAGCCGTTTACGAAGGCGCTATATCAAGGCTTCGCCCTGTATTGATGACAGCGATTACCTCCGCTCTTGGTTTGATACCTATTATCATGTCAAATGGTGTAGGATCTGAGATACAACGACCATTAGCCACTGTAATTGTTGGTGGTTTGGTTACAGCAACGTTCCTTACTTTATTTGTCCTCCCCGTACTTTATGGTTGGTTTTCTAAAGGTCGGATTGAAGAAATGAGAAGGTAGTGCTGTTTGGCTAAAGCAAATATGACGGTTTGCTTTAACTCGATATCCCGTAGGTATTCGCTGCGGGATATAGATTTATAGGAGAAAAAAATGTCCGACAATTTACATCAACACTCAACTAGTCATGGGCACAGTCATATTCCTAAAGATATGTCTTCAAGTCGTATTGGCTGGGCATTTATATTAAATGTTAGTTTTACTATTATCGAGTTTATTGGCGGCTGGTTAACCAACAGTACCGCAATCATGGCGGATGCAGTTCACGATTTAGGAGATAGTTTATCCATCGGTCTCGCATGGGGATTAAATAAACTCAGCAAAAAAAACCATGATGAAACGTTTAGTTACGGCTACCACCGTTTTTCTTTACTTGGTGCGCTTATTAACGGCGTTGTCTTAATAGCGGGGTCAATTTATGTGTTAACCATTTCATTCCCTCGATTGTTATCGCCAGAGATGCCTGATGCTCAAGGCATGTTATGGTTAGCGATATTAGGGGTGATTGTTAATGGTTATGCTGCCTTCAAATTAAGTGACGGGAAAACACTAAACGAACGTGTACTTAATTGGCATTTATTGGAAGACGTCTTAGGTTGGGTAGCCGTATTAATTGTTGCTATCGTCCTAATGTTTATCGAACTGCCAATACTTGATCCGATACTTTCAATCGGATTTACCTTATTTATTCTTTTTAATGTATTAAAAAACCTCCGCACTGCAATACGTCTGTTTTTACAGGCAACACCAGAGCAAGCCATTCAAGAAAAAATAAAAATTGAATTATCAACATTGAATTTTATTGAAGATATTCATCATTTCCATTTGTGGTCTCTTGATGGCGAAAGGCATGTTCTTACTGCTCATTTAGTGTTAAATTATTACTGTGATCAACAAGAATATATGGCAATAAAGCATGAAATATCAACACGACTTATCCCTTTTCATCTTGAACATACAACACTGGAATTTGAGTTCGTAGACGAAATATGTAGAGACTCAAAAAACAATTAGAAATACTTTCAAAGATGAAAAAACATTTTAACTAAACCTGTTACAGGCTCGTTTTATTGAGAGACCTTATTTCTCTTACTAGTGCGGAAGACTTTAGAGTTACTAAAGCGGCATGCTGACGGATTTATTTTACGTAAGCTCAAATCTGTCGGATGACTATGACGGTTAGCTATTACAGCAATCTTGTCCTTCTTGAATTGGTGGGCATTTAACAGTTCCATAAGAACAGAAAACGCAGCAATCACCTTTTAAGGGTTTTAATAATACTTTGCATGATTCACATTCATAGAACCACTGACAGGCATTGGTTGGCATTTTTTCTGTTTTACTATGACCACACTCAGGACAAGTTATTGTTGAGTTAAATTTTACACTTTGCATATTCGCTCCTTTACAGGTTTTACAATATCTAATACTGACATTACAACCATTAAACTCTAAGGCACTTAGGGGGCGAAAGCGAGTTAGATTTAATATTTTGAATTTATTTAAAACTTACATGATTCAATGTCCGCTTTGGGGATTTGATATTTAATTCCGTGCAAAAATTTTCGGCACAATCTTAACTGTGAATGGATGTGAGTTTTTATATAAAAACGACAACTTTAGGATCCCTGATCTTCCGTTTTTAACTCAAAAGCTAACTTCCGCTTTTGGCTAGAAGCAGGCCTATTGATTATGTAACTTAACTATCTTTTGAGATTAATAAGTGATTATTTATAGAGTTGTACAAAGACGGCTTATCTACCTGCTGAGCAATAATACTTTGTGGAATATGTGGTGTGAGTAAGCCATCAAATTTTTCAACATTATGCTCTGTTGGGTTCAACCAATCATCTATCATATTTTCTGACTGAGGTAATATTAACGGCATCGCTTTGCTGTGAATGTTTGTTAGTTTGGGGTGTGGTGGCAAGGTAATAACAGAGCAAGAAAGTGTTGTTTGTCCTGTTTGTTGATGTTGCCATTCTCTGTACAATCCACCAAAAACTAACCCTCCATTTTCTGCAACCATGTCATGATAATGAACAGGTTGTTTATTCACAAATTGCGTTTCACCAAACCCTTTAGCCACAATAATACAGCGTGACTCTCTATAAGCGGTATAACCAGCAGAATGAGGGGTGTTTAACTTATCGTATCGTGTATTGAATGATGTATATTTTGATGGTTTAAAACCGTCATTGGTTTCGTCTAAGAGTAACCACCACATCGCATTTTCAATACGGCGTTGATTACCGACATTACGAACAATAGAGAGTGTATCGGCTGCACGTAGAAAGCGTTTATCGATGGGTTTATCGATTACTTTGTGTATTTTTAAGCTGGTATAAAGCTTTTTAACACCACTATCAAAAGTCGTATTGAATCGACCGCACATTATTCAAACCTTATATTAAGAATTATCAATAAACTAACATTGAATTTTAGGTATGTCATGCCAGTTGCTTGTATATTGGGGACTAAGGAAATGACGTTTCATTTGCCATACCTCAGATTTTCCTTCGGCTGCTAATGTTAATGCCCCTTGGCCGTAACGGTTGTTTATATTGTCTAAGCATCCCATCAATTCTGGATTAGAGTTATCTTCTAAAAATAAATCCGGTTGTTGATAATATCGGCTCTCTAATGCTATTGCGCCTACACCACATCGGTAAAAAGCCACACCTTCCCTAAATATAGCGTTAAGCACTTCACTTATCGCCTTAGCAATTATACAGCTATTATCGGTAGCGACAGGTAATGTATAAATCATCGCTTGTTTATAGTAATTATCATCATGTGGAGAGCTTGATGCAAACACCATCAGCTTTTTAATGAGTGATGCTTGTTGTCTTACTTTTTTAGCGACAATAGCGCCATGTGTAACAAGGGCTGAATGTAATGTTGCTTTGGTAAAAATACGTTGACCAAAACTACGTGTCGAGAATATTTCTTGTTTGGGGCTTTTGACCTCATCCCATGATAAACAACTCATACCATTTAATTCATTAACCGTACGCTCAGTAACCACACTAAACTGTTTCTTTATATTTTTTGAGGATTGTAGTGATAATTGGTAAGCCGTTTTAATACCTTGCTCTATGAGGCGTTTAGATATTTTATTACCTATTCCCCACACATCATTCACTTCCATTTTTTTTAATATCTCTAATCGACTTACTGTGTCATCAATAACAGCAACACCATTATAACCATCGAGCTTTTTGGCTGCATGATTAGCGGCTTTCGATAAGGTAGATGTTATTCCAAAGCCTACACCCACGGGTAATCGCGTTTCTTTCCAAATGGCTCTTCTTATTTCGTGACCATACTGGTGCCAGTCTTTGATGATGCCCTGATAACTATCAAAATGAAGGAATGCCTCATCAATAGAGTAAACGTAGCTATTATCACAATACCGTGCAATAACATTCATCATACGCTCACTCAAGTCAGCATAGAGTTCATAGTTAGATGAACGCACCACAACATTATGTTTTTGTAGAAAACCTTTTATCTTAAAATACGGGGTAAACTTCGGTATACCTAAACGTCTGGCGATAGGGCATACAGCACAAATACAGCCATCATTATTCGTTAATACAACAACAGGCCTGTTACGTATACTGGGGTCAAACACCTTTTCAGCACTTGCATAAAAAGAAACGGCATCAACTAAAGCATACATGAAATCAACTCAGGTGCTTGATGGTGAAGCCTTATTGACCGAGTAACAACGCCTTCTAATTGAAAGTCATCCTCAGGTTTAATTGAAACTGGTGCATGATTTTTAGAGGCGGATAACAACCTTGCTTGTTTCTTATCAATTAACTTACAGACAAAACAGCCATTAAAGTTAGCAACTACGACATCGCCATCTTTGGCGGTAAGTGACCTATCAACTATCAGTAAATCGCCAGGGAATATACCGATACCTTCCATTGATTGTCCTGTCGCTTGCCCAATAAAAGTCGCGTTTGGGTGACGTATAAGAAGTTCATCTAAAGATAAACCGAGTTCTTTATATTCAGCCGCTGGAGATTCAAAACCACTGATACCAGCCTCTGCAAATATTGGGATGATTTTCATAATAAATACCTGTAAATTTATACAGTATAGTTTTTTGTATTTGGTTTAGAAAGATAATTTTTGAAGATTTATTTACTCGGATATAAAACTAAATCAAATTAACCCCTTACCGACTTTACTCCTCATATGTACATGAAATTTAGATTGAGTTTAGGCATCTTATTCAATAAATATTTCCACGCTAACGTTATTTTTTTGGTAAGTTATTCAATATTGAAGTGGGCGTTATTACTGAGACGTCTACATAATATGCGGTTATATGCCTTAGGTTTAACATGGACGCAATTGAAAAGTTTAAAGTGCTGATCAGAAAAGAATTTCAATTCTTATGTGATGATTTTGAATTTAAGGAAGAAGTATTTAACACCTATAGTGAATATTCTATTAGTTATGCTAATTCAACGACTAGAGTTATTGTTGAAGGGGTTAATTGGGGAGCCAATGTGCGTGTTGCCCTTGGTAGTTTATCTTGTACCTTCGAAGATTATGATTTAGGCGATTTGGTTACAATTGATAGCCATGAAGCGTGGGATTCTTTTGTCAAACTTGATATGCCACAGAATGAACAACTACCATATTTACATAGCTTTTTAATTACTTGTGGTAAGGATATTTTATCTGGTAACTTTACTATTTTTCCTCAATTGAATGAAATCTGTAAAAAAAAGGGCTAATGATTTTGATGAGGATGAGTGGTTGTCAGACATATAGACGTTCAATCAGATTGATAACGTCCCCTTTAGATCGGAGGTGACATAAAATCATGAAAAACCACCGCCTACAATGAGTTTAAGTAAACTTTAACTACAACGACTGTGTGGCTTTGTATGGTAATGATTGGCAGTTCTGATGCAATTAGGTGGCATAACTTATGTAATTGCCCAGTGATACAGGTTAATTTAGTTTTATATATTGAAGACCATCTAACTGTCGAAATGTAAATAAGTAATGTACAATTTGGACGATAATTGCCTTGAAAACGCCTTAACTTGAACAGATGACATATTCAAAAACAAATCCAAATCAACTGAAGTATTTATCTTCATATCCACTAGATATACAAAGTAAAATCAGAACCATGGTTGAGAAGGATACGTTAGGAAGTTTTCTACTTAAAAAGTACCCTAAAACTCACGATATTAAGAATGATAAAATGCTTCGTGAATATGTTATGAATTTAAAAAATACACATTTACGAAAGTCTTCACCGTTGAGTAAAGTTATTTATGATAAAAAAATTCATGTTGTAAACAATGCTCTAGGGCTACATACCTTTATATCGAGAGTGCAAGGGAGTAAATTAAAAAGTAAAAATGAAATACGCATTAGTGATATATTCAAAACTGGTCCTGAAGAATTTCTAGAGATGATAGTCGTTCATGAATTAGCTCACATCCGTATAAAACCCCACGATAAAGCATTTTATCAATTGTGTGAACATATGTTACCTAATTACCACCAATTAGAATTTGAAATGCGTGTATATCTAACCCAACTAGAACTAAAAGGTGATATATACTAACCAAAACGCTATGTTGGGTATTTAGTTAGCCAGTTTAATATTGTAAATTAATTTAAGTGTGTACCTATTTTATAAGGTCACCATATATTTAGTATGATGGCTATTTTTTAAGTTTTATTTAAAGTATTTGTCTACAGAAAACCTCATGTAATTGTTTGACTTAAGCTTCTTGGTATTTCGTTTAGTTGCTGTCAGTATCGTTATTTAATCAATTCAATGCATGATACTTTCTTTCCACAACCCCTGTTTATCTTCAGGCAACTCTTCTTTAGTCATAAACACCCGTATTTTGATAGTTTCACCATCTTTTTTCGAACATTCACAAACCATAAGCCCTAAGGTATCCATTGATGCAGTATTCCAATTCATAAAACTGCCATAGGATTTTTTCTTTCGTGTTAATCGTTTGTCATCTGCACGTAGTTTTATCATTTGCAGAGTGAAATCAAAATTCATATTACAAGCTTTAGCAAGACGATAAATTCGAGTGTAATAAGCTTTATTTTTCCTGAGTTTTTTTTTCATCTTCGTTATTATCTCTTCTTATTCATGCTGGTTCGTTTTACTACTTTTATCGTCATCAATAAATTCATGCGGTTTTTCAGTAACCCTGAGCATATCACCACACATGTTGGCAAAACATTGTTGGCATAAATCGATGTCAATCTGCTTACAGTCACCATGAATCGAGTTATAACCACATTGATGACTTATTGATATGAACTCATGAAACTCATAGTCACCATCAGCGATTGCTTCTATGCCGCAGCCATCACAAACCATTGTTGTAATTTCCTGTGTAGTGACTGTTTTAAATGTTTTCATCATGATCCTTATAGGCTAGTTTTTGTTGTTGTCATCTGTTTTACTAAAACTGTTCAGCAGAAAATCTAATCACCTCAACTCACTCAACCCAAGCGCTATAGCTTCTTGCTTAAATTGCCCAAATATATTCACCACCTTGTCATAAGAAGCAGTCAAATAATGTTCATCGGCTATCTCTCTGACTTCATCAAACACATCAGAAGTAACAATATCTTCAAAACCGCCAAGCTCAATACCAATTTTCGGATCTAAACTTCTTGTTTTATCGAAGGTGATACTTCTTTTTTCATCTTTTTCAGAATCCTCGTCAACATCAGCCTTCATTTTCTCGAACTTAACCACGTCAGCTTCAAACGGTACATCTTGCTTAACGCGATAAGCATATTCCAACAATTTAGGCTCAGCAGGCATATACATAACCGCTTCTTGATTTATCGAATTAGTCATTCTTAGAATTCGACCTAAAATCTGCCTAAAGTGCATTTCTGTTTTGATGTTGGTGAGGTGACAACAAACCTGTAAACGAGGGATATTCGTTCCTTCGCTGATCATGCCTACAGAAATAATCCATTTAGTTTTTGCGTGTCTAAATTGTTGAATTAGATGGGTAGGCTCATTTTCTTTGTAAGTAACAACAACGGTATCTTCGTTAAAACACTTCTTCATTAATGCTGCAATCTGTTTTGCATGCTCAACTGAACAAGCGACGATGAGTCCTGCAGCGTCAGCGTTTTTCTGTCTAATCGTATCGAGTTTCTTTTGTGCGGAAGAAATTACATATTTGATGACTTTTTCATTTTCAATAATCTCTTGATACGGAATGATTGACTGCGAGAGTAATGCCTTAAAGCTATCAAACGTTTTAGTTTCCTCATCATCAACGACTGAAATATTATTATTATCAATCGCAATAATCTGAGGAACACGACAAACATCATCCTGAATAGCCTCAGAAAGCCCATATACGTAATCACACGATATTTTATTGCTAGGGTGTATATAAGTTGAAAGAACAATAGGAGCAGAGTCTGAGCGCCAAGGAGTTCCTGTTAACGCTAATGTATATTTAGCTCTATTTTGAATGTTTAGTATTATTTGTTCGCCCCATGCATTCGCGTTATCAACGTTAGAACCCGCACAGTGATGAATTTCATCAAAAATCACAAATATTTTATATCGAGTAAACAGCGCCCAAAAGTCATCATTAAGGTACTGTAAATTTTGATAAGTTAGCGAATGTCCTCTAGCCCCTAATAAACCATCAAATCGTTCTTGTGTTCTTAGTTGTAAGCTTTCACTAAAATCTTGAGAAACAATGGATGAAGGTGAAAAACAAATAATCAAATCAATCATATTGTTTTTGAGTAACTTATCGGCCAGTTCAGAAGCCATCAAAGTTTTACCGGCACCAGGCGTTGCTAAGGCTAAAAAATGGTTATGGTTATTCAAGTATCGATTAAACGCTAACGTAATACAGTTATTCTGCCATTGTCTTAATTTCATTTTCTCTCTAATCATCAGCTCTGTTCAAGTAAGCATTCAATGGCTTTTATTTTCCCTAATATCCTCGTATTGTTATCCCTAGCTTTGTTGTAATGCGGTTGTATATCGTTCCCTAATTCTGGAAACTCTGTATATAATTCTTTGTAAGCTTCAGACTCCCCTAAATTCAAAAGGAGCTCCGTTTTATAGTGATTTAACTTATCGACTAAAGGGCTTTTCTTATCCGTTAGTACTGTCTCTGAAGTGTTCGGCTTGCATATTTCTCGTAACACACTTACATCAAACTTTGTTGTTTTAATAAATCGAGTAAAACCTTTACCGCTAGGTTTTACCTTTGTTAACCATCCTTTTTTAACTAACTTTAATAGCTCAGCGTATATCTTTTTTCTAGCATCAACTGGCTTTAATGAAATATCGTTTTTTAAGGTTAAATAAGGTGACCGAACATCATTCGTTGTGAAGTGGTTAAAGTCAGTAGCGATAATAATTTGAGCTACAAAAGGGTCTAACTTCAAAGTAAATCCAGATCAATTTAAAATAATAATGGGTATTATAGGGCGTGGTTCTATAGCGCTCAACATGAAAATCTAATCATTTTGCCTTAAGGAAAATTTTGGTGAGTGATTTAGTTAAAGAGTTTGGTGAAAAGTTACGTTTAAAACGTAAAGAAGCTGGCTACTCCCAAGAGAGTTTTGCAGCCTATGTTGGTATCGAAAGAGGTAATTACGGGAAGATGGAAAGAGGTAATGTGAATATTAAATTAGAAACATTATATAAACTTATTAATGCGCTAAATTGTGAGTTTGAAGATATACTACCAACAAGATTAAAGTATAAAATTAATTTGGATTAACTACAGGTTAATAGGTTTTTATGAAACCTGACAGTCGCAATGCCAACAAAGTTGCCGTTGAAGTAATACCTAAATTGAAAAGGACATAAATAATGGAACAAGTATTAAATTGGGTGAATCAAAACCAAACATTGGCAATTATAGTTGCGGTTATAGGTTTAATTATTTTTACCTTCAGCTTAAGAAGCACTACAACAAAGATATTCGCATCAAATAGAGGAGTTAGTATAGGTGGTAATTCAAACGGGCCAATAATGACTGGAGATATCAACGCTAAACGTTCTGGAATTTTAAGTGTTTTGGCTAACATTGCTACCATCTTGGGGCTTATAGTCGGTGCAGCAACTCTATATATTACTTACTTAGCTTTCATTGAAGTGGGGTAACACTTTGTTTTCTTGTGTTTTTAGTAAAATCAAAGTTATTGCAAAAAATAGGGGCGTAGCTATTGGTGGGCATAACAATGCACCGGTTATAACTGGTGACATTAATGATTCAGAAATTAACATAGATCAAAAATCATTTGCTCAAGCTACATTCTTAGCGCAAGCCAGTGCTTTTGATAGTTGTAACAATAAAATTCCATTACTTTGGGCAACCCTCCAATGCTTAGAATTACTATCACCAGATAAAGAACTTAGAGAAAAATTAAAGCTTAAATTTGTTCAAGATAAAGTTAGCTTGAGCGTCGTCGTATTAAATGAAGAAGCTAAAAATATTCGCTTACTCTACTCCAAAACTACTAGTGGAGAAATCGATAAGAAAGATCTAAAAACTATTATTTCAAATATTTATAAAGATATTAAGCCAGGGTTTACTGTTCAAATAATTTGCAATAAGGTGATTTCAAAACCAGTTAAAGAGTTTTATGAAAAGGCAATAACAGACGAATTTAATACAAAGTACTTTAATAAAGAAAAAGATTCTTTTACCAGTTTTAATGTCGATATATTGAATATTATATTCACTAATTCGACCTTAGATGTGTTAAAAAATAATAGTAATGCGACGTCTTATATATCTCCTGAGAATATAGAGCATGTAAGTGAACTAACTAAGGCGTTTGCTATAAAGTTGCTATCACAAATGCCCTCAACGGACTTTTCCATAATAAAGCGACATGATTTAGAAGTAAGGTTTGGCGCAGAGCACTACAGTGAAATATTCCCATCACCTCCAAAATTTGAAGCTTCTATACCGAGCAACCTCAGAAATCAGCAAGAGTCTATTTTAAAATCAATTTTTAGAGATAATAAAAACTCGATAATTCATGCTCGTGGAGGGGTTGGTAAAACGGTAATGGTTAGATTGGCTGATACGATAATACCTTCTCACTCGTGTTCTATTGTCTACGATTGCTTCGGAGATGGACTATATCGTTCGATGCTTAACCCAAGACACTCTTTTGATAAAGTATTAGTTCAAATTATTAATGAGTTAGCAATTAATGGCTTGTGTGATTCGTTGATAGCCATGAAGAAGGACAAGGGACAATTAATGCAGGAGTTTATATCTTGCATAGAAAATTCAGTGAAATGTTTAAAAAAAGGAAATAAGCAGGCACACTTATATATTTTCATTGATGCCGCTGATAATGCAGTCATGGCCGCTAAAGAAAAAGCTGAGAATTCAATAGTCACACAATTGCTAAATGATTTAATGATCGATGGCTGTACTGTTATTGCATTATGTAGAACAGAACGAATAGAACTGTTAGCACCGAGAAGCGATATTTCTCAATTTGAACTTAGAGCATTTTCTGAAGAAGAGTCATACGCTCATCTAAACCTTTTTTATTCGGATGTTACGGAAGAGCATGGCAAAGAATTCCACCGGCTATCAGGAGGTAATCCGCGTGTTCAAGCTTACGCTATAGAAGAGTTTCCAGAATCATTGATTGAGATGCTAAAAAATTTAGGGCCTACCCTAACTACTGTAGACGCTCAGATTGAGGTTCAACTAAATAATGCAATTGCAAGATTAAAAAATAAAAATACCACCACAGAAGGCTTAAAAATCGATCTGATTTGCACAGCTTTAGCTAGTTTACCTCCATTTATTCCTATAGACGTTATATCAAAACTTTCCAATCTTTCTGAAGACGAAATTGCAAGTTTCATCAGTGATTTTGGTCGTGGTTTAATGCTAATTGACAAGTGTATTCAATTTAGAGACGAACCAACAGAAACATGGTTTAGAAAACAGTTTGCTTCTACAGCTGAGCAAGCTAAAGAGTTTGTAAAAAATATACAGGAAATAGCAAATTCAAACAGCTATGTATCTGAATGTTTACCCTATCTAATGTTGGCAGGGGGAAATCACGAGGACTTAATAGAACTAGCGCTCTCAGAAGAATTTTTGCCTAAAGGAAATCCGGTTGACGCTAGAAGCATCAGTACATCACGACTGAATGCTGCATTGAAATCAGCCATACAACTGGAAGATTACTTTTCATTTATTAAGTTAGCATTGAGAACTGGAGAAGAGTTCGCTGGTGACCAAAGACAAATTGAATTATTAAATCAAAATGTAACATTGATTGGTATAGTTCAATCGCCTACCGAAGTTCAAAAATTGGCGTTTCAAGGGCGATTATCTGGTGGCTGGAAGGGTTCTGAAAATCTTTACAAATCTGCACTGCTATCATTGCATGGTGAATTTAAAGGCGAAGCACTAAGTTATCTAAGAGCAGCAGAAAACTGGCTAAGCACTTATTTTAAATCAACAGCAAAAGACAAAAGAAAAAGGCATGAAGAAAAGCTTTCTGCTGAAGATGTTGCTTTGCTTTTTACTGTCTACTTAAACCTACTCGGCCCTGAAAAAGCTGTTAATCGAATAATACGCTTTTCCCCTTCAGAAGCTGTTCAAAACGCTATAGCTACCTTTACGAATAACTTACTCGATACTTCTAGGTTTGAAGATTTAAAACAGCTTGCCTTCTACTCTAAAGAACATAGCTATGTATGCATTAACTTTATAAATTCGCTATTTTTAGTACAACAATCTGTAGATGAAGAAATTTCTCAGAGCTGTTTAATAAACATTGAGAATCCAACAAGTGAACGAAATGAAAAAGCTAATATCAGTATTTCAACTCTAGATTTACTAATATTTATCGAATATTGTTTCGCTGCTGGCTACGATAACGCTAGATTAAAAAACTTACTGATTCGACAAGTAAAATTAGAGCCAAAAGCTTGGTATGCCAACCCGACCACATATCATAATGATGATCTATTAGAGTTCGTTGGAATAGCAGCTCTCTTAGAAGAGTTGACAGGTAAATCGCTTCCCGAAAATCAAATTTTCCCTAATGAGTTTTTAGCCGATGACTTAAGCTACAAGCAAAAAGAAGAAAAAGAAAAATATAAGAAAACATTGTCTGCCATGCTGCCAGCACAACGCTTCCTAATACGCTCTAGAACTAACCGTATAGAAAACTTCGAATTAGAGTATAAAGATGTATTTGATGAAATTGGAAAGTACCTACCTCAAGCATATGAGCGCAAGAATTTTACTTCTGATTTTGTAAATGGTCGAAAACAAAGAAGTTTATTTTGGGCCGGTAATATAGAAAAGCCACTACAATCACAATTGTTCAAAAACATTATTGACGATGTATCTTATAGTTGCTTGCTCAACGGCCTGTATTATAGTTGTAGAGTAAAAAGTCTTAATTACCTATCTGAGTTTTACGAAACGGCATTAATCAACACCTCGAATAACAAAAATGATAGTCCTGAAAGTATTTCAGAATCCTATATAGATATTGCCAATGCAATTTGTTTATTAGCACCCAAACAATCCGCAAAGTATTTCAACAAGGCTATAGAAGCAGCTTCTAAATTTGGTAATGAAGCCTTACATAGACACTTCGCGATTTTGAGTTTGGCTGAGAAAAGTGCTGAAAGTAACTGTTCTCCTGAATTGACATACAGGTTTGCTCGAAGTACAGAAACCTTTTATGAGTATATGTCTGACCATTTCCCGCTAGAACGTACAGTGAGAGCTATCCATGATATGGATGCATCATCATCATTTGCAATAATGGCTAGATGGCTAGACAGAGAAGTCACCTATTGGGGACCCTTTGAAGATACAGTACTAGAGCAATCCATATCAGCTAATACACTGAGCTGCCGAGAAGCATGGGCCGCTCAGGGATTAATTGATAACAAGAGTTATGCAGAATTTTTTAGCCGATGCCTTAAAAAATCTGAAAACCCAGAACTACGAGAAGTTATTTTTAATGATGCTGTTCAGCAAGCTTTAATTAAAGGGTTATCAAAATCAGCACTATCACTCATAAAAAATACTGGTGCTAAATTTGCTCTATCCTCTTCGGCTCTTGATGACGCTATTATACATTTTAATGAACATAAACATGATCTAGAGCCTACTCATAGTCCTCATGTCACTGATAAGACGTACAAGCCAGTGGATTGGGATTCAGTATTCAATTCGAATAGCAGCTTTATTAGTTCAGAAACTATTGAAGAATCAATAACAAGTTTTAAAGCCCTAAAAGACAAGAGTTTTGATGAATGTTTCTGGAGTCAACTATATGATAGAGCTCCTATAATTTCAGCAGCAGACGTTCTTGATGCAATATTAAAATGCAAATTTTCGTCCAGCTTCGAACTATTACATGCTTTAGAAAATACACCGAAAGAGTGGTTTGAACGAGAGGGAGTAAAAGAATTATGGATAAAAGGCTTTGATCTTTACGTACAATTAAATGCAAGTACAGTCTCAAATCCCTGGTGGCCTGAACATTGGACTTCACGATTTAAACTAAAAGCAGATTTTTCAAAACTAAGGCTTCCAGGTGTAATAAAAGCATTAGAAAATAAAAGCGACTTTGATGATGCTGAATTTATTTTCTCTGTTATTACAGTATTATCACAAAAACTGACCCCTTCCGAAGCCAAAGAAGCTCTAAATTACGCTTTAGACAGAGTAGAACTACATGTCGATGAAAGTGATGCTGATGGATATTGGTCGAAATGGCTTGTTCCCCCTGAAAATAATACCGAAGCTTATGCCTCATTTATTTGGTCAGTACTAGCTAACCCCACATCAAAAAATCGTTGGGAGGGTGTCCACATAGTCTATCGTCTAGTAGAACTTAACTGCAATGAAGTCATTGACTCAATGATTGCTATGTTTCAGCGAGATGACATTGGTGCCTTTGGTTCAACAAGTTTTCCATTTTATAAGTTTCACGCCCAATTATATTTTATGATTGCTCTATACAGAGGAGTTCAATCAAATGCACTGCCTTTGTTAAAACATAGCGCCTTCTTTCAAGACCAAGCTCTAAATTCTGATCACATTTTATTAGAGCACTATTCAGTTAAAGTTGCCCGAAAGCTATTACAAGAAAAAAATAGCACTTATTCAGCTGAGGACATAGAAAAACTAGACACAGTGGGACTTAGCCAATTCAATAAGAATACTCCTAAAGAAACTAATAAATTTGAAATCGCTAATATAGTGCCTCTTGATAAAGGACTGCCCGAACTATCATTTTTTCTAGATTTTCAAGAGTATTGGCTTAAACCATTAGCAAACGTGTTTAATGTTTCAGTTGAAGAATTAAAACGGACAGCGATAAGCATAGTAATTAATGAATGGGGAGTTACTTTAGACGAAAGGTTTATTAAAGATCCACGACCTCATGGCCATAAAGAAACACATGCAAGGCACAGCTCTATACCATCGACTCAGCCATATGATTTTTACTTGGGATATCACGTTATTTTCACAATGGCATCAAGGTTACTCAAAAAACTTCCTATAGTTGAAGGTAAGTATGACTGGGAAGATGATCTTTGGGTTGACTGGCTTTCTAACCACCTATTATCGATGAATAATGGCTATCTTTTGGCTGACCTGAGAGATCCAGCACCTTTAGTAAGAAGAGAATGGCTAAGCAAAAAAACTACAGACTCATGGAGATGGGAAATTGAATATAGTGATTTTCTCGAAGGGTTACTATTAAGTAAAGGTGGCAGAACATTTATCTGTGTTACAGGTTCTTGGTCTGACAATAATGGTAGCGGCAACAACGAAACTTACAGTATTTCCAGCGCACTAGTATCCGTTAACAACTCAGCCTCTTTGTTAAAAGCTCTAGTTTCATGCAAAAATCCTCACGATTACAAATTACCTTCCTATAACGAAGAACAGTTCGAATTAGATGACTCTAGTTTTAAAATGAAAGGTTGGTTGAATGAACCTGATGAATATAAAAAACTGGATGAAATAGATCCTTACGCTGGGGAGTTAAAGTTTCCAATGCGAAGAATCAGCAAAGAATACGAAGAATTACTCAATTTGAATTATTGCTTACTTACCAGAAAATACATGGATGATAAGGGGAGTTCTCAGGGTTTCTCTGAAACATGGACTGATACACGCAATAATGACCGTTATAGTGAAAGTACAATTCGCGACGGTGATCGGCTATATCTATCTTTAGATACGTTGAAGCATTTATGCGCTCAAACTAAATTATCGCTCATTTTCGAAGTATCAATTAAACGCCAAAACTCAACTCACGATAGGGATGTACCAGACGATGTCAAATACCCGGGACCATATTGCAACTTGTATACTCTCTCAAAAGATGGAGTCATCAGAGATTACCAATCAAGAAATTATCAACTTAGGTAAAGCTATCATCACTGAGCTAGGTATGGAGATTGATTGTAATACTCCAGCCCGTTGGTTAGTACATTATATTGCTGAAAATATTCACAAGTCAGAAAACTGCCAAGGTGAAGAAAAGGAGGTAGCTGAAAGAAAGTGTGTAGATGCAATTTTTAAACTTTGGCATCATCGCTCTGAGCTTCCTAGAGGTATTAATCCGTTCACCGAGTTCGACTCTGTTTTTCGAGGTCTGTCTAGATTAGATAACTCAGCTCAAAAACCATACTTCAATGAATTTTCACAATTTGATCATCAGATAGATCCTGAAGAAACAGCTGAAAGCAAACAATGGATTGATATAGCCATCTCTATCGATAAAGTAGCAAAAGAGCTAGTTTCAGAAAGTTTTAACTCAGCTGCTTCCTCAGCTATTACAGAGAAGTCTAAGAAGATACTAAAGCTAGCGCCTGAAGATTCGGGTGAAGATATTAGGGTAATGCTCAGCTTTATTTCTGATGAAGAAGCTAATTCAAAAGAAAATAAAATAAAAGCGATTGAATCAAAAATAGAAAAAGTTAAAGCCCTCAAATCTATTTGCAATTTATTTATAGATAAATTTAGTGATGATTTATCACAACTTGATAATAAATGACCTACTATCCCTACAAATAAGTTGACAACATTTAGCTAATAATCGGTTGTTAGGAATAGTTGTGATCTTTTTCTTTTAAGTGAGCTAACTCGTGTACCACTATCATATTCAAAAAAGGCTCTGGAGCCACTTTGAACATACTGCCCACACGTAGCTCATTTTTACTTTTTAGTTTGCTACCTTGAACTCTAGACACATAAGTGTGTAACCCAAGCGCATTATTAATCACATGAATTTTGTCATCGTACTTAATTTGGCTTAGTGGATTAGATTTTTTTAGATATTGATTTTTAATATCCATTGTATATTCGCGCAAAGCTTTATCATTATAAATACTGTGTGGAGTAGGGTACTTATTGATAAGAAATGTTTTAAGTGTATCTGCATCAAGCATTGTTTGAATTTTATCAGTGATCTCGGTTGAGTACGCAGATAAGTATTTTAAAGATGAACTCATAGTAAATAATATAGAGGCTAAAAAAGGTAAACTGTGGTTATTATACCCATTACCATTCAAAGTGCATGACATCAGTGGGAATTAAAATTTATTTAGGCAAGGGATTGAATTAACACAATGGTTATTTAATCATTTCATTTAATAACGCAGCACAAATGAGCTTAAACTCATCAGAAAAGTGTTTAAGCAATAACACTTCGTCGTTGCTTTGATTTATAAGGTAATAACCATTATTTAACCACAGCGCTTTGAACTGAAATTGATCAATCACTCTGAAGCTCTAACTTAAATGGTAATGAGTATATATATTTTATCTGTAAAACAACTTAATAAACTTAGCTCTAAATTGTAGATTGCCTAAGTGTTATCAAATCGAGAAATAGGTATAATCTCGTCATTATAAAGTTGCTAGCGCCTTTCGTTAGTATGAATTATTAAGAAATGAGTTGTATAAAATGAGTAAAAAGGGATATGCATGTATTGGGTTATTTAATCCTAAATCACCAGAGAATGTAGGTTCAGTTATGCGAGCATCGGGTTGTTATGGTGTGCATTCTGTATATTACACAGGTAAAAGATATGATTTAGCTAAAGCCTTTTATACAGATAAAAACAAAGTACATTTAGAAATCCCTTTAATTGGTGTTGAAGATTTAAAAAATACAGTGCCATTAGATTGTGTTCCTGTTGCGGTAGAGTTAGTTGATGATGCTAAATCTTTAGTTACTTATAAACATCCACCTAGAGCCTTTTATATTTTTGGCCCTGAAGACGGTACCTTAAAAAAACATATAACCGACTTTTGTAGAGAAACCATTTATGTGCCAACTAATGGGTGTATGAATTTAGCGGCTACAGTGAATGTTATTTTATACGACAGAATGGCAAAAGGTGAAGATTTCTCAAATCATTAATATACAAAAATAATAATTTATTTGAGAGGTTTATTTTATCTCTGTTTTAAGAAATATAAATTTCATGCAAAAAAAATCCCCATTAAAAAACTTTAATGGGGAACAAGAATTACAGCGAACATGAATTCTTAACAAGGGATTTTTTAATAAACTTTCATTACCTAATTGCTTACTTAGCTCATCAACTATTTAGTAATAGAAGCTAATTCTAACGTTACCGTTTCAATACCTTCTTTAGCTATACGATTACTTAACTCAGCTTGCTTGCTAGAAAGAAGCGAAATACCTTCAACCACCATATCAAACGCTTTCCATTCAAGCGTATTTTTGTTTTTACGTAACTTAAAGTTGATGTCAATTGTTGGACGTTGACCATCAATAATTTGTGTAGTTACTGAAACAATGTTTTTGCCATTAGTGCTTTTTTCAGGTTCAAAAATAACCTTTTGATCTTTGTATTGAGTTAATGCATTAGCGTAAGTACGTATTAAGTATTGGCGCATAGAAAGAACGAAATTTTCTCTTTGTTCTTTAGTACTTGTTTGTAAGTTTTTACCTAAAATCTTATACGCAGCATATCTGTAATCAATGTATGGCATTAACTCTTCATCAACAATATTTCTCATTAAATCAGGAAATTTCTCAATTTCTTGCTGATTATTAGCAATACGTTCGAACAAGTTATGGCCAACAGTTTCAATAACTTTATAAGGAGAAACTTCTACTACTTCTACTGAATAAGCAGAAACACTCATAAATAGCGCTGTGATAAAAGAGAAAAGAGAAAAAATGTTCTTCATGTGTGTACCTTAAAAATTCAGTAATAATTCAATGTGTGAATACTAGCATACCGACCGCTCGGTTTGCTAGTAGTTACACGTAATAAAATGTAATTTATATATAGTAAATAGTTATCGCTTATTACTTAAATATTAGCTTGAGGAATGTTAAGCCTGTTTTAAGTTTCTCAGGTATTTGCATAACTCATCCATCACTTGTTCGAATAGCTCTATATTCTTTGAACTTTTACTTAAGGTTGTAGAACCATGGAAAGTAGAAACGATAAAGTAAGAGACCTGACTGAAGTTAATGTCATTTCGAAGTTGATGTTTTATTTTCTCTAAGCCATTTGAGATAAGTTGATTAAGTTGCAGTTGTAAATCTAAAATACGTAATCTAAAACCTTCATCTATCCCAGCCATTTCTTGACATAAATTATTCAATGGACAGCCACAGATTAATTCGTCGCATGTGAGATTTACACTCATTTGGCTGAAATATTCACATAAGCCTTCAATGGGATCTTCCTGTTCAATTGCAGGAAGCCAGCTTGATAAAAACATTGGTGTGTATATTTCTTCAAATACTGCATAACCCAATTCAATTTTATTCGTGAAGTGATGGTATAAAGCACCCTTGGATATTTCACACCTTTTTAAAATGACGGATAAACTTGTTGCAGTAAAACCATGCTTGTGAATTTCATCAGCGCTGATTTCTAATATTTTTTGTCTAGTTTGTTCTGCATCTCTCATTAAACAGCCTCGCTAATAATTAAAAATTCAAACTGGTCAGATCTATTATAACCTAAAGTTAAGGGAACAAACCAGTCGGTCGGTTAAATATTGAGAAAACTTTATTCAAAGAGTTTATTTAATGCTCATTTTGAAATGCAGAGATTTAAGTAATACACCATTTTAGGTATCCATGACTCTGGCACACTCTATGCTTTTAAGCATTAAGCATGAACATTTAAGTTAACTATAAAGGTGTCGAAAGAATATGAGTCACATTAATTCAGTTCACCATATCAATTATGTCGTTAAAGACTTATCACCACACATAACATATTTAGAAAAAGTACTAGGGTGTAAGCCCATAACAGAAGGACTTGAAGGGCGAAATGTTAAAACGGCACGCTTCCCTATTGGTGATGCCTGGATTGTTCTTGTACAGCCCTTAAGTGAAGAGGGAGAGGTGGCTCGTATACTTGCTGAACGTGGTGAAGGGCTATTTTTACTGTCTTTAGGTGTTGATAACTTAGATAGCTCATTAAGTAAATTAGCACAGCAGGGTGTTCAACCTGACTCAAAGGGGCCTCGGAAAGGTTTAGATACTTGGTTAATTCAAGATCTAGATTGCCCGCTTGGATTAGCTTCTGTATTGCAATTGTGCCAAAACGCTTAAATTAAATTTTATCATTCATGACTTATATCAATTTCAACTTGAAATATTTAGTTCATATTGAAATGAAGATCTACTTAAATCAGGTAGTAGCTTTTTAATAAAGTTTAACCATTATTAACTTATGTACCTTTTAAAATAAAGCTTTGTTATAAAGTTATATCTATGTGGCACGACTGATGCAGTAACTAAATCAATATGAGATAAAAATGAATAATCAGATAATTAGCTTGATGAAACTAAATACATTATTTACTAACAATGCAGCTAATACCGTTTCATTAATTGAAACGGCAAAGGAGGGGGCGAAATGAAAACAACGCACTCTACTGATGAGCTTATTCGTATTTTGGTTTTTGGTCATAAAGAATTTAGCCAGTTGATGAGCAGTGTTATGTCTGAATTCAGCGAGAAAGCACATTTTCATATACTCGACACTATTGTTGATAGCATAACTGAAGTTGAGCAGCACATTAAAGAATTCAGACCTGATGCAATAGTTAGTGCTGGCGCCAATGCAGCCTATCTTAAAACATATTTAGAAATCCCCGTTCTTTCTCTTAATAGCTCAACAGACGATATTATTTTAGCGGTTAGAAGAGCCGCACAAGTTTCAAAAGACATTGTTTTAATAAATTTTGGTCAACCTTCTCCTGTTGTTCCTTTATTGGAAGCAGCGTTAAACGTTTCTATCCAAGAAGAGATATATACAACCTCAGAAGAAGCGAGAGAGATCTTTCAGTTAACGCGCCAACGAAAGCATATTGTTTATGTTGGTGCTAGTTTGGTGTGTGGTTTAGCAACTAAGTATGGTTTTCCGGCCTTTTTACTTTATACATCAGATTCATGTAGAAAAACCTTAACTAAAGCAATAGATGCTGGGCGTAATCATGTTAAGACTTTACAAAAAACGGCATTAACCGATTGGCTTATTCATCAATCTAAAACTCCTATATTTATGACTGATGAGCAAGGCGATTCAGTTATTTTTAACCATGCTGCACATAAAGACCTTGGTATAAATAACAATAATTACGATGAACTTGAAAACTTTATACATCCTAATGAACAGCAGCGTCAAACTGATGGTGAATGTGAAATTCACGGAACTGAGTGGTGGTTTCATCAAGATCGTGTTGTAACCAAAGGAACTCCTTCTTATGTATATCAGCTTTATCGTAAGCAACCAAAAAACGAAAAGCAGATCATATCAAATAGGCATGATTTAGTTTATTCATCTCCTGCGTTAGCTGACGTTGTTCAGCAAGTTAAGTCATTTTCAACTTCACCCAGTAACGTTTTAATTTATGGTGAATCAGGTACGGGTAAAGAGCTTATAGCCAGAGCGGTTCATCAACATAGCCCTTACGCTAATGGTCGCTTTGTTGCATTAAACTGTTCAGCAATACCTACAGAGTTATTTGAAGGGGAATTATTCGGATATCGTGATGGCGCATTTACAGGTTCAAAACGTGGTGGTCGAAAAGGTCTTATTGAAGAAGCGCAAAATGGAGTGCTTTTTTTAGATGAAATAAGTGAGCTAGCTTTAGATCAGCAATCAAAGTTATTACGTTTTATGCAAGAAAGGCATTACCGCCCGTTAGGCTCTAATGAAGAAAAACCCGTTAACCTTAAGTTAGTTGCGGCATCAAACAAGCCTTTGCGTGAATTAGTTGAAGAAGGTTTATTTAGAGAGGATCTATTCTTCAGACTTAATGTTTTCAATATACACATTCCAACACTTAGTGAACGTCCTGAAGATATTCATAGAATAGCAGAGCAAAAGCTTACAGCATTTATATCAAGCTATCGTTTATCTTTTTTAGTGGAAGATATTTTACCTCCCATACTTAATGACCTTTGCAATTATTCATGGCCTGGAAATGTTCGAGAATTAGAAAACGTATTGGAACGTTTAGTCGCTTATTTACAAATGGCAGACAAAGGCACCGATATTAAACAAGTATTAAAACGAATTGCCCCTGAAATGGTAGAGCAAGAAAGTTTTGATGCAAATAACGGATTAGTAAAAGCCAAAGAGCTTGAACTAGTTGTTGAAGCAATGACTCGCTTCAATGGAGATAAACGTCGAGTAGCAAGTTATCTCGGATTAAGCCAAACCACTTTGTGGCGACGACTTAAAAATATAAATAATAATTAAAACAATAAAAGCACCAACCTTTAAACAAGCAGTGAACTAAAAATTACAATAAACGGAGAACAGACAATGGCAAACCTACGCAAAAATACTTTAGCAAGTAGTATCGTGCTAGCTCTTAGTGGCGGATTATATTCAGCTGCCCCGGCTTATGCAGAAGAAGCAGTAACTGATAAAAAGATTGAAATTATCAGTATTTCTCGTAAACGTCCTGAAAGCATACAAGAAGTTCCAATTGCTATTACAGCTTTATCTGAAAAGGTGATTGAAAGTGCAGGTATCGAGCGACCAGGTGACGCTATTGGACTTATCCCAAATATTACTATGGTTGATGCTTCAAATGTAGGTGATACACAAGTAACTATCCGAGGTATTGTTTCTACTCGTGATGCTGAATCAACATTTGCTTATGTTGTTGATGGGGTATTAATGACTAACCCAAATGGCTTTAATGAAGAGCTTTTTGATGTTGCTCAAATCGAAGTGTTAAAAGGTCCACAAGGCGCACTTTATGGTCGTAATGCTGTTGCTGGCGCCATTATTGTTACCACTAAAGAGCCTTCTGATGAATTTGAAGGTACATTTAAAGCGGGTTTAGCTAATAACAACACCAATAAAATTAGTGGTGTGATAAGTGGGCCATTATCTGAAACCGTTCGTGCTCGCTTATCTGCAAGCCACAACAGCACTGATGGACATTATTCTAATACATTTACAGGTGCTGACGACTCTGTTGATTACCTAGAAGATAGTAACATTCGTGGTCGATTAGTTTGGGATGCGAGCGACATACTTAAACTTGATTTCAGAGCCAGTTTTAGTGACGTTGAAGGTGGTGCAATTAATTATAACGCTAACTTTGCTTTACCTTCTTTTGAAACTGCATTTAATCAGCCAGCGTATTTTGCTGATGTAAATGACCATGATTTTGTGTTTACTTCTAACGTGCCTGGCATTAATGAACAAACAACTTTTGAAACTTCTTTAAAAGCAGAGCTTGATTTAGACGGTTACGATGTAACGGCTGTACTTGCTTACAATGACTTAGAAGAAACATTATTATCTGATGGCACAAGTGCGTCATTTTACGGTTATGAATTAACTGAACAATGTCAAACGGATCGCGCTACTTTAAACAATGCGCCTGCAGCTATTGGTGGTGCCGACAGAACCGACTTATTTGGTGAATTCTTCGCACCTTTTGGTGTATTTGCGCCAGGTGTTGAGTTTACTGGTGTATATGGCCCATTTACACCAACAGCGTGTGACGGTTATCAATTCCAAGAACGTAGCCAATCTGATTTTAGTGGTGAATTACGTTTCACTTCAGACTCTGAAACTGATGCTTTACGTTGGATCGCAGGTCTTTATTTCGCTGAAATTGAGCGTGATGTTGTTGTAGCTTATGGCGCCGATACAGGTCAAGGTTTCCTTAACCAAGCTTACATTCCACCAACTGGACCAAACCCTACCGATTTATTATTCGATGACACTTACGATACTTCAGTTATGTCAGTATTTGGTCAATTAGAATACGACTTAAATGAACAATGGGAATTATCTGTTGCATTACGTTACGATCATGAAGCCCGCGATGTTAGTAATAATGTACCTAATGTGAGTGCTTCAGGTTTAAATGTTAATACGATTGTTAACGGTGAAGTAGGACCAATAAACCCAGCCTTTACTGCAAATCCTGACGGAATTCCAGATCGTAGCCGTTCATTTAGCCATTGGCAGCCTAAAGTCACTTTATCTTATGCTGCTAGCGAAACATGGAACTGGTACGCAAGTTATGGGGTAGGTTTCAGAAGTGGTGGCTTTAACTCTATTGGTACAGAAGCAACCCTAGATTTCTGGTTTAATGCTACAGGTGAAGGTAATCCAGGTGATTCCGTTAATGCACAATTATTGGTTAGTGATGAATATGAAAAAGAAGTAACAACCAATGTTGAGCTAGGCTTCAAAGCTAGTTTCCTTGATAACAAAATTAAACTTAATGCGGCTATTTTTGATACCACGGTAGAAGATAATCAGTTCTTCGAATTCTTTGCCGGACCATTCGGTTTGATCCGTGCGGTAACCACCATTGATGAACTTCAAATTAGAGGTTTTGAAATGGATGTTAATGCTCAGGTAACTGAAGATATTAGTGTATTTGCTGGCGTTGGTTTACTTGATAGTGAAATAAAAGAAAACAAAAACCGTCCGCTTTCAGAAGGTAATACGGCACCACAATCACCAGACGAAACTTTTACTTTAGGTATCAATTGGGATTACTCAATCAACCAAGATTTAGTTTTAACTACTCGTCTTGATTGGCAATACGTAGGGGAAACTTACTTCCATTCGTTACAAGGTGAGCAAACACCAACGATCTGGGATTTCTTTGGCACCTTAGGTGGTGGCGTACCAGCTGGACCTCATCCTGTTGATTTCACAAACGCAACTCGTGATGCCTACGATACATTGAATCTTCGTATTAGCTTAGACAGTGAAAACTGGACTGTTGCTCTTTGGTCTAAAAACCTTACAGACGAAACATATTTACAAGAAGTTATACCAACACCTGAGTTTGGTGGATCGTTCCTACATCCATCAGCGCTTAGATCATATGGTGTTGACTTTTCTTACCGTTTTTAATTTTCAAAGCCACTTGGCTTTTAATGATTTGGAGTACACAAGATGAAAAACAAACCCTTAGCTGGACTGCGTATTATCGATTTAACGCACATGTTATCAGGTCCATACTGTGGAATGATCCTAGCTGATTTAGGGGCTGAAACAATTAAAGTGGAACCATTACAAGGTGAAGGTACACGTAAATTGTTAGCGAACGATCCTAATAACTCTGTTAACGGTATGGGCGCTTATTTTATAACCCTTAACCGTAATAAACAGAGTATATGTATCGATCTTAAGTCTCCTGAAGGACTAGAAGTTTTTTATGATTTGGTTAAAAAATCAGACGTGGTTGTGAATAACTTTGGTGCCGGTGTACCTACACGTTTGAAGATTGATCATGAACATTTAAAAGCTGTTAATCCACGTATTATCTCTTGTTCAGTTACAGGGTTTGGTAATAGTGGACCAGCGTTTAAACGTCCTGCATTTGACCAAGTTGCGCAAGCAATGGGTGGCGGTATGTCTATTACAGGTGAAGGGCCTGAACAACAAGTTAGAGCAGGTATCCCTATTGGTGATTTAGGTGGCGGAATGTTCGCCGTAATGGGAATTCAAGCAGCCTTGTTAGAAAGAGAACGTAGTGGAGAAGGGCAAGATATCGATATATCTATGCTTGATTGTCAAATTTCTTTATTGAATTACATGGCAACCATGCACTTTATCTCAGGTGAAAACCCTTACCCAATTGGTAACTCTCACTTTGTTCATGTGCCATACAATACCTTTACAAGTTCAGATGGATATATTGTTATCGCGGTTATTACTGATAACTTTTGGCAGAACTTGAAAGAGTTATTAGGTGTGGCAGAATTCGATAAGCCTGAATACGACACTCAGCCTGGTCGTTGGAAAGATCGTGATTTTATTAATGAAACTTTAAATAAAGTATTATCACAGAACACTTCCGCACATTGGCTAGGTTTGCTTGAAGGCGCTAGAATTCCATGTGCGCCAGTGAATAATTTTTCACAAGCGCTTAATGATGAACAAGTGTTACATCGTAATATGGTGGTTGAACTGTCAGATCCTGAAGGTCATAAAACTAAAGGACCAGGTAGCCCAATTAAGTTCTCAAGAACCAACGAGGAAACTTTCTCAGCGGCTCCTGCATTGGGCGAACATACAGACCAAGTGTTACATGAATTGTTAGGTATGGATGAAGAAGAGGTTAAACGATTGAAAGCATCAGGAGTGATCGGCTAATGGCTTCTAATAAAGTAATCATTAATGATGTCGGTCCTCGTGACGGCTTGCAAAATCAGCCGAAGATCTTAGATTTACAACAACGTTTAGCTCTTATTTTAGCGCTTGAAGCGGCAAAAGTTCCTGAGATTGAAGTAGGTGCTTTTGTCTCTCCTAAAGCGGTGCCTGCAATGGCTGGTACAGCGGATTTATTTCCGTTGTTACCAAAAGGCAGTGCGGTATATTCAGGGTTAATACCGAATATGAAAGGCTTTGAGCTTGCTTCTAAGGCAAATGTTCCTTTAATGTCATTGGTGGTTGCAGCATCTAATACCATGAATGAAAAAAACATTAAAATGAAAACAGAGCAGAGTGTTGATGTTTGTCGCGAGGTACTCACTTTAGCAAAATCTAAAGGTGCTAATGTTCAAGCTTACGTAGCTACAGCATGGGAATGTCCGTTTGAAGGTGCAATAAAAGCTGATGAAGTTTATCGTGTAACCGAACAACTGATTGACGCTGGCGCAACTGGGATCGTTATTGCAGATACTATTGGCGCTGCTAACCCAGCAGAAGTTGCAAGCTTGATGGAAGGTTTAACAAGCCGATTTGATAGCAATATATTGTCATGTCATTTTCATGATACTCGCGCTATGGGGCTTGCTAATGTTTACGCAGCTCTTGAATCGGGTATTCGCAAGTTTGATGCATCAATTGCCGGTTTAGGTGGTTGTCCCTTTGCTCCAGGCGCAAGTGGTAACGTAGCAACTGAAGACGTTGTTATGATGCTTGAACAAATGGGATATGACACAGGTATTGATATTCCACTCTTGTTAAAAGCGTCTGATTTAGCTATCGAGCTAACGGGTACTGCAACAGGTGGTAATGCAAAAAACTGGATGGAAAAACATTACAATAAGTAATCGACTTTAGCCTAAAAACAAGAGAAACTTAATGTATTAAAACGGTCAACAATGTTGGCCGTTTTTTATTTCTGCAATATAAAAATAAAGAGTATTTAACCTCAACTTGGGATAATGAATGTCACAATATTCAATAAAAATAGCTTATTGAATAACTTTGCTTATCCCGAACTGAGGTTATCTATATTAATTAACCCATTAGGTATTACAGGAGGTAACTCATGAAACTTGCCATATTATCTGATATTCATAGTAATGTTTTTGCTTTAGAAGCAGTGATTGCTGATGTGAAAAAGCATAATGTTGATTACATGGTTAATCTTGGCGATATTCTTTACGGACCGATAGCTCCTAAAGCGACTTATGAACTTTTAATGAAGCACAATTTTATTACTATTTGTGGCAATCAAGATCGGCAAATATTTGAAGCTACAACCGCTGAAATTGCGTCAAATCCTACTATGAAGTTTATTATTGATGACTTAGGTGAAGATCCTATTGAATGGATGAAGTCTTTACCATTCGACAAGCAATTAAGCGATGATATTTATTTATGTCATGGCACACCAAGCAATGATTTAATTTACTTACTCGAAAATGTTGAATGTGGTTATGCACGTTTACGTTCTGATAATGATATTTTAAGTCTATTGAATGGTCAAAAGTCACCAATAATATGCTGTGGTCATACTCATACACCGCGAACGGTTTCTTTAAGTACAGGCCAGGTTGTTGTAAATCCGGGTAGTGTTGGTTTACAGGCGTATACCGATGATGAACCGAATATTCATTCAATGGAAAATTTTAATACTATGGCTTCTTATGCTCTTCTTGAAAAAGTAAGTGGTGAAAAAGCGAACAGTAAGGAAGCAAGCTCAACTAAAGCCAATGAAAGCTGGAAGGTTCAGCATATTAATGTACCTTATGATGTTAAATCAGCTGTCGAAGCTTGCATGAAAAGAGACAGACAGGATTGGGTTCATTTTTTAACGACTGGACGAAAGTGCCCGTAGAAAATGTTCATAACTGATAGAAACGGTAGGCATAATACCTAAACTATAAGTTAGTTTACGTATTATGCTAAGTTGTCCAGATTTAGGTATTTATACTAAGTGGCTAGAATTAAGCATCAATAAACTGTTTACGCCATTCTTCTTCACTAAATAAGTCTTTTCCTGACTCAACTCTATCAACAAAAGTTAATCCGTCTAAATGATCCATTTCGTGTTGAAAAATACGAGCTAAAAAGCCAGATAAATCTTTGTTATGTTTATTATCATATTGATCGTAATAGCTCACATGAATACTGTTATAACGAGGCACTAAACCTCGAATAGAAGGAACACTTAAACAGCCCTCCCAATCTTTTTCAACTTCATCACCATGAGCGATGATTTTAGGATTAATAATCGCTGTTGGCTCCATTAGTGGAGCATCTGGGTAACGCTGGTTTGGTTTAGAGCACATAATAAAAATGCGTTCGCTAATATCAATTTGTGGCGCGGCAATGCCAACCCCACCAGCTTTTTTTACTGTCTCAAACAAATGATTAATAAGTTGCTGAGTTGTTTCAGACAAAATGTCATGAACAGGTTCTGCTATTTTTCTTAGCGTAGGGTGACCTAGTTGAATAATGTGACTTGTTGTAGACATTAATTATGCTCCATCTAATTGATTTTATTGTTTTTCGTATTGTTATTTTTGAAGCGGCTCAGTTTTAATTTGAGCTATTTCAAGTTCAGCCTTTTGAAGTTTCTTATGATGAATATAAAAGTATAGTGTTACAGTAAAAAGAATAATCAAAAAAGGTAGGCTTGAAAGTAATACTCCATACCAACCTGCTTTATATAAAACCCAGCCAGCAAGTAAACTAGCAACAGCCTGAAAACCAAATAATATGAAATCGTTTAATGCTTGTACCTTATATTTTTCACTTGGTAAGTAACTTAATGGTAGCAAGCTAGTTCCACTTAAAAACAAGAAGTTCCAACCAACACCTAATAATACAAGTGCCCACCAATAGTGAATAACCTGTTCACCTGCAAACGCGATAATTATCACTGAGCCATACATTAAGGTACCTGCTAGCATTAATGCTTTTAATCCAAATTTTTTAACCAACCAAGCGGTAAATAATGAAGGTAAAAACATGGCTACGATATGGCTTTGTATCACCCATTTAGTTTCTAAAAGGGAATGTCCATTGTGTTGATGCATACTTAACGGTGTCGCTGTCATTAAGTAGCTCATCAGAGCAAAACCAATAGCTGCACAAAGTACTGAAATGATAAAGATAGGTTGTTTAATGATAACCAATAAAGGGCGTGTGTTTTCGTTGTTTATAATGCTTTCAGATTCTACATTTTCAAATTGAGAAATAATCACTAAAGCTACAACAACAAGTAAGGAAAGTACTAAAAATGAGCCCGTATAACCTTGTGGAGAGTCTATTAAATCTTTGGCTGCCAAGGCAATGTCGGGCCCTAAAAATGCAGCAAAAATACCACTGAGCATAAGTATTGATAACACCGTAGGAATATCGGCTTTAGTAGGTGCATTTTCTATAGCTGCAAAGCGTAACTGTTGTATAAAAGCACTACTTGAACCAAACATTAAGCTAGCCAAAACAAACAATTCAAAATTTAGTTGGTAAGTTGCTAATGCAGCAAAAAGAGACGCAATAAACGAAATAATAAAACCTGTAATAACGGCGAACTTTCTGCCTTTAACTTTAGCGAGTAATGCCGCTGGAATAGAAGTACAAGCAACACCTAAAATCATGACAGTAATAGGCAGTGTCGCCATCGAAGGATTGTTACCCATCTTAGTAGATAATATGCCGCCAATAAATACGATAACAGGTGAAGCAGCCATCACTAAAGGTTGAGTAATAAACAATAACCATATGTTTTTAGGTAAGGTAAAAAAACGTGACATTCCCCACGCAGAACCTAACAAAATAACTAGAGTAATGATGATGTTAATGAGCCGTAAGTCCTATTTTATAAATGAAATGGATTAGTGTTAATAATACAGAATAATGACGAGCTGAGGCGAATAGTTTTATTGTTGATTGATAATAAAAAAGAGTTGAGCTCAATAACATGAACTCAACTCTATTTAGATAAAACCTTAAGTAAGCTTAATGGTTAATACGATAACTAAATGCGAATTATCTTTAGAAAAAACCAAGTGGTTTAGTATCATAACTCACTAATAAGTTCTTAGTTTGTTGATAATGACCTAGCGCCAACTTGTGATTTTCACGTCCGATACCTGATTTCTTATAACCACCAAATGCTGCATGAGCTGGATATAAATGATAACAGTTAGTCCACACGCGACCCGCTTGGATTTTACGACCCATACGATAGGCTTTGTTCATATCTCGCGTCCAAACACCTGCACCTAAACCAAACTCTGAGCTATTCGCTAATGCCAAAGCTTCTGCTTCATCTTTAAAGGTTGATACTGAAATAACCGGTCCAAAAATCTCTTCTTGGAAAACACGCATATCATTACTACCTTTCAGCAGGGTAGGTTGAATATAATAACCTTCGTCATATTCACCTGTCATTTTAGCTATTTCACCACCAATAAGAACTTCAGCACCTTCTTTTTTACCTATGTCTATGTAGTCTAATATTTTATCAAACTGTGCTTCAGAGACTTGTGCACCTACCATAGTGTTTGTGTCTAAGGGATCGCCACGAGTTATCAGCTTGCTTCTTTCGATAACTTTTTCGATAAATTTGTCGTAAATATCTTCTTGAACAAATAAGCGAGAAGGGCAAGTACATACTTCACCTTGGTTGAAGAAAGCTAATATGGCGCCTTCAATACACTTACTTAAATAGTCGTCTTCATGATCTAATACGTCACTGAAGAATATATTTGGTGACTTACCACCTAACTCTACTGTAGATGGAATAATAGTTTCAGCCGCACATTTTAAAATATGTGAGCCTGTAGGTGTTGATCCCGTGAAAGCTATTTTTGCAATTCGATCACTGGTTGCTAGCGCTTGTCCGGCTTCTTTACCAAAACCATTAACAATATTTAATACTCCTGGAGGTAAAATGTCTTGGATCAATTCCATCATGACAAGAATAGATGCGGGAGTTTGTTCTGCAGGTTTTAAAATTACACAGTTACCAGCTGCTAATGCTGGCGGAAGTTTCCAAGCAGCCATGAGAAGAGGGAAGTTCCAAGGAATAATTTGCCCAACTACGCCTAAAGGTTCGTGAAAATGGTAAGCAACTGTGTTTTCGTCTATTTCACTTAGCGTACCTTCCTGAGAGCGTAAGCAACCAGCAAAATATCTAAAATGATCAACAGCTAATGGAATATCTGCCGCTAAGGTTTCGCGTACCGCTTTGCCATTATCCCAAGTATCGGCAACAGCCAGCATTTCAGTATTTTGTTCGAGAATATCTGCAATTTTTAATAAAAGGTTTGAACGTTCAGTAACGGATGTTGTGCCCCAAGCATCTTTTGCTGCGTGCGCGGCGTCTAGTGCTAGCTCAATATCTGCGGCATCTGAACGAGGTATTTGACAAAAGACCTTTCCATTTACAGGACTTTTATTATCAAAATAACGCCCATTTACAGGGGCAACCCATTCGCCATTAATGAAATTTCCATAACGCTCTTTGAAGTTAACTACAGCTCCGTCTGTCCCCGGGATTGAATAAATCATTTGTTTATCTCTCATTGTTTTTTTTGTAAGAACGTTATACTTTAATGATTGAAAAATATTCAGCTATGCTAGAAATTCATAAAAGTTGACTTTCCGTACCAATAGATTAGTTATTGTTAAAAGAGGACGCTGGTGTGATCACTGAAATTTTATGTAATAAAAAACAAATGCCCAAAGTTTTAGTTGAAAACAAAATAAGCTTTGCGGGGCCTGAATCTGAGCTCAGTATTTATGATACTTACGAGCAGGCGGAGCGTGTTAAATTAAAGTCTGATCAGCTTTTATTCTGCGCTATGGTGTCTGGTAAAAAGGTGATGCACGCTGATAAGAATGATTTTATAACTGAATTTATTCCTCATGAATCTTTTATTATGGCGCCTAATCAAACTGTTGAGATAGATTTTCCTACGGCAAAATGGGAAGCACCAACCACTTGTTTGGCTATTGAGGTTTCGTTAGATCGCGTTAAAAATACAGCACAACGATTGAATCAGCTTGCACCTTTGGAAGAGGAGTTTGGTTATTGGGATTATTCTGATCAGTTAATTCATACGCATCATAATAATGAAACCGAAGCTCTACTAAACCGAATTGTACATATTTATACTGAAAACCATCCTGATAGAAATTTCATGATTGATTTAGCTGTGTCTGAGTTGACGGTTAGGCTTTTGCGCCAACAGACACGAGATTTTATGTTGAATTTTTGTAATGAAGAACCTGATAATAATGGCTTAAATGCCGTACTTAATTACATCACTCATCACTTAAGCGACAATCTAGATATAAATTACTTATGCAAAATTGCTTGTATGAGCCGTACTAAATTCTTTATTCAGTTTAAGCATCATTTAGGCTGTACTCCTATGGCTTTTCAACATCAAATGCGTTTAAAAAAAGCAGGGGCATTAATTAAGCGAGGAAAGCAAATTACTCAGGTATGTTTTGAATTAGGTTTTAATAACGCCAGTCACTTCTGCCGAAGTTTTAAACAGTTTTATGGGATGAGCGCTAGAGATTATAAAACAAGGCACTTAAGTAGCTAAACGTCGCTTAAAAAAGTATAACGAATAATTAAGTACCTTGATTGATCTATTTGATTATATAAACTTTACTAAGCAAATATTTTATTTGCCCAACGAGTTAACCCCGCGGTCACACTACCAAAATGATCCCCTAAAACAATAGGTGTATTTGGAAAGTGCTGTTGGAAGAAAGCATTAAGAACAGGTGATTTTGCTGTACCGCCAGTAATAAAAATAACATCAGGTTGTTCTGACGATTCTTCTACTGCTTGATGCATCAAGTTAGCAATTCCGCTAAGTTCACGCTTAATTCCTGTTAATAATGTATCTCTTGAAACTAATGTTGTTAAGTCTTCATCTAAATTTTCAAGTGAAATTAAAAACTCATCCTGATCCGTTAGGGCAATTTTAGCTTGTTCTGCACCATTAACTAATAAATAGCTAAGCTTTTCAGTTTGTACTTTTAATAAACGTTTTACTTGTTCTGGTTGTTTTGAATCACGTACCAACTCATTTAGGAAACGTTGGTTTTCAGCACTGTAAAATTCATTTTGTTCGTTTATCTTGTTAATTGCTACCGCTTGATAAAACGAATTTACAGGCATAGGTTTACCTGATTTTAAAAAGCTGTTGATACCTAGTTCAGGCATTATTCCTGCCAGAGCTAAACCAATGTCAAAATCGTTACCACCAATGCGCTCACCACTATGGCTAAGTAGATGCTGAGTTCTATTACTTAAACCTTGTAGTTCTGGTCCCATAAGTAACATAGAGCAATCGGTTGTTCCACCACCTATATCAACCACAAGTACTTTGGTTTCTTTGGTTAGGCTTGCTTCAAATTCAAAACCTGCAGCTACGGGTTCAAATTGAAATTCTACCTCTTTAAACCCTACTCGTTTTGCAGCATTTGTTAATACGTTTATTGCTTGTTTGTTACTTTCTTCACCTCTTGAACCTTGAAAGTTAATAGGGCGACCAATAACTGCTTGGGTAATTTCGCGATCTAAAGTTTGCTCTGTAAGCTGTTTGATATTAGTCATCATAGCAGCAACAATGTCTTCAAATAATTGAACTTGCTGAGGGAATAAACCGCTAGCACCTAAAAATGATTTAGGTGACTTTATGTAATACCCTTCTTCAGGATCAGCTAAATAAGCTTGTAAGGCCTGTTTTCCAAAAAATAAATCAGATGATATACCATCTAGTTTTAATTCTCGTAAAACATTATTACCTTTTTGAAGTTGTAATTTACGTTGCAGTTGGAATTCTTTTTGCTCGGTCTCATGTAACTGTTGCGAAAGCCAGTTAACAATAACTTCTCTGCTTGGTGAATATAATGTTGAAGCCACATATTTACCGTGTTCACCCAATGGTAAAATAGATGGTGTTCCGTTTTGCATTACACCTACTGCGCAATTTGATGTACCGTAGTCAAAACCGATCATATGTCGCTCCTGTAAAAAAGTTGCGTAGAATACTGATCATAGGCTTTATGTGCAAGGTATAATTTAAAGGGAGCCTTATGCTGTAGTTATGTGTTATTAATAACATATAGATAATTGTGATCATTTATCGTTATTTGAAGTGATGTGATGTTTTTTGTTAATGAGAGGAAGTAAAAATGCGGTTATTAATTATTTTATCGCTACTAGTGCCTTTTGTTAGCGCGCAAGCCTTTGAAGCTGCGTATATAACGAGTGGGACTTCTGAATATAAAGTAGAAGAAATGCCGTCTATTAAAAGAATTAATTGGACGTCAGATGAATTAAAGTTAATGAAAAGTGCTATTGATAACTTGTCTAAAAGTATGCCAGAACCAGGTATTCAAGTGGGCGAGCAGGCACCTGATTTTTCATTAATAAATGCTCAAGGTAAGCATGTAACCTTATATGATGAATTAAAAAAAGGTCCTGTTGTTTTAGTTTTCTATCGTGGAGCTTGGTGCCCTTATTGTAATATGCAATTACGTTCTCTTCGAAAAAACTTACCATTATTTAAGAAATACAACGCACAACTTTTAACTGTTACCCCACAAACACCTGATAAATCTGAAGCGCAATTCAAAAAAGAAGGTTATCCATTTGAAGTACTGAGTGACTTAGATTATGAGGTACTTAAAGGTTACAAACTTTATTACGAGTTACCTGAAAATTTAATTCAACTCTATAAAAAACATAACATTGATATTGTCAGCTTTAATGGTGAAGGGCGAACGGCTTTACCTGTACCAGGAACTTTTATTATAGATAATGACGGTATTGTAAGAGCTATGGTGGCCCAAACAGACTACAAAGTTCGTATGAAAACCTCTGATATTATTTATGAATTAGAGCAACTGTAATTTAGAGATGAAAAAATGAAGTGGTTTTTACTGACTCTGATATCGATTAGCTTTTATAGCTATAGTGCTGACAATTTAAAGCCTTTTACTAGTGATGGCTGTAGCTCGTTTCCTAATGGTACTTTTCAACAAAAAGAACTTTGGTTAGCTTGTTGTGAGAAACACGATTTTGATTATTGGAAAGGTGGTACTTATGAAGAGCGCGTCATATCAGATAATAACTTAAAACAATGTGTGTCTAAAGTTGGTGAGCCCGAAGTCGCTTTATTAATGTTAGCTGGCGTTAGAGTGGGTGGTACACCTTATTTACCTACAAGTTTCCGCTGGGGATATGGCTGGTCTTACCCTAAAGGTTATGGGGAATTAACACCAAACGAATTAAAGCAAGTTGAAGTATTAGCCCCACGAATTTACATAGAAGAACCTAAACCTCATTAAGATTTGCTAAATTAATTTTAACTTTCATTTGACTGCTAATAATCTGTTAATTAAGCATAAGGTAGATGTATGACTTTTATAAAAACACCCAAAATAGTTATTCATTTTCTTTTAGCCTTTATATTCTTGAATAGTGGATATTGTTTTAGTGAAGATAAAGTGACAGTTATATACCCAAAACTAGAAGTTTCTTCTAATGGCGTTTTTTCTGAAATATTAAAAGGAATAGAGTCAGAGTTAGACGGCGATGTTATTAAACTTGAACTCCCTCAAAACTTTAATAGTAAAGATATTGCTAGCCGCATCACTACTGAGCATGTAATTACCCTTGGTAAAAAAGCTATGACTGTTGGCAAGCAAGTTAATGATAGCAAATTAGTTGTTTTTGGCGCCTTACCAATATTAGATGACAACATGTCAGGTATTAGCTCAATGGCATCACCTCAAAGCCTGTTTGAACCATTAAATACTCTAGCGAATAAAGTACAAGGTATTACTGTTATTTACAGTCAGTCGTCAACTCGGTTGATAAAAGATGCCCTACAAGCAGCTAAAAAATATAAACTTAATTTAAATGCCATTTTAGTTGATAGCTTGCCAATGGCTGTAAAAGCTTATGATGAATTTTTCGAGAATAAAGCTTCTAAAAATAGCGCTTTATGGTTGCCTGTAGATCCTATTACGGTAAACGATAATATTATAGTGCCAACATTACTAGAAAAAGCATGGGCAAAAGAAATAGTGGTTATTTCGAGTACATCTTCACATGTTGAAAGGGGGGTCTTATATGCAACAATTTTAGATAACATAAGTATGGGGCAGAAGTTGGCAACCCTTGTACAAAAGATTGAAAATAAAAATATTTCAACTATTGTTAAAACATTGAAAACGATAAAATTAGCTGTAAATTTACGTACAGCAAAACATTTAGGCTATCAATATCCGCAAAGTAAAATAGAACAGTTTGCTTTTACCTTTCCTGAATAAATGTATTTAATATGATGAAATTAAAATCTTTCAAGTTTTCAGAACGAAGTATAAAAGCGCAAGTGGTCACTTTTATCGTTATTGCTATCACTGTTATGATTTTTGTTATAAGTCTTGTTACTTCTTCATGGATTAATCAGCAATATCGACATTTAATGCTGACTAATGCAATGCAACTCACTGAAGGATTAGCTAAACAAGCAGTGTTTTCTGTTCTATCTGGATCAGAACAAAATGCTCAAGAAGCGATGGAGCAGGTGCAAGGCTTCGAATCGGTTTCTGCAGCTCGTATTTTATTAGAAAACTACGAACCTTTTATTAGCCGAGGTGAATTTCCTGTAAGTGTTCAAGTTGAACATACTCACTGGCTAACGACTCAAGTATCTATTGAAACAGAAGAACATTGGTTTATTATTTCTCCCATTACTGTAAGGCTGTCTTTAGCTGAGAACGACAATAGTTCTGAATCTGGCACTAATCATGTTTCTCATGAAGTTATTGGTTACGCTGAGGTGTTATATAGTAAGGCGCCTTTGACGGAAGCTCAAAATCAAGTCACTTTACTTATTGCTTCTATTGGACTGATTTCAATTGTATTTTTTAGTGTGTTTCTGCATCTAGGTTTAGTTAAGTTATTTATTCCATTACGTAATTTATCTACCACTATGCAATTAGCTGAAACCACCAAAGAATATGTTTTTGCAGAAGATACCGGTGCACAAGAAATTAAAAACATGGCAAATTCTTTCAACAATATGATGAAGGTTTTGCAAAAGCAAGGGAACGATATAAAGCTTCACCGAGACAGGCTTGAAAGTGAGGTTAAAGAAAGAACCACAGAGCTTGTTGATGCTAGAGATGCAGCTATAAAGGCGAGTAGACACAAATCTGAGTTTATCGCTAATATTAGCCATGAACTTCGCACACCAATACAGTCTATTATTGGCTATGGGGAACTTGTTACTGAAGAATTGGAGCAAGAAGGAAAAATAGAATTAATTAATGATATGGACCGCATTGCTAACAATTCACAGCGTCTGCTTAGCATGATTAATAGTTTACTCGATTTGGCTAAAGTTGAGTCAGGGAAAATTGACGTTAATCTTACCGAGGTGAATATTGAGAGACTGATTTTAATTGTTAGAGATACTATTTCTCCGTTAGCATCAAAAAATAATAATCAATTTTCAATTATTCAAAAACAAACAATTAGTTTATTTCCTACCGATAAAGAAAAATTAGAACAAGTACTTATTAATTTATTGGGTAATGCCTGTAAATTCACTCAAAATGGCGAGATTAGGTTTACTGTAGAAAGCACTGATAGCAGTATTAAATTTATTGTTAGTGATACAGGTATTGGCTTGAGTAAAGAGCAGCAAAGTTATATCTTTGAAGAGTTTCGCCAAGTTGATGCAAGTCAATCAAGGAAGTTCAGTGGTACAGGTTTAGGCCTTGCGATATCGAAGGTGTTTATCGAATTAATTGGCGGAACTATTACGGTAGAAAGTCAGTTAGGTTCAGGATCTATGTTTGTTGTAACTTTACCTATTCATCGTGATAACCAGTTTAGTTAGCTTTCATTCACGTAATGTAGATTCTTTTATCAGCTATTTATAAAGGCCTACTTATATTCAACTTAAACTAAGCTTGTTCTCTTTTATTTATCTCTATTATGCTCATAGGTTTAGCAATATGGTATCCCTGAGCAAAATCTACACCTAACTCATCTAACATTATTAAGGTTGCTTCATCTTCAACAAACTCGGCAATAGTATGTTTACTTAATGCTTTAGCTGTTTCATTTATTGCTTTAACTAAGGCCGCATCGGTTGAATCTTTGAGCATGTCTTTTACAAATGAACCATCAATTTTTACATGCTCTGCAGGGATTTGTTTTAAATAAGTAAAAGTACTAAAACCTGTACCAAAATCATCAATTGCGAAGCTACAACCTAATTCGTTTAAGTGAGTTATTAAGCGTTGTGTTCCCGTTATATTTGATAAACTTGCACTTTCTGTTAATTCAAACATGATACGTGAAGGCTCTATATTGTATTCTACTAATTTGTCTTCTACGTATACGACTAATCGATCATCAGAGAATGCTTGTGCAGATAAATTAATTGCTACCTTCTCAAGTAATTTGTGTTCAGACATTTGTTTAAATGCGGCATCAATAACATGGCGATCAAGAATATTCATGTCGCCTGCTTTTTCTAAGTATGGAATAAAGCTGTCGGGGAAAATAAGTTTATCGTCTACCATCAAGCGAACTAAAGCTTCGTACGATTCTGTCACGCGTGTTTTTACATTAATGATAGGCTGATAATGTAATACAATGTTGTCGTCACTCAATGCCTTTCTTAGTTTTTGAGCCCACTCAAAGCTTTGTTTAACTTCTTCACTGAGTTCATCTTCTACTGTAAACGTATGAACACGGTTTCGTCCTCTATCTTTTGCAACAAACATCGCTATATCGGCTTGTTGCAAATAAATGTCGCTTGATAATGCGTTACCATCGATAGATGATATACCTATGCTACAACTGACTTTATATACCTGTTCCCCAAATCTAAAACTTGCGTCGGCAATGGTTTCACATATTTGCAAAGCAAAGATCTGAGCTTCATCAAGGTTTGTATTTTGTAGAATAATGGCAAACTCGTCTCCACCTATACGGCACAAATAATCACTTTCTCGTACTCTATCTAAAAGTAATTGTGATATTTCTTTTAATACAAGATCACCTTGTTGATGGCCCTGGGAGTCGTTAATTACTTTAAAGTTGTCTAAATCAACATAAAGTAACGAGTTTTTTGTTTTTGTTCGAGCGGTTGTTTGGGCTATATTTATTAATACATCATCAAAATAATAGCGATTATGAATACCTGTTAATGTGTCATGGAATGCAACATGTTGAAGTTTTTCTTCTGCTTTTTTACGCATAGAAATATCATCAATGGTTCCTGATAATCCTATTATTTGACTATGCCTATCATAAAAAGAAGAAAGGGTTAGTTCACACCAAAAGCTTGAATGGTTAGAGGTTTTTAATTTGAACTCTAGAATTTGTTTTTCTTGTTTACCGTCTAATAAAGTATGGTATGTTTCATTTAGTATTCTTTTTATGTGGTTACTTGGATCATTAATATATTCTACAAATGATTCACCCATGCTTTCCGAGATTAAAAAACCTGTTGTTTGTACCCATGCATTATTTAAATAAGTAATATCACCTGCAGGTGTGAGTTCAATGACTATATTATTTAAGCTATTTAAAATACGGTGATGAACTTTAGCGAGAGATTCAAACTTTACTTGTTCTTCTACTAAAGCCTGTGTTTTAGCGAGAAATTGTTCATTGGCTATAAGGTAGTCTTCACGTTTTTCTGCAATGCTACAAACCTTTCTTAATTGATCCGCTTTGAAAGGTTTTTGAATATAATCTGAAGCGCCTTTCTCTAACATCAACTCGGCTAAATCTGCATTACCATGAGCCGTCATTGCGATAACCGTTTGATTAGGAGCTATAGCCATTAAATTATCTAATAATTCATCACCCGACATACCCGGCATCATGATATCTAATAGCACAATGTCGTATGAATTTTCTTTAAACTTTTGTAAACCGATTAAGCCATTTTCAGCTAAGTCAATATCATAACTATGCTTCAACATACGCTCTATAAGCTGCGCTGTGTCGTGAGTATCTTCAATAACTAATAACTTAGTTCTCTGGTTTAGATTGTTATTACCACTTTGTGTGTCATCAATAACATTTAAGAGTGAATGAATTTCTTGGAAAGAGACGACTTTGTTGATATCAAAGGTTTTGGCTGTAGTTTCAGCAATACGTTCACTGTGATTTTCAGTGATTAAGATGATAGGAGTGTTGGGGTTATCTGAGAGTATGCCCGAACGAATTAACCTTGCTAATCTCCAGCCATCTACATTACCAATTTTTACTTCCGTAATAACCACATCAATATTTTTTGAGCGTAGAATATTAATAGCCTCAATACTATTTTTAGCATAAATAGTAGTTAAGCCACTGCCAGATAAAATAGAATTAATTTTACTAATAACTAACTCATTTGAGGTAATAATTAATAAGATTAACGGTTTGTTACTAGAAGATACTGCTTTTATTAATTCCAAATTCTGTCAAACCATTTGATTAGCGTTTATTTATATTGATACTTCTTATTAACGTAAAGTAATGAAAAGGCAATTACAAATAAAATTAAGTTAAATAAAGTTTATTTTTTATACTTATATAGAGTAAATTTTATTGACGTGTAGATCCATATAATAATGGCTGTTATAGCAATTAAATTTGTATAAACTTAACCCAAAATATAAAGAAAATAATTAGTCATTTTAATTATAGTTTGATTTTATAAACTATCCAGTTAGACAGCTTTATATTTAGGAAAATAATATAAAATAGCGTATTGTTTTCTACGTAAGCTATTAAAGAAAAGTAAATCAGCTCTTATTTTACTGGTAAATAAATTATAAATAACACTTAGTAACTTTTTTGATTAAAATTATAAAAAGTTACTAAGTGTTATTTTTTTGTTTTATATCAATTATTTAAAAGTCTCCTTTTGCCAGAGTTACAAATAAAATAAAATAAAGTGATAAAAAACTTGATACTGTACGATCATACAGTATACTTCTCCCATCAAAGTGAAAAAGCACTTAAACATCTGGAGCAAATTATGAACGACAATAAAGAAAAAGCACTTTCTGCTGCGTTAAGTCAAATCGAACGTCAATTTGGTAAAGGCTCAATTATGAAATTGGGTGATAACCGTAGTATGGATGTAGAAACAATTTCTACAGGTTCTTTAGGGTTAGATATTGCACTAGGTGCTGGTGGCTTACCGCTAGGACGTGTTGTTGAGATCTACGGTCCAGAATCGAGCGGTAAAACAACATTAACACTAGAAGTTATCGCAGAAGCTCAACGTAACGGTAAAATTTGTGCCTTCGTTGATGCAGAGCATGCACTTGATCCAATTTACGCTGAAAAATTAGGTGTAAATATTAATGAATTATTAGTTTCTCAACCTGATACCGGTGAGCAAGCTTTAGAAATTTGTGACATGTTAACGCGCTCTGGTGCTATTGATATCATTGTTGTCGATTCTGTTGCTGCACTTACTCCTAAAGCTGAAATTGAAGGGGACATGGGTGATTCACACATGGGACTTCAAGCAAGAATGTTATCGCAAGCAATGCGTAAGTTAACGGGTAACTTGAAACAATCAAACACAATGATCATCTTTATCAACCAAATTCGTATGAAAATTGGTGTAATGTTTGGTTCTCCAGAAACAACTACTGGTGGTAATGCATTAAAGTTTTATGCCTCTGTACGTTTAGATATCCGTCGTATCGGAGCTGTTAAAAATGGCGATGAAATCGTAGGTAACGAAACTCGTGTTAAAGTTGTTAAAAACAAAATTGCACCTCCATTTAAGCAAGTTGAATTTCAAATATTATACGGTAAAGGTATTAACAGTTTAGGTGAATTAATCGACCTTGGTGTTAAACATAATATGGTTGAAAAAGCTGGCGCATGGTATAGCTACAAAGGCGATAAAATTGGCCAAGGTAAAGCTAACTCGGTGAAGTTCTTAGAAGAAAATTCTGCTATTGCTAAAGAATTAGATACACGTTTACGTGCAGAGTTATTAACTAAGCCACAAGCTGAAAGTGAAAAAGCAGAAAAAACTGAAGAAGTTGCAGAGTAAATTTAAATAACGAACTTCAACTTGGGTTGATTGATTTAACAACTCTTTCAAATAAAGATCTCGGCATGTCCGAGATTTTTTTTGCCTAGAATTTGGTTGTTTTATATTATTTTGAAAGGACAGAGTTATTGTATATAGAATTAGTAAGATATAGATCAGATGTACTACCGGATCTATATCTTTAGTAGGTTGCTGTAAAGTTGTCTTGAAATACTAATCATATCTATATTGTGTTCAAGTCTTTAACGAGGTTAAAGGTTTTTGAGCTTATTTACTAGATCGTCTTTCAACATTACCATGCCATATTTTGCATTAATATCATGCAAAGCAGCACTCTGAGCTTTTAGATTACGATCTCCGCAAGCTTCAGGAACTACAAATACAGGGAAGTTATATTGTAATCCATCAACCACGGTAGCTCTTACACAGCCACTAGTAGTTAAACCAACAACTATGATTGAATCTACCGAGTCATCACACAACTTCTGATAAAGCTCTGTTTTAAAAAAGGCACTTGGCCATTGTTTTTCTATTACAGGCTCATCAGATTGTCGACTTAATCGGGGATCTATCTCAATCCAATGGCTAGATGTTTTAAGTATATTAAGATCTGGTAATCGAGTACGAAACACACTTGCAACCGTCTCGTCATGATAAACCACACTCGTAAAATAAACGGGGAGATCTTTAAGCCTAAATAGATCAAGTAAGGTTTTGGTTTGTTCTATTTGTGAACTAAAGTTCCCACCAAGAGGGCTGCTTGGATGCGTAAAACCAAGCGACATATCAATAACAATAAGGGCGGGGCGTATGCCCAACCCTATAGTACCAACAGCCAAATCATGATCCTTATGTTTGCTATGTATACTCATAATGTTTAATTTGGCCTTAAGTACGAGACTTTATAAATCGAGGTGTTTCAGGTGCTGGAAGCCCTGTTTCTTCAAAACACCTTGCTTTAATTTCTTCGATAGTTCCACCGAAATCAAACAGTTGTGTTTCACCTCTTTGCTCTGTCAATGATGCACGTAGTTCAGCTGTTTTTACTTCATCTACTTTATTATCAATAATAACAACGCCGTATCGTTTAGCTCCTTCAACAGAAACTAGTTCACGTTTAACGTCATTTAACACGTCATTGGTATCACGTAAGTACGGGTCACCCCAGCCACCGCCACCCCATGTGTTGAAGTATAATAAGTCGCCTTTTTTAACTTTAATACCATCACATTTTGCCGGTAATATTTCTCGTGTGCCGTCAGCACGCTCTAATATTTTTGTTGAACGTTGTCCGGTAGTACCACCATTAACACCCCAAGGATAAGTTAACCAACGTTCGTCATGAATCGCTATACTGCCATCATTCAAAAATCGGTAGCCAACAGATAAACCATTACCACCTCGATGCAATCCAGCCCCACCTGAATCTATAATAGTGCTGTAGTTTTCAATGCGTAGCGGGAAGTAAGCTTCTATAAATTCATTAGGTACATTAGTAAAGCCTGGCCATAACGAATGTCCATCAGGACCATCACCAATTGGACGCCCAGGGATGCCACCAAAACCTATTTGGAATAGTTGGAACCATTCACCTTTATCATCATATCCCGAGTAGAATAGATGAGGAGAGTCTGAGAAGCCTGCAGCATTCATAGCTTCAGGAGCGCCTTGTCCTAACAATCCACCCATAACATCAAAGATTCGCCCTAATGCATGCGTACGACCAGAAAGTGCAGCAGGGAAGCGAGGCTTAAGTAAGCTGCCTTCTGGAATACGCACATCTACTAAATCATAAAAACCATCGTTGAAAATTATTTGTGGGTCAACCAAGTTTATAGTGAATGAGCCGAAGAACATTTTGAACATATCTTCACTCATATAAAAGTTTATCGAGCTTTGTGCTTGAGGATCTGTACCTTCAAAATCAAATATTGCACGACTACCTTCGCGCCACATTTTACATTGAATTTTATAAGGCCCCATTCCTACGCCATCATCACATACATAATCAACAAAGGTACGTGGTTCTTCAGGAATAAGCATTTTTATAATGGCTTCCATAGCAACATGGTTACGCTCTAGCATAATTTCCATGGTTGAATAGAACACGTCATCACCAAATCTGTCTGCTATTTCAACACATCGTTTAGCTGCGGTATTACATGCTGCTACCAATGCATTAAGGTCAAATCTGTTCCACTGAGGAGTACGCACATTATGTAATATCAAGTCCAGAATACTTGATTGCAATACACCTTTTTTATAAAGCTTAGTTGGAGGTATGCGAATACCTTCTTGAAAAATACTTTCCGCTTTAATTGGTATAGAACCAGGAACCATACCACCATTATCAGACATATGACCAAACATGGCAGACCAAGCGATATGACGCCCATTTCTAAAAATTGGTACTAATACTATCCAATCTGGCAAGTGAGAAACTGCAGCATTTGTCATATACGGATCATTGGTTAATATCACATCGCCTTCTTCTAGCTCACCTTCGTAAGCTTCCAAGAAGCCATGAATGAATGAACCAAATTGACCAACAACCATTTTACCGTCCTTGTTAGCAATCATTGGAAAGCAATCGCCTTGCTCACGTATGCCTGGGCTCATCGCGGTTCTAAAAAGTACAGCATCCATTTCTTCACGAACATTACTTAGTGCATTTTCAATAATATCCACATTCACAGTTGGAACATCAACAATTTGTAAAGGAGAGTTATTTGTTTGTATTATTTTATGATTCATAGTTATCTCTTCTTAATTTTCTGGGTTAATAAGGATATTACCAACAGTATCTACCTGAGCTTTATAGCCTGGTAAAAGAACCGTAGTAGAGTCCATTTCACAAATAATGGCAGGACCTGATAGCTCTAAATTGGTACTCATTTTATTTCGATCATAAATCGGTGTTGGATAGTACTTTCCTTCAAAATATATTTGGCTATCAGCCATTTTACAGTCGTCTAAGGAGTTTGCTCTTTCGCCTTGAGGCATCATAGGTAATTCGCCGCCACTTGCTGTAGCAATAGCACGGAGCATGATAATTTCATGGCCCGATTCCAACGCAAAAGTAAACAATTGAGTGTGTTCATTATCAAATTGCGACTTAAGACCTTCTAAGCCTTTTTCTTGTAAGTCTGATAATGTAAATTCAACAGATAACTGGAATGCTTGTCCCGTATATCTTAAGTCTGCTTGAAAAGATATTTCTTGATTTGATTGAGGAATACCATCAGCAATAAGTGTAGCGCTGGCTCTTTCTTGTAATTCGTTTAAAACATTTTCTAATTCATCTTTAGATGTATCTTCAAGTAATTTAACGAATGTTTTTGACGCTTCGTCTCGCACCTGAGTGGTAGCATCGCCATAAGCACATAATACGCCAGGACCAGGAGGAATAATGGTTGGCCAAGCTTGAGTTAAAATTCCGAGTGCGTTGGCATGCAATGGACCCGCACCACCAAAACCAACAAGAGCGAAATCTCTAGGATCAAAGCCTTGCTCTACCGATACTAATCTTAAGGCGCCAAACATTGCTTCATTGGCTATTTTAAGAATACCTTCAGCAGCTTCTTCTACAGATAATCCCATAGGATCAGCAACTTGTTTAACAGCTGCTACAGCGGCGGCTTTATTGATGGCCATTGCACCACCGAGCTGAACATCTGAAGGCAAGTAACCTAATACAACATTCGCATCACAAACTGTTGGTGCTGTTCCGCCTTTCATATAAGCAGCAGGTCCAGGTTTCGCTCCAGCAGACTCAGGTCCAACTCTTAAGGCTTTAGTTAGTTCTGGAACAAAGGCAATAGATCCACCGCCAGCGCCTACTGTACGAACGTCAACTGAAGGTGCTCGAACAGTTACATCAGCAACACGAGTTTCTCTTCTAACACGAGCTTTTGCATTTTGAATAAGTGCTACATCTGTTGAGGTGCCACCCATGTCGAAGGTGAGAATATCTTTGAATCCCGCTTTTTGACAGAAATGTATAGCACCTGAAACACCACCAGCTGGACCAGACATAAGAAGGTTTACAGGGCTTTCAGCTGAAGATCTAGCTGAAGCTAAACCACCATCAGAACGTAAAATAGAAAGATGTAAATCATCTCCCATTTTGTCCATTAAAGAACGGCTTAAGTTGTCAACGTAACGTGCAACTTCTGGACGTACATAGCTATTAACTATGGTTGTTTCAGTACGTTCATATTCTTGCATTTCAGGAACGAGGTCGGTAGATATAGAGATAGGAATGTCGGTAAATATTTCTGCGGCAACTTCTTTTGCTCGTTGCTCATGAGTGGCATTTAAGTAGGAGTTAATAAAACAAATAGTTAATGCTTCAACTTCGCCTGTTTTCTTTAATTTTTCTAGTTCTGTACGTAAACTTTTTTCATCTAAAGCATCAATTATTTGTCCACTTGCATCAATTCTTTCATCAGCTTCAATCGTTAACTCGAGTGGAGCGAGTAGTGGTTTTTTCAAAAAGCTCACCCATCCCCCTAAACCACCAGGACAGAAAGAACGCGCTACTTGTAAAACTTGTTTATAACCTTTAGTTGTTATTAAACCTACTTTTGCTCCTTTGCCCGTTAATACAGCATTAGTGGCAACTGTTGTGCCATGCATAACTCGGTCTATGTTACTAACATCGATACCTGATTGTTCACATATTCTTGCTATACCATTTAACACACCAACGGATGAATCTTCTGGGGTTGAGGGAACTTTTGCTGTGAAGGTTTCACCATTGACTTCATTAATGAGAAGCAGGTCGGTAAAAGTTCCACCTACATCTACGCCTAATCGATAACTCATACTGCACTCCAGTTTATCTGTTACTTAATGGGGGTTATATTTTTAAATTTATTGTTTGTTCTCTACTCGTTGTAATTGTTATTTATGTAAAACTAAGACTTTCTACTTTATAAGTAGCTGTATATTTTTATTGATATCTTATTTACTGAACTTGAATTGCATTTGATATGCCAAGTTAGTTTGTATTTATTTAAGTTGTTGTTTTATAGTAGGTATTATTGCCTTTATGTGTTTGTACCTATTTACCTAAACCTTAAAATTAAGGGAATGTTGTTTCATATTGAAATTAAATGAGTAAATAAAAACCAAAATGAAATATATTGTTGAGCTTGGTTTGTAGGAAGGAGTTATTTAAGTTATTGATTTATAATTTATTAATGTAGATAGAGCATTTTTTAGCTTATTGAAGAGGTTTTTGGTTTTTCATATTGGAATGAAAATCAGGTAACTGTAATGGATAATTAAATACGCCTTACTTATGAGTATTAGCTTTGTTGGTAAATGGTATGAACAGATGAATAGCATAATGTGAAGAAAACGTAGAATTTAGGTGGGTTATTCATGTTGAATAACCTTTGCTATGTGAAAGGGGTCAAATAACAAAGATTTATTTATTTTAATAAATACAGATTATTAAGATGTTCTGCTTAAGTTGCAGCTATATTTAGTTCTTTAGTAATTTCCTCAATCTTTTTATTGTTAAGAGTGTATTTAGTCATAACCCAAGCTACGATAATTGAGCCAATAGCAGGGAAAATAGTAAAGGATAAAAGTAACCCCTGTTTAGTGGCTTCAGTTTGCACTACCTCAGCTTGATAACCATAGTAAGCAAGAAGCCAACCTGCAATTGCTCCGCCAAAAGCAACACCTAACTTGATAAAAAACACAACTGACGAGAACACCATACCGTTATTTCTTACGCCTGTTTTCCAGTAACCATAATCAATGGTGTCGACTATTTTCGCCCACAATAATGGTGTTGCCATTTGTAAGAAAAAATTCCACAAGAAAAACATAATAAAGGCCAAGGTTATTTGAGAGCTATCAACCCAATAACTAGCAATACACAAACCTGCAGCTATCAACTGTAAGCTAATATAAGCTTTAATTTTACATACACGTTTTGCCAACTGTTGCGATAAAGCACAACCTAATATGCTGCCTATCATTCCTATGGTCATGAAAGCAGTGATGAGTTGCTCTTGTGATAAAAAGTATTTCACATAATAAACCGCCAGCGTTGCTCTAAGTACTTGCCCAGTTAATAGAAATAACCCAGCTATACATAAAATTCGCCATTGGTCATTTTTCCACAATACTTTTAAATTACTTTCGAATGAGTTGTCTTCAACAGGGGGTTGTATGACACGCTCTTTGGTTCCAGCAAAACACAGGAAAAATAAAATAACACCAAAAACACTCATGGCTGTCATGGTGAGTTGATAGCCTTTAGCTGCATCACCTTCGCCAAACCATTCAACTAATGGCATAGTTAGCGCTGCAACAATAAGGCCACCACACATTCCACAAACAAATCGGTAAGATTGAATAGAAACTCTTTCTTGTGGATCTTTCGATAATACGCCGCCTAAGGCAGAGTAGGGAATATTAATTGCTGTGTAAGCAAGCATTAATAATATATAGGTAATACTCGCATAAATTATTTTACCGGTAGCTGAGAAGTCAGGTGAAATAAAAGCGAGTATGCTAATAATACCAAAAGGAATAGCTAGCCATAATAAAAATGGTCTAAATTGACCCAAAGAAGTTCTTGTTTTATCAGCAAAAGCGCCCATTAATGGATCCGTTATAGCATCTATTAATCTAACACCTAAAAACAATGTACCAACTACAGCTGGCGATAGACCAACAACATCAGTATAAAATATTAACAAAAACATCATCACGGTTTGGAAAATAATATTACTTGCCGTATCGCCTAAACCGTAGGCTACTTTTTCTTTGATTGTAAGCATGTCAGTCTCATATTTATTATTAATTTTAATTTATGGAAGCGCTTTCATTGAGGGCAAGAGTAGAGTAAAAAAAATAACATATCAATAAAATCATTATTTATATTGAATCAAGGTAGATAAAAAATTTGTAGTTCTAAGCAAGCTAGGTTTAAATGTTGAACAAACGTTATTATTGAGCATCCAGATGAAAAAAAGCATCTTGTTATTTATTTTAGTCAGCATTTTTACTGTTGAACCACTGCAAGCGGAGAGTATTCCAAAAATTAAGTTTTTGGACGAATATATTATTGAGCAAAACATAATATATAAAAACTCATCAGTAGGAGGCCTGTCTAGTATTGATTATAAAAATGGTTATTTCTACATGATTAGCGACCATGGTGGAGGCAAGAGTAAAGATATACTTGGAGAGCCTAGGTATTATAAAGCTGATATTAAAATAGAAAATAATAAGATTGAAAATATTGATTTAATTTCAATGACCAAGTTATTACCTGAAGGCACTAGCAACAAAGGCTTTGATCCAGAAAGCTTACGTGTGATGAGGGAAACCAACCAATTTGTTTGGAGTAGCGAAGGTAGTGTTAAACATAATATAGCGCCTGCTATTTTTGTTAGTGAGCTAGATAAACAACCTCAAGAATTAACTTCTGCTTTTTTATTACCTGAACACTTTGAAATTAAGAAAAATAAAGGTCCTCGTTTTAATGCAGCATTTGAAGGCGTCAGTTTATCTCATGATAATAAAGGTATATGGGTTTCGATGGAGGGTCCTCTAAAGCAAGATAGTGGAGAAGCAACAATAACTCATGGTGCTCCTGTACGTTTCTCCTACTTTAGCTTGGATAGTAAACGTATTGAACGGCAATTCACCTATTATTTAGATGCTTTACCTAACGAGGAAAAAGCAAAAAAGGATGCATACAGAACAACAGGCGTAGTCGCTTTACTGCAATTGTCATCTGAGCGCTTTATAGTCGTTGAAAGGGCTTATACTTCAGGTCTAGATGATGGTGGAAATAGAGTAAAACTATACTTAGTCGACTCAACAGAAGCTACAGATACTAAAGAAATTTCTTCACTTAAAGGTGAATCTATTCTTCTTGCAAAGAAGCAACTTTGGTTAGATTTATCTTCAGTTAAACATCAATTCGCGCTAAACAGAGTTACAAATATTGAAGGGATAACTTTCGGGCCTAAATTAGCTTCTGGAAATATGAGTTTACTTTTAGTTTCTGACGATAATTTTAATGTATTTGGTAAGCAAATGAACCAGGTATTATTATTTGAGATATCGGAGTGATTTCTATTTCTAAATAATTCTAAGCTCGATATATGAATCTCTAGATGTATTGCTGTTAGCTTAAAAAGTAACTGGTTGAGTTAAGTTTTTATAAAAGCCAATTCAACCAGTTCATCATTCAATATCATTTCTCTTAGTCATTGTTTTAAATAAACTCCATAATTCATTTAGACGTCTATACGTTTAGATGTTGACATGGTTAACACTAAAAATGCTATAATCAATTGAGCTAAATTACGCATTTTAAGATTTGTTTATTTCAAAGGTTAAGTATTATGCCAATTAAAATTCCTGATAAATTACCTGCCTTATCTGTTTTGAATAACGAGAATATTTTTGTTATGTCTGAGCATCGTGCAGCCAGTCAAGAAATTCGTCCTATGCAAGTGGCGATACTTAATTTAATGCCGAATAAAATTGAGACAGAAATACAAATTTTAAGAATGCTATCGAATACACCACTGCAAATTAATCTTGAGTTTGTACGTATTCATGCAAACGAATCTAAAAATACGCCTAAAGAACATTTAGAAAACTTCTATTGTTTGTTTGATGATATTAAACATAAACAATACGATGGTTTAATTGTTACTGGAGCTCCATTAGCATTAATGGATTATGACCAAGTTACTTTTTGGGACAAAATTTGCGAAGTGTTTGATTGGGCAGAAGATAATGTAACTTCAACCATGTTTTCATGTTGGGGGGCACATGCAGCTTTGTTTTATCACTATGGTTTGCAAAGACATTTAAGAAAAGAAAAGCTCTCAGGTGTTTTTAGTCATAAACCAACAGATATTAAAGAGTCGTTAACACGAGGTTTTGAAGATTTATTTAATGTTCCTCATTCTCGTTACGGCTATATAGACAGAGAAGATTATTTATCTATACCTTCTCTTAAAATTATAGCTGAATCTGATGAAGCCGGTGTTTATGTCGCTGCAAGTAAAAATAAAAAGCAGGTGTATTTAACTGGGCATCCAGAATACGATGCTGAAACATTACATGAAGAATTTTTACGTGATATAAAAGCTGGTGGAATACCTGCAATACCTAAAAATTATTATCCTGATGACGACCCTGAAAAACAAGTAAGCAGCAATTGGCGTAGCCATGGTAGTTTATTGTTTACTAACTGGCTTAATTATTACGTATATCAGATAACTCCGTATAAATTAGACGCCAATAATATTAAAGCTATAAACCCTAATGATTAAATAAAACTAAATATTTATTTAATACAATAGATTGACAGCTTTCTCGCTAACTAAGGTTAGTTAAGAAGTTAAGCAATCTCTAATAATTTTAAAGACCTTTTATCGGAAAATATGATGCAAAAGTCAGCTAGTTTTGAAATATTTGAACAACAACTTCGTAAAAACATCTTAATACTTGATGGTGCTATGGGCACTATGATCCAAGCTTACAAGTTTGAAGAGCAAGATTATCGAGGTGAGCGTTTTTCCGATTGGCATACCGATGTAAAGGGTAATAATGATATGTTGGTGCTCACGCAGCCCGACATTATTAAAGCAATCCACAGCGAATATTTAGAATCTGGCGCAGATATACTTGAAACGAATACTTTCAATGCTACCACTATCGCAATGGCTGATTACGATATGGAAGATTACAGCGCTGAAATTAATTTAGTTGCTGCACAAATTGCTCGCCAAGCTGCCGATGAATTTACCGCTAAAAATCCAGATAAACCACGTTTTGTTGCCGGTGTTTTAGGTCCAACAAACCGAACTTGTTCAATATCTCCAGACGTAAACGATCCCGCTTTTCGTAATGTTACTTTTGATGAATTAAAAGATGCTTACATCGAATCTACAAAAGCACTTATTGAAGGTGGATCAGACCTTATATTGATCGAAACAATATTCGATACCTTAAACGCAAAAGCTGCAATATTTGCCGTAGAATGTGTATTTGAAGAATTAGATGTACGCTTACCGGTAATGATCTCAGGAACAATAACTGATGCATCAGGTCGTACATTATCAGGTCAAACTACCGAAGCTTTTTATAATTCATTACGCCACGCTAAACCTATTTCTTTTGGTTTGAACTGTGCTTTAGGTCCTGTTGAATTACGTGAATATGTTCAAGAGTTAAGTCGTATATCAGATACTGCTATTTCAGCACATCCAAACGCCGGATTACCTAATGCTTTTGGTGAGTATGACTTTACCGTAGAAGACATGAACACCCATGTAACAGAATGGGCTGAAGCTGGCTTCTTAAATATTATTGGTGGTTGTTGTGGAACAACGCCTGATCATATTAAAGGCATGGCTGACTCTGTCGCAGGTAAAACTCCACGCGAAATAAAACCACGCGAAATAGCATGTCGTTTATCTGGTTTAGAAGCACTAACAATAAACGCTGATAGTTTGTTTGTTAACGTAGGTGAGCGAACAAATGTTACAGGTTCTGCAGTATTTAAACGTTTAATTACTGAAGAGAAATTTGATGAAGCCATCGCCGTTGCTTTACAACAAGTAGAAAACGGTGCGCAGATTATTGATATCAACATGGATGAAGGCATGTTGGATTCGAAAGCTGCAATGATACGCTTCTTGAATTTAATCGCAGGTGAACCTGATATCGCTAAAGTGCCAATTATGATTGATTCGTCTAAATGGGATATTTTAGAGGAAGGTTTAAAGTGTATTCAGGGTAAAGGTATTGTTAATTCTATCAGCATGAAAGAGGGCGAAGATATCTTCCGTCATCAAGCTGAATTATTACGTCGTTACGGTGCTGCTGTTATTGTTATGGCATTTGACGAAGTAGGTCAAGCCGATACTCGAGAGCGTAAATTCGAAATATGTGAACGTGCTTATCGCATTTTAGTTGATGAAATTGGTTTCCCACCAGAAGACATTATTTTTGATCCAAATATCTTTGCTGTTGCTACCGGTATTGATGAACATAATAATTACGCTGTCGATTTTATTGAAGCTGTAAAAGATATTAAAGACAACTTGCCACATGCCATGATTTCAGGTGGTGTATCAAACGTTTCTTTCTCATTCCGTGGTAATAACGCAGTTCGTGAAGCTATTCATGCTGTGTTTTTATATCACGCCATTAAAAATGGTATGGACATGGGGATTGTAAACGCCGGTCAGTTATCTATTTATTCAGATATACCAAAAGATTTATTAAAAGCTGTTGAAGATGTTATTCAAAACACAGATCAAGGGGCTACAGAGCGCTTACTTGATGTGGCTGAAGAATATCGAGGCCAAGGCGCTAAAGCCAATAATAAAGCAGATTTAAGCTGGCGAGAACTTCCAATTAACAAACGTTTAGAGTACTCGTTAGTAAAAGGTATAAACGAATTTATTTTAGAAGACACAGAAGCTGCACGCCTAATTGCTGTGCGTCCTCTTGATGTTATTGAAGGTCCATTAATGGACGGTATGAATGTTGTTGGTGACTTATTTGGTGCTGGCGAAATGTTTTTACCACAAGTTGTTAAGTCAGCTCGTGTAATGAAGCAAGCGGTTGCTCACTTAAATCCATTTATTGAGGCTGAAAAAACTGAAGCTAGCTCTAACGGCAAAATATTACTAGCCACAGTTAAAGGCGATGTTCACGATATTGGTAAGAATATTGTTGGCGTTGTTCTGCAATGTAATAATTACGACATTATTGATTTAGGTGTAATGGTTTCATCAGAAGAAATTCTTCGAGTAGCAAAAGAAGAGAAATGTGACATTATTGGGCTTTCAGGTTTGATCACGCCTTCACTTGATGAAATGGTACATGTTGCCAAAGAAATGAAGCGACTTGATTACCACTTACCTTTACTAATAGGTGGAGCGACCACTTCTAAAGCCCATACTGCTGTTAAAATTGAACCGCAATACGAACATCCCGTTGTTTATGTATCTAATGCATCTCGCTCTGTGTCTGTAGTAAGTGCATTGTTATCTGATGAACTTCGTCCAGCATTTATGGAACGTCAAGATGAAGAATATGCAAGAGTAAGAGAGCGCCATTATAAAAAAGGTCCTCGTTCTACATTAGTTTCTTTGGAAGATGCACGTAAAAATGCTGTACCAATTAGTTTTGAAAACTATACACCAACGGTTCCTGAAAAATTAGGTGTAACAGTACTTGATGATATCGATTTATCAGTAGTTAGAAATTACATCGATTGGACACCATTTTTCATGACATGGCAACTATCGGGTAAATATCCGTTAATACTGCGCCATGAAGTGGTGGGTGAAGAAGCAACAAAACTCTTTAACGATGCTAATGAATTACTTGATGATGTTATTAATAACGGTAAGTTAAAAGGTAAAGCTGTATTTGGTTTATTCCCTGCACACCGTGAGAATGATGATTTAGTGTTATTTACAGATGATACGAGAACAACCAAACTCGAACGTTTTCATCAACTGCGACAACAAAGTAAGAAACCAGCAGGACAGTATAATCGCTGTTTATCTGATTACGTTGCTGATGAAGCATCAGGCGTTAAAGATTATGTTGGAGCATTTGCTGTGTCAGCCGGCTTTGGTGTTGAAGAAATTGTAAAAGCTTTTGATGCGAACCATGATGACTACAACAGTATTATGGCCAAAGCGATCGCTGATAGATTAGCTGAAGCTACAGCCGAATATTTACATGAAAAAATTCGTAAAGAATATTGGGGTTACGTTAAAGACGAAAACTTAGAAAATGACGATTTAATTCGTGAAAAGTACCAAGGAATACGTCCAGCTCCAGGATATCCTGCATGTCCAGAACATACAGAGAAAGGTTTGATTTGGAAGATTCTTGATGTTGAAAAGAACATAGGTATGGAATTAACCTCAAGTTACGCTATGTGGCCTGGTGCAGCTGTAAGTGGATTCTATTTTGCACACCCTGATGCGAAGTATTTTGCCGTAGCTAAATTAGCGAAAGACCAAGTTGAAGATTACGCAATAAGAAAAGACATGACTATGCCGCAAGTAGAACGTTGGTTGTCGGCTAACTTAGATTACGAACCAGAGTAAGATAAGAGATTTAAAATACAATAAAGGCTACTTAATGTAGCCTTTATTATTTGTGGTAATACTTTTGGGTTGAATATGGGCTAATAATGTTTATTTTATTACCGTTAACAATTCATGAATAGTTTTTACAGGGGTGATTGTCGCGCCCAAACCTTCCATCGATTTATGGTAATTACGAAAAGGAATTATTATTTGTGTAAAGCCATGCTGAGCAGCTTCTTTCACGCGCGGCACACCACTATCAATAGGGCGTACATCGCCATTCAAACTCAATTCACCCATAATACATGTGCTTCGTGGTATAACAAAGTCATTCAAACTGCTAAGTAATGCTGTAACCAAAGCTAGATCAATACAAGTCTCAAGTTCGTCAATTTTTAAACCGCCAACAATATTGAAAAATGTGTCGTGAAATATTTTTGTTTTGGTATGTTTACGTAATATGCCCGTTAACATTTTTATACGATTCATATTTAAACCTACACAAACACGCTGAGGAAACTCGGCTTCTGTTTCTGTGGTTAAGCATTGTATTTCTAACAATATATTGCGATTACCTTTTCGAATACAGGTGATTGCTGAGCCGGGAGATTCAGTGGTTGAACCTGAAAGAAATATTTCGCTTGGGTTATCGACACTAAGCATGCCTTTTTCACACATTTTAAAAATACCAACGGTATCAATATCGCCAAAGCGGTTCTTGTTGGCTCTTAAGGTACGTATTTGGCCGTCATTCGTATCAATATGTAATAAAGCATCAACAATATGAACTAAGGTTTGTGGGCCTGCTATTTCGTTGTTTTTGTTTACATGAGCAATAAGGAACATCGTCACATTATTTTGCTTACAATATTGAGTTAACAACTGCGCGGCACTTTTTACTTGTGAAGGTGAACCTGGGCTTCCATTAGCATTTTCGGTAACGACGGCTTGAATAGAATCAATAACAGCAAATTTGATTTTGTTTGCATCTAGTTCTTCAATAATAGCTTCAACACTGGTTTCAGAAAGCAAATATAGAGAATCTTCGTTATAACTTAGCTTTAAGCGTTGAACACGGTTTTTGAATTGAGAAAGTGATTCTTCAGCGGTACAGTATAAAGATGCAGTAGTTTTAGACATACGAGCAACAAGATCTGAAAGTAACGTTGTTTTACCTGCACCAGGGTCTCCTGAAATAATATTAACTGAGCCTGTAGTTACTCCACCACAGAGAACTCGATCAAGTTCACCTATACCCGTGAGATGTTTTTCTGCTTCAGTTGACTCTATCTCGTTGATCTTTTTAGAGCCACCACCAACGCCACCAGCATAACCGCCAATATTACCTGTTGATTTTTTAGCACTTGCTGCTGAAACTTTCATTTCAGTTATTGTATTCCAAGCACCGCATTTACATTGACCTTGCCAGCGAGAATGATTCATTCCACAATCGGTACAAACAAATTCGATTTTTGATGGCTTTGCCATATTACTTTACCTATTTATTACTACATTGAATGGTTGGTTTTTTAAATTGACTTATAGCAAACGCTTAAACAAAAACATTCGATATAATCTAAGCAATTTCTGTTATGCAATACAAAGCACAAGATATGTTGTCAACTTTCTGACCTTCTCGTAAGTTACCTTTTATATCGCTTAAGGTTATTTACTTGTATGCAGGATAAAACATACACATAGCAAGTAAGTTGGTTTTTAGATTTATCCAAGGCATGGAAATTGCTATGTTTTATTTATTGATCCGTGCTATAAAATTGCATGAGTATTTTGTATATAACTTATATACCGAATTGTTACTGCTTTTTAACTGATATACAAACTCAATGACTAATAATTTTACCAAGTATAAAAAAATAATAGATTACTTTCGTGGAGAAGTAGCCAGTAAAGACTTTGAAACTAAGTTTGCGGCCAAATCTGCTCATATCCCGAAGACTGAACGTTTCCTTTTAAAAATGGAGATTAAACGTTTAGCAGCCCCTTGTTCACGTTTAGTTGATTTGCGTGGTCTAGTTGATGGTGAATGTAAGCCATTTCAACATGAAGAACGTACACACTTTTTAGATGATGTTGCCATTAAGGTATTTAACGAAAATATTAATTTATATGGTATTTATACGTTAGGTGTATATGAAGCCATAACAAATACAGAAAACAACTTTAGGGTAATATATCAAAAAGAAAAAGCAGGTATAAAAGTTACTCAAGAGACTAAACCTAAAGTACAACAAGTTTTAGAAAAATCACAATACCCAGCAAAGCTTTATAAATTTAGTGAATATTATAACCGTTCAGAAGAGCGCATGAATTTTTCCATTGCTATATTGGTGACGAGTGAAGAAGGTAAGATTGAATGTCATAGTTCTGATATCAGTATAAATGGCTGCAGATTTAGATTACCGAGCACGACAAAAATACAGATGGGACAAATCATTTCAATTCGCTTTTTGGGATTGGAAGAAGAGTTTGAATTTGGTTCATCAGATATCTTTAATTACGAAGTTAGGAATGTCCAACTTGTTGATACTATGCAACTAGTTGGCGTGAAGAGAGTTTATCATGATGACAATGTGAAAGATGGTTTTAAACCCTTTCTAACAGGCTTTATCCAAGGCAATAAAAGACGCTATAAGATTAACTTAGATAATACCATCTCTGCTTTGTTGACCAGAAATTTTGAACAATATGTATTACCTAAATCTAATGAATTACCTGTTTTTCTCTCTGGTCAGGATGAAAAGTTACGTCCTAAATATGCTTTAACATGTTTGAATAATCATAAAATATTTGAGTACTGGCAAGATGAAAATAAACATTCAACACTGCACTTTCTTATAACCCCAGACAGAATTAAGCGTTTAAAAAAGCTGTTTGTGCTAGGTAAAGCATTAGTGGTTTATAGTTTTATTCATCATAGCCAAGGTAAGTCTTATTTTTATAGTGCAGATGAAGAACAGCTTAAGGGTGACGAAGGTTTTATGGCGGAGTTTCTTGGTTTTGCTGCTAACAAGTCGGACTTTGCAATAACTTCACTTACGATTTCTGATGTAAAAAAAGACAAGGTAAATTCGTTTTATACATTATCTGACTCCCTTAGTAAGAAGAATCAATATTTAAATTTCCCCGTCAGTGAAGAAAATGTAGAAAAGATTAATGAGCTTTCTTATTTGGTTGTAGCAAATGATATTACTAACGAAAACTCAACCGCTATTTACCGAACTTTTCCCGCTGATAATGTTAATGCTTCTAAAATAAAAGCTTTTGGTCATAAACGTATCAGTACTCCCTGTATTGTTGAAGAAATAGGGATAAATTATAAAAATCATAGACAAGAATCTCGATTCAAATTTAAGACTGATGTTGAAGTAACACATAAAGATTTGAGTTGGTCTGCACAGTCTCTTGATTTTTCAGCTTCGGGTTTAAAGTTAGAGTTTGAAGACGCTATTTCGTTAAATAAAGGTGATATTGTTTACTTATCGTTTACTAATTTACAGAAAATAACTTCTTCATTTGAATTAAAGTCTCTGCCTTACATTATTGTTAGAATAAACGAAAAGAAAACGATTATTAATCTTAGAGTACAAATAGATAAGCATAAACACATAGGTAAAGCTTTTTTCAAAGCCTTGATTGAAAAGAACAAAGATAAGTTAACACTTGATGAATACGCTTCTATGGTTCAAGGTTTGGTTAAGCCGTTACGTAATATTTATAGCAGTAGTGTAAATATTCCTAATTTAATTATACAAACAAGCGGTAGCCGTTATAAATTTGAAGCCCTTGGTTGTGCCCAAGAGTACGGTAAGTTAATGCCTACTATGCGCGAGTTAAGCGATAAAGTTGGGCATTATAATTTATATCCTATTTTAAGTAATTTAAGTATGACGAATGCTTTAATGCTTAATTTAAAGAAAATGCATGCCACTGATCAGCCTATTACTGAAGTTTTATATGTAGCTATTAATTCTGACGCAGAAAATATTGAAGAGCGTGTAATTACTAAAGTGGCTTCAGAGCTAAATACCTTAAAATTACAGGATATGTTTATCAAAGGTGCTTTAAAAAGAGGGCATTTCTTATGCTTACAGCTAAAGCTTTCACGAACAAATGTCCCAGATATGGATTATCTTAATCCAGAACTTAGTTATATTAGCTCTTATGCGATACATAGAGGTAAACAAGTAGAGCAGGAGATTTGGAGTGTTGCTGGTGTTGTTCAAGTGCTAGATATTACACAAGAAGCAATGACGAGAACTAGGTTAGGTTTAAATTAAAACGCGAGAAACCTATCAAGTAATCTCGCGTTAAAAGAAAATAAGTTAAGTCTTTACGAGAACTTAATTATGCTAGCCAATGGATCATGCAATCTAAGCCTGAGGTATTGATTGCTGTATCTGCTTTAGCTTTTACAATTGATTTTGCATGAAAAGCAACACCTAAATTGGCTGCTTCCATCATCACTAAGTCGTTAGCGCCATCACCCATAGCAACGGTTTGTTGGTGAGGAATGTTGTATTCTTTACTCAATAACGTTAAACATTCAGCTTTAACATTTGCATCAACTACTTTACCTAATACTTTACCTGTTAGCTTTCCATCAACAATTTCTAATGTATTAGCATAAGCCGCATCTAAAGAAAGCATATCTTTTAAATGATCAGCAAAGTAAGTAAAGCCGCCGGATGCAATAGCTACACGCCATTGATGTTTTTTCAATTCAGTAATTAATGTCTCTAACCCCATCATTAAAGGGATGTTTTTTGCTACGTCAGCCAGAATCTGTTCTGAGGCATTTTCTAAAGTAGCAACACGTTGATATAAACTTTCAGAGAAATCTAGTTTACCTTGCATTGCAAGCTCTGTAACAGCAGAAACTTGTTCACCTACACCGGCTAATATAGCTATTTCATCAATACACTCAATTTCTATAGTGGTTGAGTCCATATCCATTACTAATAAACCTGGAGTATCTAATTTAGGTGCATCTAATAAAATAGCAGCTTCAATGTTGTTAGCTTCAGCAAATGAGATAAGCTTTTGTCGCGCAGTACTGAGATCATTTACTGAAACTGCAAAGCGGTAACTTATTAGGTTATTTCGATCATTAATTGCTGTTAGTGCTGTTAATGAAATATCGCAGGCTAAAATTAATTTTGATAGTAAAGAAATAGAGATATCACTAAAAACCACTAATTCTGCAGAATTCTCAGAGTGAGTTATTGCAGCAATTTGTTCTGAAGAACCAGAAACCGATGAACTGCATAAACAATTCTCCGCTATAGATAATTCGTTTGCAGATAACGCCACGCTAAATGGAAATAAATTGGATGTTTGAGTGGGTAAAATAATTTGTGAAAGAGAAAATGAATTAACTTTATCTAGGGTAAATTTTTGTACGTTATTAGTCACTTTTAAAAGCCTACTTTGTATTGGTACCTATTTTATTAATCATTATTAAGTGGTTTAAAATAAATTAATTAGATAATAAAATCGATATTATTTAGTTTATTTAGCGTTTTGTATCACACCATTATCTCATTATTATTTATTCATTTGCTGATAAATGACATAAATATAGCGTTAAATGGCCTTCATCTGTAAAAAGATGTTCTCTAGTTATTTTAAATACTTCAAGAACCCTCTATAGTGTATCCATAGAGAAGCAAATATCATAGAGGATTATGGAAGCACCTAATCTGCCTTTATACCCTAAATTATCTCCTATTTATAATAAATTAATACAATTAGGTATAGCGATTGTGTTGATTATTGTTTTATTGAATTTATGGGTTACAAGTAATAACCATTCAGAGAAAACCATTCATGAGCATTTTTATCATGTGGCTGAACAACATTTAGACCAAGCTATTTCTGGTGTTTTATCGTTAGAACTCATTGATAATCAAGATGAACTAGAAAAGTATGTTGATAGTGTCGCTCGTGCTGATTGGGTTTACGATGCACATGTTTATGATGCTACAGGTAAAACCTTAGCCGTGTCAGGTAGTGACGCGAGTATAAAAGATGTTTATGGTATTACGCTAAATAAAAGTAATAAGAGCGACGAATATATTCCCCTTATTCAAGAAATTCGTACTGATGAGTTAATTGGTTTTATGAGAATAACGGTGAAAAAAAGTTATTTTATTGAAGATCTTTATGACACTAATTACGATAACCATGCCATGTTAAGATTGATGATTGTGATGTCTGTTTTTATTGGCTTTTTATTAACAAGAGGTTTAAATCGTTTCAGCCGTCAAGGTTTTAGATTACCTGTTGAAAAATAGTTCATTAATATTATTTTCAATAGTTTTAGTGATATCTTCTAAGCTCTCAGAGCGTATATCATTCAAGCAATTTAAGATATTCACTAACTTAAGTGGTGAGTTCTCTTCACCCTGAAATCCCTGTAAGGGCATGCTTGGCGCATCGGTTTCTAATAACAAGCTTTCTAATGGTAGCTTCTTGATCGCTTTAATGGTTTTTTGAGCTCGATCGTAAGTAATTGTTCCACCCACTCCTAGTTTAAACCCTAAATCTACATAATCTTTAGCTTGCTGATAACTCCCTGAGAAAGCGTGAATAACACCATGACTCTTTACTTTATGCTTTTTTAATAAGGGAATAATGAGATCGTGAGAACGGCGATGATGCACAATAACCGGTAAGTTATGTTGATTACTTAAGATAAGATGATGTTCAAAAAAGTCTATTTGCTGCTTTATATTATTTTTTTCGTCAGCAATAACCTTATCTATTCCCGTTTCACCAATAGCGACAATATCTTGAGTATGTTGAGCTATTTTTAGCGACAAGTTATCTAAAGAACTTTTATCTATGTTGTCCATAAACCAAGGATGAATACCTAAACAAGCAAAGACTTGAGCATGCGGTTTGCTTTTATTAGCTGAAAAAGCATCTAGTTTAGTGTTAGAGGAGGGAAGTGAAGAAGGTGAAAAGTGAGCTGCGTTTAATTTAGATTGACTTGATAAGGTTAAAACCTTATCCCAGTTTTCAGGTGAAACCGCTGGGATAATAATTCTGTGTATACCTGATTGATAGCACTGCTTTAATAGTGACTCTAGTTCATGAGAAAAAGTGTCAAAATCTAAATGGCAGTGGCTATCAGTTAATAACATAAGGCTAACCTTGTCGTCATCAGGTTGTTATTCATGTCGTTATTCAGACAATCAAACAGATTACATTCTTTCCATTACTTCGATACCTAAGATATCTAAACCTTTATTTAAGGTTTTAGATACTAGAGCACATAAAGCTAAACGAGATTTTTTAACATCTTCGCTAATGTCGTCTTTTAAAATCGGACAAGCTTCATAAAAAGTCATGTATAAACTTGCTAGCTCGTATAAATAGTTACAAAGCAAGTTAGGTGTACATTCAGAGATAACAGAATCAATAACTTCTTCAAGTTGTAATATCTTCATCGCTAGCGCTTTTTCTTGTACTTCAACAAGGTTTAGTTGAGAGTAATCAAGTTGATCAGCAGATATGCCCGCTTTAGTGAATATACTTTGAATACGCGAGTAAGCATATTGTAAATAAGGCGCTGTAGCACCTTCAAAGCTCAACATGGTTTTCCAATTGAAGATGTAATCGCTGGTTCTGTTTTTAGATAAATCAGCAAATTTAACTGCGCCAATACCAACCTTGCTTGAGATTTCTGCTAAAAACTCATCAGAAAAATCAGGATTTTTTTCTTTAATTAAAGCACTTGCACGAACTACAGCTTCATCAAGTAACTCTGCTAGTTTAATTGTTCCACCAGTACGAGTTTTAAATGGCTTACCGTCGTCACCCATCATCATGCCAAATGGGCAGTGATCATAGCCTACATTTTCAGGTAAAAATCCAGCTTTACGAGCAACGGTTTCAACCTGTTTAAAATGCAGAGATTGACGAGCATCGGTGAAGATAATAATACGGTCAGCCTTTAACTCGTTACTACGGTATCTACAAGCTGATAAATCAGTTGTTGCGTATAAGTAACCGCCACCAGATTTTTGAACGATAAATACAGAAGGTTCGCCATCTTTATTTGCCATTTCATTAATAAAAACAACTTTAGCGCCTTGGCTTTCTTCTGCCACACCTTGAGCCATAAGCTCGTCTATAACTTTTGGAAGGTCAGGGTTGTAAGCACTTTCACCCATAATATCGTCACGTGTTAACGTCACGTTTAATTTTTTATAAATGTCTTCACTATGAGCAATAGAAATATCAATAAACTGTTGCCAAAGTACAGCACAATCTGCATCGCCACTTTGTAACTTAACTACATAATCACGAGCTCTATCAGCAAAGCCATCTTCGTTATCAAATCTTACTTTTGCTTCACGGTAAAAATTTTCTAAATCTGCAAGTGCGGTTTCAGCTACTTCATCAGAAGCTAGTTTGTCACTTAAATGAGCGAGTAACATACCGAACTGTGTACCCCAATCACCCATGTGATTTTGACGAATAACTTTGTCGCCACGAAATTCTAAGGCGCGAACAACAGCGTCACCAATAATGGTTGAACGTAAGTGACCTACGTGCATTTCTTTAGCAAGATTTGGCGCTGAGTAATCTACAACGACAGTTTGTTGTTTTTCACCAGGCAAAGTTCCACGCTGAGTTACACCTAAATTTACATCGTTAGAGCTATTTGATAATTGTTCACTTAACCATTTTTTGTCTAAATGAATATTAATAAAACCAGGACCAGCTAATTCAAGTTTTTCAGCAATACCTTTACCAACTAATGCTGGTTCTAGTACTTCAACGACCTTAGTCGCTAATTCACGAGGATTAGTTTTCAGCTTCTTAGCCGCGCCCATAACACCGTTAACTTGGTAATCACCAAACTGTGGTTTAGTCGAAAGGCTAAGTGCAGGGTTAGTGCCTTCTGGTAATCCTGCTGCTGTCATAGCGTCAGAAACGATTGCAGCAAGTAAGTTCTTAATATTCATTTTAATAAGCTCTGTTATTGTTGTTTGGTTTTATCTTTGTTTATAAAGATAAACCTACAAACTACTTAAAATATAAAGCAGCTCGTTAAATAATTTATTATAAGTGATTTTAAAGTATATGTTAGTTAATCGATTATGAATAACATGATCATAATACCCAAATATTCTTTATTATTTGGTTAAGTTGTTAGTTTTTTATCAAAGCATTTTATTATTTTTATGAGGAGCTTAGTTTACTAAGTGACAAATAAAAATAATAAAATAATGCCGAGAAAAAGTTAACAACGACACCTAAAATAATTTCAAAGTATATATTCTTTTAGCAAAGCCGCCGAGGCGTTTTTTATAGGAGCATAGTTTACTATGTGACTTTCAAAAACGACGACAGCAATGTAGCTAAAATATTATATACGAAGAAATTTAGTGTTCACGTGTCTTATGGAAGACGATATCTGGCGCTCGCTCTTGCGCCAAACTCAAATTAACCATAGTTGGTGCGATATACGTTAAGTTATCACCGCCATCTAACGCTAAGTTATCAAAAGCTTTCTTTCTAAATTGCTCTAACGTTCTTTCATTATCACATGTACACCAGCGAGCTGTTGCAACACTGATTGGTTCATAAATCGCTTCAACTTTGTATTCCGTGCGTAAACGCTGAACAACAACTTCAAATTGAAGTACACCAACAGCACCAACAATTAAGTCGTTTGAATTTAATGGTCTAAATACTTGCACAGCACCTTCTTCAGAAAGCTGTATTAAGCCTTTTTGAAGTTGCTTCATTTTAAGTGGATCTCGTAAACGAATGCGACGGAACATTTCTGGCGCAAAGTTAGGAATACCACTAAATTTCATATCTTCACCAGCGGTAAAAGTATCACCAATTTGAATACTACCGTGGTTATGTAAACCTATAATATCGCCAGCGTAGGCCTCTTCAACGTTTGATCTATCACCCGCCATAAAGGTTACAGCATCGGCAATCTTTACATCTTTGCCAATACGTACTTGTTTCATTTTCATGCCTTTTTCATATTTACCTGAGCAAATACGCATGAAAGCAATACGGTCACGATGTTTTGGATCCATATTGGCTTGAATTTTAAATACAAAACCAGAGAACTTTTCTTCTTCGGCTTTTACTTCACGAGTTGAAGTTAAACGTGGTAAAGGTTTTGGTGCCCACTTAGTTAAACCGTCAAGCATGTGGTCAACACCAAAGTTGCCTAAAGCAGTACCAAAAAATACCGGTGTAAGTTCACCTTTTAGAAACTCTTCTAAATCAAATTCGTGAGAAGCACCTTGAACAAGTTCAAGTTCATCACGTAAATCTTCAGCATAACTGCCTAGTACTTCATCAAGTTCTGGGTTATCTAAACCTTTAATAACACGCTTTTCTTGGATCGTATGGCCTTGGCCCGTTTGATAAAGAAATGTTTCGTTAGTTAATAGGTTATATACACCTTTAAATTCTTTACCCATGCCAATTGGCCAAGTAATAGGGGCGCACTTAATTTTTAATACATCTTCAACTTCATCCATCACTTCCATAGGATCACGTACATCACGGTCCATTTTATTCATGAAAGTAATAATAGGCGTGTCACGTAAGCGAGTAACTTCCATCAGCTTAATTGTTCTTGCTTCAACACCCTTTGCAACATCAATTACCATTAAACATGAATCAACGGCTGTTAGTGTGCGATAAGTATCTTCTGAGAAATCTTCATGACCAGGAGTATCAAGTAAGTTTACTAAACACTTGTTATAAGGGAATTGCATTACAGAGGTGGTAATTGAAATACCACGATCTTTCTCCATTTCCATCCAATCTGATTTTGCATGTTGTCCTGATTTTTTACCTTTTACCGTACCTGCTTTTTGTAAAGCTTGTCCGAAAAGTAATACTTTTTCGGTAATAGTTGTTTTACCTGCATCAGGATGCGAAATAATGGCGAAGGTACGACGTAAATCGACTTCTTTCTGTTGTACAGACATGGAGTTACCTGTTGTTAAATATAAATGAAAATAGATGAAATTAAGCGCGGAATATTATACCGAAAAGTAGCATGAAGAGCAGTACTAATCTCTAGGAAAGCTGCTTTTATTTTTAATAAACCTAAATTGTAGTTCATTAATAAGTATTTTTAAGCACTTGAATGATTGAAATAGAGGAATTTTTATAGTTTTCGTTTAATCAGATCTCTGATAACAAAGCGATTCGGCGAAAGGTTAAATAACATTTTGCGATTTACAGGGTAGGGGGTTCCACATATATCGGCGGCTAAAATTTCAGCGGCAAGTGGTGCGCTACATAAACCTCTAGCACCTAAGCCAGTTAATACGTATAAATTATTTATTGTTGGAGCTGTTTGGTAAAACTTCCAGTTCTTATCTTTTCTTAGATGAGCGTAAGTTGTTACATGTTCTTCAATATTAGGCATTGCGCCTACTAAAGGTAAATGATCGGGGGTCATGCATCTTAATCGGGCTTTAGCCGAGGCAACATCTGTTTTAGTCCAATTTGTTAATTCAGGCAGGCACTGATCAAGCATGCCTAAGTTGTATTCATCTCCTTCTGGATTGACTGTTATATCAAAACTGTTTTTATCAAAAGTAGCTCCAATACAATGAATATTTTTATGAGCAGGTGTTAAGTAACCTTTATGGCAAATAACTGTGGAAAGCTTGCCAATATCATCATCACTTTTCATGCTTGTAATTTGCCCTCTCACCGATGTTAAAGGCAAATCATTAATTGTATTAATATGAATAGAGTCTGCACCACCACAAACAATAACAACATCTTCTTTGATTTGTTTTTTTATAGCTTTTTTAACTGTATTGAGCTGCCAAGTTAAGTCTGAGTTTTGTGTGATTGATTCGATTGCTATCGAATTCTCCACTCTTAATCTATTAGTAGTTCTTGCTGCTTCTAATAGTGCATGCACCAATTCTTGAGGGGCAATCCAGCCAGCTTTAGGCATAAATAAACCACCTTGTTTTAGAGGTAGATTACTAACTTCTTGAGCTTGTTTAGCATTAATAGAGTGAATAAGTTTTTTAGGCCAAGCTTGTATTTCATCAAACAAAGCTTGACGTTTTTCTAGTGCTGGCTTGTAAGATACTTCTAATAAACCACACCATTGATGTGAGAAGTTAAAGCCTTGCTCTAATAACGAATGATATAAATCTAAAGCATGCCAATAAGCGGTTTCATAAAATTCACTAATATCATCTCTTTGTTGATGTAATAAAGGGAATAAAGCTCCGATAGCATTACTTGATGCGCCTTGTGCTACAGTATTATCTTTACAATACAAGGTAACTTTAACGCCTTGTGTTGTTAAAAAATAAGCTGCACAAGCAGAGGCGATACCACCACCTATCATAGCAACATGTTGTGGTTTGGTGATCCTTGGGCGAGTTTGGTAGCCTTTCCCAACTAATTTTGTTTGTTGATAAACTGCTTTTAAAACTTCTTTTTTCAGTCCTGATGTTTCTATTTTTTGTAATCTAAATCCAACATCAATGAGTTGTCGTCTAACAAAACCGGCAATAGTAAATGTTGATAATGTTGACTGCTCTTTTGCTAATCTCGCTATTTGTGTAAATAGTTCAATACTCCACATTTCAGGGTTCTTTCTTGGAGAAAAACCATCTAAATACCAAGCATCTACCAAGCCTTCTTTAGGTGACTTTACGTTCGAATAAACGTCAGTCGCATCACCTATATAAAGTGTTAAATTTACACGGTTATCAAAAAAGCTAAAGCTTAATAAATCATTTTTTATTGTTTCAATATTTTCAGGGTACTGGTCAAGTAAAGGTTGATAAAACTCTGACAAGTGCGGAAATAAGAGTAAAGACTTCGCTAAGTCTTGTTTATTTAATGGATATTTTTCTACGCTAATAAAATGCAGTTTTTGAGTTTGAAGAGATTTGGCTTCTGATGTTGTAGTCTTATCTGAATTGTCTTGTGAATTATTTTCTAGCAGAGCATTATTATTAGCCAGCTTGTAGGCTTCTAACGTTAATAGAAAGTTTAATCCTGTACCAAAACCTGTTTCCGCAATCGTAAATAAGCTATCATTATTCTTTAATCGGTCTACAATTTTATTCGCTTCAATGAAAACAGTTGTACTTTGCTGGCAACCGGTTTTGCTATCGAAATATATATCGTCGAAATTCTTGCAGTAAGGTGCACCATTATCTTGAAATATAAGAGAAGTTTTTGAGTTCACTGGATTATAATGTCTTATTTAAAGGAATAGAAAACAGTATTATTTTAGCTTTTTTTTAAAGCAATTGGTATTCAACAGTTATTCAATTGAAGAAATGAGTGTACAGGTGTACACTGAGCAGACCAGATGGCGAGTATTTATCTGTATGATAAGCTCGAATTTTTAAATTTTGAAATGGTTATATAAATGAAACGTGTAGTAATCACTGGATTAGGCATTGTGTCAAGTATTGGCAACAATAGCGAAGAAGTATTAGCATCTTTAAAAGAAGGCCGCTCAGGTATCTCTCGTGCAGAGAGTTTTGCTGAAGCAGGCTTACGCAGTCAAGTTTGGGGCAAACCAGACATCAACATTACCGATCATATTGATCGTAAAGCTGTTCGTTTTATGGCTGATGCAGCAGGTTACTCTTATATAGCTATGCAACAAGCTATTGATGACGCTAAATTAACACCTGAACAAGTTTCTAATTTCCGTACAGGTATTGTAGCCGGCTCAGGTGGCGCATCATCAGAAGTTATAGTTAAAACTACTGATATTTTACGTGAAAAGGGCATAAAGCGTGTTGGTCCTTATGCTGTTCCTAAAACAATGTCGAGCACAGTTTCAGCGTGTTTAGCAACGCCATTTAAAATTTTAGGTGTTAACTATTCAATGAGTTCTGCTTGTGCAACAAGTGCTCATTGTATTGGTCATGCTGCTGAGCTTATTCAATTAGGTAAGCAAGACATCGTATTTGCTGGCGGTGGTGAAGAAGTTCATTGGTCATTAGCTATGATGTTTGATGGCATGGGTGCATTATCGTCTAAATATAATGATGCTCCTGAAACTGCTTCACGTACCTATGATGCTAACCGCGATGGTTTTGTTATCTCTGGTGGTGGCGGTATGTTAGTTGTTGAAGAACTAGAACATGCTTTAGCTCGTGGCGCACACATCTACGCAGAAGTTGTTGGCTACGGCGCAACTTCAGACGGTTACGATATGGTTGCTCCAAGTGGTGAAGGTGCTATCCGTTGTATGCAACAAGCTATGCAAGGTGTTGAAGGTAAAGTTGATTACTTAAACACTCACGGTACTTCTACTCCAGTTGGCGATGTTAAAGAATTGGGTGCTATTCAAGAAGTATTTGGAGCAGATTCTCCAGCTATTTCAGCAACAAAAGCAATGACAGGGCATGCATTAGGTGCTGCTGGCGTTCATGAAGCTATTTATACTTTATTAATGATGGAACACAGCTTTGTTGCTCCTTCAATTAACATTGATACATTAGATGAAAAAGCTGAAGGCTTAGATATCGTAACTGAAAAACGCGATGCTGAAATTAACTTAGCTATGTCTAATAGTTTTGGCTTTGGTGGAACTAATGCAACATTAGTGATGCAAAAATACAAATAAGCTTTATTTGTTATTAATAAATAAGCCTTATTACCGAGCATTATTTACTTTTTAAGTAAATGCTTGGATAAAAAATACAAAACCACTAAAGATAGCTTTAGTGGTTTTTTGTTTTCTAGGGTAAAATAAAGTAATTACACTAAAAATTTCAGAACTAATGCTATGAACATATATCACGATGAAAACATGCCATTCGCAAAAGAATTTTTTGGCGACTTGGGTACACTTTATCCTTTTGCTGGCCGAGAGCTAAATGCTGAAATGGTAGGAAATGCTGATGTATTGTTAGTGCGTTCTATTACCAAAGTAAATGAAAGCCTTTTAGCGAACAATAAATCACTGCAATTTGTGGGTACGGCAACAATAGGTGTTGATCATATTGATCAAACTTATTTAAAGAGCCGAGATGTTCCTTTTACATCAGCACCCGGTTGTAATGCAATTTCAGTTGCTGAATATGTGTTAAGTGCATTAGTTGTCATGAGTGAACGTTACTTAATTGATTTATTCTCGTTAAAAGTAGGTATTGTTGGTGCAGGTAATACAGGTACTAGATTAAGCGAAAAGCTTAGTGCATTAGGCATTGAATATGTAATGTGTGATCCTGTTTTAGCTGAAAGTCCTAACGACACAAGAAACTTTGTTTCGTTAGATGAAGCATTAGCTTGCGATGTTATTTCTCTTCATGTGCCATTAACTCAAGATGGTGAACATCCAACTTATCATTTACTCAATGAAACCAAACTTAAAAACTTAACCCGCGAGCAAATATTAATAAACGCTTGCCGTGGTGAAGTAATAGATAACAAAGCCTTATTGCAACTTAAACAAAATGGCATGCAAACTAAGTTGATATTAGATGTTTGGGAAGGTGAACCTAACCTGTTACATCCACTTATTGAATATGCAGAAATAGCTAGCGCACACATTGCTGGTTATAGCTTAGAAGGAAAAGCTCGTGGCACAGAAATGCTCTATCAGGCATTATGTAAACAGCTAAATATTCCTGCTAATAAAGCACTAAAAGACTTATTACCTAGCGCCTCAATAAACTCAGTAGAATTAAAGCAAGAGTTTGATGGAATATTATTAAACCAACTAGTAAAAATGGTTTACGATGTTAGACGTGATGATGGTATATTTAGACAACAAATAAACACTCAAGGATTCGACCACATTCGCAAAACATACCCAGCTCGTAGGGAGTTTTCGGCAGTAACCGTATCTATGAATAATCAAGCCAATGAAGGTGTGCCGCATCGCCTTGGCTTCAGCAAATAGTTAATCTAAAAGAGAGAGGATCATGGCACAGAAATTTGATGTATGCGTACTTGGCGCAACAGGCCTAGTAGGCAAAACAATTATTGAGATTCTTGAACAAAGAGACTTCCCAATCAATAAACTTTACCCATTAGCAAGTGCTCGTTCTGCTGGTGAATTTATTGAATTTAAAGGTGAAAGTATCGAAGTTCTGAATGCAGACAACTTTGACTTTAGCCAAGCACAAATTGGTTTCTTCTCAGCAGGTGGTGCTACCTCAGCTAAATTTGCACCAATTGCTGGTGATGCAGGTTGTATTGTTATTGATAATACATCTGAGTTTCGCTACGAAGACGATATTCCACTAATCGTGCCTGAAGTAAACCCTCAAGCATTAGGTGAATACCGCAACCGTAACATTATTGCTAACCCTAACTGTTCAACGATTCAAATGTTAGTTGCATTAAAACCAATTCAAGATGCTGTAGGTATTTCACGTATTAACGTGTGTACTTATCAATCAGTTTCTGGTGGTGGTAAAGAATCAATGGATGAATTAGCTAAACAAACAGCTGATTTATTAAGTGGTAAGCCTGTTGAATCTAAAAACTTTTCTCGTCAAATAGCGTTTAACGTTATTCCACAAATTGACGTGTTTTTAGAAAACGGTTACACCAAAGAAGAAATGAAAATGGTTTGGGAAACTAAAAAGATTTTCGGCGACGACAACATCTTAGTTAACCCAACAGCTGTTCGTGTTCCTGTATTTTACGGACATGGCGAAGCACTACATATTGAAACAAACTCACCTATTTCAGCTGAAGAAGTTAAAGACTTGTTAGAGCAAGCTGAAGGTGTAGTTTTATGCCGTAACGATGAAGACTTCCCAACACAAATTGGCGAAGCTAGCGGCAAAGATGAGACATTTGTTGGCCGTGTTCGTGAAGATATTAGCCACAACTGCGGCATAAACATGTGGATTGTTGCTGACAATACACGTAAAGGCGCAGCAACAAACAGTATTCAAATTGCTGAGTTATTAATAAAAGATCATTTATCTTAATTTAATAACCTATAAGCCGTTATACTTAAACTCATCATTACTTAGTAATGGTGAGTTTTTTTATGAGAGTAAGAAAATAATTAATAATAAAATTACAGAAAAACAATAAATTACCGATATAGTAATTAGTCATCCTGCATACTGTTTTCATCGCTGTACACAAGATAAAGTGTTTTAATAACATTAAAGCAAAAGGCTTTATTGATTGTGTTAAACAAGTTGGTGAGATAACAAAGGGCGATAAGGATTTTCTTTAGGCTGAATCTTATTTAAAAGAAAAGAATTTAAACCTTCCAACTTAAAAGCAGGACGCTGAACTAATCAATAACATCTCTAGTGATAAATAAAGTCATTTGCTATACATTAAGGTGTTGTTCAATAACGACTGCTGGCATTATATAATGAGTTGGAATAAACTTTGCTTTGTTTTATTTGGTCTGTAATGTGACAGAATATTGGCTCTATTAATAATAAATAGGAATGTTGTAATGCAACAATTTTTACGCCTGTGCCTCTGGCAGGTAATGATATTTACTGGTTTTAGTGCTTCTACAGCAATGGCTGAAGAAGTTGGAATCAGTATTAAAGGACCAAAGTCATCTGATGTTGTTCAATATGAGCAATATGGACCTATAACGCCAAAAGATACTTTATGGAATATTGCCTTAAAGGTTAGACCTGATAACACATTATCTATCTATCAAGTAATGCAATCGCTATTTGCTCGTAATCCTCAAGCCTTTGTGGGAAATAATCTTAACCACCTTGCTACAGGCGCCTATTTACAAATCCCTTCTATTGACGAAATGAGAGCAATCGATAGAAACTTAGCCCAAATTAAGTCTAATGCCGACGATAAAAATTGGGAAAAGAAAGTTGTAAAAGCTGAAGTAAAAAAAGAAACCAAACCCGAAGAGCTTTCTGTTAAAAAGAAAGATTTAGACGCAGCAAAAGTAGAAATAAACGAAAAATTACAAACTTTTGGTAATGATCAAACCGAACGTTTATCAACTATTCAACGTGATGTGCTTGACTCAATCGACGGTTTACAAGCTTTACTTAGAGAAAATGAAGGATTAAGAAGTAAGCTTTCCTCATTTAATGAACAACTCAATGTCATGCAAGAAGAAGTTGCTAAAAGCAAAGAAATTAAACTTCAAATGAACGACATGCTTGCTCTTCAACAAGCTCTGTTAGATAAAGCTGAAGAACGAGAAGCTGCACTACGTCTTGAAAAAGAAAGATTGGCAGCTGAAAATAATAGCTTTACTTCAAGCCTTTGGTTCCAACTTCTTATTTTTACCATTCCTACATTACTCTTAGTTGGCGGCGCTCTTTGGTTTTTCCTATCAAGAAAATCAAAAGATGAACCTAAAGACGAAATCAAAGCTAGCAAAGAAACTAAAGCGGAAGAACAGCCAAAAGAAGAAGTACCAGTAGAAGCTAACGCTGACGAAGAAGCTTCACTAAGTGAAGAGTTATCGTTAGATGATGAACTGTCTTTAGACGATGAGCTAGCTATCGATCTTGCCGAAGATGAAGATGATCTTTTTGCAGATGACTTAGATTTATTAAATGATGATACAGAATTAAGTGATGACACCCAATTACTTGATGACACTGTTACTGATGATGATGTTATTCACCTAGATGACGAAATTGACGATTTAGAAGATATTTCATTAGAGGGTGGAGAACTCGCCCAAGATGATTTAGATGCTTTATTGTCAGGCATCAATGACTCATCGCCAGTGTCTGAAGAAGATAAATCTCTTGATCAAGACATGTTAGATGACTTACTTGGCAGTTCGGACGAACTTGAAACCTTAGATGAAAGATCTGAGCCTGTTCCAGATGAATTAGAATCCGCCGATGCAGCAACTGAAGATGAAGACTTATCTGGTGATCTGACCGACCCCGATGATATTGATGCATTAATGGCTTCAATTTCAGAGTCAGAAGAATCGAAAAAAGTTGAAGATGATGACTTAGAAGACTTATCAGGTGACTTAACAGATCCTGATGATATCGATGCACTTATGGCTTCAATAGACAAAGCTGAGCCTGAAGAAGTAGTAGATGGTGCAGAAGATGAGCTAGAAGACTTATCAGGTGACTTAACAGATCCTGATGATATTGATGCGCTGATGGCTTCAATAGACAAAGCTGAGCCTGAAGCAGTAGTAGAAGGTGCAAAAGACGAGCTAGAAGACTTATCCGGCGACTTAACCGATCCTGATGATATTGATGCGCTGATGGCTTCGATAGACAATGCTAAGCCAGAAGAACAGCCTGAAGCGCAAGAAGCTGCTGAAGAAATAGCTGAAGATTTATCAGGTGACTTAACCGACCCTGATGATATCGATGCACTTATGGCTTCGATAGACAATGCTAAGCCAGAAGAACAGCCTGAAGCGCAAGAAGCAATTGAAGAAGTTGCTGAAGAAATAGCTGAAGATTTAACAGAAGACCTAACCGACCCTGATGATATCGATGCACTTATGGCTTCGATAGATAATGCTGAACCAGAAGAGCAGCCGGAGCCTGAAGCGCAAGAACCCATTGAAGAAGTTGCTGAAGAAATAGCCGACGAAATTGCAGAAGATTTAACAGAAGATCTAACGGATCCTGATGATATTGATGCACTTATGGCTTCGATAGAGAATGCTGTACCAGAAGAGCAGCCCGAGCCTGAAACGCAAGAACCAATTGAAGAAGCTGCTGAAGAAATAGCCGACGAAATTGCAGAAGATTTAACAGAAGATCTAACGGATCCTGATGATATTGATGCACTTA
>NZ_JAUPEC010000021.1 GCF_030551755.1 Pseudocolwellia sp. AS88
ATCAAAAACATGATCACAGGTGCAGCACAAATGGATGGAGCAATCTTAGTAGTTGCTGCAACAGATGGTCCAATGCCACAAACACGTGAGCACATCTTGTTATCACGTCAAGTAGGTGTACCATTCATCATCGTATTCATGAACAAATGTGACATGGTAGATGACGAAGAGTTACTAGAATTAGTAGAAATGGAAGTTCGTGAACTTCTTAGCGAATATGAATTCCCAGGTGATGATTTACCAGTAATTCAAGGTTCAGCTTTAGGCGCACTTCAAGGTGAAGAGAAGTGGGAAGCTAAAGTAATCGAACTTGCAGAAGCACTTGATACATACATTCCAGAGCCAGAGCGTGCAATTGATGGAGCATTCATTATGCCTATCGAAGATGTATTCTCAATTTCAGGTCGTGGTACAGTTGTAACAGGTCGTGTTGAGCGCGGTATCATCAAAGTTGGTGAAGAAGTAGAAGTTGTAGGTATCCGTGATACACAAAAATCAACGTGTACAGGTGTTGAAATGTTCCGTAAGCTTCTTGACGAAGGTCGTGCGGGCGAGAACTGTGGTGTACTTTTACGTGGTCTTAAGCGTGAAGACGTAGAACGTGGTCAAGTATTATGTAAGCCTGGTTCAATCTCTCCACACACAAAATTCGAATCAGAAGTATACGTGTTAAGTAAAGATGAAGGTGGTCGTCATACTCCATTCTTCAAAGGTTACCGTCCACAGTTTTACTTCCGTACAACAGATATCACAGGTGCAGTAGAACTTCCTGAAGGTGTTGAAATGGTAATGCCAGGCGACAACTTAAAGTTTGTTGTAGAGCTAATCAACCCAGTAGCGATGGACGAAGGTTTACGCTTCGCAATCCGTGAAGGTGGTCGTACAGTTGGTGCTGGTGTTGTTTCAAAAATTATTGACTAATTTTTGTTAACATACAGAACCTAAAAAAAGGATGCTTCGGCATCCTTTTTTCATTTCAGTTTGACTACCTTCACGGACGTGAAGACCGAGCACGTTAAGGTACTATGCCCAATGGTATATATTTAGTTAGCGAGGGCGAAGAGCTCTGCGACGAAGTGGAGAGTCGTACAGTTGGTGCAGGTGTTGTTTCAAAAATTATCGACTAATTTTCATTAATATATAGAACCTAAAAAAGGATACTACGGCATCCTTTGTCTAGTCTGGAAATCATAATTTCAAAATTGTAGGTTGGAATTATGCATAAAGATTAAAGTTTGAGACAGAAGAAACTCTTCTATTAAAGGAATCAACTGCTGACTGTTATGACACGGAGCATAAATTAGTTTATAGCTACTTTTGTCAGATCCAAATCTTGTAAGGTTTATTAGTCTGAATAGTATCAATATGAAGTATTATGCTAAATAACCTAAACTCGGGATAATGAATGTCATAAAATTCAGAAAAATAGCTTATTGAGTAACTTTGCTTATCCCAAGCTGAGGTTAAATAACAACACATTGTGATTTGTTCTTGTAACCGTTTTATCACGATAGTGCTCAGAACGTCCCTATCAAGCTGTAATTAATATATTTCCGACTAAGTTAGATGAATTGATTTAGTACATGTAATGCACCGTATAACGTTATTAAAGACTACTTAAGCTTAGCGGATTTAATAACTCATTGATTTATTGAAGTATCATATAACTTTCGTGGCGTAGGCAGTTAAATAGCATTATTGAATGAAAGTTTGAGGTTACTTAATTAGAGGTAATAACTTAGTACAAGATAGAGAACTTATTAATTCTTAAAATAGAAACATTGTAACTTAATAGAATCCTATATTAATTGTTAGTTGTAACTATATAGATTGATGTAAAAGTTAAGGAAGTGTTAGAAGATAAAATTACGTACAAAAAAAAGGATGCCGAAGCATCCTTTTTACACATTACAGTAAAGTAATATTATTTTTTAGCTGCAGCTTTTAAAGCTTTAACTTCAGCAATAACTGTTTCAGCTACGTTTGCAGGACAAGGCATGTAGTGAGAGAATTCCATAGAGAATTGACCACGGCCTGATGTCATAGTACGTAATGACCCAATGTAACCAAACATCTCTGAAAGAGGTACGTCAGCTTTAATACGAACACCAGAAACACCAGCTTCTTGATCTTTGATCATACCACGACGACGGTTTAAATCACCGATAACATCACCAACATGATCTTCAGGTGTGAACACATCAACTTTCATGATTGGTTCAATTAACTGAGCACCAGCTTTTGGAATAGACTGACGGAAAGCACCTTTAGCAGCGATTTCAAATGCAACAGCAGATGAATCTACAGCATGGAAGCCACCATCGTATAATTCTACTTCAACATCTAATACAGGGAAGCCGGCAAGTACACCTTCGTCCATCATAGATTTGAAACCCTTCTCAACAGCTGGGAAGAATTCTTTTGGAACATTACCACCAACAACTGTTGATTTGAATGTGAAGCCTGAGTTTGGCTCACCTGGACGGATACGGTAATCAATTTTACCAAATTGACCAGAACCACCAGATTGTTTCTTATGCGTATAAGAATCTTCAATTGCTTGAGTGATTGTTTCACGGTAAGCAACTTGAGGTTTACCAACTACAAGGTCAACGCCGTAAGTACGCTTAAGGATATCTACTTTAATATCTAAGTGAAGTTCACCCATACCACGTAGGATTGTTTCACCTGAATCTTCATCGGTTTCAACTTTAAATGTTGGATCTTCTGCAACCATTTTACCAATTGCAACACCCATCTTCTCAGAACCACCTTTATCTTTAGGTGCAACAGCAATTGAGATTACTGGTTCAGGGAAAACCATTGCTTCTAATGTACATGGATCTTTAGGATCACATAATGTGTGACCTGTTTGTACATTCTTCATACCAACGATTGCAAGGATATCACCAGCTTGAGCAGATGAAAGCTCTGTACGGTCTTCAGCTTGCATTTCAACCATACGGCCAACACGCTCTGTTTTACCTGTGAAAGAGTTTAATATCGTATCACCTTTATTAAGCGTACCAGAGTATATACGTACGAATGTAAGTGCACCGAAACGGTCATCCATTATTTTGAATGCTAACGCTTTAAAGGTTTCTTTAGAGTCAACGATAGCAAATTTACCGGTAGGCTCACCTTCTTCATCAGTTAATGGTTGAGGATTAACATCAGTAGGACAAGGTAAGTAATCTACAACAGCATCTAATAATAACTGCATACCTTTGTTCTTAAATGCTGAACCACAGTATGTAGGGAAGAATAGAAGTTCGTTTGTACCTTTACGGATACATGCTTTGATTTGCTCTTCAGTCGGTGTAAGTTCACCTTCTAAATAATCCATCAATAAATCTTCATCTGCTTCTAAAGCAGTTTCGATCATTTGCTCACGGTATAAAGCAGCATCATCAACCATATCAGCAGGGATGTCTTCTACAGTGTAGTTTTCAGGTAAACCTGAATCATCCCAGATGTATGCTTTTTGAGATAATACATCTACAACACCAACAAACTCATCTTCAGTACCAATTGGTAATGTCATAACAAGAGGGTGTGCACCAAGAACGTTTTGTACTTGGTCTTTAACACGGTAAAAATCAGCACCTAAACGGTCCAATTTGTTAACGAAAATTAAACGAGCTACTTTTGAGTCGTTCGCATAACGCCAGTTAGTTTCTGATTGTGGTTCAACACCACCAGAACCACAGAATACACCAATACCACCATCAAGAACTTTTAATGAGCGGTAAACTTCAACTGTGAAGTCAACGTGACCAGGAGTATCTATAACGTTAAAACGATGTTTTTTCCATTCACAAGTAACAGCAGCAGATTGGATAGTAATACCGCGCTCAGCTTCTTGTTCCATGAAATCAGTTGTTGACTCACCGTCATGTACTTCACCAATTTTATGGATCATACCTGTAAGTTTTAATATACGTTCAGTTGTTGTTGTTTTACCAGCATCAACGTGAGCGAAGATACCTATATTTCTGTATTTAGATAAATCTGCCATTACTTTACTCTATTTTAAGTTCTACTAAGAAAGTGGAATTGTTGAAAATTTGCGCGCGAGTATAACATTACTAAAAATAAATCTACATAAAAATCTGGTGAACTTTGATAATTTGAAAGTATTATCTAGATAACTGCCGGAAAAGAGCGGTTATTAACCATAATATGGAAATAAAAATACAGTGAATAAACAGGATGAGCTATTTTATAAATTAAAAACCACAAGGATTAAATAAATAGCTCTGCTTATATATAGATAAGAATAAACGTAGATAAAATATACATTATGATTAAAAGTTGCGTTGGATTTATATTTATGTATAATATGCCTCCACGTTGAGCTTGCTCTCGTGTATTTAGTTAATTTTGTTCGATAAAGATTAACTTACAGCAATCCCGATATGGGATTGAATGATTTATATAGCGACACTCCCCCCTTTAATATATTGAAAGGTGATGGGCTGTGTTTTGTTGTTCTTTAAAATGGGGATTTGATTCATGTCAAATCAAAGAATTCGCATTCGTTTGAAAGCGTTCGATCATCGTTTGATTGATCAATCAACAGCAGAAATCGTAGATACTGCTAAGCGTACTGGCGCGCAGGTTCGTGGTCCAATTCCACTACCTACACGTAAAGAACGTTTTACTATCTTGACTTCTCCGCACGTTAACAAAGATGCTCGTGATCAATACGAAATTCGTACTCACAAGCGTTTAATTGATATCGTTGAACCAACTGAAAAGACTGTAGACGCTTTAATGCGTTTAGATCTTGCAGCTGGTGTTGATGTTCAAATCAGCTTGGGTTAATAAGGGGTTTTTAACATGACTATAGGTCTAGTTGGACGTAAAGTAGGTATGACTCGCATCTTCACTGAAGATGGTGTTTCAACACCTGTAACAGTCCTAGAAGTTGAAGCCAACCGAGTTGCTCAGGTTAAAACTGTTGACAACGATGGTTATTCAGCGCTTCAAGTTACTACGGGTAGCAAAAAAGCTAATCGTACTAACAAGCCAACAGCTGGTCATTTTGCTAAAGCTGGTATCGAAGCAGGTCGCGGCCTGTGGGAATTCCGTTTAAATGCAAATGAAGGCGAAGGTCTTGAAACTGGCAGTGAAATCACTGTTGAGTTATTCAACGACACTAAATTAGTAGACGTAACCGGTACTTCGAAAGGTAAAGGTTTCCAAGGCGGTATCAAACGTTGGAATTTTTCAATGCAAGATGCTACTCATGGTAACTCGTTATCACATCGTTCTAACGGTTCAATCGGCATGTGTCAAACACCAGGCCGTGTTTTCAAAGGCAAAAAAATGTCTGGTCACATGGGTGCTGTGAAGGTAACTACACAAAACCTTGAATTGGTTCGCGTTGACGCTGAACGTAACTTGCTCCTTATTAAAGGTGCGGTTCCGGGTGCTATCAACGGTAACGTAATCATTAAACCAGCTGTTAAAGCCTAACGTCCGGGAGATTTGTGATGGAATTAGCATTAAAAGACGTGTCAGGCGCTCTTGAAGTTTCTGAAACAACTTTTGGACGTGAGTTTAATGAAGCATTAGTACACCAAGTAGTAGTTGCATATGCAGCTGGTGCTCGTGCTGGTACTCGTGCTCAGAAAACTCGTTCAGAAGTTAGTGGTGGCGGCGCAAAACCATGGCGTCAAAAAGGTACTGGCCGAGCTCGTGCTGGTACAACTCGTGGTCCAATTTGGCGTTCAGGTGGTGTTACATTTGCTGCTAAACCTCAAGACCACAGCCAAAAAGTTAACCGTAAAATGTACCGTGGTGCTATCGCTAGCATCCTTTCTGAGTTAGTTCGTCAAGAACGCTTGATTGTGGTAGAAAATTTTGCAGTAGAAACACCAAAAACTAAAGAATTAGTAGCTAAACTAAACGGTTTGGAGTTAAAAGACGTATTAATCGTTACTCCAGAAGTTGATGAGAACTTGTTCTTATCAGCACGTAACTTATATAAAGTTGACGTTCGTGATGTTGATGGTATTGATCCAGTATCTTTAGTTGGTTTCGAAAAAGTTTTGATGACTGCTACTGCAGTTAAGCAAATTGAGGAGATGTTATCATGATAAACGAAGAACGTTTGTTAAAGGTGCTTTTAGCGCCAAACATTTCTGAGAAAAGCACAATGGCTGCTGAAGCAAACAACACTGTTGTTTTCAAAGTTGCTACTACTGCTACTAAAGCTGAAATCAAAGCAGCCGTAGAGAAACTTTTCGAAGTTTCTGTAGAAGGTGTTCGTACTCTAAATGTTAAAGGTAAGACTAAACGTACAGGTGCTCGTATCGGTCGTCGTAACGATTGGAAAAAAGCATATGTAACTCTTGCTGAAGGCAGCGACATCGACTTTGTCGGCGCGGAATCATAGGAGCAGTTCAAATGGCTATAGTAAAATGTAAACCTACTTCTCCGGGTCGTCGCCACTTAGTTAAAGTGGTAAACACGGAGTTGCATAAAGGTAAGCCTTACGCACCATTACTTGATACTAAATCAAAGTCTGGTGGTCGTAATAACAACGGTCGTATTACAGTTCGTCATATTGGTGGTGGTCATAAGCAACATTACCGTTTGATTGATTTTAAACGTACTAAAGATGGTATCCCTGCAAAAGTTGAGCGTTTGGAATATGATCCAAATCGTACAGCTAACATTGCTCTTGTATTATATGCAGATGGTGAACGTCGTTACATCTTAGCCCCTAAAGGCTTAAAAGCTGGTGATACGATCCAGTCTGGTGTTGATGCTCCAATCAAAGCAGGTAATACGTTACCATTACGCAATACTCCATTAGGTAGTGTTGTTCACGCAATTGAACTTAAGCCAGGCAAAGGTGCTCAAATCGCACGTGCAGCTGGAGCATATGCTCAATTAGTAGCTAAAGACGGTGCGTATGTAACATTACGTTTACGTTCAGGCGAAATGCGTAAAATTGAGTCTGATTGTCGTGCTACATTAGGTGAAATTGGTAACGCTGAACACATGCTTCGCTCTTTGGGTAAAGCAGGTGCTTCAAGATGGCGCGGTGTTCGTCCAACTGTTCGTGGTGTTGCCATGAACCCAGTTGACCATCCACACGGTGGTGGTGAAGGTAAAACTTCAGGCGGTCGTCATCCGGTATCACCTTGGGGTGTACCAACTAAGGGTTACAAGACTCGTTCAAACAAGCGTACCGATAAATTTATCGTACGTCGTCGTACTAAATAGTACTTACTAAGTAAAGAGGATTCACCATGCCACGTTCTCTCAAGAAAGGTCCATTTATAGACCTGCACTTGTTGACGAAGGTAGAGAAAGCTCTGGAAAGCGGGAATAAAAAGCCAATTAAGACTTGGTCCCGTCGTTCAATGATCATACCTAACATGATCGGATTGACCATAGCTGTCCATAATGGCCGTCAACACGTACCTGTATTTGTAACTGATGAAATGATCGGTCACAAATTAGGAGAATTTGCACCAACTCGTACTTACCGTGGCCATGTCGCGGATAAGAAAGCGAAAAGATAGGGGAAATTAAATGGAAGCTATTGCTACACATAAATTTGCCCGCGGTTCTGCTCAAAAAGCACGTTTAGTTGTGGATCAAATCCGCGGCTTACATGTTGAAAAGGCACTTGAAATACTAACTTACAGCAACAAACAAGCTGCTGTGTTAGTTAAAAAAGTACTTGATTCAGCAATTGCTAATGCTGAGCATAACGAAGGTGCAGATATTGATGAACTAATCGTTAAAACTATAATGGTTGACGATGGTCCTACAATGAAGCGTATTAGACCTCGTGCGAAAGGCCGTGCCGATCGTATAATTAAGCGTACAAGCCACATTACTGTGATTGTATCTGATAGCTAGGAGATATTAGTATGGGTCAAAAAGTACATCCAAACGGTATACGCCTAGGTATCACGAAACCTTTCGCGTCTACTTGGTTTGCAAGTAACAAAGATTTTGCTGCTAATTTGCACGGTGACCATTTGGTTCGTGCATATTTAACTGAAAAGTTAAAACGTGCTTCATTATCTAAAGTTGTAATTGAACGTCCAGCTAAATCTATCCGCGTAACAATTCACACGGCTCGTCCAGGTGTTGTTATTGGTAAGAAAGGCGAAGACGTAGAAAAATTACGTTTACAAGTATCAAAGATTGCTGGTGTTCCAGCTCAAATCAACATCGCTGAAGTACGTAAGCCAGAAATGGATGCGCAGTTAGTTGCTGAGAGTATCACTAGTCAATTAGAACGTCGTGTTATGTTCCGTCGCGCTATGAAGCGTGCAGTACAGAATGCTATGCGTTTAGGTGCTAAAGGTATTAAAGTTCAAGTTAGTGGTCGTTTAGGCGGAGCAGAAATTGCTCGTGCTGAATGGTACCGTGAAGGCCGTGTTCCATTACACACTTTACGTGCAGATATCGATTACGCAACGGCTGAAGCTAATACTACCTATGGTATTATCGGTGTTAAAGTTTGGATCTTTAAAGGCGAAATTATTGGCAACATGCCATTACAAGCAGAGCAACCAGCTGCTAAGCCTAAAAGAAAGAACAACCGCAAGAGCAGTAAGTAGAGGAATAAGTAATGTTACAACCAAAACGTACTAAATTCCGTAAGCAATTTAAACTGCGTAACCGTGGTCTTTCACACACTGGTAGCGCTGTTAGCTTCGGTACTTTCGGGTTGAAATCTCTTGAGCGTGGTCGTATGACTGCACGTCAAATAGAGGCAGCTCGTCGAGCTATGACTCGTCACGTTAAACGTCAAGGTAAAATTTGGATCCGTGTATTTCCTGATAAACCAATTACTAAAAAGCCATTAGAAGTACGTATGGGTAAAGGTAAAGGTTCAGTGGAATATTGGGTATGTCAAATTCTTCCTGGTCGTGTTCTTTATGAGATGGAAGGTGTTTCTGAAGAGATTGCACGTGAAGCATTTGCATTAGCAGCTGCTAAACTGCCATTCAAAACCGCTTTCGTAACTAGGACGGTGATGTAATGAAAGTTAGTGAACTTAAAGAAAAAAGCATTGAAGAGCTAAACGCTGAATTATTAAGCTTACTTCGCGAGCAGTTTAACTACCGCATGCAAGCAAGCACTGGTCAATTAGCGCAAACTCACTTGCTTAGACAAGTACGCCGTAATATCGCGCGTGTTAAGACTATCATAACTGAAAAGGCAGGTAAGTAATGAGCGAAGCTAAAGTTCGTACACTACAAGGTCGTGTTATCAGTGACAAAATGGAAAAGTCTATCACTGTCCTGATTGAACGTCGTGTTAAGCACCCTATGTATGGTAAATTCATTACGCGTTCAACTAAGTTGAAAGCGCATGATGAAACTAACCAATGTGCAGCAGGTGATATTGTAACTATTCGTGAATGTGCTCCAATTTCTAAGTCTAAAAACTGGACATTGGTTGACGTAATCACTAAAGCATAATTTATCTTTTAGATAAATAGCTTTAAGTAGTTAGCTAAAACCCTATCATTTATTTGATAGGGTTTTTTTATGTCTATAAATAAAGAGAGATAAGAAAAGACCAATAAATTGAATTATATTATTAAAGTTAAACTAGAAAACATTCGCATATACTCGAGGATAAGATCATTTGATAAATTCAAACTAGTTTATTAGTAAGACAATAAACTGGGCTATTTAATTGTTAAAATAAAACCTTTCTCACTTCTAAACAAAAAAATATTTACCAAACCCAAGCCTAAAACCAATTAACATAACTCAAAAGTCAGTGATGACGTTGGCTGTAATACAAATGTTGTTTATTTATCGAACTGTATATTTTTTAGTAATTTAAAGTATCACTTTTATAGAGTTGGTGTTATAATCTCGCGCCCACTCGTTGTGAGTGGGATTTAGAAGGCAGTGACGGGTCAAATTTCTGGCCTTGAATTTAATCTTTTATAAGATAATTTAGCGGAGACATATTAAATGATCCAAATGCAATCACAATTGAACGTAGCTGATAACAGCGGCGCTCGACGTGTACAATGTATAAAGGTTCTTGGTGGTTCGCACCGTCGCTACGCACGCATTGGTGACATCATTAAAATTGCAGTGAAGGAATCAAATCCTCGCGGCAAGGTTAAGAAAGGTGATGTTCTTACTGCAGTAGTGGTGCGCACTAAGAAAGGTGTTCGTCGTACAGATGGGTCAACTATCCGTTTTGATGAAAACGCGGCTGTAATGTTAAATGCTAACTTACAACCAATTGGTACTCGTATTTTCGGTCCTGTGACACGTGAACTTCGTAATGAAAAGTTCATGAAAATAGTTTCACTTGCACCAGAAGTACTTTAAGGAGTCACGATAATGGCATCTAAAATTCGTCGTGATGATGAAGTAATCGTACTTGCAGGAAAAGACAAGGGCAAAACTGGTAAAGTTACCAAAGTTCTTGTAGAAGAAAGCAAAGTATTTGTTGAAGGTATTAACCTGATCAAGAAACACACTAAGCCTGTACCTCAGTTACAGCAGCCTGGTGGGATTGTTGAAAAAGAAGCACCTTTAAATGTATCCAACGTTGCGATTGTTAACCCAGCTACTGGGAAAGCAGACCGTGTTGGTTTTAGAGATGAAAACGGAAAGAAAGTACGTTTTTTCAAATCTAATAACGAATTAATATAATTGGAGTAAACGATGGCGAAACTGCATGAGTTTTACAAAGATACCGTTGTAGCAGAATTGCAAAAGCAATTTGCCTATAAAAGTGTCATGCAAGTCCCTCGGATTGAAAAGATCACCCTTAACATGGGTGTTGGTGAAGCTATATCTGATAAAAAGGTATTAGAACACGCCACAAATGATCTTACTGCAATCTCAGGGCAAAAGCCGGTAACGACAGTTGCACGCAAATCAGTTGCGGGCTTCAAGATCCGTGAAGGCTACCCTATTGGTACGAAAGTAACTCTTCGTGGTGATCGTATGTGGGAATTTTTAGAGCGTTTAATCTCTATTTCTATTCCTCGTATTCGTGATTTTCGTGGCTTAAACCCTAAGTCATTCGACGGTCGTGGCAACTACAGCATGGGCGTTCGTGAGCAAATCATTTTCCCTGAAATCGAATACGATAAAATCGATAAGATTCGTGGAATGGATATCACTATCACTACAAGTGCGAAGAATAACGAAGAAGGTCACGCTTTATTGACTGCATTCAACTTCCCATTTAAGAAGAAGGCGTAGAGTTATGGCTAAATCGTCAATGAAAGCTCGTGAAGCTAAAAGAACTAAACTAGCTACACAGTATGCTGAAAAGCGTGCTGCGTTGAAAAAAATCATCTCTGGCGTAGATTCTTCTGAAGAAGAACGTTGGGATGCGGTATTGAAACTTCAAAGTTTACCTCGTGATTCAAGCAGTAGTCGTCAACGTAACCGTTGTAACATTACTGGTCGTCCACATGGATACTTACGTAAATTTGGCTTAAGCCGAATCAAGTTGCGTGAAGCAACTATGCGTGGTGAAGTTCCAGGTCTTAAGAAAGCTAGTTGGTAATTCACGGGAGTAAATGGTTATGATGACTGATCCTATCGCGGACATGTTTACACGCATCCGCAACGGTCAATCTGCAGCTAAATCTGCAGTAACAATGCCATCTTCAAAGGTTAAAGTAGCAATTGCTAACTTACTTAAAGAAGAAGGTTACATCTCAGAGTATTCAGTATCAGGCGAAGCAAAACCTGAACTTGCTGTTACTTTGAAATATTTCGAAGGTAAAGAAGTAATCGAAACAATTAAACGTGTTTCACGTCCAGGTCTACGCGTATACAAAGGTGCTAATGAGCTACCTAAAGTATTAGCAGGAATGGGTATTGCGATTATTTCTACTTCAAAAGGTCTTATGACTGATCGCGCCGCTCGCACAGCGGGTCTTGGTGGCGAAGTTATTGGTTTCGTAGAGTAAGGAGCAGAATATGTCTCGTGTTGCAAAAGCACCTGTCGATGTACCTGCTGGCGTTACTATTACGTTATCTGGTCAAGACATTAAAGTAAAAGGTCCTGTAGGTGAACTTTCACGTACTATCCATAGTTTAGTAGCGGTATCTTATGAAGATAACACTATTACTACTGGCGTAGTTACTGAAGATAAAGCTTCTTGGGCTCAAGCCGGTACTGCACGTGCTTTAATCAATAATATGGTTGAAGGTGTTAGTAAAGGTTTTGAAAAGAAATTAGTTTTAAACGGTGTTGGTTACCGTGCTAAAGCTGCAGGTAAGAATTTAAACTTATCTCTAGGCTTTTCACATCCGGTAGATCACGCTATTCCTGAAGGAATAACTGTTGAAACTCCTAGCCAAACTGAAATCACACTGAAAGGTGCTGATAAGCATTTAGTTGGTCAAACTGCAGCGAACATTCGTGAATACCGCAAGCCTGAGCCTTATAAAGGTAAAGGTATTCGTTATTCAGACGAAAATGTTCGTCGTAAAGAAGCTAAGAAGAAGTAGGGTAATACGATGGATAAGAAAACATCTCGTTTGCGCCGCGCTAAACGCGCCCGTGCAAAAATTAGCGAGCTGGGTGCGAATCGTTTAGTAGTGTTCCGTACTCCTCGCCACATTTACGCGCAATTGATTGCACCAACTGGTTCTGAAGTTATTGTAGCAGCGTCTACATTAGATAAAGAATTAAGTGCTCAGTTAGAAAAAACAGGTAACGTAGAAGCAGCAACTGCTGTAGGTAAAGCTATCGCAGAACGTGCAGTAGCTAAAGGCATTACAAAAATTGCCTTTGACCGTTCAGGTTTTCGTTACCATGGTCGCGTAAAAGCGTTAGCAGATGCAGCTCGTGAAGCTGGTCTACAGTTCTAGGGGTTGATGATGGCTAATCAAGAAAACTCACAACAAAGTGATTTAGCTGAAAAGTTAATCGCAGTTAACCGTGTTTCAAAAGTGGTTAAAGGTGGTCGTATTTTCAGTTTCACTGCACTAACAGTAGTTGGTGATGGCAACGGTCGCGTTGGTTTTGGTTACGGTAAGGCACGTGAAGTTCCTGCTGCAATCCAAAAAGCAATGGAAAAGGCTCGTCGTAACTTAGTAACAGTTGACCTGAAGGGTACTACTCTTCAACACCCTATCAAGGGTCGTCATTCTGGTTCTAAAGTTTACATGCAACCAGCATCTGAAGGTACAGGTATCATCGCCGGTGGCGCGATGCGTGCAGTACTAGAAGTTGCAGGCGTTCAGAACGTATTGTCAAAAGCATACGGTTCTACTAACCCAATTAACGTAGTTCGCGCTACTGTTTCTGCTCTAGCGAATATGCATTCGCCTGAAGCTGTTGCAGCAAAACGTGGCAAAAGCGTTTCAGACATTTTGGGGTAATTGAGCATGGCTAAAACAGTAAAAATAACTCAAGTAAAAAGTTCTATAGGTCGTTTACCTAAGCATAGAGCTACTTTAAAAGGTCTTGGTTTACGTCGTATTCGTCACACAGTAGAGTTAGAAGATACTCCATCTGTACGCGGTATGATTAACCGAGTGTCTTACATGATTAAGGTGGAGGATTAATAATGCATTTAAATACTTTATCTCCTGCACCAGGCGCTAAGAAAGCTAAAAAGCGTTGTGGTCGTGGTATAGGTTCAGGTATCGGTAAAACAGGTGGTCGTGGTCACAAAGGTCAGAAGTCTCGTTCTGGCGGTAGTGTACGTCCTGGTTTCGAAGGTGGTCAAATGCCATTGAAACAACGTTTACCTAAGTTTGGTTTCACATCACGTAAATCTTTAGTTCACGCTGAAGTACGTTTACATGAACTAAACACAATCACAGGTGACGTGGTTGATATCTTTACTTTGAAAGATGCAAACCTAATTACACGTAACATCAAAACAGCAAAAATTATGTTGTCTGGTGAAATCACAAAACCTGTAACGGTTCGTGGTTTAAGTGTTACTAAAGGCGCACGTGCAGCTATTGAAGCTGCAGGCGGAAAAATCGAGGAATAGTACAGGCTATGGCTACACCAGGTATGGATAACAAAGCGCAAGGCGGTATGTCTGAGCTTAAACAAAGATTATGGTTTGTATTCGGAGCACTTATTGTATTTCGTCTAGGATCATTTGTGCCAATCCCTGGTATTGACGCCGCTGTATTAGCTCAGTTGTTTGAACAACAACAGGGTACTATCGTAGAGATGTTTAACATGTTCTCCGGTGGTGCTCTGGAGCGTGCCTCTGTATTGGCTCTTGGTATTATGCCGTACATTTCAGCTTCGATAATTATGCAATTGCTTACGGTTATACACCCGGCAATGGCAGAATTAAAGAAAGAAGGTGAAGCTGGACGTCGTAAGATCAGCCAATATACTCGCTACGGTACTTTAGTACTTGCAATTGTACAATCTATAGCAATAGCAAAAAGCTTACCGGGTATGATGCCTGGTTTAGTAATGAATGCAGGAATGGGTTTCTATTTCGCAGCTGTAGTTAGTTTGGTTACCGGCACCATGTTTTTAATGTGGTTAGGTGAGCAGATTACAGAGCGCGGTATTGGAAACGGTATTTCGGTTCTAATATTTGCTGGTATTGTTGCAGGTATGCCATCAGCTGTTGGTCAAACAGCAGAAATGGCGCGTCAAGGTGAATTGCACTTATTAGTATTATTGCTTATTGGTGTTATTGTATTTGCTACTACTTTTTTCGTTGTATTTGTAGAACGTGGTCAACGACGTATTGTTGTTAACTATGCTAAACGTCAGCAAGGCCGTAAGGTTTTCGCTGCACAAAGCACGCATTTACCGTTAAAAGTTAATATGGCAGGTGTAATTCCTCCAATATTTGCTTCAAGTATAATCTTGTTCCCAGGAACACTTGCAAGTTGGTTTGGTCAAGGTGAAGGAATGGTTGCAGACTTCTTACAAGAAGTTTCAATCGCGATGTCTCCAGGGCAACCACTTTATGTAATGTTACTAGCAGCAGCGATTATTTTCTTTTGTTTTTTCTACACGGCTCTTGTTTTCAATCCGCGTGAAACTGCAGATAACTTGAAAAAATCAGGTGCGTTTATTCCAGGGATTCGTCCAGGTGAGCAAACGTCAAAGTATATAGATAAAGTAATGACACGTTTAACCCTAGCAGGCGCGTTGTACATCACATTTATCTGTTTAGTACCTCAGTTTATAATTATCGCTTGGGACGTCAATTTTTACTTTGGCGGAACATCACTACTAATCGTAGTAGTTGTAATTATGGATTTTATGGCCCAAGTGCAAACGCATATGATGTCTCATCAATATGATAATGTACTTAAGAAAGCTAATCTTAAAGGCTATGGCAAGTAAGATTAACTTACGTTTATATAACGGAGTAGTAAGATGAAAGTTCGTGCATCCGTAAAAAAGATCTGCCGTAACTGTAAAGTTGTTAAGCGTGCTGGTGTTGTTCGTGTAATTTGTAGCGAACCAAAACATAAGCAACGTCAAGGCTAAATCTTTAGCAGTAGCATTATGCAGATAACTCTGTATAATGCCGCTTCGATTGCAAAAAAGAGACGGGTTGGGTATCCTAACGGGCTTTCCAACCTGATGTAATTTTAATTTAGAATAGGAGATGTGTTAGTGGCCCGTATCGCTGGCATTAACATCCCTGATCGTAAGCATGCAGTAATCGCCATTACTGCGATCTACGGTATCGGAGCAACTCGCGCAAAGTCAATTTGTGCTGCTACTGGTATTGCAGAAACAACTAAGATCAGTGAATTGGACGAAGCTCAAATTGATTTGCTTCGTGCTGAAGTGGATAAATTCACCGTTGAAGGTGATTTACGCCGTGAAGTTTCAATGAATATTAAACGTCTTATGGATTTAGGTTGCTACCGTGGTATTCGCCATCGTCGCAGTCTTCCTCTACGTGGTCAACGCACTAAAACTAATGCGCGCACACGTAAAGGTCCTCGTAAGCCAATTAAGAAGTAAGAGGAACTAGACAATGGCTAAAACACCTGTACGTACGCGTAAGCGCGTAAAAAAACAAGTTGCTGATGGCATGGCTCATATCCATGCATCTTTCAACAACACAATCGTGACTCTTACAGATCGTCAAGGTAATGCTTTATCTTGGGCGACTGCTGGTGGTTCAGGTTTCCGTGGTTCACGTAAATCTACACCATTTGCTGCACAAGTTGCTGCAGATCGTGCTGGTAAAGCAGCACAAGAGTTTGGTTTGAAGAATATTGAAGTGTTCGTTAAAGGTCCAGGTCCAGGTCGTGAATCTGCTATCCGTGCCTTAAATGCTGCTGGTTTTAAAATCACCAACATTACTGACGTTACACCTATTCCTCATAATGGTTGTCGTCCTCCTAAGAAACGTCGCGTTTAATAGGATAGTTGGAGAAAGAACATGGCTAGATATTTAGGTCCTAAGTTAAAGCTTAGTCGTCGCGAAGGAACAGATTTATTCCTTAAAAGCGGTGTAAGAGCAATTGACACTAAATGTAAATTCGAAATGGTTCCTGGTCAGCATGGTGCACGTAAAGGTCGCCTATCTGATTATGGTATTCAGCTTCGTGAAAAACAAAAAGTTCGTCGTATATACGGTGTACTTGAAAAACAATTCCGCAACTACTATAAAGAAGCGGCACGTCTAAAAGGTAATACTGGTGAAAACTTATTACAGCTTTTAGAAAAACGTTTAGACAATGTTGTATACCGTATGGGTTATGCAAGTACTCGAGCTGAAGCTCGTCAACTTGTAAGCCACAAAGCTATTACAGTAAACGGCGTTGTTGTTAATATTCCATCTTTCACTGTAAAAGCCGAAGATGTAGTTTCTGTACGTGAGAAATCTAAAACTCAAGCGCGTATCATCGCTGCTTTAGAATTAGCTGAACAACGTGAGAAGCCAGTTTGGGTTGAAGTAGATAATAAGAAATTAGAAGGTGTTTTCAAACGCATCCCTGATCGCTCAGATTTATCTGCCGAAATTAATGAACAGTTGATTGTTGAACTTTACTCTAAGTAAAGTTGCACTTTAAGAGAGGACATAATGCAGGGTTCTGTAACCGAATTCCTTAGACCACGATTGGTTGATATTGAAACAGTTAGTCCAACAAGGGCTAAGGTAACTTTAGAGCCATTAGAACGTGGTTTTGGTCACACTTTAGGTAATGCGTTACGCCGCATACTTTTATCTTCTATGCCGGGTTGTGCCGTAACAGAAGTGGAAATCGACGGCGTACTTCATGAGTACAGCAGTAAAGAAGGTGTTCAAGAAGACGTCATTGAAATACTGCTTAACCTTAAAGGACTAGCCATAAGTTTAGAAGGCAAAAATGAAGCCGTTCTTACTTTAACCAAGTCCGGTGAAGGCCCTGTAACGGCTGCTGACATTCAACATGATGGTGATGTAGAAATTGCAAATCCAGATCATGTAATCTGTAATCTTACAGGTGATGGTTCAGTAAATATGCGAATTAAAGTTGAAATGGGTAGAGGATATGTACCTGCGTCAACTCGTCGTGATGCCGAGGAAGAAGATCGTGCTATTGGCCGTTTATTAGTAGACGCGTCTTTTAGCCCAGTTGTAAGAATAGCTTATGATGTTGATTCTGCCCGCGTTGAACAACGCACAGATTTAGACAAGCTAGTTTTAGATATGGAAACTAATGGTACATTAGATCCAGAAGAAGCTATCCGTCGCGCTTCAACAATTTTAGCTGAACAGCTAGATGCGTTTGTAGAATTACGTGATGTGAAAGAAGTAGAGCAGAAAGAAGAGAAACCTCTCTTCGACCCAATCTTACTTCGTCCAGTTGATGATCTAGAGCTAACTGTTCGTTCTGCAAATTGTTTAAAAGCAGAAGCGATTCAATACATTGGTGATTTAGTACAACGAGCTGAAGTTGAGCTTCTTAAAACACCTAATTTAGGTAAGAAGTCATTAACTGAAATTAAAGACGTGTTAGCATCTCGTGGTTTATCTCTAGGCATGCGCTTAGAAAATTGGCCACCTGAAAGCATTGCTGATAACGATTAATTCGATCATTGTTTTTTAATAGTTGAGATAAGGATTAACTTATGCGTCATCGTAAAAGCGGTCGCCAGTTAAACCGTAATAGCAGTCATCGCCAGGCGATGTTCCGCAATATGGCAAGTTCTTTAGTTAAACACGGCGTTATTAAAACGACTGTTGCTAAAGCTAAAGAATTACGTCGCGTTGTTGAGCCACTAATTACATTGGCCAAAACCGACAGTGTAGCAAACCGCCGTTTGGCATTTGCTCGCACACGTGATAAAGAAGTTGTAGGTATTTTATTTAATGAACTTGGTGCTCGTTACCAAGAACGTCCAGGTGGTTACACTCGCATTTTAAAATGTGGTTTCCGTACTGGTGATAAAGCGCCAATGGCTTATGTAGAACTTGTAGATCGCCCAGTAGTTGAAGACGAAGTGATCGAAGAAGTTAGCGCAGAAGCATAATTCAGTAATTGAATTGTTTCTCGTATTAAAAAACGGAGCTTATGCTCCGTTTTTTATTTTTTACATCATTAAAAATTAGAATAAATACCTCCTAGTACTTGACCCGTTAAAGTTTTATTCGTATAACAAATACCCTTCTTATTTTGGATACCATTTATGTCAGCAAGAAACCCTATAATTGCAGTTACTGGTTCATCCGGTGCAGGTACATCTACAACTACAGATTCTTTTGAACATATATTTAGATATTTAGGTATTACGTCCGCTAAAGTTGAAGGTGACAGTTTCCATCGTTACTCAAGACAAGAAATGGATCTCGAGAAGCGTAAAGCTAGTGAAGAAAATAGGAATATTAGTTATTTTGGTGACACTGCAAATGACTTCGATGCATTAGAAAACCTTTTTAAAGATTACTCTGAAACAGGTAAAGGAAAGATGAGAAGGTATTTACATACTTTTGACGAGGCTGTTCCATATAATCAAATGCCTGGTACTTTCACACCTTGGGAAGGTTTGGGTGAGGGAACTGATTTACTCTTCTATGAAGGCCTCCATGGTGGTGTAGTCACAGAAACGAATGATGTTGCACAACACGTAGATCTTCTTATTGGGATGGTACCCATTGTCAATCTTGAATGGATACAGAAAATAGTAAGAGATACCAATAAACGTGGCCATAGTCGTGAAGCCGTAACAGCGAGTATTGTTAAGAGTATGGAAGATTATATCTCATACATTACACCACAGTTCTCACGCACTCATATTAACTTCCAGCGCGTACCAACTGTTGATACTTCTAATCCTTTTAGCGCAAAGGTAATCCCAACGCTTGATGAAAGTTTTGTTGTTATTCGTTTTAGAGAAGGCACTAAAGTCGATTTTCCATATTATTTGAGTATGATAGATGGAGCATTCATGTCACGAGTAAATACCCTTGTAGTGCCTGGCGGTAAAATGGGGTTAGCAATGGAGTTACTTTTAACCCCGTTGATTCAAGAGCTAATGCGTAAAAAAGACGAAGCCAATAAGCAATTAGACTGGATGAGTGATTTATAAATACTTTTTTGAAAGATTAAATTACTATAATAAGTATTTTTTTAGAGTAAAATATTCTAATTACTTCATAAGAGCAGATATAGTCTGGAAGTATCAATCTAATAAAGTAATATATTTCTGCGTGTTAATCTCGTTTCTAACAGTTATTTTATTAATATTGTTATCAATAACAATAAATTTAGAATATATCTGAGGGCTATATAGGCTTTTAAGTATTTCCGACCCATATATCTCCACTTCACCTAATAACATCTGATTTTGATTTTATAAAAACGTTTACAATATGTTGAAACAAACAATCATCTAACCAGGTGAATTTTGTTCGATATAACCTTTCATCATCGATAGTAATTATTTTAGTGTGATTAGTTTTAATATTATCTCGGTATAACAAGCTGTTAACCGAATTCTTTAGGTTTTGAATTGCTATTGCTACACCGTATTTATGGATGTTGTGATTGCTTCATCAAACAAGCTTTTAATTAAAATACAGAATTCTTTAATGAATAGTGTTTGCTCTTCTGTAACCCAATTATCAAGTACGGCAGCAAGTACTTCCTCTAAATCATATAATACAGAATCAACTTCTCGTATTATTGTATTTCGTTCATTAAAATTAAGTTCTTGGTTTTGCTGACAAACATTTATTATTTGACAACTTAGTTCCTCCTCAATCGTTTCTATGATTGTTGAAGTTGTTATATTTTGAGATGAGGTGATATTCTCAAATAAACTTAAATGTTTGGTCAAGTATTCAATTAGATGAATATAACCTTCCTGATCAGTTACCATTTTTTAAAATCTAGTTTATAGTTAATTGTGGTTTAAAATATGTACATTTATGATTTTATATTATCTCTTAAATAGTGCATAAATGATATAGATTGGTTAGTCAATGTATTTTTTATCATGTGTTAAAACGAATAATATAGTTAAAATAGATAAGGTAATGATCTAATGTTATCGTGATAAATCGTACTTTTGTCGTAAAATAATTGAATTTTGGTTTTTTTGTCGGCAAAATGATCGACTATTGCGATTTATGGCATAGTTGTAGATCTCATAAATTTATTTTAAAAGTGTATTCTTATTCAAAATAAAAGAATATTCTTGAAAAATAAATTATCTAAAATATTTGCTAGGACGGTAATTATCATAGGAGACCTTATAAAACTAAGTATGGCTTTACCAGCTATAGCTGGATCAACCTAAACAAAGGTAGACCAGTTGGTCAATATGGTCAGTGATGTGTAGTTCTATTTATAATAATTTAATTCTTAATTAATAAGAGAAAAAATAAACATGAAAAATAATTTATCTAAAACATTTAAAAGATCGGTTACTGCGTTAGCAGTTTCTGTATCGTTAGGTATGGCTTTACCAGCTATTGCTGCCTCTAACACTCAAGGTGGACTTGTTGGACAAGCTGTTACTTCAAGCGGTAACACTATTGGTCAAGCTACTGTAGTTATCAAAAACAAAAACACCGGCCTAACACGTAGTGTAGAAAGTGATTCTGAAGGTAACTACCGTTTTCCTTTATTACCAGCAGGTACTTATGAAGTATCAGCAACTAAAGACGGTTTTGGTTCATCAAATATCAGAACTGTAAAAGTTGTTATTGGTCAAAATGCAAATGTTGACCTTAACGTTAGAAGTAATACAGAAGTAATCGAAGTAACTGGCTCATCTATCGCTATGATTGATGTAACAAGTGCTGAATCTGTGATGTTGATTGATAGTGAAACTATCGATAGATTACCAATTTCAAGAAACCTTACTTCTGTAGCTCTATTAGCTCCAGGTGTTAACCAAGGTGATTCTGCTTTTGAAGGCGATGGAACATTAGCTTCTTTTGCTGGTTCTTCAGTTGGTGAGAATGCATATTACATCAATGGTTTAAACACTACAAACTTCCGTAATGGTTTAGGTGGTTCACAAGTACCATTTGAATTCTACGAGCAATTTGAAGTTAAAAATGGTGGTTACGGCGCTGAATACGGTCGATCTACTGGTGGTGTTGTTACTGCTATCACTAAATCTGGTAGTAACGAAAGTAAATATTCATTTTCAGCGTTCTTTGAACCAGATTCATTAAGAGCTGACAAGCCAAACGTATATAACGATTCTGGTGAATTGATTCAGATTAACGACCAAGATGAAAATGATGAATATGATTTCAACTTTTCAGCATCAGGTGCTTTGATTGAAGATGAGCTATTTTATTACGTATTGTTAAACCCAACAAAAACTGAATCTGCTCTTAATACTTCAACATTAGGTGGTTCTAGTTACTTTGAAAGAGAAACAGAATCATTATTCTGGGGCTTAAATGTAGATTGGTATATTAACGATAACAATATTGTTGAATTAACTGCTTTTAGTGATGAGCGTGAGACTGATCTTGTTACTTCAACTTGGCTTCCAGAAACTAATACTGCGATTAATCCTGCGGCATCTATTGAAAGTCGTGGTGGTTTAAACGTAGCATTAAAGTATACGTCAATCATAACTGATGATTTACAAATTAGTGCTTTAGCTGGTCTTAACCGTTACGACCGTACTGATTCAAGCGAATTTGATGCTGATTGTCCATGGATATATGACTCAAGAGATGGTGGTTTAACTAAATTAGGTTGTTGGGCAACTGCAAATGTTGTTGAAGCTGACGACGAACGAAAAGCATTCCGCGTAGATGTTGATTACTACCTAGGTGACCACTCGTTAAGATTTGGTGTGGATTACGAAGAAAACTCAATAAACAATATTGAACAATATTCTGGTGGTGGTGGGTATTACCGTTATTATACTACTGGCGAAGATGGTGCTTTTGATGGTGCTCTTGTTGAAGGCGATGAATATTACCGTTTAAGAGAACGTACAAATAACGGTTCTTTCGAAACTATCACTAGCGCTATTTATATTGAAGATACATGGCAAGTAACAGATGAAGTTGTGCTTACATTAGGTTTGCGTAATGAAACTTTCGATAATAAAAACATCGATGGTGATTCATTTATTAAAGTATCAAATCAATTAGCTCCACGTTTAGGTGCTGCTTGGGATATTAATGGTGATGGTGAAAGTAAATTATATGCTCATTACGGACATTATTTCTTACCAGTTGCAGCAAACACTAACTTACGTATGGCCGGCGCTGAATTATACACTGAACGTTTCTTCGCTTTAGATGGTTTAGATGCTAATTCACTTCCTACCAATGATAACTTCGCCTCAGTTTCAGGTACTACTGCTGTTCACCCTGATCAATTAGGTGGTACTACTGTATTTAGTAACGGAACTGTAGCTGATACAAAAGAATTAGTTGATTCAACTATTGAACCTATGTTCCAAGAAGAATTAATTATTGGTTATGAAACTATGGTTAATGAAGAATGGACAATTGGTGTTCGTGCTACTTACCGTAACTTAGATACATCTTTAGAAGATATTGCTATCGATAAAGGCTTTAACGATTATTTAGAGAGAGAATTTGGTTCTTCTTGTACTTTGTGTAGTGGTTTCCATTACTATGTATTAACAAACCCAGGTACTGATTTAACCTTTACAACTGACCCTGATGGTGATGGCCCTTTACTTAATCAGGAATATACAATTTCTGCGGAAGATTTAGGCTACCCTGAAGCTGAACGTCAATACGGTTCTGTAGATATTACATTTGACCGTGCATGGGACGGCGTATGGATGTTGAAAGGTTCATACACTTGGTCACATAGCTGGGGTAATACAGAAGGTGCTGTACGTTCAGATAATGGACAAGATGATGCTGGTTTAACAACTAACTTTGACCAACCTGGCTTAACTGATGGCGCTAGTGGTAACTTACCTAACGATAGAAGACATCAAGTTAAAGTATTTGGTGGTTACCAAGTTACTGAGAACTTCTTAGTAGGTGCAAACTTTGTATGGCAATCAGGTCGTCCTAAAAATGCATTTGGTTACCATCCTACAGATGATTTCGCACAGTTATACGGTAGTGAGTCATTCTTCAAAAATGGAGAGTTAATTCCACGTGGGTCTTTAGGTAATTTACCTAGTTACTGGAGTATGGATGTTAATGCTAAGTACTTTACTGAAATCAATGGAGCTGATGTAACTTTTGCATTAGATATCTTTAACTTATTTAATAACGATACTGTTAGACAAGTTTATGAAATTGCAGATTCAGAAGATACGGGCAGCTTTGCTGGTGTTGGCGTTCATCCTGCTGATGAATACTACGGTTATGCAGACAACCACCAAACACCACGTTATGTGCGTTTAAGTGCATCTCTACGTTTCTAATATTATTTAGTTAATATTACTAACCAAGTAATGCCGTTCACTTTGTTGTGAACGGCATTTTTTATGCCTAGGATATTATCCTAGCTCTTATACTTTATTGAAAAGTCAGATTCTAAGAAGTTGTTGGATTATTCTAAATAGATGTATTCGAAATCTAATCGGTAAATTCAATTAGATATATTTAATTTAAATATAACTGGAAGTTTGCTTAAAAAAGCAAGAGAAAGGTAAAATTGGTGAATACAGATATGTAACAATCTGATTTATATTTAAAGAGGGTAATAAGGCTCTGAATCTCTAGAGAACCTTATAAATAAAATAATTAAGTATTGATCAAACCTTATTTTTTCAAGAAATTTTTATTTTCTATGAAATTTAAAGCAAGCTAAGCTATCACTTTCGGTTTAACAACAATTCATAACGATTAGTAAAGGCTTTGAGTTTTTCAGTGATAGGTTTGGCGCTGTTCACCGAATTTGTATTGATAGGACTTCTTGCTTGTTTCACGCTAGATGTTTGTATTAAGCTATTTTTCTTGTAAAAAGATAACATATCATTTTCAAAAGTTAATCCTATATAGTTTAAGCATTTTGTTAATGTTTCTGTCGGATTATTAACAAGTTCTTCGTATGAAATCTCAAGGATCCTGTCAGTTAAAATATTTGACCAATGCTCTGATAATCTATTTTCATGATAAAAGTATTCAGCGATATTTTCTAAATCGTAACTCCAAGCTATTCCTTGATTGAAAAAGGCTCTATAACAAGACCACGCTGTATCTTTAGCATCTCTGACAATTCTGATGATAGGAGCATTAGGAAATGATTTCGTGATGACACCTAAGTGATGATTTAAGTCTAATGATTTATCAATACACGGTAATACAGAGTCAATCTGTTGCTCTAAATAATAAAAATAATCAGTTCTGAACCTATCAAATAGGCTTTTTTGTTCTTCATTATCTAAGTTATTTACATTGTTTATATGTGCTTGTCCAACTTCTGACGTAGGGTAAGTTAAACATTTTAATTCTCCTCCTTCATTTAACTTACTATGTGCACTAAGCATTTGTTGAAGTAAAGTTGTTCCACTGCGAGGAAGTCCAATTATAAATATAGGATCTGTTTTATCGCTTAGTTCTGTCGCTATTATATTTTCAATAAATTGTGTATTTTGGTTTTCTATTATTTCATCAACAAATTTGCGATGTTGACTGGGAATATATTGAGTATTTCTCATTAACTGATTAGCTTTTTTGAAGTATGAAAAAGCTAATTTCTTGTCGTCTATGTCTAAACATGCTTTTCCTAATGCAAACCAATAGGGAGCAACTTGAGTTTGAGTATTTTGAATTGCACTTAATTTCTCAAATAATGGATCTTGTTCATCAAAGTGATAGATTGCAGAAAGTGTTAACCATGAAATACCTGAATCTGGATTTTTTTCTAAAAGTTCAATAAGATATTTTTTAGCTAATTTAACTTCGCCAACTTGTGTATAAACAGTTCCCAAAAAATGCAGAACTTCTGGTGTTCGGTTGGTTTCTAATAGAGGTAATACCATATTGATGGCTGCATCTACTTGTCTTATTTCTGCTAAGATAGCAGCACATTGAACAATTCGTCGTGGATCATCTGGAGCAAGTTCTAGAAATTTTTGGCTAGCAGCTTTTGCTTGTTCAAGTTCACCTATTGTAACCGCTAGGCGAGTTATAGCTCCCCATTTTTCTTTAAGATCAGCGTTACAATCTAAAAGGGATTGAATTTTTTCTGCAGCGCTTTTATGGTTTCTAGTTTGTACGTCTTTTACAACGCTATTTCCAATTTCAGTAATATTCAAAGCTTATCCTTTAATAAATTTGTTCATGCTAGATTACTATATCTATATCTATAGCATATAGTAATTCTTAGCACCTACGTCATTAGTTTATTATTCTGCATTAGTACTTTCAAAGGTTTTATCTGAAGATAATAATAGTGATAACCTTCACCATGTTTAGTTATAACATCAATAACTTCTGTTCTTATTTTATAGTCTTTTCTTTTCTCTGGAGTTTCTTTAAAAATACTCATTACATCTAGTTGCGAAAGTTACCTTAGGAAGCTATTACTTTTTCTAATAGAAGTTATGGCTAATTTTCCACTATTTTTATCTATTAAAAGTATATGCATCGACTTAAAGTAACCTATGAATATTTAGTTAATCACTTGATTATTTTTATATAGTTTAGTTTTAACCTAGATAGTATTCAGACATGATCGTTTCATCAAAATAAGTGTATATTTATTAAAGAATTCAATTAAGTAAATATAAATTTGCTAGTTAGCAATTATTCTTAAAATCTAGTCTATAGTTAATGTGATGTAAAAATATTGTATTTAGCTTGTTGTATTATGTCTTAAATGCGCTGTAAAGATATTAGTTACTAAGTCAATGTGCTTTTAACAGCAGTAGGCACTATAAATCTAGTTAAGATAGTTTAGGTGATGTTCTGATAATTAGCTGTATTCTTATTGTAGACTATTGAATTTTAATTCTTTTGTCGAAAAAAATACAGGGCTAATGGGCTTTAGATAAAGATAATAAAAGATAAACTTTTAAAGATTATTACGATTTAATTAAAGTAGTAAGTTTGTAAATGATTTATCTAAAAATATTGATTAAGCTCATCTCTATTATTGCAGACCTTATATTATTAAGTATGGCCATACCAGCCATAACTGGAACTCTTAAAATAAAGACGACTAGTTGGTTAATCTGATGCGTAGTTCTATTTTTAATAATTTAAATTTTATTTAAAAAGAGAAATAAACATGAAAAACAACTTATCTAAAACATTTCAAAGATCGTTAATAGCATTAGCTATCTCAACGACAGTAGTTATACCTAATACAGTAGCATTTGCCGCAGAATCTTCAGAGAGTCAAGCTGAACAAGAAGTTGAAAGAATTTCAGTAACAGGTAGTCGTATTCGACGTCCTGGTGCTGTTTCAACGAGTCCTATTTTTTCAATGGATATTGAGGAACTTAGTTATTTGCAAGAACCTGAAGTTGAAAGAATTTTAAAAGTATTACCAAGTACAATTCCTGGTGATGGAGCAAATGTAAATAATGGTAGTGCTGGTGCGGCTACTGTTAACTTACGTGGTTTAGGAACTCAACGTACATTGATCTTAATGGATGGTCGCCGTATGACACCATTCAACTACAATGGTGAAGTTGATACTTCAGCAATACCAACGGCTTTATTAGAAGGTGTTGATGTTGTAACTGGTGGTGCATCTGCAGTTTATGGTTCTGATGCTATTTCTGGTGCTATTAATTTCAGAATGAAAAAAGATTTTGAAGGTGTCGAGTTACAATACAATCATGCAGTTACTGGTGATAACGATGGCGATAAAGATAATTTATCTTTAACCATTGGTTCAAACACTGCTGATGGTAAAGGTAATGTAGCTGTGTCTGTTAGCTGGATGAATCGCGATCAAGTTCTTTTAGGCGACAGACCACTAGGTTTATTAGGTATTGATAGTGAGTCAGGTGCGGGTTTAGCTGAATTTAATGCGGGTTTACCACCTGTTGAAGCCGCTGCCGGTTGTGATGCACCTAATGTAGTTGATTTTGTTGAAGGTAGTGGTTCAACTACTTCTATCCCAACAAGGTTTGCTCTTACTGGTTATGCTCCTGCTGATGGGCAATTCCGAAATGATGGTACAATTGGAACAGACTGTAGTCGTTTTAATTTTAACCCGACTAACTTCTATCAAACTCCTGCTAAACGTTATTCTGCAACAGCTATTGCTCATTATGAAATTAATGACCATGCAGATGTATACACCACTGTTAATTACAATCATATCTCGGTAGTACAACAAGTAGCTCCATCAGGTACTTTTGGTGCGACATTTGATTTACCTTTAGCCAATCCTTTTATCGGTGATCAAGCTCGCCAATATATGATCGATGCAGGTAATGATGCTTTGGCTGCCGGTTTATTGAATACTCCGGGTTTAACTAATTGGAGAGACGAAAATAATAACGGTGTCGTTGATGAAGCTGATTATTTGAATGTTCAATTACGTCGACGAACTGTTGAGTTAGGTCCTCGTACTGAAGAGTTTTCGACAGACCAATTTTCGATTTTAGCAGGTGTCAGAGGTGAGATAGCTGGAGACTGGATGTATGATGCTTCTTATCAATATGGTGAAACAAACCGTGTAACAACACGTGGTGGTTATACCAATTTAACAAATATCCAAAATGCATTAGATTCAACTGATGGTGTAAATTGTGCAAATGGTGTTTCATCATGTGTTCCAATCAATTTATTTGGTGGCTTAGGCACAATAACACCTGAGATGGCGGCTTATTCAACAGCTATTGCGCTTCAAACTCAGAAATATAGCCAAGAGATCTTACTCATCACCGCAAATGGTCCTATTGAGCAAATTAAGTCTCCATGGTCAGAAGAAGAGCTTTCAATTAGTGTTGGTTATGAACACCGAACTGAAAAAGGCTCATTAACACCTGATGAATGTTTAAAAGAAGCTCCAGCAAGTTGTCAAGGTGGTGCTGGCGGTAACTTACTTGCTATTGATGGTGGTTTTTCTTCAGAAGAAATTTTCATTGAAGGTATTTTACCTGTATTAGAAGATGTCGCATTTGCTGAACGAGTTGATTTGGAATTTGGTTACCGTGGCGCAGATTATAGTTCAGTAGGTTCTGTTGATACATGGAAGTTAGGTGCTACTTGGCAACCAATGGACAACCTATTAGTTCGAGTAATGCAACAATCCGCAACACGAGCTCCAAACGTTGGAGAATTATCTTCTCCAGTAGTTACAGGCTTAGATAATGCGACATTGGATCCATGTTCAATTGCTAACGCTGGGAATATTGATGCAACGTTAAATCAACTTTGTCTATCTACTGGGATGGTTCAAGCACAAGTTGGTACTGTTCAAGATATTATATCTGGACAAATAAATACTTTTGATGGAAGTGACCCTACAAATGCTCCTGGTGCAGAAGAAGCTGATACATTTACAGCTGGTTTCGTTTATTCAGCAGATTTCTTAGACAACTTTGTAATTACTGTAGATTATTATGATATTGAAGTTGAAAACTATATTGGAGAATTTTCTCCTCAAGAAGTTTTAGATGGATGTTACATAGGCGGAGATAGCGTTGCTTGTTCAAAAATTCAACGTATTGGTGGGGCTTTAACTCTATCAGGAGCTGGTGTTGAATTGTTTACAACTAACTTGAAGTCTCGTCAAGCTGAAGGTGTAGAGGTTAATGTTGATTTTAGTTATGATTTAGGTGATATGGGAGAGCTAACATTTAATGCTAATGTAAACAAATATTTAACTCATAAGCAGCAAAGTTCTGACCAGTCTGAAGTTATTGATTGTAAAGGTAGATTTGGTACTACTTGCAGTCCTACTTCTGATGTACGTTGGGTTCAACGCACCACTTGGAGCTTGGATGATTTAACAATATCAGCACAATGGCGCCATATGAGTTCAATCGATATTCAAACTGATCAAATAGCTAATACATTTGAGCAATTCAGAAAAATTGAAAGTTATGATTATGTAGATCTATTTGCTAGTTATCATTTTGGCGACCACACTAAGTTTACATTTGGTATCGATAATATCTTTGAAAAAGATGCTCCTGTAGTAGGTGGTGAAGTAGGTAGTACCTCTTATAATAGTGGTAACACTTTCCCAAGTACATATGACAACCTAGGGCGTATGTACAAAGTTGGCGTTAAGCTTACTTTCTAATTGTTAGACTAGTAAAATATTAATTTAATGATTAATGCCGTTCTGTAAATGAACGGCATATTTATTTGTTTAAAGGATATTATTAAAAATAGATGTCTGAAATTACTAAAATTATTAAAAGGAAAAGTATGAAACTAATATTCCGGTCGTGTTTTTTTATCATAATTCTATTTGCCACAAATTCACAAGCAACAACATTAAATAATTCATTTCGAGAATGTGCGAAAATTGATAAAGATTTAACTCGACTACATTGCTTTGACCAACTAGCAAAATCATTTATTACGCCATCTGAAAATACCGATATACAAAGTATTGAAGTAGAGAAACCCCCTGTGTTAATTCAGAAGGAAAATCCAGTAATAAGTTCGATACAAGATAATGAAAAAAAACAGTTCATAGATAACTTTGGTTCAAGTCATTTGAAAAAAGACACTGTAAATGATGAAGAAAAATCAATGATTCTTACTGTTGCAGGTGTTAAAAAAAATACAGATAAAAAACTTTATTTTACATTTGAGAATGGTCAAACTTGGAAACAAATGGATAATGTTCGCTTCAAAATAAAAGCAGGCGAAAAAGCAAAGCTCAAAGAAGGTGCACTAGGTGCGGTATATTTGAAAAAGCTGGGGAATAATCGCAGTATTCGGGTTAAGAGGGTTAATTGATTTTGTATATTAAAGCTGATTTATGAGGTGTATGAATCATACACCTCATAATATTTAGTTTAACTAGCATTTGTACTTTCAAAAATTTTATCAGCAGAAGCGGCTACAAAGCCTGTGTATAGCTCACCATTTGCTAAAGGATATCTTTTAGCAAACTCGTAAAAACAGCTTGGAATTAATACTGTTTGATCTGTAAAGGCAACTTCAGCTTTATCAGCAATAGTTGACGATTGCTCAAGCATGACCGTTTTATCGCCTTTAATTTCTCCTCCAGATGTATTTAAAGAAAATCCGCCATTCTTCACCGCAGTGTTTACGCTTTCAATATCGTCAAAATTTTCTAGGTGGTTAATGCTTACAGTGAAGTGATTAGCTCTGTAACCCCATGCAGCCATCCATGCAGCATATTCACTTTCGGCTAATAATGTTTGATAGTCAGCATAGCTTACTTGCCAATGAGTACCTGAATACAAGAAACTACTGTTGTTTGTTGCGTTTGCATCTACAGCATCTACCATTTTTTCAATAATATCTTGTATAGGTTGTGGAAATTTCTCAACTAACAATTCACTTATAAATACTTTAGGTAACGTGCTATCGCTATGTTCGAAATGTTTGGCGTAAAGTTTTTTTGCTTCGAAGTGATATTCACCACATTCTTTGTAACCTAAAGCGATCAAGTGGTCTGCTAGCTTATTCATATTAACTTTTGCTATGTTAAAGGTTCTGTAAGCCACATGGTCGTTAATTAAATCATCTCCTGTCGATAACAGGTCATGAATTTTTAAAGCCGAAGGTGTTACTTCTAGGTAGTTATTCCAAATATGGTTAAATAATTCTTTTACTGCTGAAGTGTTTTGCTGAGTCATGGTTGTTCTCCTAAAATACGTTATAACAATTTAATAGTTAGATTGGTGGCGTTATAAGCACATTTTATGCAGTTGTTTAGACAAACAGTGGTGCAATTGGTTTTTAATTACTTATGTAATTAATAATAGATAGGTGTGTTTAATTCGCCAGAAAGAAACCGGCTAAAGTTGGTCGATACTCTTGAAAAAGCCGGGACGTATCCCAGCTAGTTTCATTGGATTGTTTGCTTTTGTTACATTCATTATGCGTAAAAGTGTTAACAATGTTTATTTAATTGTAATACCAGGGCTTAATGTCGCAGGTAAAGCTACTTTTTCTGCTTCAACAGAAGCTACAGGGTAAGAACAGTAGTCAGCAGCATAGTAAGCACTCGCTCTATGATTACCGCTGGCGCCAATACCACCAAATGGGGCAGCACTACTTGCGCCTGTTAATGGTTTGTTCCAGTTTACTATACCAGCACGAATTCTACGGAAGAAGTGTTGATAAGTTGCTTCGTCATCAGACAATAAACCTGCGGATAAACCAAATGATGTATTGTTTGCCTCATCAATCGCTTTATCTAGATCTGAGTATCTATAAACCTTAAGTAAAGGTCCAAAATGTTCATCGTCAGGCATGTCTTCAATATTAGTAACATCAATAATACCAGGAGAGATAAAACCAGTACCTGCTTCAAGGTGCTTCATTAATAATAAAGACTCACCGCCTAAACCAAGTAATTGCGCTTGCGCTGCAACTAAGCCTAAAGCTGCTTTTTCAGAAATCATTGAACCGATGAATGGTTGTTCTTCGTCATCAAAATAACCAATCTTAATCGCTTCAGTTGATGCAATCAGTTTTTCTAAAATAGCATCGCCTGCTGCATTGCTTTCAATGAATAGACGTCGTGAACATGTACAACGTTGTCCCGTTGTTACAAAAGCCGATTGAATAATATCGTGAACAACAGCATCTACATCAGCAACATCTTTAACGATAAGCGGGTTATTACCACCCATTTCTAAAGCTAGAATTTTACCTGGCTGACCACCAAATTGTTCATGCAATAATTGACCTGTTGTTGAGCTACCTGTAAAAAATAGACCATCAATTTGAGGGTGACTAGCCAAGGCTTTGCCTGTTTCAACTTCACCTTGAACTAAATTGATTACACCATTAGGTAAACCTGCTTGTAACCAAATTTTTAATGTTTCTTCCGCAACTTTTGGTGTTAATTCACTTGGCTTAAATACAACGGTATTACCTGCAATTAATGCTGGAACAATATGCCCATTAGGTAAATGACCAGGGAAATTGTAAGGACCAAATATAGCAACAACACCATGAGGCTTATGACGTACAAATGCTTTTGCGCCAGGCATAGGGTTTTCAACTGTACCTGTTCTTTCATTGTACGCTTTGATTGAAATGTTGATTTTGCCAACCATAGCACCAACTTCAGTACGCGTTTCCCAAAGTGGTTTGCCTGTTTCTAAAGCAATGGTGTAGGCTAAGCTTTCTTTGTTTTCTGCTAATAATTCAGCAAACTTAGTCACGATAACAATGCGAGCATCAACGGTTAAGTCTGCCCATTTTTCAAAAGCAGCACGCGCGCTTAATACCGCTTCGTTTACTTGGCTTTGAGAAGCTGATTTACCTTGCCAAATAAGTTCATTTTTCGCAGGGTTTAATGATGTAACATCATGACCAAGACCTTCCTGCCATTTACCATCGATTAATTGTATTGCTTGCGACATGCTGTTTCCTTATTACCTAAAAAACGGGTAAGAGTTATTTTGTTAAATGATTATCGTGTAATAAGTTTTACGTTATTACTGTTTAGCTAGTTTATTATTATCTAGCTTGATCTCATGCTTTCTAATTTTCTACTAAACGCACCCAGTCACCATCAGTAACATTTAGGGCTTGGGCAGTAGATTGTGATAGCACAACATCTTCTGAATCTTCTTTAAGAGTTATCGCTGCTTGTACGGCAACAAAACCTTCAATTTTTGTATTACATACTATGTAATTATTCTCTTCTGTAACGTCGCTAATAATAACTTTGCAACGCTTACTTTTAGCTACGGTTTTAATGTTGCTGATATTACATTCAACCGTTGGTCCGGCATCAAAAATATCCACATAACCACGACGACAAAAACCTTCTGCTTCTAATAGTTTTAAAGCAGGGATGGTTTTTTCATGTACTTGATTAATAACAGCTTGAGCTGATTCACTAAGTAAATTTACATACACAGGATGTTTTGGCATGAGTTCAGCGATGAAAGATTTATTGCCTATACCTGTTAAATAATCAACGGTAGGGAAGTCCATCGAGAAAAAGTGAGCTTCTAACCAATTCCAAAAAGGTGAACGCCCATTATCGTCAGACACTCCACGCATTTCAGCGATCACTGTTTCGTCAAAACGTTCAGGATGTTCAGCCATAAATAAAAAGCGTACGCGAGATAAAAATCTGCCGTTGCGACCTTTACGATGGCTTTCACTTAAAAATAAGGTACATATTTCTGAAGCTCCGGTGTAGTCGTTACATAAAGTAAGGGTTTCCACTCGGTTATAGATATTTAGTTCTCTAGAACTATGTACAACTTTTCCTAGGTGATAATGATAAAAAGTATCTTCTAAACCTACTGCAGCTTCAATACCTGTTGTACCTACAACTTTGCCGGTATCGGTATCTTCCATTACAAATAAATAGCCTTCGCTGCCAGCTTTAGATACTTCTTTTTTGAAAGAAGCCTCTGCACAGTTGATACGCTTTTTTAATAAACCTTCATTTACTGGTAAGGAAGTAAAACCATGTCCAGATTCTTCTGCAATACGATATAAGGCATCGTAATCATGCTGTTGAATAGGGCGAATAATGATCATAAAGTTTTCTCTACTAGTAATTTAGTGTTACAGGATTATTGAGTTGAATACCTAATCATTTAGGCTAAAAGACTTTATTCAATAATACTCTTAAGTGCTTTTCTGCAATGTTTTTACTTGGGTGAAGAGATTTATAATCCAATATATTTAGTTGGTTATAAAAACTACTAAAGCAGAAATCACCCATAACAAAAGACTACTTAGCGAAATACGTATGCTAAGTAGTACTTTTTTATTCAGTTAGGATCTTTTGAGTGTAGTCGATATTTTGAAATACAGACTATTGCGCTATTTTAGCCACTGCTTTTTCGAAACGAGCTAGGGCTTCAGCGATATCAGTGTCAGGTATCACTAACGATGGAGTTAAACGAATAACGTTAGGGCCAGCTACTAAGATCATTAGACCTTCTTCCATAGAAGCATTTAAAAAGTCTTTCGCTTTACCCGCATACTTTTCAGTGAGTTCTGCACCGATTAACAAACCTTTACCTCGAACTTCAGCAAAAATATCATATTTAGTATTAATAGCATTAAGACCATCAGTAAGGAGTTTCGCTTTAGCTGTTACACCTTGTAAAACTTCTGGTGTATTAATGGTATCAATAGTCGCTTCAGCAACAGCACAAGCTAATGCATTACCGCCGTAAGTACTGCCATGAGTACCTATTTTTAAATGGCTAGCAATAGCTGTAGTTGTTAACATTGCTGCAATAGGGAAACCGCCACCTAGTGATTTAGCACTTGTTAAAATGTCAGGAGTAACATCCATACCCATGTATGCGAATAACTCGCCAGTTCTACCTGCGCCTGTTTGTACTTCATCAAAAATCAATAATGCATTGTGTTGGTCACATAAATCACGAACACCTTTTACAAACTCATCAGTAGGAGAGATAACACCACCTTCGCCTTGTAATGGTTCCATTACTACGGCACATGTTTTGTCTGAGATAAGCGCTTTAAGGCTATCAAGGTTGTTGTATTCTGCATGACAAATGTTGCCAGGTTTAGGACCAAAACCATCTGAATAAGCTTCTTGTCCGCCTACAGTAACGGTAAAGAATGTTCTACCGTGAAAACCTTTTTTGAAGGCGATAATTTGTGATTTTTCAGCACTGTATTCTTCTAATGCCCAACGACGAGCCAGTTTAAATGCTGCTTCATTTGCTTCAGCACCCGAGTTAGCAAAAAATACTTTCTCTGCAAAAGTTGCATCAACTAACTTCTTAGCTAGTCTTAATGCTGGCTCGTTTGTCATTACATTTGATAAATGCCAAATTTTCTCGCCTTGTTCTTTAAGAGCAGACGTTAATGCAGGATGACAATGACCTAAACAGTTAACTGCAATTCCGCCAGCCAAATCGATATATTCGCGATCTTCTTGGTCCCAAACACGAGAGCCTTGACCACGAACAGGGATCACTGCAGACGGTGAATAGTTTGGTGCCATTACATCATCAAATAATGCGCGATTTACTGGGAATTTATTAGTCATTTCTTACTCCACTAATTACTGGCCTTTTTGCCATTTAATAAGGTTCTATTTTGTTAAAAATTAAGATCCAAAAATACAGGTTAATTTCATTTTTCTTGTTCATTCAAGTATGAAATTGAGCTTATTTGTTAAGGGTATTATGGTACGAAAGTTTAGGTTTGTCTCGTCTAAAATGATTAAAATTTGACTTGCTCAATACAATAATCACGGGCTTGACAGGTTTTATTCATTTTAAATGAATAACTATAGTTGGATAAATGAAGTGATATATTTCTGTTGCATCTGTGGCGCTGAAATTCGCGTCGATTTAAACAAAAATTCGCTAGAGTTATAAATAATCAGAAAAAAAATTTAAATTATTTTACATAAAAGGTGATTAAATCTTAATTAAACCTAAGTTTTATGTGATCAATATCACTTTTTTTCAATAAGGCGAGACATTTTGGTGTCATTTTTACTTGAGATAAAAGTAGTTTTACTTCACTTTTAGATATCAATTCTTCTCGTGCTAATCCTCTAAAAGTTACATAAGCTTTTGCCTTTGCTACTACTTGCGCGATGGGACACATTTTTTTGTATTCTGTGGCATAGGCTAAGTCAAAAATTGGTTCGGTAATTTGCAGTCTTTCGAAGCGCATAAGTTCGACAATATCTGCAGATATTTTATCGCTGCGAGCAATAAGTTGCTCTAAAAGTAATTCTGGTGATGAATCAAACTCGAGTAGAGCATCATGGACTTTTTTATCTTTATTATCGTACGCCTTTTGTAATTCAGCTCTATGTAATTCATCGTAGGTTTGTAAATAATAGCGTGTTACAACTAATCGACCGATATTACTAAACATGCCAGCGGTAAAGGCGGTAAACCTATCTAAACCAGTATCTTCAGCAAGTGCAGCTGAGGCTAATCCTATGGCTAAACTGTCATTCCACAATTTACGTTTTAATAACTTAAAAGGTGTGGTTGAGTGAGGCAGTATATATTTTAGGGTAAATGTAGGAATAACCTGTTGTAAGTTATCTAAGCCTATATAACTCAGCGCTAAGTTAGGATCTGTTACTTGTACGTCAGCTCGTTTTCTATATTGTGGCTTGTTTACTAAGTTAACTACTTCGCGTGCTAGCCAAGGCAGTAACTTAACTAAAGGAGATATGCGTTTAATTGATGCAGCTTTTAAACATAGAATTTCTAAAACTTCGGGCGCAGCATCTTTAATTGCTAATGTTTCGTAAAATAAGCTTTCGGTATTATCTAGTTGCAGATCCATTTTCTCGTTTACTTTCGTAAAGAGTTGCTCCATGACTTGTTTTTTAAAATGGTTTTTTCCGTGGTTTTCTATGATCTTATTTTTATTCGTTTCTTCTTCTATGGCTAATAGTTCTCTTCTACGATTAACTTGCTCGCTATCTTGATGCCCACTCAATGATATTTTTCCACTCATTTTCTCCGCAAAGTCTTTACCGATTAATAAACTTAATGACTTATTGTAAATAGGAGCAATGTGTTCGTTATTATTAAGTATTAGCATATAAAAAAATTCTAGGGCTCTTTAGGTGATAAATCAGTGTGATCTCTATATCGGATAGTAATGGCGGAACATGAGTAATGATTGCTTATTTACTTATTATTTATAATCACATGAGTAATTCTCATATAAGGTAATAAAATTTTTCAATAATTCATGACCTTGTTCTGTTAAAACAGATTCAGGATGAAATTGTACACTGTCTATCGGGTGTTTCTTATGAGAAAGTGCCATTATTTCTTCGCTATCGTTGTCATGACTCCAAGCCGTCACTGTTAATTCTTCAGGTAACGTATTTTTATTAACAACTAATGAATGATAGCGAGTAACCGTGAGCGGGTTATTTAGGTTTTCAAAAACACCTGTGTTGTTATGGCTGATACTGCTTGTTTTACCGTGCATAACCTTAGAAGCTTTCTCTACAACAGCACCGTAATGTTGAGCAATACATTGATGCCCTAAACATACCCCTAATAAAGGTATTTTTCCTGCAAAGTGTTCTATAACAGCTAACGAGATGCCTGCCGAATCTGGATCACAAGGGCCTGGCGATATAACGATGTATTGTGGCGCGAGTACTTTTATTTCTTCAATGGTAATTTGATCGTTTCTACAGACTTTTACTTCTTGATGCAGTGATTGAAAATAATGCACTAAGTTAAAAGTAAAAGAATCGTAGTTGTCGATCATTAATAACAAGAAGATTTTCCTTTGGAATTATAAATAAGTTAAAGAGTTTTATTCAGACAGTATCAAGCGGCGCTATTCTAATAGGGTAGAGCGAACAATACATCTATTATTTTAATTAAAGAACCTTAAATCAATAATTTCAAATAAAGCATTAAGTGAAGGTCTTAAGTGATAAGTATTACGTGAGAAGCATCAATCCAATTAAATGAGAATAAAAAACGCAGCAACTAAAAGCTAGTTGCTGCGTAATAAGCCTTTCAAAATTTCAGGTAATAACTTGTTAAGCTAATACTTGAACTTCATCATTTTGTAAGCGCGTATCGTAAGTTTTAATAGCAACAGTTTCGTCGTCTAAACACTTTCCACTGTTTAAAACAAAACGTTGTTTATATAGAGGTGATGCAACATAAATTTGACCTTTGCTGTCGCCAATTAAACCACGATATAACACATTAGCTTGACCGATTGGATCCCAGTTACCTACCGAAAATACATCGTCTTTAACTTGAAAGATCGCAATTTGTTCTTCGTTTGCCAATAATGCACAAACACCTGAATTTTTAACTAAGTCATCTTTGTGGCAAATGGTTTGCCATTGTTTTTCAATTGTCATTTTTTTATTCCTACGCCGGTTCTACTTCGCGATCAGTCGTAATATCTACAGTATGGATTTGTACGCCTTTATAGCTTTTTTCGTCACCTCTGGCTGGACGAATTTGTTCGCGCTCTGTTACAAATTCAATGTTTTTGTCTACTGCTTTAGAGTTAACAAATTGACGGAAACGTTTTAACTGTTTCGGATCTTCAATGGTTGTTTTCCATTCACATTGATAAGTATCTACAACAGCGTCCATTTGGCTTTCAAGCTCTTGGTTAATAGATAAGTGATCATCAATAACAATCTTCTGCATGTATTCTAAGCCGCCTTCAAGGTTGTCTAACCATACTGAAGTACGTGTTAATCGATCAGCTGTTCGTACATAAAACATTAAGTAACGGTCGATGTATTTCACTAATGTTTCGTCATCAAGGTCGGTAGCAAATAAATCGCCGTGACGAGGTTTCATACCACCGTTACCACTTACGTATAAGTTCCAACCGTTTTCTGTGGCGATTACACCTATATCTTTACTTTGCGCTTCAGCACACTCACGTGTACAACCTGATACTGCAAATTTAATTTTATGAGGAGAGCGTAAACCTTTGTAGCGGTTTTCTAAGAATATCGCCATTGCCATGCTGTCTTGCACACCATAACGACACCAAGTACTACCAACACATGATTTAACTGTTCGTAAAGATTTACCGTAAGCGTGACCTGTTTCCATACCTGCCGCGATTAATTTCTCCCAAATGTCAGGTAATTGATCAACACGAGCACCAAATAAATCGATACGTTGACCACCTGTTACTTTGGTATATAAGTTGTATTCTTTCGCTACTTCACCAATAACAATTAAGCGCTCTGGCGTTACTTCACCACCTGGCATACGAGGTACAATTGAGTAAGTACCGTCTTTTTGCATGTTACCTAGATATGTATCGTTTGTGTCTTGCAGCGGTAAGTGATCTTCTTGTAATACGTAGTCGTTCCATACAGAAGCTAAGATTGACCCCACAGCTGGCTTACAAATTTCACAACCAATACCACAACCATGTTTTTCAATTAAGGTATCGAAATTTCTGATTTTTTCTACTTTAACGATATGGAAAAGTTCTACACGGCTGTAAGCAAAATGTTCACAAATATCTGTACTAACTTCTACACCACGTTTTTCTAATTCGTGATCGGTAACTGTTTTAACTAAAGCAGCACAACCACCACAACCTGTTGTTGCTTTAGTACAAGACTTAACGCCTGCAACATCGCATGCGCCTGCATCAATCGCACTAATAATGTCGCCTTTAGTAACGTTCAAACATGAACAAATAGTTGCGGTATCTGGAAGGGCGTCTACACCTAGTGTTGGTTTCTCACCTGAGCTTGGTAAAATTAAGCTGTCTGGGTTTTTAGGTAATTCAATTGCATTTAATGCATATTGTAATAATGAATCGTATTCGCTGGTGTCACCTACAAGAACAGCACCTATTAATGTTTTACCGTCTGCGCTCACTACAATCTTTTTGTAGATATCGTCTGGTTCATTAAAGTAAGTATATGATTTAGCTCCAGCTGTACGTGCATGCGCATCGCCAATTGAACCTACATCCATTCCCATTAGCTTTAACTTGGTGCTCATGTCTGCACCAGTAAATTGTTGCTCACCGCCAATAATATTGTCTACTGCAACTTTTGCCATGGTGTAACCTGGAGCTACAAGACCATATATAAAGTTATTCCAAAGGGCACATTCACCAATGGCATAAATGTGTTCGTCTGAAGTTTGACATTCATTGTTAACAACAATACCGCCACGTTCACCTATTTGTAGGTCAAAATCACGCGCTAAGTTGTCGTAAGGACGAATACCTGCTGAGAACAAAATAAGATCGGTTTCTAAATGAGTACCGTCGGCAAATACCATACGATGTACACAATCTTCACCATCAATAATTTCACTCGTCGCTTTTTGTGTATGTACTTGAACGCCAATGCCTTCAATCATATTTCTAAGTAATTCACCGCCATCTTTATCTAGCTGAACACCCATTAATTGTGGTGCAAACTCTACAACATGAGTTTGTAAACCTAACTCTTTTAATGCGTTAGCCGCTTCAAGACCTAATAAACCACCACCAACAACAACACCTACTTTGCCTGAATTAGCTGAGGCTTGAATCGCGTCAAGATCATCAATGGTACGGTAAACTAAACAATGCTCTCTTTCTTTACCTGGAATAGGTGGAACAAAAGGGTAAGAACCTGTTGCTAAAATAAGTTTGTCGTAAGCATATTTATCGCCAGTTTCAGTACTAACAGTTTTTTCTGCTTTATTGATATTGGTAACTTTAGCGTCAGTAAAAAACTTAACACCTAATTCATTATAGTGTTCGGGTGTCGTAAGGGCTAAATCCTCAGCGGTTTTACCTGAGAAGTATTCAGAAAGGTGTACACGGTCATAGGCAAGTCTATCTTCTGCCGACAATACTGTAATTTCATAACCATCATGTTTAGCCATTTCATCAACAAAGTGATGACCAACCATTCCGTTACCTACAACTACGATCTTTTGTTTTATGCTCATACTACAATCCTACTTTGCTATTTAATGCCGCATCGATGCGGAACTGAGGTTATGTATACAGGACGTTGTTATACCCCTCGACTTAGTAGATATAGAGCAAACACAGTGCCATGAATTTTAATTGTTAGTAATCAGCTGTTTATGTTTTTTAGACGTGAAAAAAATTTACCTATGCACAAGTGTGAATACATTTCCGCACAAGTGCAGTGCACATTCAATAATATAAAAGCCTCTTAAAGGCGTGAACAAAGCTCTGATAGGTTATTTATTATAGAATTGACTTTATTATTACGAAATTCTTCGTATTTAATGTTGCATTTTTATGTTATAGCCATCAGTATAATTACCAAGATAAACATGATTCACCCCAGATAAAGTAAGGCATTCGCCATACAAGGAGATACATTTTGTTAAATACCTCTTATAAAAAACTTACTCAAAATATTCGTCATTCATTTAAAGCACATTCCGCTATTGGTTTAGGGCTTGCTCTTTCAGTTAGTGCTATTCCCACTTATACCGTGCAAGCTGCAGAGTCATTAGAAGAAGCTAACGTTGAGCGTATTATTGTTACTGGTTCACGTAGGAATGACAGAACCGTTTCTGAAAGCATGGTACCTATTGATGTACTAAGTGCTGAAGATATCGCTAAAACAGGACAGTTAGAAGTAAGCCAAGTGCTATCTAATCTTGTACCGAGTTTTAACTATCCAAACGCTACTGTTGCTGACGGTACCGATCACGCTCGTCCAGCTGTACTTCGTGGTTTAGCACCTGATCACACGCTAGTACTTATTAATGGTAAGCGTCGTCACAGTGGTGCTTTACTTAATTTAAATGGAACGGTAGGTCGAGGTTCAACAGCCGTTGATTTAAATACTATTCCTACTGCTGCCATTGAACGTATAGAAATTCTTCGTGATGGCGCAGCTGCTCAATATGGTTCTGATGCTATTGCTGGCGTTATCAACATCATTCTTAAAAAGAGTGAAGGCGGCAGCATTAATGTTACTTATGGTAAACATGTAACAACTATGGATGGTGTACCTGAGTTACAGCAAACTCAAATAGATGCTAATGGCGATTTAGATTTTGTAACGGGTGGCGATAGATCCCGTACCGATGGCGCAACAACTACGCTTTCTGCCAATTGGGGAACTACATTTGAAAACAATGGTTTCATCAATTTATCGCTAGAATCTCGCGATCGTGATGCAACTAACCGTTCAGGTTTCGACCCACGCGAACAATATGACCGTATTAATGGGGAATTAGATCCTCGTGAATTAACTTTTAATCGTTACAACCACAACTTTGGTAAAGCCGACATTAAAGATACGGCTTTCTTCTATAATGCTGGCGTATCATTAAGTAACGAGGTAGAGCTCTATTCATTTGGTAGTTATGCTGTTCGTGATGGTTTATCGGGTGGTTTTTACCGAGAGCCTAACGATAGTAATAACATTCCTGAAATTTATCCTGATGGTTTTTTACCTCAAATTGGTTCTGATGTTAAAGATCAGGCGATTGTTGTAGGTGTGAATGGTGAAGTAGATGATTGGACTTGGGATTTAAGTGTTAATTACGGCAAAAATGATTTTGAATTTGAAGTGGTTAATAGTTTAAATGCTTCAATGGGACTTGACAGCCCAACTGAATTTAAAAACGGTAGCCTAGTTTACGATCAAACCGTAGTAAACTTTGATGTGACTAATATGGTTGATTTAGGTTTAGAAAACGAAGTGTTTCTAGCGATGGGAGCAGAATATCGCTCTGAAGGTTATCAAATTATTGCAGGCGAAGAGGCTTCTTACATTACTGTACTTGATGACAATGGTATTCCTGTTGCAGCTGGTGGTGCGCAAGTATTATCTGGTTTTTCTCCAGAAAGTGCCGTTGATGAAAGCAGACATAATGTTGCTTTATATGTTGATTTAGATACCGACTTAACAGACAAATTAAATATCGCTGTAGCGACGCGTTTTGAAGATTACAGTGATTTTGGGTCAACACTTACGTCTAAGCTCGCAGCGAGATACGAAGTATCAGATACCTTAGCGTTTCGTGGTGCAATTAGTACTGGTTTTAGAGCGCCGAGTTTAGCGCAAACGTCTTATAAATCTATTGCGACAGTTTTCGAAAATGGCATTCCAAGTGAAGTAGGTTTGTTCCCGGTTTCTGCATCAGCAGCGCAAGCATTAGGCGCAAAAGAGTTGGAAGCTGAAGATTCAGTCAATGGTACGTTAGGTTTTGTTTATGAGAAAGAAAACTTCAACTTAACGGTAGATGCTTACCAGATTACTATTGATGACCGTATCGTATTATCTGAAAACTTAAGTGGTGATGCTGTTGTAAACATTTTACAAGAAGCTGGCGAACTCAATACACAACGTGCGCGTTACTTTACTAATGCTATAGATACCAAAACAAAAGGTGTTGATGTTGTTGCAACTTACGACCTTGATTTAAGTACTAACGGCGAGCTACGTTTAAGTGCAGCCCTTAACATTAATGAAACTGAAGTCACTCATGTAAAAGAAAATCCAAGTGAGTTATCAGCATTAGGCGATAGCTATGTTGTATTCTCACGCAGAGAAATTGCACGTTTTGAAGATGGTACACCAAAAAACAAGCTGAACTTAGCTGCGGGTTGGACCTTAGATGAACTACAAGTTAATTTACGTGCGACACGTTACGGCGAAGTTATTGACTCTGGTACTACGGTTGAAAACGATGAAGTATTAGATCCAAACTGGATAGTGGATTTAGATGTATCGTATGCACTTACTGATAATCTTAAAATATCGTTAGGGGCGAATAATTTATTCGACGAATACCCACAAGATACTGTAAGTAATATTGGTCAATCTAACTTTAACCAAATATTCCCGTACTCTGGCTTTTCATCGTATAGCATTGACGGACGCTTTTTATATACGCGTTTGAACTATACTTTTTAACATTATATGAATCATAGCTATGTAAACTAAGCTAGATAAACAAAAGCGCCTGAATCAGCCAATGATTCAGGCGCTTTTTTTGTTTAATATATTCTGTTGTTTGTACATATTTAGAGCAGGTTCTAAATTAATAAATAAGGGCAATAATAAAAGCTACAAACAATATGGCAGACATGCTTTGCCAGAATTGAATAGGGTTACGCTCCATGATGGGCTGTTTTTTATATTCCTGTAAGGCATTAATATTAGGCTTGCTTAAATCGGCAAAAAACTCAGAGAAAGCGTTATACCTTAAAGCGGGATCTGCTTCAGTGGCTTTTTTCAGTGCTAAATCTAACCATAAAGGTAAGTCACTTCTAAAGTGAGTAATACGTTTGTATTGAAATGGCGAATAATCACTAAAGGTGACTTCAGCTCTTACCATAGGTTTATAAGGTAAACTCCCACACAGCATTTCATAAGCGATAACACCTAACGAAAATAAATCACTTTTGTGATCTGCATGTAAGGTCAATAAGGTTTCTGGGGCAATATAATTTAACGTGCCTTGTGGAACCGATTCGGCTAAATTATTACTGTTTTCTTCTAATGAGGCGACAAGTACCGTACCGTAATCAATTAAAGTGACTTTACCATAAGCATCTATCATGATGTTGTCTGGCTTCAAATCCCGATGAACTAAGTCTAAACGCTGGAATGTGCGTAGCGCTTTGATCACTTGTTCTAAAATATCACGAACTTGAGCAATACTCGGATTTTTATTGTCATGCATCCATTCTGATAGAGTTTGCCCATCAATATATTCGCAAACATGATATAAAAATTTACTGTTAGTTTTAGCGCTTTGAATACGCATTACATTACGATGATTTACACGTTCGCCAATCCAAGCTTCGCGCATAAAACCTTGTAGATAAATCATATCATCAGCAAAGTTTTCTGAAGGAACTTTTAACACAAAAGGGGTTGGTTCTGATTCTTGCTCAACAAGATATAAATGTGAGCGTATGCTGGCGTGAATAACTTTTCGGACTTGGTAATTGTCTATCTTCATACCCACTTCAAGAGCAGGTGGTATGGTTTTACTTAGTAAGTCTCTTTCTATTTCGATAAGTTCGCGATTAGGCGTACTGCCAATATACATAAGTAAGCAACTAACATTGTCGTTACTACCCATTTCTAAAGCAAAATTTACAATAATTTTACTGGCGTTTTCTAAGTCTTCATTACTTGGGTTTTTTGGTAAATCACGTAATCGAGATTTGATGGCGGCTGTTGATAAAAAGTCGTGTACGCCATCACAAGTTAAAATATAAATATCACCAGCTTTAACATCTATTTGATGTACGTCTACTTTTAGGCGAGGATCTGCACCTAAAGCACGCGTTAAAATAACATTAGTACTGTTAGTGCCACTTCTTCGATTGTGATCGCGAGTGATTATTTCGATATCATTTTCACGATAGACACTTAAACGTGTATCCCCAACATGAAAAACATAACCCGTAGAAGACTTCACAATTAATGAAGTAAAAGTGGTTAGCCATTGTAATGATTCACCGTTGGCAGAATCGGTTTGAGAAGATAACCATTGGTTTAAACTAGTGAGAACTTTTGATGCTGACTTTTGTGTAGACCAAGTGTCTGAGGTTGCGTAATAATCATTGATAAATTGGGTGACGGAAACCTGAGCCGCATCGGCAGCTCGGCTTGCGCTTGAAACCCCATCAGCGATTGTAGCGACAACACCTTTCGATATAATTTCGGCGGCTTTGGGAACAAGTGCTGCGAAGGCATCTTGATTTTCCGCTTTTTTACCGGCTGTGCTGTAGCCACCAAAACACACGTCTAATTTGTCTGGTGTGTTTTGGCTTTGTGCTGATGTTTGTTCTGTACTTTTATCTGTACTTTTTTCAGAATTAACTGAAGGTTTATGAGACATTTATTAGCTCAATGCTACCGTCTTCACGTACTTCGGTAATTGTTCCTTTTGGTTCTTGCATAAATAACAATGCAATAAATCCAACAACTGCCGTCGCCGCAATAACAAGAAAGAATGTTGAATAGTCTACCACTGATAATACGGTTAGATAAACTACAGCACCTACGTTTCCGTATGCTCCAGTCATACCAGCAATCTGGCCTGTTAAGCGACGTTTAATAAGTGGCACAGCCGCAAATACCGCACCTTCACCTGCTTGAACGAAGAAAGAACAAGCCATTGCAGTAATTACAGCGATAACTAAAGGCCATGAACTATCAATTAACGACATAGCAAAATAACCTACGGCCAAGCCAGCAGTTAAAATAAGTAAGGTTTTCTTACGACCAAATTTATCACTTAACCAACCGCCACCAGGACGCGACATTAAGTTCATGAAAGCGTAAGTGGAAGCTAACATTGCCGCGTAAACCATTTCTAACTCGAAAGTTTCAGCGAAGAATAAAGGTAACATTGAAATAACAGCTAACTCAGAACCAAAAGTAGCAAAATATAAAATATTTAATACCGCAACTTGTTTGAATTTATAACGATGCGATTCAGGCACTTCATTTTTAAATAAATGACCATTCACTTTAAATGTTTGTTTAACTTCAATTAAGAACAAAATAACTAAGGATAAGTACGCGATTAACGTTGTACTTTCGGTAAATAATGAAACACCTGATGGTGAAAGTTTCCAAGCAAGTAATGCTAAGGCGCCATACATAGGAACTTTCATTATTAATAGTAAGTAAAAATCAGGAACGCTGGTTACTTCCATTGCACCTGTTTGTTTTGGTTTAAAGTAGGTTGAGCCTTTAGGTGTGTCGTTAACGTTTGCATACCAAATCAAACTAAATGCTAGGCTTAATAAACCTGTTAGCGCTACAGCATATCTCCAGCCATCATCACCACCAAATAATAAAGCAATTGACGGTAAAGTCATTGCTGCTGCTGCAGAACCAAAGTTACCCCAACCACCGTAAATACCTTCTGCAGTACCTAATTCGTTAGCTGGAAACCATTCAGAAACCATACGAATACCAATAACAAAACCGGCACCAATAAAGCCTAATAAAAAGCGAGCAATTGCAGCTTGTTCAAAGGTATCAGCAAAGGCAAACATAAAACATGGAATACTACATACTGCGAGTAGAAGTGCATAAACTAAACGAGGTCCGTATTTATCGGTAAGCATACCAATAATAACGCGAGCAGGAATGGTAAGTGCTACGTTAAGTAACATAAGGGTTTTAAGTTCACTCGCTGTTAAGCCTAGGCTGTCACCAATAACAGAAATTAATGGAGCAAAGTTGAACCAAACCATAAAGGTTATGAAGAAAGCCATCCAACTTAAATGAAGTACTTTCATTTTTCCTGTAAATGACAGTATGTTAATGCCTGCTTGTCCACTCATAAGTTTTCACCGTATTATTTCAAAGTTGAAATTTAAAAAATCTATTGAGTATGAGATAGCAAGGCTAGTGCCATAGGGTATAAGTTTTTTTATTGTATATATATCATGAGGTTAAGTTTAATTTATTGTTTTTATTGATTTTTAATACATATAAACTGCACTGTTGTTGTTGTCTTGCACAATTACAGTGCGTTTTAAAGCGCAGGCAAAAAATGTATTTGATTTAAATTGAGAAACAGAATTTTTGATGAAAAGCGCTAAGTTGCTGTTGAGCAAAACTTAAAGTAGTAGGTGAGAACTGTATTTTATTTCCTGGACGTAGCTGACTTAATTTGAATAAGTCGGTTTGTATAACCGAGCCTAAAACGGGGTAACCACCTATCGTTTGCCTTTCTTTCATTAGAACAATAGGTTGGTTTTTACTTGGGATTTGGATAGTACCAAAAGTTACAGGTTTAGATAGCTTAGACTGCGTGTTTGACATAGAAGAGGTTATATCATCAGGTGTTTCTGATAATCGATAACCCATACGATTGCTATCTGCGCTGATGGTAAATTGATGCTTACAAAAAGCGGTTTGTTGTTTCTTAGCAAACGAATGCCATAAACTTTGAGGAATAAAACGTAGCGTTAATGGCTTATTTAGCTCTTTGTAAAACGTGCTAGGTGTTAATTGCTTTTGTGCAAATGCGACTTTAGATGCTTGCTCTAAATCAAAACGACCAGAAGCAGGGATTGTAGAAGTAAGGTTGTAATGCTCCTTATTTCTGTCATTAATATTACAATGTTCAGCTAGAGGGATCCGGTAATTAAGTGATATTGTATCTGCTGGCGCATTATTAAAGCCTAAACCTTTTTCAGTTGATGTTTGTGAACGACTGCCCAACCATTGTTTATTTTGAATACCGCCTGCAACCCCTAAATAACTGTGTAACCCCATTTTTGGTTGGCTAAAATGAATAATATCATGAGTCTTTACATGATGAATTTGCCAGTTATTTACAGGTTTATCATTAATAGATACAGAACAATCTGCTCCTGTTATGGCGATAGTACAATTTTGTTCAGCCTTAAACGTTATTTGTCCTAAGGTTATTTCTAACTGAGCCTGATTTAGATTATGGGTAAGGTGGCGATTAAGTTGAACACAAGGTTGAAAAAGCTTTTGAGCTAAAAATAATAAATAATTAGCATACAGAAAAGCATATTCATCCGCAGCTCCACTAGCACTAAAACCTAAGTGCTGACTCGACATTCGACCTAAATCTTGAACACTACAAAAGCCATTTTGCTTGATAACTGTTAAGTGATTTTTTGGCTTTGCGCTCATTAGGATATTTCCTTTATTAATTCGCCACCTAAAGATAAGAATTCTTCTAGTGTAATAGAAACAAACTTCACTGATTGTCCCACTTGAATGGTGCTGTTAAATTGTGAACTTTGACAGGCGCTATTTTTATTTTCTTCGTTATTACTCGTTAAATCAGCATGATACATATCTAAAGGTGTTTGCCCAATAATATGCCAACCACCAGGGCTGGTATTAGGGTAAATAGCGGTTTGTTGCTCTGCAATGGCAACAGCACCTTTAGGCACACTAAGGCGCGGAGATGATTTTCTTGGAAGTTGTAATTGCGCAGGTAATCTACCTAAATAACAAAAACCAGGAGTAAAGCCTAAAGCGTAAGCTCGATAAGTGGTTTGACTATGTAGCTGAATAACTTCCTCAATACTGAGCTTAGTTTGTTGAGCAACTGTTTTAATATCCCAGGCAACGCCTTCGCCATAATAAACAGGAATTTCTATAAGTGAGTTTTCTACTGAATCAACATGATTTGAGTTACTTGAAGTACTTGTTGGGTTGTTATTGTTGGTAGGATTTTGGATCAGCTCAAGCAAGAATGTATTTAAGGTGTCGTGTTGTATTTTTTCAAATTTGTAATAAATAATCAGGCTGGCATAACTTGCTATGCAATCAATTAAAACCTCTTTAAGAAAAGCAGAAGCTTGCTGCTGACAAAACATAATATGTTGATGTTGTGTTGCACAAATCTTTTCGGGCCATTCAAGTAATACGGCATTTTCACTAATGTATGAAAGGGAAATCAAAGACTGATTCTCTGATTTTTCAGATGCTTTTAACATGAGCTTGGCGATATATTGTTTGTATTATTTGAACATTCAGCGTTGAGTAATTGATGGAGTTGTTTAACGACTGCTATTGCCTCAGGATTATCGCCGTGAACACATAGCGTATCTACTTTGAGATTTAAAGGTTTTCCGTTAACGCTGATGAATTTATTGTGGCGGATTAATTGTTCACATCGGCTTATGATTTTGTCTATATCGTGTATCACCGCATTGCTTTCTTGGCGAGAAACAAGCAAGCCTTGGTCGGTATATTCTCTGTCGGCAAAGGCTTCAAATAACAAAGATATTTGATATTTACCTGCAATAGCTTTTAATTGAATGAAGGTATTATCGGTTTCAGGTAAAGCTTGAATAAGTAATGGCAGAGGATGTTTTAATGCTGAAATTGCTTGGCAAACTTGTTCGAATATTTCAGCGTTTTTCATCATGTCGTTATACAAAGCACCATGTGGTTTTACATAACTTAAAGTGGCTTTGTTACTGTCGCATATCGCTTGCATTGCACCTATTTGGTATTGAATTATCGCGATGAGTTCCGCAGCTGAATAATTAACACTAATACGGCCAAAGTTATCTTTATCGTTATAACTTGGATGGGCACCAATAGTTACCTTGTTGGTAAGTGCTAACTTAACTGTGTTGTTCATGGTTAAAGGGTCGGAAGCATGAAAGCCACACGCGATATTTGCCATGTTAATAAAGGGCATGATCAACGCATCGTTATCATGTACTTTTTCACCTAAATCGCAGTTTAACTTCATGGTTTATCCTTTAGTTTCTTGGTGCCTTACTTAGCACAATGTCAGATTTTGGAATAGAACTACAGGCTAAAACGTAACCATTTTCTATATCTTCACCAGACAAACCATCTGTGGCTAGTTGTTCTACATCACCACTTTCTAGTTTTATTTTACAGCGTCCGCACATTCCGCCACGACATGAATAAGGTAAAATTAAACCGGCATCTTCACCTTGATCTAAAATAGTCGCTTTGTTGTTACCAACCACTTCTTTATTCCAAGAACTAAAGTTGATTTTAGGTTTTTTATTTACTTTCATAGGTGCAGAATCCTGGTTAGCTGTATTTTTAATTTGTTTATTTTCTTTTATCACAAAAGTTGGGGCTTGCTTAGTTTCGATAACTTCAACTTTATCGCCAAGTTTAATTTGTCCTTGATTTAAAGGCACCAAGTTTTGACCAAACATCACATCGCCGTCTTCAACTTGCCTGAAAGTTTTTAGTGTTGTTAATGGTTCTTGTAGTTTATTTGTCTCAGCTGTTTCAGGGTTAATTGTTGTAAAAATACAACGAGAGCAAGGCGAGGTAACTTCAAATTCAACTTCTCCAATACGGATGTGTTTCCATGTGTCTTCAGCAAAACCATCGCAACCATCTACCACTAAATTCGGTCTAAACTGACTCATGGTAACCCTATTATTAGCACCGAGTTTTTGATTAAGCTGAGCTAAAGACTGTTGTGAAATAAGCAGAATAGGGTATCCGTCGGCAAAACCCACTTGGCTATTTTTGTTTTTAACATAGCGCTCTGAGTTTTCACCAAAAAATAATAACTGACAAGATTGCTCTAAATAACGACTGAACCATTGGTTGTAATGTTCGGCACCTATTTGACCTTTTATGTCGCTTTTCCAAACGGTGACATTTTGATATTCAGAAGAAAACTTAGCATATTCAATAGACAAAATAGGCATGCCAGGAGCGGTAATGTTTATGCCTGTAGAAGTCAGATTCGCCTGAATCAAACATAAGCGTGGCTCTGTGCGAGCGGTAAACATTTCACCGTTAGCGTTTGCCACAATAAAACGGCGATCAAAAGACAAACCAAGTTCTTCTACCCAGCTATTTGAAAGATGAATACCTGATGACGATTTTATTGGGTAAACTGAGATTGACTGTAATGCTAGATTGGTCACACATATTTCCTTATCAAAATGTATATGATTAATGTAAGTGGAATCTCATTGTGATTCAATCGACAATACCAATAATTACATTGAATTAACAACAAAGTCGATAGAATGTCTTGTGATATACAAGTAAACGATTCAGTATAACTTAGTCGATGTGTTAAGTGTTTTTCTGACAATGCATTTCACTAATTTTGTGCTAGTACTTCACTCTTAAGTTGCTTTAAAAAAAATGAAAAAAAACATTATTGAATTGCAGAAAAAACTACAGACATTGTTATCCGCTGAGAAAGATAATTACCTTCAGGGAAAAGTAGCTAATTATATACCTGCACTAGCAAGTGTGAAACCTGATTTAATGGGAATTGCCGTAGGTACGCTAGAGGGTAAAGTTGTTGGCGCTGGTGATTATCAACATCCTTTTTCTATTCAAAGCATTTCTAAAGTGTTTGGTTTAGTTATGGCAATAAACCGAATAGGCGATCCTTTATGGAAACGCGTAAGAATGGAACCTTCGGGTTTACCGTTTAATTCTATAATTCAGTTACAAGCTGAGAAAGGCATACCACGAAATCCGGTTATAAATGCTGGAGCGATTTTAATATCAGACATATTAACAAGTAACTTCTCATCAAGTAAATTTGCCTTTCTAACCTATATTAGAAAGCTTGCACGCAATGATAATATACGCATTGATAATGACGTATATTTATCAGAAGTTAAGCATGGGCATCTTAATGCCGCATTTGCACATTTGATGAAGAGCTTTGACAATATAGAATCTGAAGTACCAGATGTTTTAAGCCATTATTTCACTCAATGCTCAATATCGATGAGTTGCGAGCAATTAGCACAAAGTTTACTCTTTTTAGCGAATAAAGGCATAGATCCCATAACAAAAGAGACCATTTGTACTGCACGAGATGCACATAGAGTAAATGCAATATTATCGACGAGTGGAATGTATGATCAGTCGGGTGAGTTTGCCTTTTCTGTAGGTTTACCGGCTAAAAGTGGTGTTGGTGGGGGGATAATTGCTATTGTACCGGGATATGGTGTTATTTGTACTTGGAGCCCACCTTTGAATCATTACGGTAACTCTGTTGTGGGTATGAATTTAATAGAAAATATCGCTGAAGAGCTAGGCTTGTCTATCTACCATTAGTTTTGTTCTCGAAGCTTGTAAATTGATGAAGCTATATACTTTAACGACAGTTATTAGCTTTTAAAATCTCATTTTTGATAAGAAAATAGCTCGAACTTCTACGTGTATCATCCCTCATTATAAAATATGTAATGCCTACTATCGGATTAAATACAATCTACAACTAGTTTTCCCTAGTGCGACTAAGGTATATTGCCAGCATATAGGTCGTTATTTTTTACAATTTTCTTGGTAAACATATGCATATTCATATTTTAGGTATTTGTGGCACATTTATGGGCGGAATAGCCGCCATAGCAAAACAGTTAGGACATCGAGTTTCAGGTTGCGATGCTAACGTATATCCGCCGATGAGCACTCAGCTCGAAGAATTAGGCATAGAGTTAAAACAAGGTTACTTAATCGAGCATTTAAAAGATGAACCTGATTTAGTGATTGTTGGTAATGCAATGTCGCGTGGCAATCCTATGGTTGAGTATGTCTTAGACCGAAATATTGCCTACACCTCTGGACCTCAGTGGTTACTTGAAAATGTATTGAAAGATCGTTGGGTGCTTGCTGTTTCAGGAACTCATGGCAAAACCACTACCAGCAGCATGTTAACTTGGATTTTAGAATATGCGAATATGGCGCCAGGTTATTTAATTGGCGGAGTTCCACAAAACTTTGAGAGCTCAGCTAGATTAGGTGAAGCTCCTTTTTTTGTGATTGAAGCTGACGAATACGACACCGCCTTTTTTGATAAACGTTCTAAGTTTGTTCATTACCGTCCTCGTACGTTAGTGATCAATAACTTAGAGTTTGATCATGCCGATATTTTTGATGATTTAAGTGATATCCAAAAACAATTTCATCATCTTATTCGAATGGTACCGAGTAATGGGTTAGTACTATATCCACAAAACGAACAAGCCATTGCTGAAACGATTAATAAAGGCTGTTGGACACCTACTCAACAAAGTGTTGACGAACTTAATCGTGACAAAGGTTGGTTTGCTGAAAAACTGAAAGCAGACGGCAGTGAATTTGTTGTAAGTTTCAAAGCTGATATTCAAGGTACTGTAAAATGGAATTTAATTGGCGACTTTAATATCGATAATGGTTTAATGGCGATTGCCGCAGCTCGACATGCAGGCGTACCAAGCGAAGTAGGAATAGAAGCTCTAAGCGAATTTATAAACACTAAGCGTCGTTTAGAATTGCGTGGCACGGTAAATGGTATTCGTGTATTTGATGATTTTGCTCATCATCCAACCGCTATTAATAAAACCTTAACGGGTGTGCGTCATCACGTAGGCAAAGAACGTATTATTGCTGTGCTTGAACCTCGTTCAAATACTATGAAGTCAGGCGTTCATAAAGATACCTTAGCCGCTTCACTTGATCATGCAGACCTGATCTATATTTATCAAGGTGATGGTGTTGATTGGTCGGTTGAAGACTTGATCAAAGACTGTAAAGCACCTTGTGTGGTAAGTGCTGATTTAGCTAATTTAGTTGAGAGCATTAGTGACGAAACACAAACAAACGATACTATAGTTGTGATGAGTAATGGTGGCTTTGGTGATATACACAACAAGCTACTAAACGCTTTAACAGACAAACAAAATAAGGTTTAGCATGAGCTCAACATTAGTTAAAAATACACAGTTCGAAAAACAAATCACTTTAGCGATTACAGGTGCTTCAGGTTCTGCTTATGCGTTGCGTTTACTTGAATGTTTAGTGGCTGCCAATTATCAAATTTACCTATTATGTTCGAGTGCTGCAAAAGTGGTATTTGATACAGAAGTAGGATTAAAAGTCCCATCATCACCTGATGCAGCAAGCAAATTCTTTGTTGATAAATTTAACGCGAAAGCCGAGCAAATTATTGTCTTTGGTAAAGAACAATGGTTCTCGCCAGTGGCATCGGGTTCAGCAGCGCCTAAGTTAATGGTGGTTTGCCCTTGTTCAACAGGAACCCTTGCAGCAATAAGCCAAGGTATGAGCGATAACTTAATTGAACGTGCTGCAGATGTAGTCATAAAAGAACGTGGACAGCTTATTTTAGTTGCTCGCGAAACACCGTATTCAACTATTCATCTGCAAAACATGTTAACTCTGTCGCAAATGGGGGTAACTATTATGCCTGCGTCTCCAGGGTTTTATCATAATCCTGAATCAATCAACGACTTGATTGATTTTATGGTAGGAAGAATGTTGGATCATCTTGGTATCGATCAGAACATTATGCCACGCTGGGGATATCAGAAAGGGTAGTGTGCTTTTACACTGATAACTAAAAATTAAAAATAACGAGAAATCACAAAAAGGAAACTTACAATGGAAGTAAATGTATTTGATAGAACTCACACCAACGACAAAATTATAAGTGCTACGGCATATAATATTGTTATTGGTTTAGCCCTTATTTGGGGCTTTGCTGTTAACTGGTTTATGGTTTTAAATATCTCACCAGAATCTATTAGCAGTGTTAATCCTATTATATTTTTTGTAGGTTATTTTGCCTGTTGTTTCTTTGGTATTTATCTTTTTAATAAATCAGATAACCCTGCGGTAAGCTTTATTGGTTATAACTTTGTCGTAGTACCTTTTGGTTTAATTATTAATTTAGTCGTTAGCCAATACAATCCTGACATTGTACTTGAGGCAATTAGAGTCACAGGTTTAGTAACCTTTGTGATGATGCTTTTAGGCTCTATGTATCCAGCATTCTTTAATAAAATTATTGGTGGGTTAACGGTAGCTTTAATCAGTGTCATTATTGTTGAGCTGATTATGGTTTTTGTTTTTGATACTCATCACGGTATTTTAGATTGGATTGTAGCAATAATTTTTTGTGGTTATATTGGTTACGATTGGGCTAGAGCAAACGCCATACCTAAAACCTACGATAATGCGATAGATAGTGCCGCTGCATTGTATATGGATATTATTAACTTGTTCTTGCGCATATTACGTATATTGGGTCGAAAGTAATTTATGTAGATATTAAACATAATTTAGAAGGATTTTAAATGAAAACAATCGGCATGTTAGGTGGTATGAGTTGGGAGTCAACCGCGAGTTACTACAAAACTATTAACCAAGGTGTTAAACAAAAACTTGGAGGATTGTCTTCAGCACAAATTTGCTTATATAGCGTTAATTTTGAAGAGATTGAAAAACTGCAGCATGCTGGTCAATGGGATGAAACGGCCTTAATTCTAAGCAAAGCAGCTCAATCTGTTGAGGCAGGCGGTGCTGACTTTCTTATTATATGTACTAATACTATGCATAAAGTGGCTGAACAGATCCAAAGAAATATCTCTATTCCTCTTTTGCATATTGCTGATGCAACAGCGGCTAAATTGGTTAAAAAGGGTATTACAAAAGCGGGTTTACTAGGAACTCGTTTTACCATGGAGCAAGACTTCTATAAAGATCGTTTAACTGAACGCTTTGGTATTGAAGTGGTTGTTCCCTCAAGCAATGACCAAACTATTGTACATAACGTCATATATGATGAACTATGCAGAGGTGTGATTAACTCCGGCTCAAAAGAGCTTTACTTAACCATTGTAAAAAACTTATTTGAACAAGGTGCACAAGCGGTTATTTTAGGTTGTACCGAAATCGCGTTATTAATTAACCAAAATGACACTTCAGTACCCTTATACGACACCACAGAAATACATGCAGAAGCCGCGGTCAACTTAGCTCTATCTGATTAGTGCTGTTTCTTAAGTCTTTAGCCCCGTATAGACAATAAATAGTAACTCCAGATAAACTCATGTGATATAACAGCACCATTAAAATAGAGTTCAACGAATAAAATTATTAAGAGTGTTATGAATAAAAGTGCAATCGCAAAATTTATTGGTGTATTTGTTAGTTTGTTAGTCATTTGGGTAATAAACGACTTACTACTCATTCAACCTTGTGTAAATGAAGGTGGCGTATTTCAGTATGAAAAAGGTCAATGTTTATTAGAAGATGGCAACATTTTTACAACAGGTTTTGAAATGCCTTTAGTTGTTTTGTATGTTGTTATAGGTTTTGGTGTGTCTTACTTTGTTTCGCGTATATTCAATAAGATTTTTGCAAAAAAATAATTCTTTTTTAAGACTGTTTTTATACTTGTAAAGGAACACATATGTCTACAATTACTGGAAGTTGCCTGTGCGAAGGTGTTGAATTTGAATGCGAGAATAACTTTACACAGTTCCATTTATGTCATTGCACTCAATGCCAGAAAATAACAGGTTCTGCCCATGCTTCTAACTTGTTTATTTCTTCAGAAAAAATAAAATGCTTAAAAGGTGAAAGCCTTATTAAACGTTATGATGTACCTAATAGGTCTATATCAAGCGCTTTTTGTAAAGAATGTGGAAGTCTTGTTCCATATCTATCGAGCTCTGGAAAAACGTTTATTGTTCCAGCTGGTTATTTAGATGGTACTCCTAACTTAGAAGCACAAGATAATATTTTTTATGATGAAAAAGCTCAATGGTATGATAAAGCTATTCACGCTAAAAAATTCTCTAAGTTTCCAGAATAAATTAGGGTCTGTTGATCTTTCGAGATTATTTTTACAGCAAGGTGTTTGATATTTAGGCAAGGCAGAGTATGTGACGTTTAGCTGGCTACTCGAACAGACGATAACGCGGTATAAATGTCAAACACCTGCTGCCCTTTGGGTTCATTTAAAACAAATTTACTCATTGCTGTTCGCTTTTTTAATAGAATAACTATTAGACAAAGCTCACATCGCGATTAAATCCGTTTTAAATTGAATAAAATTTAATCCTGAAAGAACAACAGACCCTAAGTAGATACTATTTATGATATTGGGGGACAGCTTTTAATAGTCTCTTTTTTATTATCACAATTTAAATATAGGATTCGAAAATGAAAACAATGACTTGTAAACAACTGGGTGGAGCTTGCGATGAGCAGTTTCAAGGTAATACATTTGAAGAGATCGTTGAACTAAGTAAAGTTCATGGTATGCAAATGTTTCAAAAGCAAGATGCAGATCATATGCAAGCCATGCAAAAAGTTATGATGATGATGCAGCAACCAGAAGTGATGAAAGAATATTTTGCAGAAAAGAAAAAGGTATTTGAAGCTTTAGCTGAAGATTAAAATACGTGAGTTAGTTTATATAAGTGATATTTTTTCTTGTATACACTTGTTAACTATTGTTTTTTTCGGTATCAATTTGGTTATAAGTAATAAATAATAAGTTTGGTGGTTTTTTAAGCTTTTTTAGATTTCCCTTATGTTTTCAAGTAGGATTAATTCCGTAATAGATTTAAGGGTTTATTTAAATATAGACGTTGTAGAAAGTAGAAGGAGTAAATATTTGTGTTAGAGCTACATCCAAACTGCGAAAATTGCGATAAAGATCTTCCTCCTGAATCAACAGAAGCTTACATTTGTAGTTATGAATGCACTTTTTGCACGGCATGTGTAGAAGGTATTTTACAAAACGTTTGTCCTAATTGTGGTGGTGGTTTTTCTCCAAGACCTATTCGTCCAGCTAAAGAGTTAAGAAATGGTGTTGGACTTCCACATCAGCCAGCTTCAACTAAACGTGTTAAAACAGTACTTACTGAAAACGAAATAAGTGAGTTCACGGCCCAAGTAAAAGATATTCCACCAGAAAATAGATAACGACTTTTTGTTGGTAAAAAGTCGTTTATTTTTTCTAGATTGAATCTGTAACGTCTAAACTTTTAACTTATCTAATGAAGTCGTTTGTTCAATGGTAATATCAACCATGTTTTCACAAAGAGATGACTGCTCTTTTACTGCATTTGAAAGTGACTGGCTAATATCTCGAATTCTTATTGTATTATGATCAATCTCTTGAGCAGAGGTGCTTTGCATATCTGCGGCTGAGGCTATTTGGCCTGTCATATCGCTAATTTCGTGAATGCTGTTACGTATTGTCTCTAGAGCTGAACTAGCTTCTTTAGCAATAAGTTGAGTTGAATTAGCTTTGTCTTTATTTTCAAGAATTGCCTTTTCTGCTTCTCTTACGCCTTCTTGCAGTTGACTGATCATATCGTGTATCTGTTTTGTCGACTCTTGAGTTTTCGATGCTAATGTACGTACTTCATCCGCGACTACAGCAAAACCTCGACCATGTTCTCCGGCACGTGCGGCTTCAATGGCAGCGTTTAAAGCTAATAAGTTAGTTTGGTCGGCAATATTAGTAATAACAGTAAGGATTGATTCAATATTATTGCTGTAATCTACTAAATGAGTAATGGTTTCAACTACATTGCCCATTTGATCGGTTAATTGCAAAATAGAGTCAGTAGTGCGCTCTACAACTTGCTCACCTTCTTGTGTTGCTATATCGGCTTGATTAGCTCGTTCTGCTGCGGTCTGTGCATTAGTAGCAACATCATTTGCTGTTGCTGACATACGGTTAATTGATGCAGCTAAGTTATCTAACTCTACTAATTGGGTATTTAATTCTGTAGAAGACTGAGCAGAAGATAGGGCTGTTTTATCGGTGTTCTCACGTACATTCCTTGAACGACCTTTTACCTCTGTTATCAAGTTCTGAAGATAGTCGATAAAAGTATTAAACTCATTAGATACATCTCCAAATTCATCATTACTTGTTATCTCTAAACGTTTTGTTAAGTCACCTTGCCCACTATTAATTTCTTGTAATGATTTACGCAATGCATGTAATGGCTCAAGCAAGCGTGTAACAACAAAATATAAAACGATAGAAACAAGCAAAGCAGCAATTAATGTCGTGATGAAAGCAGTCCAACCAAAGTGTCTAACATCACCAAGTAGCTTATATTCATCTAAAACTACACCAACATACCAATTTGAACCATATAGATTTGGTAATGGGCTAAAAGAAACAAATACAGAAGTTCCATCCATAAGTTGTTTACGAGCCAAATTATTATTAAGTTCAGGCATACCACCTTGGATAAGATCCGTAATCAATTTATCGTTTAAATTTATATCGGGATGACTAATTATTTTGCCATTTTCATTAATAAGAAATGAATAACCTGTATGGTTAAAATGCAGTGAATTAAGAGCGTCAGACACTGTTTTAAGGCTTAAATCACCACCAAAACCACCTTTAAAAACGCCTTTGTCTTTAATGCTTGCAACAGCAGATATAACAATGTCGCCTGTAACAGTATCAATATAAGGTTCGGTGAGTATGGCTTGGTTGTGGTCTCGGGCTAAGTTGTACCAAGGGCGTTGCCTTGCATCATAGTCGGTAGGGTTCCATGTTTTATCATTAGTGATTCTGATGCCGTCAGTATCTAAACCACCAAAAATTAATAAGAATTCTTTTTCGAAAATAGGCAGGTTGATATTTTTCTGGATATTGTCAGCATTAAAATCTGCATCAATCGATTGGGCTATGGTATCAATTAACCCTAGTTTCGCATCGAGCCAGTTATTAATTTGCACAGCAAGAGCGATGCTTTTTTCTTTAGTATTTGAATTAGTTTGCTCTATGAGTTCAGTGCGGAGTTTGTTGTATTCTAAAAAAGAGTATGTGGCGAATGCCAGCGTAACTATGATTGAAGCGTATAAAACAACTTTATGTGAAACCTTCATTATTGATTAACCTTTTTGCGAAGAATTGTTTACGATTATTATTTATCAGTTTAAGAGGAAGACAGACTCATAAATCAAACGGTAGGCTTCCTTAGGTTGTTATTAAATATAAACTTTTGTTTTCATGTAGTAATAAGGTTTATTTGATTTAAGTAGCCCTTTACAATGATGCTTTCTTGTTTACTGTAGTGCTAACTAAACCTTATTTTTTAATAGTAGCTCAGTTTAAAATAATTGTAATAAAGCACATCTGGGAATATTTGTGATTTCATTAGAAACCTTAATTATTTTTTTCATGACAACCTTAGTTGTTGTGCTTTCACCTGGCCCTGCTGCATTAGCTGTAACGGCGGAAGCCGCATCGAATGGCTTTAAAAAATCCACGTTGGTGATTCTAGGTATCGCTAGTGCAAATGTTGTGTTTTTTATTTTATCGGCGACAGGGATCATTACTTTAATTATTGCTTCACAAACTTTGTTTTTAATTATTAAATGGATAGGTGTTGCTTACCTTTTATACCTTGGCTTTACAGCTGTTTTTAGTCAATCAGGTCCGCTTAGCATTCAAACATCTAAAAATAAGCCAAGTAAAACTTATAAAATATTTATGAGAGGTTTTGTTTTAGAAATATCCAACCCTAAAGCATTACTGTATTTTTCCGCTTTGTTACCACAATTTGTTGATATTAATGCTCCTGTTGTTCCTCAACTCATAATATTATGTTTAATTACCATGATTTTAGATTTAGTGTGTTATTCCTTATATGGATACTTAGGCTTTAAATCACGCGGTAAGTTTATTAAACCAATAATCATAAAACTGATTAATCGGTCGGCTGGTACAATGTTGATTTTTGCGGGATTAAAAATGGCGACAGTAGAAAGTTAAAGCAATAAAACGTATGACCAAAAATTTAAAATTTTTTAATTGAAAGTAGAAAATAGGAATAAGAATGGCAACACTTAAACAGCAAACTGAAGCTCAAATCGCTAAAACACGAGCAGTAAAACCTGAGTTTATGCAAAAGCTAGATGAGGTGTTAAAGACGGCAAGAGAATTCCAAGAAGGCGGTAATGCTTTAGCAATAAGCGCACAAGCACCTAACTTCACATTACCAAACGAAGTTAATCAAACTGTTGAATTGGCTGGATTATTAGCTAAAGGACCGGTTGTGGTAACTTTTTACCGAGGCAGTTGGTGTCCTTACTGTAATTTACAATTAAGAGCCTTAAAAGAACGTTTAGTTGAAATACATGAGTTAGGTGCCGAGTTAGTGGCTATTAGTCCTGAAGTACCTGATAACTCGTTATCAACAAGTGAGCCTATTAGCTTAGGGTTTCCTGTGCTTTCTGATCAAGATGCACTTATTGCCGCTGCCTATGGCGTTGCTTGGAAAGTACCAGAATTAGTTTTAGAGCACATGCGTAAAGACAGAAATCTAGAATTGTCAGATATCAATAACGGTAATGGAAGTGTTTTACCTTTGCCTGCAACTTTTGTGATTAATACAGATGGCAATGTTGTTTGGCGTTTTGTTGATGTTGATTATCGAATAAGATCAGAGCCGCAGGATATTGTTGACGTGCTTAAAGCCCTTGCTAGTAAGTAACCAACAAAAAACACATTATAGGAAAAAATAGAATGAATTTTACATTAATTGAAATGGGCTCAGCGGTTGCAGCCTTTATGATTGTCGTTGGCATTATCAGCTACATTATTGGTAAAAAGAAAAGCACAACACCTGTTCGTGCTGCATTGTTAGGCACTGTATTTTCAGTGATCCCAGTGTTAGGGATTATTTATGTTTTCTATCTAGCCAACAAAGAAGATTTAGTCACTTCCAAATAGAGAAACGAATATCAATATACTGAAGCTGAGTAAGGTCAAACGTGAATAAAGCAATTGCCGATTATCATAAAGATGAAGAAAACCATTGGGTGGCAAGGCTAAACTGTGGACACTTTCAACATGTTAGACACAATCCTCCTTGGACGAATCGACCTTGGGTTATAACTCTTGAAGGGCGACAAGCGATGATAGGGCAGGAGCTTAATTGTAAAAAATGTGATGAAGGTGCTGAGCCTGACTATAAGGTACTTTAGCGTTAAAAAGTCTTAAAGTTTTTTTAAAAAAGGAATAATTGATGTCGACATATTTTGCACAGGTTAATTGGACTAAACAAGATAACGAAAACTATCTAGACAATAAGTATAGCCGTGCTCACACTTGGTCGTTTGATGGTGGGGCGGTTGTACTTGCCTCTTCTTCTCCACATATTGTTCCTTTACCGTATTCAGTGGAAGCGAATGTTGACCCTGAAGAAGCATTTATTGCTTCTATTTCAAGTTGCCATATGTTGTTTTTCTTATCGATTGCTGCAAAAAACAAGTTGGTTGTTAAGTGTTATGAAGACAACGCTGAAGGGGTTATGGAAAAAGACGCTCAAGGTAATATTTCTATCACTAAAGTCATTCTAAAGCCGAAAGTTGTTTTTTCAGCACAAACTCAACCAGAATACGAATTGTTAGAACAAATGCATCATCAAGCCCATCAACAATGTTTTATTGCTAATTCAGTCAAAGCAGATGTTGTTACTGAAATTCAAGAGTAAATGAATACGAAATAAGGAAAGCATGATGACAGTTCACAACAATCACGAAAAAATAAATTATGTAGAATTTCCAGCAAAAGATCTTAATGCAACAAAAGTCTTTTTCGAAACTGCATTTAGCTGGACCTTTCAAGATTTTGGACCAGAATACACTGCCTTTACTCATCAAGGTTTAGATGGCGGATTCTTCAAAGCTGAATTATCTAGCACACAAGCCACTGGTGGAGCGCTAATTGTGCTTTTTAGCCAAAATTTGATTGCAACACAAAATAAAATCAAAGCAGCTGGCGGCATTATCACTCAAGAGATTTTCGAATTCCCTGGTGGAAAACGCTTCCATTTTACTGAGCCTAGTGGCAATGAATTTGCTGTATGGGGCGAGCTTTAGCTATAACGATTCAAATAACCTTCTAAATAACTCGGGTTAAGGTCTCAAATAAAAGGAATTTTAATGGAATATCAAGAAAAACTCTCACCTGAAGAATGTCATGATATGAACGATATACGTAGTGAAATAGATGGTATAGATGAAGCTATTGTGGCTTTACTTGGTCGTCGCTTTCAATATGTGAAATCTGCAGCCAAGTTTAAAACGTCTGAATCATCTGTAAGAGCACCAGAGCGTTTTGAAGCTATGTTAAAAAAACGCAGAGAATGGGCAATTGAACAAGGTTTGAGCCCTGATGCTATAGAAAAAATGTATCGAGATCTGGTTAATCATTTTATTCATGAAGAAATGCAAAAATGGAAACAGGAACCTCAAATGAACAGCACTTCAAATTAAGCGTCATACCAGTTTGAATGAAAAATCTATGATCAACATTTATATCGTCGCCGACATCTTTGGTATTACTCCTGCTTTGCTTGCACTGAAAGATGAATTAGCTACATCACTTGCTTTAGCAAATAAAAGCGTATCATTTACTCTTGTTGATCCTTATCAAGGGCAACAGATGAACTTCGATGATGAAGCGAGCGCCTATGCCTATTTTATGGAACATGTAGGTATTGAAAAGTACGGCCAACATTTATATTCGGTTCTTGCTAAGCAAGCTACTCACATATCAAGTAAATCTCAAAATTTTCTTAAAGATAAAACCAGAGCTAAAACTATAGTTATTGGTTTTAGTGTTGGTGCTTCTGCTATGTGGTCTATTTCAAATAAAGCTGATCTAAATATTGACCAAGCAATTTACTTTTATGGCTCACAAATACGGCATTTTTCAGATATTCATCCTAAAATAGAAAGCACTGTTATTTTACCTAAGAGGGAAGAGCATTTTGATGTTGATACTTTACAAGCAACACTCGAAAACTTACCTCTTATATCAATTAAACGCAGTCGTTTTTTTCATGGATTTATGAACAAAAATTCAATTAACTTTGATCCGCAGGCTTACAGAACATACAATGCCTGGCTTTTTGAAGAAGTTAGTAGACCGAGAGGTCTGTTATCTTAAGTCTATATTCTTTTTTGGAATAAAAAGGCAACTTCTAATCTTTTTCTTTTTCGGGCAAGACTATTATTATTTGCCTATTACTTCTAAATGGGCGAGTTGACATTATGTTGCCAGGTCAGAAAAATTTAAACCAAACAATGCTAGATGCAAACCAACTTGCATCTTTACAAGAAGCTATAGCTACTTACACACCGCTACAATTAGCATGGACAAGTGGTTACTTAGCAGCAAAAAGTGAAGGTGGCTCTGTTGCTGCACTTCCTACTGCTACAGCTGGCGCATCTGCACAAGTGCAGGCAACGCTTACTATCCTATTTTCATCACAAACAGGTAATGCCAAAGGTGTTGCTAAAAAGTTAGCTGAAAGTGCGAAAGCTGCGGGTATTACTGTTAACTTGAAAAATGTTTCAGAATACAAACCTAAATCATTAAAATCAGAAACACATCTACTTATCGTTACCAGTACTAACGGTGAAGGCGAGCCGCCAGATGATGCTATTGAGTTTCATGAATTTTTAGCATCTAAAAAAGCACCTAAATTACCAACATTAAAATACAGCGTATTGTCATTAGGCGATAGTAGCTATGAGTTTTACTGCCAAACTGGTAAAGATTTTGACGAACGCTTAAAAGCCTTAGGTGCAACAGCAGTTTCACCTCGTGTTGACTGTGATGTTGACTATGAAGAAGATGCTCAATCTTGGTCTGTTAGTATTATTGACACGTTAAAAGAAGAGTTAACTCAGTCTGGCGACGCAGGTGTTGCACCGATTGCTGGTGTAAGTGCTTCTGTTGAAGTTGAAAGTCAGTATACAAAACAAAACCCGTACGAAGCTGAATTATTAGTTAGTCAAAAGATCACTGGACGCGACTCTGCTAAAGATGTTCGTCATGTTGAGATTGACTTAGGTGAATCAGGTTTAACTTACCAAGTAGGTGATGCTTTAGGTGTTTGGTTTGAAAACTCAGCCGCTTTAGTTGAAGAATTAATTACCACATTAAAATTAAGTGCTGATGAAAACGTTAGCATTAAAGGCGAAAACTTTACCTTAAGCCAAGCGTTAACTTCTGAATTAGAAATTACCCAAACAGCTCCTGCTTTTATTGAGTTTTGGGCAAGCATTTCGGGTGACGAAAAACTTAAAGCTTTAGCAGAAGACAAAAACGCAGCGCGTGAATACGCTGGCGAACATCAAATTGTTGATATTGTAAAAGCGGCACCAAGTGACGTTACTGCTCAAGTATTTGTTGACGCACTTCGTAAAATTACACCGCGTTTATACTCAATAGCGTCAAGCCAAACTGAAGTTGAAGAAGAAGTTCACTTAACGGTTGGCTTAGTAAGTTATGAACATGAAGGTGCTACACGTTTTGGTGGTGCTTCAGGTTTCTTAGCAAACGATGCTGAAGAAGGCGCTACTGTTAAAGTATTTGTTGAACACAACGATAACTTCCGTTTACCAGCTGACGGTAATACACCAGTGATTATGGTTGGTCCAGGTACAGGTGTTGCTCCGTTTAGAGCATTCATGCAAGAACGTGAAGCAAGCGATGCTGAAGGCGATAACTGGATGTTCTTCGGTGATCAAACCTTTACCCAAGACTTCTTATATCAAGTTGAATGGCAAGGTTACTTAAAATCAGGCTTATTAACTAAAATGGACGTAGCTTTCTCTCGCGACCAAGCTGAAAAAATTTACGTACAAGACAGAATTAAAGAAAACGCTAAAGAAGTATTTGAATGGTTAGAGCGTGGTGCACACTTATACATTTGTGGTGATGCAAACCGTATGGCAAAAGACGTTCACAATACTTTAGTTGACGTTATCGCCTCTGAAGGTGGTTTAACACCTGAGCAAGCTGAAGACTATTTGAAATCGTTACGCAGCAACAAACGTTACCAGAAGGACGTATACTAATGACAAATGAATTTAAAGACATTAAATCTACCGGTGATGGTCCAATCATTGTTGAAGGTAAACATGCGGATAACGAGCGTTTAAAGTTAGAAAGTAACTACTTACGCGGAACAATTGTTGCCGATTTAGCAGATAGAATGACAGGTGGTTTTACACCGGATAACTACCAGCTGATCCGTACTCATGGTATGTATCAACAAGATGACCGTGACATTCGTGCTGAGCGTCAAAAGCAAAAATTAGAACCATTACATAACGTAATGCTTCGTGCTCGTATGCCTGGCGGTATTATTACGCCATCGCAATGGTTAGCTATCGATAAATTTGCTGCAGATCACACCTCTTACGGAAGTATTCGTTTAACCACTCGTCAAACGTTTCAATTCCACGGTGTTTTAAAACCAAACATAAAGTTAATGCACCAAACGTTAAATAGCATAGGTATTGATGGTATTGCGACAGCAGGTGACGTTAACAGAAACGTATTATGTACAAGTAACCCAATTGAATCTGAACTTCATCAAGAAGCTTATGAGTGGGCGAAAAAAATCAGCGAACATTTATTACCAAAAACTAAAGCCTATGCTGAGATTTGGTTAGATGCTGAAAAAGTTGAATCAACGGAAGAACCTATTTTAGGTAAGAGCTACTTACCTCGTAAGTTTAAAACAACTGTTGTTATTCCACCGAAGAATGACATCGACGTTCATGCGAACGACTTAAACTTTGTTGCTATTGCTGAAAACGGAAAACTTATTGGTTTTAACGTTTTAGTCGGTGGTGGTTTAGCCATGACTCACGGTGATAACTCTACTTACCCTCGTAAAGCTGATGACTTTGGTTTTATCTCAATCGATAAAACATTAGATGTTGCTGAAGCGGTAGTGACTACTCAACGTGATTGGGGTAACCGTGTAAATCGTAAAAATGCTAAAACTAAATACACATTAGATCGCGTAGGTATTGATACCTTTAAAGCTGAAGTTGAGAAACGTGCAGGCATTAAATTTGGCGAAAGTCGTTCATACGAGTTCACTAGCCGTGGCGATAGCATAGGTTGGGTTGAAGGTTTTGATGGCAAGCATCATTTAACATTATTTGTTGAAAATGGTCGTTTAATTGATGGTCCAGACAGCCCACTTAAAACAGGTGTCGCTGAGATTGCTAAAGTGCACAAAGGTGACTTTAGAATGACAGCCAACCAAAATTTAATTGTTGCTGGTGTTGCTGAAGCTGATAAAGCAAATATTGAAACCTTAGCGCGTCAATATGGCTTAATTAAAGACGAAACATCTAATCAACGTAAAAACTCAATGGCTTGTGTGGCATTTCCAACGTGTCCATTAGCTATGGCTGAAGCTGAGCGTTACTTACCTGGTTTAGTAACTGATGTTGAAGGCATTTTAGCTAAGCATAATGTAGCTGAAGAACATGTGATTTTACGTGTTACAGGTTGTCCAAATGGTTGTGGTCGAGCAATGCTTGCCGAAATTGGTTTAGTAGGTAAAGGTCCAGGTAAATACAACATGTATTTAGGTGGTAACCATGCAGGTACTCGTGTACCTAAGCTATATAAAGATGGCGTTGACGAAGCTGGCATTTTAACTGAAATCGATCAGTTAGTTGAACGTTGGTCAAAAGAACGTAACGAAAACGAAGGTTTTGGTGATTTCACCATACGTGTCGGCATTGTTGCTGAAGTTAAAGTGAGCAAGCGTGATTTCCATGCCTAATACTAGCCAAGCAGTCACTAATAACCACTCTCCGGCATCTGTGCCGGAGCCATTGATGAATCAGTGGAATGAGTTATTGGAGAAGGAATCGGCTGTTGCGCGTGTTGAATGGACGATGGAAAACTTGCCGTCTCAGTTTGTACTGTCATCAAGCTTTGGTATTCAGTCAGCAGTAATGTTGCACTTGTTAACGCAAGTGGATAAAAATATTCCAGTATTGATCACTGATACAGGACATTTATTTCCTGAAACTTATCAATTTATTGATCAGTTAACGGAACGCTTAGACCTTAATCTTCATGTATACAGCGCAAAAGAAAGCGCAGCTTGGCAACAAGCTAAATACGGTGAAGAATGGGCGAAAGGCGATGCCGAATTAAAAGCTTATAACCGTCGTAATAAAGTTGAGCCATTAGAGCGTGGCTTAAATGAATTAGGTGCTAATACTTGGTTTACAGGGGTGCGTCGTCAACAAACGGCTCATCGTGAAAACTTACCTGTAGTAAGCACGTTACGTGGTCGTTTTAAGGTACATCCGATTATTGATTGGAGTAATAAAGACGTTCACCAGTACTTAACTAAGCATGGTTTACCGTATCATCCATTATGGGATCATGGTTATGTTTCTGTTGGTGATGTACATAGTACAAAACCACTAACTCTAGGTATGGACGAAAGCGATACGCGTTTCTCTGGCGGTCAAAGAGAATGTGGATTACATACCGATGGTGATGGTATATAGTTGCTGATCAGCGAGTTTTCTGTACTAACTTACAGAAAAATGCGACTGTAATGATGACTCTAATAAAGGTATTAAATCTTTATTAGGGTGATCTGAAATAAGTAGAGCAAGTTCACTGCCAACAGGGGTGAACTTGTAAAAACTTAAACCACATTGATCTTTTTTAGCAGTAAGAGTTAAGTTCTTCCCATTAAAGTTAAATACCATCTTCTCTCCTTTTTTTAACTCGTTTGATTCTGCTTCCTGCATAAAAATAAGATGATTATCAGCAAGGCTTAAGATCTCTGTATAACTTAATCCACATTGATTTAAATTAACTCTTTGCTGTGTTGTTTTGCTAAAAAAACTGAATATGCCTGGTGTATTATAAGCACCTGAAATAATACGAATATTTTTCTTACTACTGTCTTTTACGGCAATACCACATACTTTAGCTAATAGCTTGGCATCGGTAATACTCATTGATTTAAAAACGGTGAGTGACTTTAGTGAAAAAGAGCCAGGATGGGTAATTTCTCCCGCCAAAATCTTAGCCCATAAATCTTGCATTGTGTTATTGCTAATATCTTCAGCTAGGCTTGTAAAACGGTTGAACCAGTCAGGATCTGCTTTTGTAGTGCTAGTGCTATTAGGGCAATAACTTAATGATTTTTTAACAATAGATTCTAAGTTTTGTTGCTGGCGTAATCGAGATAAGCGTTCTCTTTTTATTACACGTTCTTCAAGAGGCATTTGCTTGTCTTCAGGTATTAAAGCTCCATCAAGTACGTATTGTCTGGCTAAAGTTAATAGCTGTTTTTGAGAGGTAAAGCTTGATGTTGATTCAGATGTTTTGGTTTCGCTTGTTATATTCGTTGATTTATCTGTCGACGAAGTAACTAAATTACTTTCTGGTTTTGATGCTAATTCAGCTTTATCTTTGTCCACATTCAATCCTTAAATTATTATTATCTAAATAAACCTAACTAACTCATATATAGGGTTAATAATATGGCAGTAGTTACATCATAAAACGTATTAATCTTTTATGGTAGCTGAAGCGTGTTTTTTAGTTTTTAAAATGCTGCAGATATAAGTTTATACAACCAATTTAAACAACTGTTTTAATCTCTTGTTTAAATTTATTGATTTCCTCATTTTTTCAAGGCAAACTCAAGGGCAACTAAAATAGAATTGTTGAACTTTAGTGGTTAAGTTTTTGTCGAAGTTGTTCATTTAACTTACCGCTTTACAGTTCAACATAATCTAATTTAACTCATCATTTTAGCTGCAATGCTAATTTGATGATTGTGGTCTATTATTCAGACAGACTAAATATAGCGAAAGTTTTCGAGGAGAGCAGGCATGATCTATCAAGGCACAAGCCTTTCTGTACAAATGCTAGAAGATGGCATTTTGGAACTCAAGTTTGACGCACAAGGCTCAGTAAATAAGTTTGATGAGCAAACATTTATTGAATTCAAAGCAGCTATCGAGATTATTAATAATACTGCAGAAGCGAAAGGCGTTTTAATTACATCAGGTAAACCTACTTATATTGTAGGTGCAGACATTACTGAATTTTTAGGTATGTTTGATAAACCTGTTGATGAATTACTGGCTTGGATCAAAGAAACAACAGATGTATTTGATTCTTTAGAAGATCTAAATTTACCAACTATAGCTGTGGTAAACGGTATTGCTTTAGGTGGCGGTTGTGAGCTTACGTTAGCGTGTGATTACCGTATAGCTGACACAAATGTAAGCATTGGTTTGCCAGAAGTTAAACTGGGTATTATGCCTGGTTTTGGTGGTACAGTTCGATTACCAAGAGTTATTGGTGCAGACAATGCTGTAGAGTGGATTTCAACAGGTACTGCTTATCGTGGTGAACCTGCCTTAGCTGCTGGTTTGTTAGATGCATTAGTAGCGCCAGAAGATTTAATGGAATCAGCTGTTAAAATGCTTAAAGATGCGATTGCTGGCAAATTAGATTGGAAAGCTAAGCGTCAACCTAAATTAGAAGCGCTTAAATTAAGTGCAACTGAAAGCATTATGACTTTTAGTACTTGTAAGGGCATGATTGCTGCTAAAGCAGGAAAGCATTACCCTGCGCCTATGGTAATGGTGAACACTATTGAAGCTGCGGCAACATTAGATCGTGCTGGTGCTATGGCTTTAGAAAATCAAGGCTTTGTTAAGTTATCGCAAACAGATTCTGCTACCGCGCAAATTGGCTTGTTTATGGCAGACCAAGTTGTTAAAGGCAAGGCTAAGAAAGCTGGCAAACTCGCAACCAAGCAAATCAATAAAGCAGCTGTTCTTGGTGCAGGTATTATGGGGGGGGGTATCGCTTATCAATCTGCATACAAAGGCACGCCTATTATAATGAAAGACATTAACGATGCTGCTCTTGATTTAGGTTTAAGTACCGCTGCTGGTATTTTAACTAAGCAAGTTGAACGTGGTCGTATGAATGTTAAGAAAATGGCTGCTACATTAAATAATATTTCCCCATCACTATCATACGATAGCGTTAAAGATGTGGATATTGTTGTTGAAGCGGTTGTTGAAAACCCTAAGATCAAAGGTTTGGTTTTAGCTGAAGTCGAAGGTGTAGTTAGTGAAGACACAATTATTACATCTAACACTTCAACAATTTCTATCGACTTATTAGCAAAAAGTGTAAAACGCCCAGAAAAATTCTGTGGTATGCATTTCTTCAACCCAGTAAATAAAATGCCGTTGGTAGAAGTTATTCGTGGTAAAGACACTTCAGATGAAACTGTTGCTACTGTTGTTGCATATGCCGCTAAAATGGGTAAATCACCAATAGTTGTTAACGACTGTGCTGGGTTTTATGTAAACCGTGTTTTATTCCCATATCTTGCTGGTTTAGGCCAATTGGTACTGGAAGGTGCTGACTTTGTAAAAATTGATAAGATAATGGAAAAAGATTTCGGTTGGCCAATGGGTCCAGCATATCTTATTGATGTAGTTGGTATTGATACGGCCGATCATTGTACAAGTGTTATGGCAGACGGTTTTCCAACTCGCATGCCTAAGATTGAGAATGATCCAATTAGCTTATTATATAAAAATGAGCGATTTGGTCAGAAGAATGCAAAAGGCTTTTATGATCACAGTAAAGACAAACGTGGTCGTCCAACCAAAGTTGCTTCACAAGATGCTTACGATTTATTAGCACCACTTTGTGCTGATGCTCAAGAGTTTTCTAAAGAAGACATTATTGCGCGCTTAATGATCCCTATGGTGAATGAAGTTGTAAGATGCTTAGAGGAAGGTGTTGTAGATACTGCAGCTGAAGCTGATATGGGCTTAATTTATGGCTTAGGTTTCCCTCCATTTAGAGGTGGTCCAATTCGTTACTTAGAAACTGTCGGTTTAAATGAGTTTATTGCTACGGCAGATAAATTTGCTCACCTTGGTGAAATGTACCAAGTGACTGATGGACTACGCGAAATGGCCAAATCTGGTAAATCTTACTTCACTACTGATGTTAAAACAGCCTAACCTGAGGAGAATACAATGAAAGAAGTTGTAATAATTGATTGCATAAGAACTCCGATGGGACGTTCAAAAGCTGGTGTATTCCGTAATGTACGTGCAGAAACTTTATCGGCACACTTAATGGAACAAATTTTAGTAAGAAACCCTGGTCTTGATCCAAACGACATTGAAGATGTTATTTGGGGTTGTGTAAAACAAACCAAAGAACAAGGCTTTAACATTGCACGTAATGCATCATTACTTGCAGGTTTACCAAAGTCGATTGGCGGTGTAACGGTTAACCGTTTATGTGGTTCATCTATGCAGGCTTTACATGACGCATCTACTAGCATTATGTCTGGACAAGGTGACGTATTTTTAATTGGTGGTGTAGAACACATGGGACATGTTCCTATGATGTACGATGTTGATATGGCACCATCGCTAAGTAAACACGTAGCAAGAGCTTCAGGTAACATGGGCTTAACAGCTGAGCTGTTAGGTAAGCAACATGGTATTAGCCGTGAAATGCAAGACGCCTTTGGTGCTCGTTCGCATCAACGTGCTCATCAAGCGATGTTAGAAGGCCGTTGGGCTAATGAAATTGTGCCTACACTTGGGCATGATGAGAAAGGTGCGTTAACTTTAATTGAGCATGATGAAGTTATTCGACCTGAAACTACTGTTGAAGGTTTATCAGCATTACGTCCAGTATTTGATCCTGTTAACGGTACCGTTACTGCAGGCACATCATCAGCGTTATCTGATGGTGCATCAGCTATGTTAGTTATGTCTGCAGACAAAGCTAAAGAGTTAGGCTTAAAACCTCGTGTTAAGATCAGAGGCATGGGTGTAGCAGGTTGTGATCCAGCAACTATGGGTTATGGTCCTGTACCTGCAACTCAAAAAGCATTAAAACGTGCTGGCTTAACCATTAACGATATTGAACTTGCTGAGTTTAACGAAGCATTTGCTGCGCAAGCCTTATCATGTATTAAAGCGTTAGGCTTAGAAGATAAAGCTGAAGACATGATCAACTTAAATGGTGGTGCTATTGCATTAGGTCATCCACTAGGTTGTTCAGGTTCTCGTATCTCAGGTACCTTAATTAACTTAATGGAAGGTCAAGATGTAAACATTGGTTTAGCGACTATGTGTATTGGTCTTGGTCAAGGTATCGCGACGGTATTTGAAAGAGTTTAAGTTAACACTTATCAAGGTAGCTTCTAATTGAAGTTACCTTTACATATAAACAAAAAGCCCTGAAATATATTATTTCAGGGCTTTTTCATATCAGTTTTTTTAAAGCAACTTTTAAAACATAAGTACTAAGCCTTGGCTTTAAAATTAGCTTATTAAGCTAAAGAATCTTGTAATGGTGGTACTACTTGCTTTTTACGGCTCATAATTCCGTCAATCCACACTTTACCGTTAACTGCTGTTTTACCATAAGCTTTGTCAGTTAAGTCGTCGTTATCACTTACCACTAAAACTTCAGAGCCTTCTTTCATAATGTCAGTTAAAAGTAACATAACACTGTGACGTCCGCCTTCTTCTTTTAAAGCAGCCATATCAGCTAAAAAGTCTTCTTTCATTTCGTTAAATACAGCTAAGTCGATAACTTCTAATTGACCAATTCCTACTGTTTTGCCGTGCATATTGAAGTCTTTAAAGTCACGTAAAACAAGATCACGAATTGGTGTGCCTTCAACTGCTGATTTTACTTTAAACATTTCCATGCCTAACGCTTTGTAGTCTTCAATACCTGCAATTTCTGCAAGCGCTTCAACACATTTTATATCAGCCGTTGTACATGTTGGTGATTTGAAGATTACAGTGTCAGATAAAATGGCACACATCATCGCACCCGCAATATCTTTAGGGATTTCTACACTATGAAAATCGTACATCATTTTAATAATAGTGTTTGTACAACCTACAGGGCGGATCCAACACTCAAGTGGAGTCGATGTAGTGATATCACCTAATTTGTGATGATCAATAATACCTAATACTGTGGTGTCATCAATATCATCAGGGCCTTGGATGCGGTCTGAATGATCAACAACGTAGATGCCATCAGTATCTGCAAATGTCATTTTTAATTCAGGTTGTTCAAAACCAAATTTTTCTAGAATAAAAAGAGTTTCAGGAGATAATTCACCTAAACGTGCTGGTTTAACGTCTTCGCCTGTCGCATTTTTCAAATAAGAAAGAGCGATAGCTGAACAAATTGAATCTGAATCTGGAACTTTGTGTCCCACGGCATAAGCTGACATATAAATTTCTCTGTTAGAAGTGTCGGTTATTAAAGTTGAATTGGCACTATTCTAACAAAAAGGTTTATATCTATACAATGAAGTTATTTTGAGTAGCGGTAATGACAAATGTAAAAGCTAGGTGTTTTACAGGATAGATTGGTATTAGTTTGGAATAAAGTTAAAAGAGGGAAGGGCTCCCTCTTTTATTTAAATATTTATTTGTTACTTATAGTAAGACAAACATTTATTTACTTCGTTTTTAGAACCTAAAATAACTTCTACACGTTGATGAATATCTGTTGGTTCAATATCCATAATTCTTTGTGTTGAAGTAACACTTAAGCCACCGGCTTGCTCAACTAAAAAGCTCATTGGGTTAGCTTCATACATTAAACGTAATTTGCTTGGCTTAGCAGGATCTTTTAAATCAGCAGGGTAAGTAAAAAGACCACCACGTGTTAATACTCTATGCACATCACCAACCATAGCTGCACTCCATCTCATGTTGAAGTTTTTGCCACGAGGACCAGAGTCACCTAATAATAAGTCGTTAATGTAAGCTTGCATTGGAGCATGCCAAAAACGTTGATTAGACATGTTAACAGCGAATTCTTGAGTATCTTCAGATATTTGAACATTGCGCTCTACTAATACAAAGCTACTTGTTGTGCGGTCAAATACGTAGAAGTGTGTGCCGTTACCTGTTGTCATTACCAACATAGTTGCCGGACCATATAAAACATAACCTGCACATACTTGTTTGTTACCTGATTGTTTAAACATTTCAGGATCGCTTGCATCCATTCCATCGATAGCTGGATGAATAGAGAAGATAGTACCTATAAGCGAGTTTATTTCGATGTTTGAACTACCGTCTAATGGATCAAACGATACGATGTATTTACCATTAGGATTACCAGCAACTGAAGTATCTTCTTCTTCAGATGAAATAGCTTTTACTAAATCAGACTCTAAAAGGATGTCTTTAATTAAGTCGTTTGATACAACATCAAGTTCTTTTTGAACTTCGCCTTGGATATTTTCATCTGTTGTAGCGCCCATAAGGCCACTTAAATGAGCTTGGCTTACACGAAAAGAAATGTCTTTCGCTGCGTCTAGTACAGTGTTGATTACAGAAACTAGATCACTTGGAACGTTATCTTCATGTAGAGCTGGTGCTAATCGTTGCATAAGGGTACCTAAATTTATTTGATTGATAAAAGTGTTGTACAGTTGATTGATTATAAACCGTTTCGAGTCATATTTAGAGTAATTAATCAGATTAAATTTTAATTACACTCTATTTAGCATAATAAGAAAGGTTTGGAAGGTGATTAAGGCGTATTTTAAAGCTCAGCTCAGTATGTTGGAATAGCATATTTTGGTAAATACTGAGCTATTGAAATGAAATTATTTAGTCGCTTTTGTTTGTGGCTTTAATAAAGCGCTTGTAGTTAGGTGGTTTTAAGCGTTTGTGATTCGACTGTCTCAACTGCTTTATTAACAACAAGTGAGCTGTTAGAAACTTGTGGTTTAGCTTCTTGTTGTTCAACCATTTTATTTAGAGATTTAACTTTCTTTTTAGATAACACAATAATATTACCAATAAAAATACAGCTTAAGCCCACAACGGTAAATATACTCCATTGAAAATCTTCTACAAAAGACGAAATTAACACGGCTATTGCAGGAAACATAATGTTTGCATAAGACGTTTTTTGAGCGCCAATTCTATTTAACAAGGTTAAATAGCAACCGAAGGCGATAACAGATCCAAATACTGATAAATATAACAATGAGCTAATATAAGCGGCATTCATCGGGAGAATAAAAGCTTCACCTTTGAAAAATGCCCACAAGCCTATAGATAAAGCGCCATATGCCATTCCCCAAGCATTAGCCGCATGCAAAGGAGCTTGTTTTTTTTGGTTTCTAATGGAAATCATGTTGCCGAAAGAGGCTAAAATAGTCCCGCCAAGACAGAAACCTAAACCTATAAGAGTTTGTTCGCCTAAAGATACATTGTTAATTTGTGGCCAGAATAAAGTAACGATACCCATAATTCCTAATAACCCACCAATATAAAACTCTTTAGTAATTTTTGTTTTATACCAAATGCGGGCATTTAAAATATTAAAAATCATGATCATCGAGAAGCCAATACACACTAAGGCTGAATTAATGTGTTGTTGGGCACTATAAAGAAAATAGTAGTTACAACCAAACAAGGTTAAACCAAAAGCAAGAAATTGAATATGCAGCTTAACCGGAAAGTTAAGCTGTATTCTTTGCTGCTTACAAAACGCAAATAAAATAACCGCGGCTAACGAAAAACGATAGCTAAGGGACACGGCCGGGGAAACGTCACCTAATTGATAATTAATAGCAATCCAAGTTGAGCCCCAAATAACTACAGTAACAATGTATAAAACAACATTATTCATGATTGAATCTGATTTTCTCTGAAGAAGTAATGACAGTTTAATGAAACTTTGATTTAATAACATATACAAAAAAACAAAAATGATACCTACACAGTTATGCAGTTACTTGATAAATCATCTTCAGACTTTTTATACCAACAGGTTATCGACTATGTTGAAAAACAAGAGAAAAATGGTGTTTTCCGCGCGGGTGACAAATTACCAAGCTTACGTAAGCTTAGTAAGCAGTTAGATATCAGTGTGCCAACTGTAAAGCAAGCCTATATAGAGTTAGAGCGCCAGGGGGCTATATATGCTCGTCCTCAATCAGGTTATTATTTCAAAGCAAAAGATGTTCGTACATTACTGCCTATGCGTGATAGTTGGTTAACTTCTTCTCCTGCAAAAATTCAATTTAGAAGTCTTATCGAACAAGTTCATGCCGTAATTCATTTACCTAACACGGTAGCTTTAGGCATTTCAAATCCGGTTAATGCTCACCCACCGGACAAAGCTTTATCGCGATTAATGAAAGGTGTTTTAAGCCGAGTTGCAGAAAAAGCAGTAAGTTATGGACCTGTGAATGGCGACTCTAAACTCCGCTTGAGTATTGCTTTGCGTTATCAAGAACAAGGCGTTGATGTTGATCATGAAGATATTATTATCACGAATGGCGCGCAAGAAGCTCTTTCAATAGCTTTACAATGTGTAGCTTCGAAAGGCGACGTGGTTGCTGTGGAATCACCATGTTTTTTTGGATTACTAGAATTAGTTGAAAGCTTAGGGATGAATGTTGTTGAGGTGTATACCTGTACCGAAAATGGCATTTGCCTTAATGATTTAGAGAAAACACTCAAAGAACACGAAGTGAAAGCCTGCTTATTTACCACAACGATAAATAACCCGCTAGGCTCAATGATGAGCAATCAGGATCGAAAGAAGTTAGTTGAGTTAGTTGAGAAATACAATACGCCATTGATTGAAGATGAAGTATACAGTGAGCTTTACTTTACTGATGAAAAACCAAAACCTGCAGAGCTTTATTCTAAAAAAGGCTTGGTAATGACGTGTTCTTCTTTTTCAAAAACTGCAGCACCAGGTTATCGAATTGGTTGGCTACTTGCAGGTAAATATGAAGAAAATGCAAAGCGTATAAAAAGAGCTATATCTTGCTCTACTGCCATGTTGCCGCAATGGACACTAACAGACTATTTGATGAGTGGTGAATACGACAAACACTTAAATGTATTACGTAAAAAGCTGCAATATAATAGTGAGCGTATGCGAGCTTTAATTACTAAACACTTTCCAGAAGAAGTTTGTATTTCAGAACCTAAAGGTGGTGGTGTTTTATGGATCAGGTGTCGATCTCATGTTGATACAGGCAAACTGTTTCATGAAGCAATTGAAAATGGCGTGAGTTTTGCGCCAGGGACAATTTTTTCAGCGTCTGGAAAATATAAGAACTTTATGCGTATAAGTTTCGCTGTTCAATGGAGCGATGAAAAGATTGAAGCCATTGCGACATTAGGTAAAATTGTTAAAAAACATTCATTAAAGTAATTACAGTGGGGTAATAACTTGAGTGAATCATAATTCTTATTTTACTGAATTTATTTTACTGAATTTATTTAACTTCTTCGATGTTAGTAGATTTTTCAGCTTGTTGAGCAAGTTGGGCTTGCTGATCTTTCCATGCTTTTCGATTCTCGTAAAAGTAATCCCAAACACATGGACTGCAACCGCCGCCACAACAGTCATCATCTGCAGGTTGGCTTGGCTTTTCTAATAGTTTTGTCATATCTTTCTCTTTGTTTAATTGTGTTTAACCTGAATCAAGATAAATGACATTGTATAATATATTTTGATGAAAAAAAAAGCTCTGTAACAACAGAGCTTTAATCATTTTTTATTTTGACCCGTCCTAAATAAGGTTGACACTTTTCTTTAAGTAAATTGGAGAGTGTTATGAAATCAACAACTAAGCGTA
>NZ_JAUPEC010000022.1 GCF_030551755.1 Pseudocolwellia sp. AS88
CCAACAGAAGCATGTTCCACTTAATATAATAATAAGTTACTTTAATAGATTAAGTGGCTTGGTCGAACTATAAGAAAATCAACAAGGACTAAAAACAGATAATTGGACTCCCTCACTCCCTAAGAAGTGAGGTAATATAAAAGTTACCACACAAATATATTATAAAGAGTCCTGAAATGTATCGTAGCAAAGTTGGTGTTGATTTAGCAAAAGAAGTTATTCAAGTTTGTACTTACACAAACAAAAAGGTGCAGTTGAATATCGAGATGACACCGAACGAATTTCTTTGTTGGCTCATTAATAGTAAACCTGCAACAATAATATTTGAAGCATGTGGTACATCAAACTACTGGAAGCAAAAAGCGATTGAAGCAGGACATGATGCGCGTTTGATTTCTGCTAAGCTGGTTGCTGTCGTTAGACAAAACCAAAAAACAGATAAAAACGATGCGCTTGCTATTATTCAAGCGGCCTTATTACCTGATGTAACCTTTATCGGTGGAAAAACGGTTGAGCAACAGCAACTACAAACCATTAAACGCTTACGAGAATTAGCTGTTAAGCATCAAGGTGCCGCGCAGAAGCAATTGGTGTCGTTATTGTTAGAGATGAATATTCGTATTTCAAATAGAAAAGGCGGAATTATTTCAGCGATTGAAGACGTGTTAGAAGATGCGACGAACGATTTATCTGTTGAATGTCGTCAGGCCATTTATACCGCAAAAGAGCATTTACGCAGTTTGATTAAAGCGGTTCATCAGTATGATGACTGCTTGGAAAAATCAGCTTCTGTACATCCTGACTGTAAAAAGCTACTAAAATTAGAGGGTGTAGGAACAATGAATGCGATTAATTTATATCTCTCGCTGGGTTGTTTTGAGTTAGGGGTATTCAATAAGGGAAAAGATGCTTCCGCCTGTATCGGTTTAACCCCGATACAACATTCATCAGGTGGTGTGGTTAAGTTAGGTTCAATAGGTAAACACTGTAAAAACAGTATATTGAGAAGCCAACTTATCTGTGGTGCAATGGCTGCGGTGAACCAAGCAATAAAACGTGAAGCAAAAACAAAGAAAGATGTCTGGCTAAAAGGTTTAGTTGAGCGTCGAGGTAAGAAGTGTGCAGCAGTTGCGCTTGCGAATAAGACCGTAAGAACGGCTTTTGCGATGTTAACACAAGGCACAGAGTATAAAGTGGAGTTATTGGCTGCTTAGCTTAAAAGATTGAATAGAAAAATGTAGTTTTAAAAGCGTTCAAACAACAAAAATGCAAAACGAAGATAAAAATCAACTAGTGAAGTCAGTAGCCCGCAAAGAGCCAGAGCTCGCTTAACAGATTTGACCATTAGTTCGCGTAAATATCAAAGAGCCAGAGATAGCTTCTCAATTTGAGCTCGTACATAAGTATGCATTAATTTCTTTGTGTTATTATTTTTGTTGTTGACAAGGGGGAGTCCACATAAGCGGGCTGTTCGCTTCGCTCCATTTTAGCCAACTATATTTTTCAGCTTATGTAAGCGTTAGGTATATTTAGTTTTGGCAATCAAGGATAGATTTTGAAGATTGATATCGAAAGAAGTAAAAATCATAAGTTTGGGATTTTTAGAAAGATGGAGGTTTACGTTGATGGCGAAAAGGTTTCGACATTAAAAGTTGGTGAGAGAATTCAACTTGATTTGCAAAAGTCTAATTTAATCTGGGTTAAAATGGACTGGTGTAGAAGTATTAAATTGCAATTAAACGAAGAAGAACTTAATTCATTTGTTTGTGGTGAGGAAAGTTTTTTCTGGGTTTTATTCGCTACTTTTTTCTATCCTGTTAAGGCGCTTTCTTTAAAAAAATTAAAGTGAGCTTGAGTCATACACATAACAAGTAACTATGACTTCAGGTTTTGATAATTAATCCATTTTTGCAACGAAATAAAGACTATTTCCCATCGGGTGATTAAGCGTAAAAAATGTAATTGCGTGTTCAAATCCATGTGATTTTCTAAATGAAATTTAAGATTTTTTAGAAGTTGTATACCATTACTCTAATTACTCAAAATATAAAATCTGCAGGTTGATTACTTATAATAATTAAAACGGCTCCTTAAAAAATAGCCGAACTTTGCAGAAGAAGAAGCTCTATATGAAACTATAAGCCGGTAAATCTCACGCTTAAAAAAATCATCAGCAAATAAGTGCTAAGTAAGGCTACTTATTCCCCATACAACGAGTATGACAAGGGTTATTACAATCATAGATTTAGTTTTATGTTTACGCATAAGATGTTCAGCTTTATCGCCAGCATAAAAAACTAAAACAGCTAAACCAAAATAACGAATAGCCCTAGCAATAGTTGCTGCAAGCAAAAATAAACTTAAAGAATATTTAGTCGCCCCAGCAGCTAACATAGCTATTTGAAAAGGGATTGGGACAATACCCAAAGTGAGCACAAACCAAAAACCTTGGTCTTGCATCTTCTGTTTAATATTTTCAAATTGTTCAGGCGAAGAAAACGTACTAATAATCCAGTCACCCACGGCATCAAACAAATAATAGCCTAAAGCATAACCAAATAAAGCCCCAATAATACAACCTAAGGTTGACATTAAAGCAATAAGCCACAGCTTTTCCCGACGTGCTTGCATAAGAGGAACTAAAACAGCCTCTAACGGAATAGGTACTATGGTGGATTCTAAAAAGGATGCTGTCGTAATTCCGCTAAGCATATGTTTAGAATCAACAAACTGTCGCGTTTTCTTTTTTATTTTCTTCTGAATACCCATAAAAATCCCTTTAAATGTAAAGATTAAGGCGGAATTACCTATTAAAACATCGGCTTTAGCCTCAAAACTATAAGGCTAATTACCATTCTGGATCATGAGTAGCTTTAAATACTACTGCCATTTATTTGCTGAAACAGAGTTCCAATCATATTGCCAAGATTCAGGAATAGTGCTTTCATCAAGCAGAACATTTTTGGCAATGTAATTGTAACGTTGGCCTAAGTGTTCAATAGTATTTTCAGAAACACGCGTATTAATATGATGCGGCTGTATGTCGCTCACTTTTTCTAAACCTGCGGCACCCGCTAACTCGGTAATATTTTTAATCATTGCATCATGAAACTTAAAAGCTCTTTCACCTTTTTCTTCAAAGTTTAATGCGTTATATCGAGCAGCATCTTGTGTTGCTATACCTGTAGGACATTTATCGTTGTTACAATGTCTTGATTGAATACAACCGATAGATAACATCATAGCTCTTGCGCTGTTAACAGTATCAGCTCCCAATGCAAGTAATCTCAGTACATGAAAAGCTGATAAAGCTTTACCTGAGGCAATAATACGTAATTTATCTCTAAGTCCACATCCCGTTAATGCATTTTCTACAAACACCAAGGCATCTCTTAACGGCATACCTACAGAGTTAGTAAATTCTATAGGTGCTGCACCAGTGCCACCTTCACCACCATCTATTGTGATAAAGTCAGGATGATAACCTGTTGCAACCATTGCCTTACATAAGGCTAAAAACTCACGTTTATTACCAATACTTAGCTTAATGCCTACAGGTTTTCCGCCTGATAATTCTCTTAATTTATTAATAAAATCTAGCATTTCTAAAGGTGTAGTAAAACTGCTATGAGCCGGAGGAGAAAGTACATCTTTACCTAAAGGAACTTTTCTTATTTCAGCTATTTCTGGTGTTAATTTTACAGCCGGTAAAAGCCCTCCATGCCCAGGCTTAGCTCCTTGAGATAATTTAATTTCAATCATTTTTACATGATCTTGCTGAGCAGTTTCAGCAAACGAGGTAGCGCAAAAATCACCTTGTTCATTCCTGCAGCCAAAATAGCCTGTACCTATTTGCCAAACTAGATCTGCGCCAAATTGACGATGATAACGACTAATACCACCCTCACCTGTATTATGATAAAAACCACCTTTAGCAGCACCTTTATTTAACGCTAATATTGCATTTTTACTTAATGCACCAAAGCTCATGGCTGATATATTTAAAAGCGATGCTTGGTATGGTTTGTTACCACTTCCGAAAGTAACTCTAGGATCTTTTTCTTTTGCATGAAATGGTGTCATAGAATGACTTAACCACTGGTAACCTACTTTGTACACATCAAACTGTGTTCCAAAAGGACGTGTGTCGTTAACACCTTTTGAACGTTGGTAAACCAAGTCTCTAAACTCTCTGTTTATTGGTCTGCCGTTGAGATTAGATTCTATAAAATATTGCTGTATTTCAGGTCGGAAAGATTCAAGTAAATAACGAATATGACCTACCACTGGATAAATTCTTAAAAGAGTATGTTTACTAAAAAACACATCCCAAATACCTAAAAGTATTAAAGGTAACGCTAGAACAAACAACCAAATAGCATTAGGCCAAAAACGCTGCGCAAATAAAATTAAGAACACTGAGACTGCTGAAATAATATAAAACCACTGACGAGCGAGCATACCTTTAACCTTTATTATCTAGAAAATCCATCAGGATTGATTGAGGAAGTTATGAAATAGAATACAAAAAATGAATTAAACCATTGTTCTAGGATGTAATAGAAACAATGGCTTAACTATATAAAGCAGATATTAAACTGAAATAGGCGCTTTAATATGAGGATGAGATTCGTAACCCACTAACTCGAAATCTTCAAAAGTAAAATCAAAGATACTGTCAACTTTAGGGTTAATTTTCATTGTAGGTAAAGGTAATGGTTTTCTTGAAAGTTGCTCTTTCACTTGCTCCATATGATTAGAATATAAATGCGCATCACCAAAGGTATGCACAAAGTCACCTAATTCTAAGTCACACACTTGTGCAATCATCATGGTAAATAATGCATAACTGGCGATATTAAATGGTACACCTAAGAAAATATCAGCACTACGTTGATAAAGCTGACAAGAGAGTTTTCCGTTTAGCACATAAAACTGAAATAACGTGTGGCATGGAGGTAAAGCTTGTTTGCCTAATGCTGCATTTTCAGATGGTGAAATAGAAGTGTCTGGCAATAATGCTGGATTCCATGCCGTAATAATATGTCTGCGCGAATCAGGGTTAGTTTTAAGATCATGAATAAGTTGAGCTAACTGGTCAATCGTTTCGCCATTAGCTGACGGCCAATTTCTCCATTGAACACCGTAAACTGGACCTAACTCACCTTCTTCAGTCGCCCAAGCATCCCAAATTTTAACGCCATTCTCTTTCAAGTAAGCAATATTTGATTCGCCTTTTATAAACCATAGCAATTCATGAATAATAGATTTTAAATGACACTTCTTAGTGGTAACTAATGGAAAGCCTTTAGATAGGTCAAAACGCATTTGATAGCCAAAAACACTACGTGTTCCTGTACCTGTTCGGTCTGATTTATCTACACCGTTGTCGTGTACATGTTGCATTAAATCTAAGTATGCTTGCATGGAAATTTCCTATAAATAGCGTTTTAAAGTAGTTGATACTAATCCCGGTTTAATTGAGTACTTCAAATAACGAATGATTAAATGCTTTAATTCAGCACTTTTCTTTTCAAATAAAATGGAGTAATTAATTAGTGAAACGTCTACAGCAAGATGAGTATTTTTATGAGGGATATAATAATAGAATTTTAAACGCTTAGCTAACGAGAATAAGCCATTTGTTAAAAAATTATCTATATAAATATACATATCAACAATGAAACGAAAGATTCAATCGTTTTAAGCAAATATCATTTTCAAGGCAACAACTAAAAGGAAAAACGCAAAGAAATACCCTAATGTTTTTACAGGAAGTTTAGAAGCATATCGAACGCCTATTGGAGCGAAAATTGTTGAAGTAATAGCAACAGAAATTAAAGCAGGTAAATATACGTACCCCATGCTCCATTCGGGTAGTGCAGCAACACCAAAGCCTGAAATTATATAACCCAAGCTGCCAAATGCAGCGACTACGGTTCCACAAGTTGTAGCTAAACCAATAGCATGGCGCAACGGCACGCCAAAAAAGCTAAGAATAGGTATTAAAATTACCGCTCCAGAGATCCCCATCAAACTAGCAATAACGCCACAAGCATAGGCAATAATGAAGATAAAAACGTTATTTGGTAATGGAAACTTCTTGGTAATTCTGACCGAGAACAGCATGTAAAACGCTAAGATAGATACCGCGATAGCAAAAATATTTTTTAATAAATCAACAGAAAGTAAATCTGCAATTAACGAACCTCCTAAAGCTCCCAAAGCAATCGGCAAAATAAACTTTTTAGTAAGGGACACAGGAATATTATTATTACGATAATGAGATATGGTCGAAGTAAACGAGGTAATTACAATTGAACATAAAGATGTACCCAACGCGATAGGCACTACAAGCTCTATAGGAATATTTAATGAGGGTAATAAATATATAAGTACTGGGACAATAACTAGCCCGCCACCAATGCCTAAAAGGCCTGATAGGAAGCCGACAAAAATGCCGAGAAAAACACATGATACGATAAATATACTAAGCATATCCCTCTGCGATAAAGGTGGTTAGGTTTGTAAGCACAATATTCTTGTCATTCAATACTGTGAGACCTGAGAAAATTTCCAATACACTATTTTCAATACAATATGTAGTTAGTTAAACTTTGTTCGGGTTAATGGGTTGATTAATGAATTAAAAATTACATACCTGCGCGAACAAAGCCCCCTAGCCCTAAAATTTCAAACTGCTCTCTTAAATAACTATGTACTTCTTTAGCTGAACTGAAAGATAAAACATGAGATAAAATAATTTTAGCTTTTTGCATTTCAACATGACGTATCACCCACTTTATTTTAGCAATATGGTGAGGATTAAGACTTAACTTATCGTATCCCATAGCCAATAATAATAAAGCGCCTGTTGGTTCACCCGCAAGTTCTCCACATAAGCTTAATGGCACTAAGTATTTATTTGATTCATCGGCAATTGTTTTTAATGCACGTAATACTGCTGGATGATAAGCATCGTATAAATCTGCAACTTGTGCGTTGTTACGATCAACTGCGAGTAAATACTGGGTTAAATCATTCGAACCTACTGAAAAGAAATCAACTCTGCTGGCAAATTCTTTTAGCTGAAAAATAACACTTGGTACTTCAATCATCATCCCTATTTTAGGTTTTAAGAAGGTAGATTTGTCTTTAATTCCAAGCTCAGCCGATAATTCATAATAGGCTTGATTAATTAAGCGCGTTGACTCATCAACTTCAGAGATATTAGATATCATTGGTAACATAATTTCTAAATTATTATGACCATAATTGGCTCGGATCATTGCTCTAACTTGCTGTAAGAAGATTTCAGGATGATCAAGTGTGATCCTGATCCCACGCCAACCTAAAAATGGATTATCTTCAACAATAGGGAAATAAGGTAAAGCTTTATCACCACCAACATCTAGCGTTCTCATGGTAACGCTTTGCTTTGGAAAAGCTGCTAACACCTGTTTGTACAACACGGTTTGTTGTTGCTCAGAAGGGAAGTAACTTTGGCTCATAAATGGAATTTCAGTTCGATATAAACCAATTCCCATGGCGCCCAAGGTTGTAGAATGTTCAAATCCTGAAGACAATCCAGCATTTAATTGCAGTTCAATACACTTACCATCTAAGGTGATAGCAGGTAATTTTTCAACTGTTTTGACTTTATCAGCTAAAGCGTATTCTTCTTCAATTAAATGCTGATACTCTTTTAACAGTGAATCATTTGGTGCAATGAAAAGCTCGCCTGTATAACCATCTACAATAGCAACTTGCCTATCAAGCTGTCCTAATGGGATTTTATCAACGCCCATAATAGCGGGTAAACCAAGAGATTTAGCCAGTATCGCTGCATGCGAGTTATTTGAACCTGCAAACGACACAATACCTTTTAAACCACGGTGTTGATATTCAGCTAACATTGCAGCCGTTACATCTTCAGCTACTAATATAAAGCTATCAAGTGACTCGTTAATTTTTTCATTTTTGTTTAATAAGTTAGCCAGTAACCGATTACCTAAATCTTTTATGTCACTGGTTCTTTCACGTAAATAGCTATCTTCTAAAGCTTCAAACTTAACAGTGTAACTATCAACAACTATCTTTAATGCACTTTGAGCGCTCCAGCCTTCATGAATTTTCTTTTCAATTTCTAAACCAAGATTTGCATTGTCTAGAAGCTGCTTATACATTTCAAAAATATCTAAACTGCTATCAGAAATGATGACACTTAACTGTTGAGCCATGATGTTTATTTCATGGCGGGTATCAGTAATAGCTTGATGAAAAAGTTTTAATTCTTTCGGGATATTATATTGTTTTTTTAATACAACCGATTGAAGATTAACCGTAGGCTCTATAACAACTAACTCACCAATAGCGACACCTGAAGAGCCACTTACACCTTGTAATTTTTTTGAGTGTTGGTTATTAATTTCAGCAAAGTTATTTCGCGCTTCAGCATTCACTAATGCCATAGCTAATTGAGCAGATAAAGTTACAAGAAAAGCTTCTTCGTTTTCATTAAAGCTACGCGCTTCACGTTGTTGAATTGAAAGAATACCCAGTACTTTACGTTGATGAATGATTGGCGTACCTAAAAAGGCATTAAGATCATCTTCTTGTACTAGTGGGGTTTTAATGAATTGTGGGTGTTCGTGTGCATTTGAAATATTTAGGAGTTCTTCACGTTGGCCAACTAAACCAACTAAACCTTCTGAGAATCCAATACGGGTATTACCTAACGCATCTTTCGCTAAACCATCAGATGCCATTAATACAAATTGTTCGGTAGTATAATCGGCTAAATATACTGAACAACAATCGGTATTTAATGCTTCCTTAACCTGAGTAACCATTTGACATAATGCGCTTTCTAGCTCTGCATTACGGCTAAACTCAAGTACGATGCGACGTAAGGTGGTTAACATGTATCTCCCTTTTATTTTATAGTTGTATTGAACTGCTCTTTAAGCTGTATTTTTATATTCCAAAATAAATTAAGTGAAAGTGAAAATAAAAAATAGCCTACAAGGATATGTAAGCTATTAGATTAAACATAATAATAATCAGTTACGGCGTTTACGACGCTCTGATCGATATGAGGGCATAGCTGGTAACAAAAACTCTTTCATTACTTTTCGATAAACCTCACGCTTAAATGAAACAACTTGCCTTACTGGATAAAAGTAGCTTACCCATCTCCAATCATCAAATTCAGGATGCTCTGAATTTAGTAAATCTACAGATGATTCTTTAGACGTTAGCTTAAGTAAAAACCATTTCTGTTTTTGCCCAATACATAACGGTTTGCTGTCGTGTCTTATTAAACGCTTCGGTAGTTTGTATCTAAGCCAGTGTTTGGTCGAAGCAACAACTTTTACATGTTCAGGTTTTAAACCAACTTCTTCCTGAAGTTCCCTGTACATTGCTTGTTCTGCTGATTCACCCTTGTCTATACCACCTTGTGGATATTGCCAAGAATGTTGTCCAAAACGCCTTGCCCAAAATACCTGTCCCCTATCATTGATTATTACTATGCCGACATTGGCTCGATAGCCATCAGCATCTATCAAAGGAGCTCCCGACAAATTTTCAATAGTTAACTGATTCTTCCACACAATAGGCTTTGGAGCAAATAAAAATTCACTTGATACCAGACATTTAGGGCAATAATAATCGCTAACAGGTGCATTCATTTATTCAATTAGTATAATAGACAAAACAACTTAACGACCGACTATTATCAAAATAAATATCCCACAAGACGAAACAACGCTATTAACACGAGCAAATGCATTATCTGGACTAACGTTAGGCGAAGTTGCGGGTAATGAAGGCATAGTTGTTCCACAAGATTTAAAGAAAGAAAAAGGTTGGGTAGGATTACTACTTGAAAAAGTCCTTGGCGCAAGCGCCGGTTCAAAGCCAGAGCCAGACTTCCCTCATTTAGGTATAGAATTAAAAACCCTTCCCATCACACGTGAAGGTAAACCGTTAGAAACCACGTTTGTGTGTGTAACACCATTAAAAGATTTAGTGGGAGCTACATGGCAAAACAGTCACATTAAAAACAAACTTGCGCGTGTATTATGGGTTCCTATTATTGCTGAGCGTTCAATAGCGATACCGGATCGCATAATTGGCACACCTTTTATCTGGTCACCTTCGCCTGAAGAAGAGCATTTAATGGCGATGGACTGGCAAGAACTAACAGACATGATTGTTTTAGGTGAAGTAGAAAACATTACAGGTAAACACGGACAAGTGCTTCAAATAAGACCTAAAGCCGCCAATAGCCAAGCAAAAACTCAAGCGGTAAATAAAAATGGGCAACCGTTTATGACGCTACCCAGAGGATTTTATTTAAAAACTACTTTTACTCATCATTTGTTAAAAAAACATTTGAGGATTAATTAATCTGAGCCCCGAACACCAGAATATAAAAGCATCAGAATAAAGATTGGAAACCGGGTATTCACTAAAAGAAGCTTGGTATAAAGATGCGTAACAAATAAATAACCAATGACTTCTTTTACATACTAAAAAGGATTATCAATATTTAATTACCGATTAATAATCCCCTCTTACCCATGCTCTTTAATGCAAATGCTTTGTGCAAAACTTACTGTTGAATGAGCTGGAATTATTACAGGTGAAGTATTTGCTGCTTCTAAACAAACATATTCATTTTCACCTTGCGAGTGAATATCATCCATACTATCAGCGGTTTCTTTCCCTGGATTCCATAAAACCCATTGATGACAATCAGAAGAAGTCACTTCTAGAGTACGCTGCCAAGCATTATCTACAATATTCATCACATTATTTGATTGATAAACACGATCAATAGGACCTTTACAGTTTTCTAATGTGCTGAAGTTATCAAAAGTGTTTGATAGTTTATCGAAGTAATTTACCTGAGATAATTCATTAACGTGAGTTTTTTGAGGATCACCAACGGCAAAATAACTGTGTAAAGCGCCTGTGTATTCAACATCTTTAGCTGATTTGTTTTCTATAAATAGCTTCTGTGAAAATGATTCACCAAACACTATTTCTTGTTTTAATTGATAGGCGATATCCCAAGCTGGCGTTCTATTTTCACCTTGTTGGCTTAGAACAACCTTAACTGTATTTTCAGTTATTTCGATATCTTCTACTTGCCATAATGATGTTCTCGCAAAGCCATGATTCGCTAATAACGCTTTATCAACATGAGTAAAATCAAGGTTTTTGTTGTGTTGAAATAAATCAGCTTCAAAACCACCAAACCAAGGTAAACAAATAGGTATTCCGCCTCTTATGCCCTTATTATTACCAAACAAAGAGTCTTTACTCATCCAAAATACAGGCTGTTGTCCTTTAGGTTGCCAAGAAACAACATGTCCGCCATACAAACTGATAGATGCGCTGAAAAGTTTGTGCTCTATTTGCAAGCCATCAGTGGTTGTTAATATATTTTTATCTGAGAAGCGGGTTTGTTCTACAGCACCAAATTCATTATGTTGATTTATGATTTGTGCTGCTTTTTCAATACTATCTGATGACATGAGGATCCTAAATATAAAACGCTTATAGAAAACGGAGTAAGACTAAGTTGATTACCCCCTATTCGGGTTAATTAATTACATTTTAGAGTAAAGGGAAATAGTGCGAAAGGATAAAAAAGATTTTATAAGTGATTTAATTTGTTCTTATGGATTATTTAAAGGCATTCAAAGTAATAAAAATAAAAAGCCATTTTTCCAACCGTGTTAGCGATCGTAAAAATGGCTCAAATTTTCGTTTAAATAAACTCTAACTTTCTTCTAAAAAATACAAAAAATTATAAAGAACGACAAATGGCTTCTACTGAATCTTTCGCATCGCCAAATAACATTTGTGTATTATCTTTAAAGAATAATGGATTTTGAACACCTGCATAACCCGTGCTCATTGAACGTTTAAAAACCACAACATTCTTAGCATTCCAAACTTCCAATACAGGCATACCTGCAATAGGGCTTGTTGGATCTTCTGCAGCTGCCGGGTTTACGGTATCGTTAGCACCAATAACCAGCACCACATCCGTTTCAGGGAAGTCATCATTAATTTCCTCCATACCTAAAACAATATCGTAAGGTACTTTAGCTTCAGCTAATAACACATTCATGTGACCTGGTAATCTTCCTGCAACAGGGTGAATAGCAAATCTTACATTAATGCCTTTTTCTTTTAGGATGCGTGTCATTTCATAAACAGGATATTGCGCTTGAGCTACTGCCATGCCATAACCAGGCGTAATAACCACTGATTTAGCATCACTTAATAAAGCAGCTACCGCTTCAGCTGTTGCTTCCACATGCTCGCCATAATATTTATCTGTATCAATAACCACATCTGTTCCAAAACCACCGGCAATAACGCTGATAAACGAGCGATTCATCGCCTTACACATAATGTAAGATAATATCGCACCTGACGAGCCCACTAATGCACCTGTAACAATTAATAAGTCATTACTTAACATAAAGCCTGCTGCCGCTGCTGCCCAACCAGAATATGAGTTAAGCATTGAAACCACTACAGGCATGTCAGCACCACCAATAGATGCAACCAAATGCCAACCAAACAATAAAGCAACAATTGTCATAATATATAATGCAGCCGAGCTGCCATCATTTTCAACAAAGCTAAGCATTAACATAAAAGAGAATAATAACGCCGCTAAATTAAGGGTATGACGTTGAGGTAACATAAGCGCAGCTGAATTAATTAAACCTCGTAATTTAGCAAAAGCAACTACAGATCCGGTGAAAGTAACCGCACCAATAAACACCCCTAAGAAAATCTCAGTTAAATGAATATTAGTTTCCATTTGCTGAGCTGAAGTTAAATATCCAACAGGATGACTCGACATTTCATAAAAGCTATTAAAGCCAACTAAAACAGCAGCTAAACCAACAAAGCTATGTAATATAGCGACTAGTTCAGGCATTCCTGTCATTTCAACTTTCTTCGCTAAACGTAAACCAATAACGGTTCCTATAATCATAACAACAATGATCACACCTACGTTTGACACTCTTTCGTCAGCAATGGTCGCAATTAAAGCGATACTCATACCAACAATACCAAACCAGTTGCCTCTTTCAGCCGTTTCTTGTTTACTTAAGCCTGACAAACTAAATATAAATAACAATGCTGAAACTAGGTATGCAGCACTAATAAATCCACTTGAAAATTCCATAGTGCCTCCTATCTTCTAAACATTTTTAACATGCGTTTTGTTACCATAAAACCACCAACAATATTAATTGTGGCAATAAGTACGGCTATCGCAGCTAAAACTTGAATAATGGTATTGTCTTGCCCTATTTGTAATAAAGCACCAACGATAATAATGCCTGAAATAGCATTAGTAACACTCATTAGTGGTGTATGAAGCGAATGACTAACATTCCAAACAACGTTGTAACCTATTACACAAGATAAAACGAAAACCGTGAAGTGAGAGATAAAATCTGCAGGAGCAACACTCGCTACCCAACCAAACAATAAAGCAGCGCCCGCCATCAAACCATATTTTTTCAATGGACTTGTGGGTACTTCTGGCTCAGGCTCCACTTTAGCAGCAGGTTCAGGTTTAGTTGCTGGAGCAGCACTAACTTGAATTGGCGGTGGTGGAAAAGTTATTTCATTGCCTTTAACCACTGTCATATTTCTTACAACAACATCGTCAAAATCTACTTGAATAGTACCGTCTTTTTCAGGACACACTAGTTTAAGTAAATTAACTAAGTTGTTCGCGTAAAGCTGCGAGGCTTGATTAGGTAAACGCGATACAAGATCGGTATAACCAATAATATGCACACCTTCTACATCAGCAATTTTTCCTGGAACGGTTAGTTCACAGTTACCACCACTTGCCGCAGCTAAGTCAACAATAACAGAACCTGTTTTCATTGATTTTACCATAGCTTCAGTGATCAGCTTAGGTGCGGGTCTACCTGGGATCATGGCTGTGGTAATAATAATATCGACGTCTTTAGCTTGTTTAGCAAAAAGTGCCATTTCGGCTTCAATGAATGCTGCACTCATTTCTTTAGCGTAACCATCGCCAGAACCTGTATCTTCAGGTTCTTCGTAATCAAGCTCTAAAAATTCAGCACCCATGCTTTCAATTTGTTCTTTAACTTCAGGGCGAGTATCAAAGGCTCTAACAATAGCCCCTAAACTACTAGCAGTACCAATAGCAGCAAGGCCAGCAACACCTGCACCGATAATCATAACTTTAGCTGGAGGCATTTTACCTGCTGCTGTAATTTGTCCTGTAAGAAAACGGCCAAAATTATGAGTCGCTTCAATGACAGCACGATAGCCTGCAATATTTGCCATTGAACTTAATGCGTCCATTGACTGAGAGCGTGTCATTCTTGGTACCATTTCCATGGCAAAGGTTGTAATAGATTTTTCTTTTAAAGCTTCGAGTAACTCAGGCGATTGAGCTGGAGCGATAAAACTGATGAGATGACTCTCATCTTTCATTTGAGAAACTTCTTCAAGGGTTGGAGAGTTTACTTTAAGTATAATGTCTGACTGAAAGCAATTAGCTTTGGTAACAAGTTCAGCGCCAACATCTAAATATTCTTGATCTGTAAAACTAGCTTTTTTCCCTGCATTTTTTTGCACATTAACATCGAAACCTAGCTTTTTTAGCGCAGCTACCGATGTCGGTGAGGCAGAAACTCGATTCTCCCCCGACAGCACCTCTTTGGGTATACCAATATTCATAGTTCACCTTTATTATTATGTTTTATTGTCGATACATAAAATCCATCGTGCGAAATTAGGATCCCCTGATAGGGATGGATAAATACCAGGCAGCTCAATTAATGAGTCAACCTAGTATTATTATTAACCGTAGCAAAGATGTACAAATAATGAAAGTAAAGAATGAAAGGGGTAACTTACAAACTGAAAGGTAAATCTTTCGAGTTAATCGATATCTTCCAAAGGCCAAGAAACAATATAATCTTCAAAATGCACGATACTAATATCGTCATCTTTCACTATTTTCCCTCTAACTGACATACCCGCATTATGCATAGCTGTCTTTTTACCTTTGTGCAGTAATGGGTGCCAAGATGGTATCCCACGACCTTCTTGTAAGCGTCGGTAAGTACAACTTGGAGGCATAAAAAACACACCATCTAGGTTGTCTTGTGTTAAACGCACGCAATCAGGTACAAGGGTTGTACGCTCTGCATATTTAGTGCATTGACATGATTTTTCATTAAGTAAAAAACAGGCAATATTCGAGTAATGAATTTGCTCGCCTTCTTGAATATGATCTGTTGGTAAAAGCTCAGTTGACTCATCTGTTGATTCATCATCAATAAACTTATTTAAACAACATTTAGCGCAACCATCACACAAGGATTCCCATTCAGTTCGAGACATTTCTGACAGGGTTTTACTTTCCCAAAAAGGTGTTACAACGGGCTTAACAACCTTTGCTGATTTCTTTGGCATGCGCTTTTCTCTTCTCTCTTTTTGAATACAATATATGAAATTGTTCTAACTTGTTATTAGCTAGTTAACCTGTAATAAAACAGGTTGTAACTACTCGTTTATTCTTTGTTTTAGTTTCTAAGTATAGACAGAGTGTTTATTTTATTAAAATGCTTAGCCTCACATTAAGTGTAGCTCACGCTCTATAAACTGATCTATTAATGAAAATGGTTTATTTAGGATTATACACGTAACAGTAGGCTATTAGGTGTAAAACAAAGATAAACACTTGTGCTAACACTACTCAGCTCAAGTGTTTATCTTGAATAGACGTTAATCTATTGGTGGAAACTTAATGCGGTCTGATAAATGCCCTACTGAACTTACAAAGTAGTAACTTAAATTCCAGTGCATCAAACTTTTGTAATTATCGTAAGCTAAATAAGCTCTACCATTAGCGTCATCAGGGAAAACTAAAGCAGCCGTTAAATCAGCTTCAGGTAAATTAGTACCATCGGTACGTCTAACACCTAATGCCTGCCATTGTGCGAGAGTTTTTTCAGTTCTACTCCAAGCTTTTAACCAGTTTGCGCGACTACCTGTATTTTTAGGAATAGCTAAACTCGTATCAAAACCTTCAGGTAATTTTACTTGTCGTCCCCAAGTTAGATCATCATTCCAGTTTTCATTTTTTAAATAGTTAGCCATTGAAGAAAATACATCGGCATGATTTCCCCAAATATCTTTTTTACCGTCGCCATCGCCATCTACCGCATAGCTAAGAAAAGATGTTGGCATAAATTGATTTTGTCCCATAGCGCCAGCCCAAGAGCCTTTCATATTTTCAATTGAAATATGACCTTCTTGTAAGATAGTTAATGCTGCCCATAATTGTTTTTTAAAGAAGGCTTCTCTACGGCCTTCGTAAGCCATAGTTGATAATGCTGAGATAACATTATAGTTACCCATAATTTTACCAAAATTGGTTTCAAGCCCCCATAGCGCTACAATAAAACGTGGTTGTACACCATATTTAGCGCCAACTTCGGTGAGGAGTTGTTCATGCTTTTTGTATTCACTACGAGCACGTTCAATTTTCCAGTTAGGGACACGTTTAGGTAAATAAGTATCGAGAGTTTCAACGTTTTCTGGCTGACTTTTATCTGCTTTTACTGCACGTTGATGAAAAGTTACGTTAGCGAAACTGCTGTCTATTATTTCAGGCGTGTAACCTTTCTGAAGTGCTTCTGCTTTTATTGCTTTAATATAAGCTTCAAAGCTTGGCTTCTCTGCCACAGCATCATTTGCTGCTGCATAAGATGCAAATAAAATAGTACTAGAGAGTATAATTTTTTTTAACATAGAAGTTCCTGTTAAAGCATTGTTCTTGAATAATGAAGTTATTTGCACAAATACAATTCCTTTTATTAAATATCAACTAACCTGTTTTGCTTTTTTCATGTCTATTTTATGTTGATCTAGCATGTTTTCTTGAGGAGGCGGTAACTGTAAATAATAACCTTGATCCTTCAACTTTTCTTTAACAGCATCAATATCGGCCATTGCTAATTTTGATTTGTCTGCAAGGTTCATTACTGTCACTAAAGTTGGCGTACCAAATACCGACATTAATGCCTCTGGCACACTAGAAAAGTCATTCCTTTTAGTAACAAATAAATATGTTTGAGCTTTTTTAGAGCTTTTATAAATGGTGCACAACATAAGTAAACCTACAATTTATGGATAATAAAATTTTTTACATTAAGAATATAACACGCCAAATAACTCGCTTTCATGTTATTTAGCGTAAACAATGTGTGTATTTGTAACTAAAATAACCTTAAGACTTAAAGTTATTATTAGCAAAAGCTTTTAATTTTTCGCCAAACAATTCTAAACGCCAGCCATTTAAAATATCAACAGCGCTTATATCATTCTCTGCGTTATTAATTTTGAAATGCCAACTAAGAAATTGATTGATTTGTTTTTTAGACGCTAAGTTTTCAGGTAACAAATTAGCGTCTTTAGCTGCTGCTGCAACAAAGGTTTTTACATGTTTGAAGATTTGCTTATAAGCAGGATATTCATCTAAACGAATAATAACTTGTGGATATTCGCTTTCAGGTACTTTATTTGCCTGGTTTAGTACCTGCAACATGGCTTTACCCTTGTGCTTAATGTCTAAAACTTCGATACCTTCAATACCTAACATAGCACCAACACTTATTGGGTTTCTTTGGGCTATGGCAATTAATGTATGATCTTTAGCAATAAAGCCTAGTGGCATATCTCTTTTTTGAGCTTGTTGATAACGCCATGAAGCTAAATATTTTAAGGCATTAAGTTGTTCAGCATTTAACTTCCAATTCATTTTGATGTTTAGGTACATTAAGCTGTCATCAATAGGTGAAAACTTACGATCTATCATTAATTGGGTTTCTTGTTGGGCAGCCTCTAACCAGCCAGACTCTTTAACAAGCTCTAGAATTTTAGGAAATATTTGATGTAAGTATTCAACATCAGCTTCGGCATAGGTTTTTTGGCGTTCAGTTAACGGGCGTTTGATCCAATCAGTTCTTGATTCTGACTTGTCTAACTCAACACCTGTAAAATGTTGAACGGTTGCGGCATAACCCAATGATAATCCATGACCTAAAAACGCCATCATAATTTGGCTATCAATTAAGTTAACGGGTTTACAGTTGGCTGCAGTTAAAAATACTTCTAAATCTTCAGAACATGCATGAAGTACTTTACAAATATTTTCATTAGTCATTAACGACCAAAAAGGTGATAAATCATCTATGGTAACAGGATCAATTAACGCAATAATTTCGCCATCGCTAACCTGTAAAAGACCTAACTTAGGATAAAGGGTTCGAGTACGAACAAATTCAGTATCTATTGCTAAATATGTCGATTTTTCTAATATATTACACAATTCAACCAGAGTAGAATAATCTTGAACGTACTGTCTTTTTGTTATTTTTTCCACGGAAAACCTTGATAGTAATTAACGTTTTGATGACTTAGCATGAATTAATCAATTGGGTGTTAGACGATAATAACACTGATTGATGACGTTTATTAATGATGACAGAAATTTATGACAACTTAATAAACGCCTACAGAGTTTTACTTAACCTGAACTCTGGATAATGAATTTTGTAATTTATTGATTCATATAACTTTAAAATAAGACTATATGATTTCACTAAAAAATATCATTTACTTTATTCCTAATGTTGGGATTTAGCCCGTATAACACGACGGTTTTATGTACTAATAGCTGGCTATTAGTAATAAAATCAACGCAGATAGACGGTTAAATAACAATAGTAGGCATAATTGATTATCCTGTTTTCAGGTTACTTACGACGACGAATCGCTTGCTGTCTGGTTTGATGTTTTTTAACTGAGCGACGAATACGACGACTTTTTGCGTTATCCATTGCCTTTTCGTCAACTTTAACTTTACTTTGTGTTTCCACAGGTAAATTAACAAGCTTACGGTAGTAGTTCACATCTTTTAATGGTAATTCAGTCCAACCACCTAAAGGTAACTGACGCTTCATTTCCATATCGCCATATCTTACACGGATCAAACGACTAACTTGGACTTCTTGGCTTTCCCATAAACGTCTTACTTCACGGTTTCTACCTTCAGAAAGTACTACATGGAACCAATGATTTCGCCCTTCACCACCACGATAAGTGATTTTTTGGAATTTAGCTGGGCCATCTTCCAATTTAACACCTGCACGCAAGGTTTGTAGCATTGCTTCGTTTACTTCACCAAATACACGTACTGCGTATTCACGTTCTACTTTTTGTGATGGATGCATTAATCGGCTGGCTAACTCACCATCAGTGGTGAATAGCAACATACCAGAGGTGTTAATATCTAAACGACCTACAGCAACCCAACGACCATCTTGTAGTGGTGGTAAACGATCAAATACGGTTGGACGACCTTCAGGATCTTTACGTGTACACATTTCCCCTTCAGGTTTGTTGTACATTAGAACACGACATAAATCGTCTTCTTTAGCTTTAATGCTAACAAGATGACCATCTATTTTAATTTGTTCGTTACCCTCAACACGGTCACCTAAGTAGGCCACCTTGCCATTTACGGTAATACGACCAGCGCTAATAAAGGTTTCTAGTTCTCGACGTGAACCTTTACCCGCTCGGGCTAAGACTTTCTGTAGTTTTTCAGACATTTTTAATTCTCGTTCGTCAGTAACTTTACAAATAATGCATGGCATTTTTGCTACGCTGCTGTCTCAAATAGTTGAATCTATTATCTCAAATGTTCAGCTTAATAATATTAAGCATCGTCAGATAATGTAAATTCAGTTAACGGTACTTTTTCAATAGAAAGCGGTTCAGGTAAATCACTTAATGTTTCAAGTGAGAAATAATCAAGAAATACTTGGGTAGTCGCATATAATGCTGGTCTACCAGGAACTTCTTTATACCCTACTATATCTATCCAATTTCTTTCTAATAAAGTTTTCATGATGGCGCTGCTCACAGCAACGCCTCTAATATCTTCAATTGCACCACGTGTTATGGGTTGTTTATAAGCAATTAACGATAGTGTTTCTAATAGTGCTCTTGAATATCTTGGTGCTCGCTCTTTAAATAAGTTGGCGAGTTCGTTGCTAAATTTGGCTACTGCTTGAAAACGATAACCTGATGCAACCTTAACTAATTCAATGCCTCTATTTTGATAATGAGCACGTAGTTCATTAATTTGAGTAATTATACGCTTATTAGATACATTGTGCTGTTCTAATACTGTTTTTTTCAGTAATTGAACTGACAAAGGTTTGGCAGCAACAAAAAATGCAGCTTCAATCAAACATTTAAGTTGTTCATCATTTAATAAAGCCATTAGCTAAACCACCTTAAGTGATTAAGTTTGTTGCTGCGAATAGATGAAATCTGGTTATTTACCATCATAATTTAAACAGCTTCTTGTGACTTTAGTGAAACTTGAATAGGCCCGAAGACTTGTGCCTGAATACATTCGATTAATGAGTCTTTGAGTAATTCTAAAATAGCGAGGAAAGTAACCACAACACCATGACGCCCTTCTTTAATATCGAACAGTTTACTAAATTCAATATAAGGATTGTTTGCTTCAACATTACGTAATTGGTTGAGAATATAAGTCATACGTTCACGGGTTGATAAAGCTTCTTTTTGAATATAATGATGTTCCAGTGCTTTTGTTCTTTTCATAATATCTTGTAATGCGCCAACCAAGTCAGATAAATCAACATCCGCATCGATTGTTCTTGGTTGAAAGTTATCAGGCACATTAGCATTAGCTATAAAAACATCTCGGTCTAAACGTGGTAATTGATCTAGCTCGTTAGCGGCATGTTTTACTATTTCATATTCTTGTAAACGCCTAACCAGTTCTGCTCGAGGATCTTCTTCAGAATCCTCTACTGTTTGTTTAGGCAATAATAATCTTGATTTAATTTCAGCTAATATCGCCGCCATTACCAGATATTCAGCAGCTAACTCTAATTTAATGTCTTTCATCAAGTCGACATAAACCATGTATTGCTTGGTAATGGGGGCTATTGGTAAATCTAAAATATTAAATTTTTGTTTACGAATTAAGTACAAGAGTAAATCTAAAGGCCCTTCAAAAGACTCTAAAATAATTTCGAGGGCGTCTGGCGGAATAAATAAATCAATAGGCTTATCGTTATAAGCTTCACCGTGGATCATGGCCAAAGGTAGAACCTGTTGGACCATTTTCCCGTCGTTTATCTTTGTGCTAGTTTTCTGCAAAAGTTAATCCACTAATGTGAGCTTTATTCAAAAGGACTTGGATCGCCTTCACCTACTCGAATGATTGTAATATCTCCATCAGAGAAATCTACAACCGTAGTAGGATGTTCCCCTAAATGACCGCCATTAATAATAAGGTCTACTTGATGCTCTAAAAGATCGCGAATGTGTTCAGGATCAAACTCCGCTCTACTCTCACCAGGCATAATCAAAGTGGTCGACATAATAGGTTCTTTTACTTCAGCCAATAAAGCTTGAGCAATATTATTGTCAGGTACACGAATACCAATAGTTTTACGTTTTGGATTTAATAAACGTTTAGGTACTTCTTTAGAGCCTTTAAAAACAAAAGTATAAGGCCCTGGCGTGTTACTTTTAAGTAGTCGGTATGCACTATTATCTACACGAGTATATTCAGACAATTGCGACAAATCACGACATATAAGCGTAAAGTTATGGCTTTTCTCTAAATTTCTTATATTACAGATACGCTCTAAGGCTTTTTTATCACCCATGTGACAACCTATGGCGTAACCAGAATCTGTTGGATACACAACAACAGCTCCGTCATGGATCATAGCTGCTGCTTGCTTCATTAAACGACCCTGTGGATTATCAGGATGAACATAAAAAAATTGACTCATAAATTACTCCATTCTTTTGTAGTTTAACGGCTTAGCATTTCAGATTGCAGTTTCTCTGGCCATAAAGACCAAATAGGAAGTGCTTTTTTGGGCATACGTAAGTTACGCCCTAAATCGCTCCATTTGTTATGCGGATGATGAAAGTCAGATCCCATTGAAGCATGCAAATCATATTCTAAACAAAAGCTTAGCATTAATTGTCGTTGGTCGTTACTCATTTGTGGCAGAACAATCTCTAAACCGTCGCCGCCTTCTTGTTTAAATTGAATAACTAAACGTCTAAGCCATTTTGTTGATAAGTCATATCTTACAGGATGCGCCATAACAGCTGTGCCACCAGCTTGATGAATCGCAGTTATAGCTTCTTCAATAGTACACCAGTTAGGTTTCACATAGGCACGCTTACCTTTACCTATATATTTATCAAAAGCCGCCTGCATTTTAGAAATGCTACCTTGTTGTAATAATACTTTGGCAAAATGAGCACGAGTTAAAGAGCCACCATTAGCTAAGGCTTTAGCTTTATCGTAAATACCTTCAAAACCACATTTAGCAAGTTTCTCGCCCATACTAATTGCTCTACTTTCCCGAGCAATTTGTTGATTTTCAATAAGCTTAAGTAACTCAGGATTTGTTCTGTCTATATTTAAACCGACAATATGTATTTCAAAACCTTGCCATGCTGTAGATATTTCAATACCGTTGATTAAATTTAACGCGTATTTTTTTTCGCTTATATAACTATTTGCAATATCTAAGGCCGATACCGTATCGTGGTCGGTAATGGCTAAAACATCGATTTGGAAGTTAGTCGCCCTTTCTATAAGCTCTTGAGGAGTTAATCCCCCATCAGAAAATTTAGTATGGCTATGTAAATCAATGCGTAAATTTGAAAAGTCTTTAGATTCTATGGTTGACATAACATCCATAATGGGTTCTTCTATAGAGGATTTTATTTTGCCTGAGTGCAAGTTTACTGAGATGACGAAGATAATGATACAAACAAAACAAACTATTTTATTAATTTGGTGGTGGCATAATTCTACATAAGTAGGTTATGGCGATTGTTTGTATGTAAATTATACAGAAAAATATATTCCAAAAAACCTGCTTACCTAAGCGGGTTTTTTACGTTTTACGCATTTAGAAAATAGAGATTAAAATGATAATAGTTAAAGTTAAAAGTTGGTTTATATGGTGGCTTTTGCCCATTTACGCTGGATGACACCCCCCTTATAAATTAGAATACTAGGAACAAAAATGAATACCCAAAAAATCATGACAACATCAACGATTGGTCAGGTACATACCTTAACGGATAGCGCAAATTATCAAGCTGATCCTTTAGCGGTTTACCATAAAATTTGTGGTGATAATAATCACAACATTCTTCTAGAATCAGCTGAAGTTGATAAAAAACATCAACTAAAAAGTCTACTGCTCACTCACGCCGCATTAAAAATGGTGTGTAATGGCAATACAGTAACCTTTACGGCTTTAACTGATAACGGTATATCAGCCTTAGCTTTTGCCAAACAGGCATTAAAGGAACACGCTGAACTCACTACATCAGCAAACCAATTAATTGCTATTTTCCCTGAAGTTACCCAACAGCTTGATGAAAAGTCTCGCTTGTTAGCAATTAACCCTTTTCAATGTTTGCGTTTGTTCAATGACTTAACGCCAGCACTAGCTGATGAACTTCATGATTTTTCGGTATTTCTAGGTGGCGCATTTGCTTTTGACATGATGTCGATGAGTGAAAAACTGCCTGACGTTGCTGAAGGTGAAAACACCTGTCCTGACTTTGTTTACTACCTAGCCGAAACATTGATTGTTATTGATCATGAAGAACAAACTTCAGAAATTATCGGCAATGTATTTTCTGGTACTGATGTTGAGCAAAGCAATAAAACGATCAGAGCTCGTATCTCCGAATTAAAAACCTTATTAAAGCAAAACCATACTGCACACCAAACTGAAAAAACATCTAATCGTATTGAACTTGAAGTTCATACCGATATTTCAGACGAGCAGTTTTGTGCCAATGTAAATCAGTTGAAAGAAAACATTAAAGCCGGCGATATTTTCCAAGTTGTTCCTTCTCGCTCTTTTAATTTACCTTGTTCTGAAACTCTTAACGCTTATAAATCGTTAAAACAAAGTAATCCAAGCCCATACATGTTTTATTTAAAAGACAGCGACTTTTGTATGTTTGGCGCTTCACCAGAATCAGCTTTAAAATATCAACATAAAAATCGTCAAGTTGAGATATACCCTATTGCAGGTACAAGACCACGCGGATTTAACCCTGATGGTAGCTTTTCTCCTGATTTAGATAGTCGCTTAGAGCTTGATTTACATTTAGATAAAAAAGAATTAGCTGAACATATTATGTTGGTGGATTTAGCTCGTAACGATATCGCGCGCGTAAGCCAACCAGGTACTCGCCATGTAGCCGACTTATTAAAAGTTGATCGATATTCGCATGTGATGCATTTAGTTTCACGCGTATGTGGCACATTAGACTTAGATTTAGATGCTCTGCATGCTTATCAATCATGTATGAATATGGGTACCCTTTCAGGCGCACCTAAAGTAAAAGCCACAGAATTAATTAGAAATATTGAAGGTAAACGCCGCGGAAGTTATGGCGGTGCCGTTGGCTACTTAACTGGTAAAGGTGAAATGGATACTTGTATTGTTATCCGTTCAGCTTTTGTTAGTAACGGTGTTGCACAAGTTCAAGCAGGAGCTGGCGTTGTTTACGACTCAGATCCACAATCAGAAGCCAACGAAACCAAACAAAAAGCACAAGCTGTGATTAATGCGATAAAAGTAGCAGAAAATATGGAATTCTTATTAGAGAGTTCAGTTGTCACTTCAGAACAACTGCCTACAGCGGATCAAGTAAAGGAGGGTAAATAATGTCAACTTTACCTAAGATCATCATGCTTGATAACCTAGATTCTTTTACTTATAACTTAGTCGATGAATTTAAATGTTTAGGTTACGAACCACTAATTTACCGTAATACACTGCCAGCTGATTACATTATTGAACAACTGAATAATGAAGCTAAGAATAATGCCCAAGGTGTTATTTTAGTTTTATCTCCAGGCCCTGGCACACCAACCCAAGCAGGCTGTTTGATGGAGTTAATATCAAAAACTGTGGGTAAATTCCCTATTTTAGGAATTTGTTTAGGACACCAAGCACTTATTCAACATTATGGTGGTGTTATTGGTCGCGCACCTGAAATTGTACATGGCAAATCATCGAATGTTCAGCATACGGGTGAAGGCGCATTTTTAAATATTTCTAATCCATTACCTGTAGCTCGTTATCACTCGCTAGTAGCGACTGAGATGCCAGATAATATAGAAATGATAGCTCAATTTACGACTGACAAAAATGTAGTTTTACCTATGGCTGTTCAGCATTCACGAGATGCCGCGTTAGGATTTCAATTTCACCCAGAGTCTATATTAACAACTTACGGCAGCCATTTATTAGCACAAACATTGAAGCACTTAACCCATTTACATCAACAAAAAACAGTATAGGAATTCTGGAGTTTATTATGTCGAAAAATAACCTATTACAGGCTTTGGTTGATGGAGAGTCATTAAGTCAGCAAAGCGCAGAACAATTTTTTACTGATACATTCAATGGTAATGTTGATCCGTCTTTATTAGCTTCAGTTCTTACAGCGTTGAAAATTAAAGGTGAAAGCCCTGAAGAAATTGCAGGCGCTGCCATTGCGGTTCGAGCTTGTGCTACAGCATTTCCAAAACAAACCAGTGAAGTAGCAGATTGTGTAGGCACAGGTGGTGATGGTGCAAATACCATCAACATTTCAACTACTGCTGCTATTCTTGCTGCAGCTTGTGGTTTAAAAATGGCAAAGCATGGAAACCGAAGTGTATCGAGCATGTCGGGATCTGCAGATTTACTTGAGGCCTTAGGTGTTAATTTATCTATGTCGCCTGCAACTGCTAGCGAATGTCTTGAACAAGCTAACTTATGTTTTTTATATGCACCCGCCTATCACCCAGGTTTTAAGTATGCTGGTCCCGTGCGTAAAGCTATGGGCATAAGAACCTTGTTTAATATTTTAGGTCCTTTGGTTAACCCCGCTTTTCCATCAACCATGTTACTCGGTGTTTATACACCTGAATTATTACCTGTAATTGCACAAAGTTTACTATTAACAGGTGTTAAACGCGCTTGGGTTGTTCACGGTAGCGGTTTAGATGAAATAGCCTTACATGGTGAAACACAGCTTATTGAAATAGCCAATGGCACAATGGTAGAGAAGACCATTTCTCCTGAAGACTTTGGTTTATCGCGCTATACCCTTGATGACATAAAAGGTGGAACACCTGAAGAAAATGCGGGTTATATAAAAAGCATTTTAAAAGGCGATGGCTTACCAGCTCATAATGATGCCGTTATTATTAACTGTGCCGCATTATTATATTTACACGACAAAGCAGATAACTTGAAAGATGCGGCAGTTATGGCTAGAAACGTTTTAGCGTCAGGCGAAGCATTTAACACACTAACCACCTTAGTTAGTGTTTCAAATAAAGAATTAAAGGCTGAGAAATAGCATGGCAAATATTTTAGAAAAAATTGTAATAGATAAACGAGTTACGGTTGAAGAATTAAAGAAAAGCTTACCACTAGCGTCATTTATTGACTCACTTGTTCCTACAACTAAAGACATGTACAAAGCACTAACGCGTTCAGCTGAAAATCCTGAAGCGGGCTTTATTTTAGAATGTAAAAAAGCATCTCCATCTAAAGGTCTTATTCGTGAAGATTTTGATGTAAAAGAGATTTGTACAATATACGATAAATATGCAGCAGCTATCTCAGTATTAACAGACGAAAAATATTTCCAAGGTACACACGAATACCTGAAAATTGTTACCAATACAGTTAAGTGCCCTGTACTTAATAAAGATTTTTTTGTAGACACATACCAAGTCTACTTAGCTCGTTATTATGGTGCTGATGCTATCTTACTGATGTTAAGTGTTTTGTCTGATGATGAATACAAAGAACTAGCCGCCGTTGCAGAACAATACAACTTAGCTATTTTAACAGAAATATCTACCGATGAAGAACGTGACAGAGCGATTGCCTTAGGCGCCAAACTTATTGGTATAAATAATCGTAACCTACGTGATCTTTCTACGGATATATCTCGTACATTTGATTATGCTCCAACAATTCCTGATGACAGAATAGTTATCTCAGAATCAGGTATTTATACCAATGCTCAAGTAAGAGAGCTTGCCCCTGCCGTAGACGGCTTTCTAGTGGGTAGTTCAGTTATGGCTGAAGAAGATATTGACCTTGCTTGCAGAAAACTTATTTTAGGTAATAACAAAGTATGTGGTTTAACAGCTCCTGAATTTGCAACAGCGGCAAGCGACGCCGGAGCAGTGTACGGTGGATTAATCTTTGCCGAGAAATCACCACGTTACATAACACCTAAACAAGCCAAAGCCATTGTTACCGAAGAAACATCACTTAATTATGTTGGTGTTTTTGTTAATCATGATATTGAAGAAGTAGCAAATTTAGCTAAAGAGCTGGTTCTACACGCAGTTCAATTACACGGTAAAGAAGATCAAGGTTACATCAATAAGTTGCAAGCTTTATTAAATGATAATGGCGCTGTAGCTTGTGAAATATGGAAAGCACAAAGCGTAGATTCAACCGTACCTGAATTATCATTAAAGAACGTTCAACATAATGTTTTAGACGGTAAAAATGCAGGCAGTGGTGAAACGTTTAACTGGCAAGGGTTAGCTGAAAGTGAGCAAGACTTATCAAACTGCTTTTTAGCAGGCGGTTTAAACAATGAAAATATTACGCAAGCAGTCAATCTAATGACTGAGTACGACCTTTTTGGCTTAGACCTCAACTCTGGTGTTGAAGCAAGCCCCGGCATTAAATGTAGCGAAAAGTTAACACAAGTTTTCGCACAAATACGGAACTATTAAAAATGACGACTAATACAAGTACAGAAACTAAAGTAAAAAAATCATTACCAGCCTACTTCGGTGAATTTGGCGGTATGTTTGTTGGTGAATTATTAGTACCAGCACTTGAACAACTAGAACAAGAATTTATTGCTTCACAAACTGATGAAGCTTTCTTAGCCGAATTTAATAAATTACTTACAAGCTACGCGGGACGACCTACGCCTTTAACACTTTGTAGAAATTTAGTTAAAAATCCTTTAGCTAAAATTTACTTAAAGCGTGAAGATTTATTACATGGCGGTGCACACAAAACTAATCAGGTTTTAGGGCAAGCTTTACTTGCTAAACGCATGGGTAAAACAGAAATAATCGCTGAAACTGGTGCAGGTCAACACGGTGTAGCGACAGCAATAGCCTGTTCATTATTAGGTTTAAAATGTAGAGTTTATATGGGTGCTGTTGATTGTGAACGTCAACAACCTAACGTATTTAGAATGGAACTAATGGGCGCAACTGTTATTCCTGTTACTGCTGGCAGCGGCACATTAAAAGATGCAGTAAACGAAGCACTTCGCGATTGGTCAGCTAACTATGAAGACGCTCATTACCTTTTAGGTACTGCAGCAGGTCCTCATCCATTCCCAACAATTGTTCGTGAATTTCAGAAAATGATTGGCGAAGAAGCGAAAGCTCAACTTTTAGAAGAAGAAGGTAGATTACCTGATTACGTTGTGGCTTGTATTGGTGGCGGTTCTAACGCTATTGGTATGTTTAACGATTTCATTGAAGATAAAGACGTAAAACTGATTGGTGTTGAAGCAGGCGGTAAAGGTGTAAATACTCATCATCACGGCGCAACATTAGTAGCAGGTACTAAAGGTATGTTACATGGTAACTACACTTACATTATGCAAGACGATAACGGACAAATAGAAGAAAGTTACTCTATTTCAGCAGGTTTAGACTACCCCGCTGTTGGTCCTCAACATGCATTCCTTAAAGATAGTGGTCGTGCTCAATATGTACCAATTAACGATGATGAAGCATTAGAAGCTTTTCAAGCATTAGCTATGAACGAAGGTATCATTCCTGCTTTAGAATCTTCGCACGCTCTTGCCCATGCCCTTAAAATGGCAGATGCAGTAACAGAAGAAACTATTATCTTAGTAAACTTATCAGGTCGTGGTGATAAAGATTTAGCACACGTACATACAGTTTTAGAAGCTCAAAAGGGAGAAGCGTAATGACACAATCAACTAACAATGCGGGTTATCGTTACGATCAATGCTTTGCCGATCTTAAAGCTAAAAATGAAGGCGCTTTTATTCCTTTTGTTACTATTGGCGATCCAAATGCTGAGCAATCTTTTGAAGTTATTAAAACACTTATCGATGCTGGTGCCGATGCACTTGAATTAGGTGTTCCTTTTTCAGACCCTAGTGCTGATGGTATTACGATCCAAATGGCTGCTTTACGAGCCATTAAGTCAGGTACTACAACTGAAACCTGTATCGAGATCATCACAAAGATACGTGAATATGCCCCTAATATTCCTATTGGGTTATTACTTTACGGTAACTTGATTTTTGCTCGTGGTTTAGACAAATTTTACAGTGATATGGCACAAGCAGGCGTTGATTCTGTGTTAATTGCAGATTTACCAATCAGAGAGTGTGCACCATTTAAAGCTGCGGCTCTTAAACATGGTATTGCTCAAATATTTATTGCTCCACCTAATGCAAGTGAAGAAAGCCTGCAACATGTGGCTGAAAACGGTTCAGGTTACACTTATGTATTAAGTAGAGCTGGCGTTACTGGTTCTGAGACTAAAGCTGCTATGCCTGCTAATGCTTTAATTGAAACATTAGCTAAATACAAAGCTGCTCCACCTATATTGGGCTTTGGTATTTCAGCACCAGAACAAGTAAAAGAAGCACTTCTAGCGGGTGCTGTTGGCGCAATAAGTGGCTCAGCTGTAGTGAAAATAATCGAAAATAATCTCGAGGATTATGCTGCAATGAACTCCGAGTTATCGAGTTTTATTAGCAGTATGAAAGCAGCTACAAAAGCTTAATGTACTCTTCATAAATAGCTTACTGTAAATGGCTATAATCAAATAAAAAGGCACTTTATTAAACATAAAGTGCCTTTTCTTTTACTTTTTACTGAGTATTAATATTAAATAATGTGAGAACTTGAAGGAGCCCAAGTACCTGTTCCCATGTGTGATAGATGATTCATACCCTGTTTTAAAACTTTGTTCCCTACATTTCTAGAGCTTTCAGGACGACTAATTAAATATCCTTGGATATAAACAACACCTAAAGATTTCAGCAACTCTAATTGGATTATTTCTTCAATACCTTCAGCGACAACCTTCAACTCTAGACGTTGAGATAATTCAACGATAGATTTTAATATTTTACGATATTTTTCATCATGGCTAGCCTCTGAAACAAACATGCGATCTATTTTCAATACATCAACAGGTAATGTGGCTAAAACTGAAAGTGAACTAAAACCAGTGCCGAAATCATCAATCGCAATGTAAATCCCTTCTTTTCTTAATTTTTCTAATTCATAAATAATATTTTCAGAAATATCTATAAAACACGACTCTGTTATTTCTAGCATAAGAGATGTTGGAGGTAGACCTGATTTATTTAATGCGTCCATAATCCAATCATAAATTGGGCGATGTTTTAATTGTACACCTGACACATTGACAGATATTTTAGTTTTAGTCATTCCCGCATGATTCCAAGCAGACATTTGACGACAAGCTTCATTAAGGATCCAGTCACCTAAAATTAAGATTTGATTTGAGTCTTCAGCAATTGGAATAAACTCTGCAGGGGAAATTATACCTTCAATCGGATGTTGCCATCTAACCAAGGCTTCAAAATAACTAATAGCACAACCATCAACATGGATAATGGGTTGAAAAGATAAGAAGAAACTATTTGAAACAATCCCTAACCTCATTTCTTCTAACAGATAATGATAACGCCTAAGTTTACTGCCCATTTCAGGAGAGTAAATACGATAAATTCCTCGCCCTTCTTTCTTTGCTCGGTACATAGCAACATCAGCCATCTGAACAAGTGCTTCAGGACTATTAGCGCTATCAGGGTAAACAGCAATACCAATACTGGCACTTATCTTCACCAATTTGTTACCTAAAACAAAATCTCGTTCTAACTCTTTTAATACATGGTTAGCAATATTTACAGGCACTTCAGGATCGTCAATATTCTGTATAAATAACGTAAACTCATCTCCGCCTAAACGGGAAAGATTATATTCTTTGTCTTCTTCGTTATTACTATAGTTTAAGTTTTGACTGCGAACGACACTTTTTAAACGTTCTGCTACTTGAATGAGGACTTCATCTCCAAATGAATGGCCGAAGGAGTCATTCACTTGTTTAAAACCATCTAAATCTATAAATAATAAACCACACCGCGTTTTCGTTTCATCAGCGATAGCAATCTGTTCATTAATATGTTCTAAAAACTTATGTCGGTTGATTAAAGAAGTTAGTTTGTCGCAAAAAGCACTTTGCTCTGCGTTAATTTGATAAATCCTTGCGTATTTAGAAAGATCTTCAATATATATATTAAGTTGAGATAAAGCAGAATAGGATTTTTTTCCTCGACTTTTACTACCAAAAGTTACAATCAACTCTTCTGCCTGAGTGCACATTGGCATTAAAATTTTGTCTAATTTACTTCTTTGATAATTAATAGCTAAGGTATAAACCACACAAGAGATAATAATAAAGGCAGCAACAGGAAAGAGTAAGCCAAGTAATACAATGAAGGTTACATTTCTTAAAGGCACAACGAGGTTAGGTTCTTTGGTGTTATGTAAAGCAATAAGTAATTGATCACCTTGTTTTTTTAAAGGTAATAACAAAGCGGTACTGATAAGGTTATCAGTAGTATTTAAAGAAGTTTCTTGTGTTAAAATAAAAGCTTCATCAGGATAATTAAAAACAGGTGATTTAACAGCTTTTGTGAGTTCAGTTACAAATAATACATAAATAAATATAACGAAGATCATTGCTAGTAAGCCTAGCATTTTCCAAAACTTAGTTCTTACGTTTGTCAAAGCTACATCCTTTCTATTTTTAACACTTTGTTTGAATATTTAATTATTCAGAACAAAAACAAAAAACATATACACCCAATCCATTGATAAACAATACCAATTTAAAACTGCTTTTTTAAATCAATAATAATGTTTCAAGTATTAAGTTTAAAACACTACACTTGCGATAATTATCAAGAGTACCATAATGAATACAATAATAATAAGATAATATTCCAATAAAACCATATACTAAGCGCAATAAGTAACATGTTAGTATTCAATCTACTGTTCATGTACTTAGTAGATTGGCATGAACAATGTTCAACAAATATAAATAAATTTATTATGTGAATTCAAAGTCATAAAAAAGTCTCTCAATTAAAGCTTAGTTGATAACTGAGTAATAAGCTCAAAATATTAATCAATCTAATATATCTAAATCATATTTAAATATTACAGTTTGCATGGTAACCCTTATCGCTTTCGGTATAATAATCGCCATATTTAGTATTAATTCATTTCACCTATTGTCGAGACATTTTCATGATTGAAAACACAAACGAAAAAACCTTCATTAAAGGTAAAGATCGCGACCTTGAATCATCTATTTCAACCATGCAAGAAAAGCTCGTTTCTTTTGGTTTTGATATTGTTGAAGCTTCATGGTTAAACCCTTTAGAGAATTGCTATTCTGTTCATATTAAAGACGCCACCTGTGGACTGATGTTCACTAATGGTAAAGGTTCTTCAGCTAAGTCATGTTTAGCGAGTGCATTAGGTGAATACTTTGAACGTTTAAGCTGTAACTACTTTTTTGCTGATTATTACTTAGGTGAAGAAATATCAAATAGTGAATTTGTTCATTACCCTAATGAAAAATGGTTTTTCAGTGAAGATGATTCTATTCCTGAAGGTATGCTTGATGAAGGTTTATGGAATTACTTCGATCCAAATCAAGAAATTACCATTGATAAACTTTACGACATGAACTCAGGCAACGGTGAGCGTGGTGTTTGTGCCCTGCCTTATACACGAGCACGCGATAATAAAGAAATTTATGTACCCGTAAACGTTATAGGTAATGTTTTTGTTAGTAATGGTATGTCTGCAGGCAACACGCAAAATGAAGCGCGTGTTCAAAGTTTATCTGAAGTGTTTGAGCGTTATGTTAAAAACAAAATCATAGCTGAAGGACTTTGTTTACCAGAAGTTCCTCTAGAAGTATTAGAGAGATTCCCTACTATCCTAGCGGATTGTAAAGAACTAGAAAGCCACGGATATCATTTAAGAATAGCAGATGCTTCATTAGGTGGGTTATATCCGGTAATGAGTGTAACACTAATCAATCCAAAAGACGGTAGTGTTTTTGCTTCATTTGGTGCGCATCCAAGCTTTGAAGTTGCATTAGAGCGTACCGTAACAGAATTATTACAAGGTAGAAGCCTAGATCAACTCGATGTATTTCAGCCACCTAGTTTTGATGAAGATGAGATTGCTTCTCCGCATAACATCGAATTACATTTCATTGACTCAAGTGGTTTTATTTCTTACGACTTTTTCAAAGAAACTCCAGATTACGAATTTGTTGATTGGGATTTCGATGCTGATACTCAAAGTGAATATGACAACTTAGTTAATATTATTCATGATATGGGACACGATATATTAATCTCCGATTACAACCATTTGAACGTATACGCCTGTCGTATATTAGTACCGGGTATGTCAGATATTTACCCTGTAGATGAGATCGTTTGGAATAATAACAATGATGGCGCATTATTTAGAGAAGCCTTCTTAACATTAAAAGAAGGTGATACTGAAGAATGGCTAGAAATTTTAGACGCATTAGAGCAAGGCGGATACAACGACGCACTAGCTGCCGCAGAATTTATTGGTTTAGCGCCAGATGCAGGGACGACATGGGCTGATTTTCGTTTAGGCGAAATGAAAGCTGTACTCGCTTTAGCTGCACAAGATGAACAAGCGATAGATTGGGTAAACTGGGCATTACACCTAGATCAAAACAATGAAGAAAACACTCGTAAGTATCGCTGTTTACAAGCATTACTTGAAATAAAGTGGGATGATTCACGTGAGTACAGTGAATACATGACATCTTTAGGTCTAATGTACGGCAAAGAGCTATCACAACGTTGTTTAGATATTGTTGAAGGTAAAGTTATATTTGATGGACTTCATTGCCCAGGGTTAAGCTTAGAAGGTTTCGAGACTCATCAAAAATTACTTGAAGGTTATAAAAAGCTACAAGCTGCAAAAGTAGCTAACTGGAAATAATAACGTTTAGTCAAAAGAGTAATAAAGAATTACTATAAAAAATGCCTTTGAGCTTATCACTCAAAGGCATTTTTTTTGTCTCTAATGTAATCATCTTCACTAAATTGAGTCATCATATTACATGTGAAGTACTCTGATGATTCTTTAATCTATTGATAAATAATTCTTTTTATTGAATGTTATGACATTCATTATCCCGAGTTCAGGTTAAGTAATTATTTCTTAACATTATCTTTATGATAGTAAGCAAAAATATACTTATTAAAGCTGTATTGGCTTTGAATGATTGAAATGATTAGCCCTGCTTTACCATCTAAAAAACCCAATCTGAGAAAATAGTGACGAATAAAAGCAAAAATAGCCGATGATAGAGCTTTAGTTAAAGAGGATTTTTTGTTTTTTCTAAGTATCTGATCTGCACCAAACATTGCATATTTATTTCTTTTATTGATATAAGGAAATAGATCTTCATATTGATGATGCAATAACTTACCTTGCATATTAAGACGCTCTAGGCCTTTTTTCTCAACCGCTTCATGTACTAAACTTGTGTTATACCCCGTAATATTTTTATTATAAATACGTACAATACGGTCAGGATGCCAACCACTGTGATAGATATACTTACCACAAAACTTAGTTAAGCGATTTACTGAAATAACTTGTTTATCTTCTATAGAGCTTAATGTTTTTAGAATTTCTTGTTGCAGCTCAGGTGTTACTACTTCATCGCAATCAATAGCAAAAAGCCAATCATTTGTAGCTAATTTCTCAGCGCGTCGACGTTGTTCGCCAAAACCTTCCCAATCATCACGAATAAAGATTTTATCTGTATATTTCTTTGCTATTTCTAATGTTTTGTCAGTACTTCCAGAATCGACAATAACAATTTCATCGGCCCATTTAACTGACTCTAAGCAACTTTCAATCGTACTTTCTTCATTTTTACAAATAATACAAACAGATAATTTTTTCATCACGATCAAATATTTAACAATAAAGGTTTATGATAACGAATATTCATTGATAGTGAAAATATTAATACGGCTAATATTAAAGTTAATCTTCTAAGTTAGAGCAAACTACATGATCAAAAAAGGCGCTAAAAAGCGCCTTTAATTAACTAATCTAGTTTGAGACTAGTTAGGTCTACGTTCTGGGCGACGTTTACGTTCACCAGAAGCATCTGAACTTGTTGCCGCTGGAGCATCAGTAGATACAGAGATATCAATTGCTTGACGACGAATGCGTACATTCTTCAGTTGCTTAAACGACTTCTCAGGCATACCTTTAGGTAACTGAACAAAACTATGCTTGTCGTGTAAGTTAATTGCGCCAATATAGCTGCTATCAAGAGAGATTTCGTTAGCAATTGCGCCAACAATATCACCTGGCTTAGCACCATGCTCTTTACCAACTTCTAAACGATAAGTCTGCCAATCAACATCTGTACGGTTAACTTTAGCTTTACGAGGAGCTCTTTCACCGCCACGTTCATTTCTTCCACCACGACTGTCTCTAGCACCGCGATCATTTCTGTCATTGCGATTACTTCTATCGTTACGATCATTTCTGTCGTTACGTTCACGAGTTTCTCTACGAGGTTTTGGATCTTCTTTCGGCTGTAAAGGTTGCTTAAGCTGACTTTCAAACAATAAAGCAGCAGCTAAATCAGTCATTGAAAGCTCTGATTGCTCAGCCATTTGCTCAACTATTTCACGCATTGCTTGAATATCTCTATTCGCAACAACTTCAGCTATTTTAGTGCGAGTACGTTCGATACGTGCTTTACCAATTTCTTCAATATTTGGTAATTCATAGGTATTGATAGTACCAGACGTTAAACGCTCATAATGACGTAATGAGTACATTTCGCGTGGGCGACAGAAAGCAATTGACATACCTTCACGACCAGCACGACCTGTACGACCAATACGGTGAACATAAGCTTCGTTATCACCTGGTAAATCGTAGTTAATAACTAAAGTAATACGAGGAATATCTAAACCACGAGCCACAACATCAGTTGCCACTAGGATTGAAGACTTACCTGATTTCATTTGGTCGATAGTACGTTCACGTTGTTGTTGGTTCATATCACCATTCAACGGAAGTGCAGGATAACCAGCACGTTCTAATTTTTCAGCAACGTCTACAGTGTCGTTACGAGTACGTACGAAAACAATCATCGCATCGTAATCTACAGATTCAGCAATACGTTCTAATGCTGTAATTTTGCTAATGCCACTTACTTTCCAAGCAAACTGTTGGATGTTTGCTTTAGATTTTTTAACAGCAGCAATTTTAATATGTTCAGGATCTTTTAAGAAACGGTTAGCTACTTTACGAATTTGCGCAGGCATAGTCGCAGAGAATAACGCCATTTGCGTTTGCTTTGGTAAATGCTCAAGGATCCATTCAATGTCTTCTAAAAAGCCCATGTTTAACATTTCATCTGCTTCATCTAATACACAGAAAGAAAGGTTATCTAGTTTTAAGCTTTTACGACGTAAGTGATCCATTAAACGTCCTGGAGTACCTACTACAACTTGAGCACCGCGTTCAAGTTGTTGAAATTGTGGTTGGTAAGATTGGCCACCATATAAAGTAGCTACTTTTAAACCTTTCATGTTTTTAGCAAAAGTTTCAATAGCTGCTGCTACTTGAATCGCTAATTCACGAGTTGGTGCTAACACCATTAATTGAGGTTTTCTAATTGACGGATCAATTTTAGCAAGTGCAGGTAAACCAAATGCAGCAGTTTTACCAGTACCTGTTTGCGCTTCACCCAATACATCTTTACCAGCTAAAAGCGGCGGTATAGTTTGTGCTTGGATAGCAGTTGATGATTCAAAACCTAAAGTTTTTAATGCAGATAATAAAGTTTCAGGCAAGCCTAAAGAGTCAAAGCTCACAGGAGCGTCGTTAGTTGTTGTCATAATATTTGTCTTCTCTTGGCAAGATTTGATTCAGGGAAAAAATATTTTAATCAAAGATCTCGCATACATATATACGAGGAAACCACCAGGAAGACTTAAGGCACATTCGGTATGCTAATATGAACATTAGCTAGGCAAGTCTATTGGGCGGATATACCCCACTCATTTCACGTTAAGCATTGCTTATTGAAGTCAGCTTAAGTGAGGCGCGCATTATACAGAAGAATAAGTTTTGTACAAGACATAACTAACTATTTGGCTTAAATAATGCATTTTAGCCTTTATTCGTGTCTTTTTAGCGTTAAAAAGACTTTTAATTATCTATTTTAAAAAGAGAGAAATAAGCCTATTCTCCGCCTTCTAACATATCTGTAAACAATGATAATTTTTGTAATGCCATCGCATGTACTGTTTTTCTAGGGTAACGGCCTAAACTATTAGGTACGCCTGCAGGTATGCCTAATAATAATTCTAATGATTGATCAATATCTTCCACAGCATGAATTGCAAACACACCTTGTTCAACAGCAGTAATCACTTCATCAGATAACATTAAGTTAATAACATTGGTACGAGGAATAATAACCCCTTGTTTACCTGTTAAACCACGGTCTTTACATAATCGATAAAAACCTTCGATTTTTTCATTCACACCACCAATTGACTGCACTTCACCATGTTGATTAATAGAACCTGTGATCGCGATGCCTTGATCGATAGGCAATTGTGTAATCGATGAAATTAACGCACATAACTCAGCCATTGAAGCACTATCACCATCAATATGTCCGTAAGATTGTTCAATGGCGATATTGGCTGATATCGAAACCGGAAACTCTTGTCCGTATTTGTGCCCTAGATAACCTGTTAGTAATAAAAAACCTTTTGAGTGAATAGATTTACCTAAATCAACTTCTCGCTCAATATCAGTAACACCTTCGCTACCAGCATAAACCGTTGCTGTTATGCGTGCTGGCGTACCAAAAACACTTTCACCAATTTCAAGTACAGTTAAACCATTAACTTTACCAACTTGTTTACCTTGCGTTGTTATTAATACTTGGCGTTCTTTAATTTCGCTCAACCAAGTTTCACTAATACGCCCTGTGCGTCTTTGTTTAGCTGCCAGCGCTAACTTGATATGTTTAGCTGTTAGATCACCTTTCTCATCCATTTTGTTCCGCAAGTAATTCGCTTCATCTAATAAATCATTTGAGTGAACAATATTGGCAGAAATTTTATGTTGGTGTTCTTCTCGTCTTAAAGCATGTTTAATTAATTCAACAATCGCATCGTCCGACACTGTTGGGTATTGATGTTTTTGAGCACGCTGACGAATCAAATTAGCATAGGCAATAAGGTTGTTATCATTCTTATCCAGGTATCTATCAAAATCAGCAAGTACTCTAAAAAGCTCATTAAACTCTTGGTCGTAAGCATGCAAAGTGTAATAAATATCAGCATCACCCAATAAAATTATTTTTACTTTTAATGGTATATTTTCTGGCTGAAGGCTGTACGAACCTGGTTGTGAAAACTCCGAATATGGATTTTCAATAGTTACTTCTTGAGTTTTAATAGCTAATTTAAGACGAGCCCATACAACAGGTTGGTTTAATACTTTTTCAGCATCAAGAAGTAGATAACCACCGTTAGCTTTGTGTAAAGCACCAGGTCGAATTAAACGATAACTCGTATAAGGATTACCTTGAAAACTTGCTGAATCAACATGTCCAAATAAGTTTTGATAGGTTGGGTTTTGTTCATATACAACCGGAGAACCTTCATGAGGTTCACGTGCAACAAGTAAGTTAGGCAAAAAATGTTCAACCATTAATTTACGGTTATCTTTGGCTTTTTGTTTTTCGTTATCTTCACCCACTAAAATGTCGAGTACGGTATCAACAACATGGACTTTAACTTTAGATAGATATTTTAAAACACCGATGTTACTTGAAAACTCATGTTCAAGTTCTTTTAATAAAGGTTGTATACTTTGAGCTGCAGTTTCATTTTTTAACTTTTTCAGTTTATCTATAGATAAACGTTTCCATTTAGGTAACTCTATTAGTTCTTCAGATAAAAGGCTTTCTAATTCAGTTACCGATTCATAAAAACTATTACGCTTTTCTTCATCTAAACTAGCTAACTCATTTTCATTTAATGGTTTACCGTCAACAACCAATGAAAAACCGATCTCCCCTTCTTCTTCAAATAACATGATGTTACTTTTTAACGCTGTTTCTTCAACTTTAGTGATTGCTTCATCATATTGTTGATTAAATGCTCGGTCTATCGCAGCTCTTTGACGCTGGTAACTAGGGTTATCAAACACTTCAGGAAATAATGCGATTAAATCATCGATAAAAGTATTTATACGGGCAACAAGTTGTTTACCGTCGCCAGGGCTTAAATACAATTTATAAGGTGAGTGTGTGTCATCAAAGTTATTGATATAGCACCATTCTTCAGGCGTACTTTGATTCTTAGCTAATCCAGTAAGCATCTGCTTTATCAAAGTTTGTCTGCCAGTACCATGCTCCCCCATGGCAAAAACATTAAAACCTATAGCATTCATAGCTAAACCAAACTCTAATGCTTCTTTTGCTCTTTCGTGCCCAACAAAAGGTTGATCAATTGTTTCTTTATCATGAGACTGAGAAAATAGTGACTCAGGTAAGTGTGCCGTTAAATGCTGAGGAGTTATCAAAGTGGTAACGGGGTCTAATGTCATGAAGATCTCACTATAAAGTTTAGAAAACAAATACTTTGCGGATAAAAGGATGAGGCTATAGTGTACTCTGAGATTAAGCTCTATAGCAAAGTGCTAGTGAATATTATTTATAAGATGGTGTAGATCAAGTTTTAGCAGAATTACGGGGTTAGGCTTTGTCTTTTAAAAGTTTTACCATCACATTTGATACATGATGAAAGCAAAGTAACATGATGTACTTGCTGTGTATGATGACAAGTTAAACATTTAACTTCGCCAAAACCAACATAATCACCCGCTTTATATAAGCCATCATGTACAAAATCCTCTTGTAGTTCAGCCCACTCAATTTGAGTTTGATCGGTAATTGATGAAAGCTTTGCCCAAAAGGTATCTTTGAGTAAGTCTAAATACAAAGAATGTTGAATGTCTGCTTGTGATTGTTGATAAAACTCGATTAAATCAAGCTTAAAATTAGAAATAAATTGTTGGTATTTTTCTTCAGGAATACTTTCAGCAGTTTTTAACCACGCTTTAGCTTCGTCTACTAACTCAATAACATGAGTTAATTCATGTGACTTAACATCATTAAACCATTGAATAAGTTGATTATATTTAGGATCTGAACTTTCTGGCTTTTTGGTCATATTATCCTCATTAATGAAATTCACAACAGAGAAAGGTATTGATATTACGAGTATAGTCAATATTCTTAAAAAACTTAAATTTGTTTATTTATAGGGTGCAGATAAGGTATTCTATGCACAATAATTTATCCTCTTATGCTATCAAGAGTGAGAACAATAACTTCTTGATTAAAAATCATAAGCAATCTTTTTGAATACCTGAGAAATCGTTAATGGAATCCATCTACAATCCCCAATCAATTGAAGCCGAAGTTCAGCAAAGTTGGACTGAAAATAAAACATTTGCTGCTGTTGATAATGCAGATCAAGAAAAATTTTATTGTTTAGCTATGTTCCCTTACCCAAGTGGTAAATTACACATGGGTCATGTGCGTAATTACAGCTTAGGCGATGTTATTTCTCGATACCAACGTATGCAAGGCAAAAACGTAATGCAACCTATGGGTTGGGATGCGTTTGGTTTACCTGCTGAAAACGCAGCAATCAAAAATAAATCAGCGCCAGCAAAATGGACTTATCAAAATATTGATTACATGCGTGGTCAATTAAAGTCTTTAGGTTTTGGTTATGATTGGGATCGTGAATTCGCAACATGTGACAAAGATTACTATCGTTGGGAACAATGGTTTTTCACTCAGCTTTTTGAAAAAGGCTTAGTATATAAAAAGAATGCTACCGTTAACTGGGATCCAGTAGATCAAACTGTATTAGCTAACGAACAAGTTATTGATGGCCGAGGCTGGCGTTCGGGCGCTATGGTTGAGCGCAAAGAAATTCCACAATGGTTTATTAAAATTACCGACTACGCTGAAGAATTATTACAAGATTTAGACCAATTAACTGATTGGCCTGAACAAGTTAAAACCATGCAGCGTAACTGGATTGGTCGCTCTGAAGGTGTAGAGTTAACTTTCAAAGTTGCTGATTCAGATGAAAGCTTTGATGTTTACACTACGCGCCCAGATACTTTAATGGGCGTAACTTATGTTGCATTAGCGGCTCAGCATCCTCTAACGTTAGAAGCTGCGAAAAATAATCCTGAAATCGCTGAATTTATCGAAAGCTGTAAAACAAATAAAGCCACAGAAGCTGATATGGCTGCTATGGAAAAGAAAGGTGTTGATACAGGCTTAAAAGCTATTCATCCACTTACCGGTGAACTAGTACCAGTTTGGTCAGCAAACTTTGTATTAATGGATTACGGTTCGGGTGCTGTAATGTCAGTCCCAGGTCATGATCAACGTGATTGGGAATTTGCCACTAAATACGGCTTAGAGATCACTCAAGTTATTGCAGGTACTGAAGACGACGATATTACAAAAGCTGCTATTACTGAGAAAAACACATTAATTAACTCAGGTGAATTTGACGGCTTAAACTTTAAAGAAGCATTTAAAGCTATTTCAGACAAATTAATTGCTGAAAACAAAGGTAATGTAAAAGTTAACTACCGCTTAAGAGATTGGGGTGTTTCGCGTCAACGTTATTGGGGTACGCCTATTCCAATGATCAACTTAGCGAATGGTGAATCTGTTGCAGTTCCTGCTGACCAATTGCCTGTAGAGTTACCTGAAGATGTGATTATGGATGGTGTAACATCACCAATTAAAGATAATCCAGCTTGGGCTAAAACAACTTACAACGGTGAAGAAGCTCTTCGTGAAACCGATACCTTTGATACCTTCATGGAATCTTCATGGTACTATGCTCGTTTTTGTTCGTCTGACGACAAAACACAGATGTTAGATCCTGAAAAAGCTAATTACTGGCTACCTGTTGATCAGTATGTTGGTGGTATTGAACACGCTATTTTACATTTACTTTACGCTCGTTTTTTCCATAAATTATTACGTGATGTAGGTTTAGTTAAATGTGACGAACCATTTAAGAGCTTACTTTGTCAGGGCATGGTACTAGCAGAAACTTACTACCGCGAAGCTGATAATGGCGCGCAAGAATGGATTGCCCCTACTGACGTTGAAGTTGAACGTAATGAGAAAGGCCAAATCATTAAGGCAACAAGCAAGTTAGATGGACAGCCTGTACTATCTGCTGGTATGAGCAAAATGTCGAAGTCTAAAAACAACGGTATTGACCCTCAACAAGTTATTCAACAATATGGTGCTGATACAGTTCGTTTATTTATCATGTTTACTTCACCGCCAGAGCAAACGTTAGAATGGTCTGATTCAGGTGTTGAAGGCGCACATAGATTCTTAAAACGTGTTTGGAAACTCGCTTATGACTTCACTCAAGAAGAAGCATTAACTGTAGAGCAAACATTAGCGAATGTTACATTAAATGCCGATCAAAAAGCATTACGTCGTGAACTACATAAAGCAATTGGTAAAGTAAGTGATGACATTGGTCGTCGTAATACATTTAACACAGCCATTGCTGCAATCATGGAGTTAATGAATCATTTAACTAAAGCTAAAATAGAAACAGTTGAAGATCGCATTGTTATGCAAGAAGCAATAAGAGCTGTTATCTTAATGCTTACACCAATTGTTCCTCATTTAAGTCATCATGTTTGGAATATTATTGGTGACGGCAAGCCAGTTGAAAATACAGCATGGCCTGTTGTTGATGAAAGTGCATTAGTTGAAGATGAAAAACTTATTATTGTTCAAGTAAACGGTAAATTACGTGCAAAAATTACAGTTGCTGCTGATGCATCGAAAGATCAAGTTGAAGCGCTAGGTTTTGCTGACGAAAATGTGACTAAATTTACTGATGGAAAAACAGTACGTAAAGTTATTTATGTTCCAGGTAAATTATTGAACATAGTAGCTAACTAGAGAAACAATTTTAGCTCCAACGTACACAAGGGTAGAAAATTTATTTCTACCCTTTTATTATCAGCGATTAACATAAGAGAAATATAACATTGAAAATAAACGTTAAAGCAAAACGCTCTACTTTATGGTTAAGCTTTATTTTAACATTTGGCCTAATTCAAGGTTGTGGATTTCATTTACGTGGTGATTACCTACTTTCACCGCAATTACAAAATATTCATGTAAGCTCTGTTGACAAACATGGCGAATTAACACGTTTAGTTAAGCAGCATTTACTGCTAAATAAAATCAACATCACACCTAAATCAACGGTAAATACCCCTGAGTTACATATCTTAAAAGATAGTTTAGACAGACGTACTCTTTCGGTATTCCCAAATGGTCAAGTAGCTGAATATGAGTTAATTTATTCAGTTAAGTATCAATTGATTTTTAGTAATGAAGACATCCGAACTTACGAAGTTGAACTCGATAAAGATTATCAAGATGATCCAAATTTAGCGTTAGCGAAAAGTCGTGAATTAACATTAATGTTAAGTGAAATGCGTAAAAAAGCTGCCGATAGAATATTGCGAAACTTAGCCAGTTTAAAAATATAATATTTTTATATATAAATAACATAACTCGCAACTAAGCCTAAATATAGACTCAAAAATTCACTAAACACTAAGCTATTTATTATATGCGTATATATCATAACAACTTATCATCTACTCTTAACCAAGGTTTTAAACCTATATGGTTAGTTTTTGGTGATGAGCCTTGGCAAAAGAATGATAGCTTAGCGACGATAAAAAGTAGCTATTTACAACAAGGGTTCGACGAAGTTATACGTTTCACAGCCGATGATAAGTTTGATTGGTCGAATGTTGTTAATGAATACCAATCAATGAGCCTTTTCTCTAGCCAACGTATTATTGAAGTTGAAATCCTCTCAGGTAAAGTTAACGAAGCTGCAGGTAAAACATTACTCGCCTTAAGTGAGCAATTTCATAACGATGTAGTGCTTGTTATCCACGGTCCAAAACTTGATGCGGCTCAACAAAAAAAGAAGTGGTTTAAAACCTTAGAAGACTTAGGCTGCTTTTTACCTATATACGACATCGAAGGTAAACAACTCAATCAATGGCTCAACCGCCAAATAAATCAACTTAAACTTAATATCCACCCTGATGTTATTCCTTTAATGATTGAGTTATTTGAAGGTAATTTATTAGCTTTAGATCAAGAGTTGCAAAAGCTATCTATTTTATTTGGTCAAAACCAGGTCACTATTCAAGATGCTGAAAAGATCATTATTAACCAAGCTAAATTTAATCCTTTTCAAGTGGTTGATACTTTATTAAAAGGTGACTTGAAAAAATGCGTCGCGATTCTTGATCAATTTCAGCATGAAGGTGCTCCCATAGGACAATTAGTTTGGTTTTTACATAAAGAAATATCTCAATTAATTGAAATGCAAGAAAAGCTCAAGCAAGGCGAATCAATTAATAATTTATATAAGACTTATCGCATCTGGGAAAAGAAAAAGCCACTCTACCAACATGCTTTAAATAATATGACTTATGGGAATTTATCTCATGGTTTAAGTCGATTAGCCGAAGTTGATTTGATCAGTAAAACATCCAGTGATTTTAATCCTTATATTCTACTTTCTGATATTTGTATCACCCTATATCACGGGCAAACCACCTCTACCCTGCCGTTAGATTACGAATATAGCTAATGACTAACCTTCAACCTAGCTCAGATAAAAGCCACCGCATTGGTATTTTAGGTGGAACTTTCGATCCTATTCATAAAGGTCACATAGAGCCGGCCAAACAAGCTTTAGCTAAATTTAACCTAGATAAAGTACTCGTTATACCTGCTCACAAACCTCCTCATAAATCAGGCACAAATGCTTCGACCATGCACAGAGTTAATATGGTTGAACTTGCCTGTGCTGATGAAAAAGGTTTTGAGCTCGATACTAGAGAAACCAAACGAACTAACCTTTCCTATACTTTAGATACCATCAATGAAATTAAAGCCGAATACCCTAACAGTGAACTGTTTTTTATTATGGGGATGGATTCTCTACTCAACTTTACCCGTTGGCATTTATGGGAAAGTATTCTTGAAAAGTGCAATTTAATTGTAAATACACGACCTGGCTATGACTTATCATCCATTAATTCTGAAACCAAAGATTTACTTAATAAGTACCAAGGTTCAGTGAATGATCTAGAGCCAAATAACATTTCTCCGAATAAAAACTTACTAACTAAAAATGCCTCTCTTGAAAAAAGATCAGGGCTTATTTTTTTGCATGACACAGACAAGCTTGATATCTCTTCGACTGAAATACGCCATAAAATATCTAATAAAGTTGAATGCTCGCAATGGTTAGCTTCTGACATAATTAAATACATTAAAAAACATACCTTATATTCAAACATCTGATATATTTTATTCTCAAATTAACTCTAAAAATAACCGAGACACTAACGAAATATTACCTAAGGTGGTGATTGAAGTTAAATGCAAGGTTACCTAAGAATTAAAAAGTGATATTATATAGCCCATTAATTAAATCATAGAGAACCCACGTTGGAAAATACTGCACTTAAAGCCTTTGTTATTGAAAAATTAGAAGACATGAAAGGCCGAGATATTACTGTTTTAGATATCTCAAAAAAATCAAGCTTTGCTGATTACATGATCGTATGTTCAGGCAACTCAAACAGACATGTTAAATCAATTGCTCAATCAGTTGCTATGGAATGTAGGGCCGAAGGTTTAGAACCTTTAGGTATCGAAGGTAATGATGTTGGCGAATGGGCACTTGTTGATTTAGGCGAAATTATTGTTCATGTAATGACTGAGTCGACTCGCGACTTATATCAACTAGAACAATTATGGGAATAATATAGTTTATTATGCGTATTACCCTTTATGCGGTAGGCAACAAAATGCCATCGTGGGTCACTGAAGGATTCAACGAATATTGTCGAAGATTCCCTCGTGATATGTCATTTCATTTAGTTGAAATTTCTCCCGGAAAAAGAGGGAAAAATGCAGACATTTCTCGAATTTTAGAAAAAGAAGGTGAGCTTACTTTAGCTGCTATCCCCAAAGGCAACAGAATTGTTACCCTTGAAGTAGAGGGCAAGCCTTGGACAACTCCTCAGTTAGCTCAACAACTTGAGCGTTGGCATCATGACAGCCGTGATGTTGCTTTACTTGTGGGTGGACCTGAAGGGTTAGCACCTGCTTGTATTCAAGCATCTGAACAAAAATGGTCTTTATCTCCTCTTACTTTACCTCATCCTATGGTAAGAATAGTTGTTGCTGAAAGTTTATATCGTGCGTGGAGCATTAATAACAATCATCCATACCACAGAGAATAACAACGGTGTCAGCACGTAAACGCATATCGATAAAAAATCACACTGCAGAAGCTAACTTATTTGCCCGAAGAGTATTAATTGCTTTTATTGGGGTGGTAATTATGTTGCTGATTTTATTTAATAATATCTATAACTTAGAAGTAGAGTCTTACGATAAGTATAAAACCAAATCAAATTCAAACCGCATAAAGGTGCTTCCTGTAGCCCCCAACCGTGGTCTAATATACGATAGAAACGGTGTACTTTTAGCTGAAAACAAACCTATTTACAGCTTAGAAGTGATCCCTGAAGATGTTAAAGATATTAAAGAGCAACTTTCAGCAGTTAGTGATTTATTAGATATAAGTGAAGAGAAACAAGAAAAAGTACTTAAATCTTTACGCAGTAAACGTCGATTCAAACCTATTGAAATACATTCAAGATTAAGCGACCAACAAGTTGCTATTTTCTCTGTGCATCAACATAAATTCCCTGGTTTTTTTATTGATGCTCGTTTAAAACGTTATTACCCTTTTGCTGACTTAACCACCCACTCAGTTGGTTACGTTGCCCGGATCAATCAAAGAGATAACATAAAACTTGAAGACAAAGGCATAGCAGACAACTACAAAGCTACACGTAATATAGGTAAGTTAGGATTAGAAAAGTATTATGAAGAAATGCTCCATGGCAGCATTGGGCATCAAGAAGTAGAAATAAACAACCAAGGTCGGATCATCAGAACCTTAAACTTTACTCCTCCAATACCAGGTAAAGATCTGACATTAAGTTTAGATATTGAATTACAAATGATCGCCAAGCGAGCCTTGTCAGGTAACAGAGGCTCAGTTGTTGTAATGGACCCACGTACCGGTGAAATACTAGCGATGTACTCAAATCCAAGTTATGACGGTAACTTGTTTGTTCATGGTATTAGCACTAAAAACTATAATAAATTAAGAAACTCTAAAGACTTGCCTTTTATTAATCGAAGTACTCAAGGTCTATTTCCTCCAGCTTCAACCATTAAACCTCTTATTGCTCTAACGGGTTTAGAAGAAAAAATGATCACTCCTGAATTTGAGATTTATGATCCAGGGTTTTATCAGTTAAAAGGTGTTGATACCAAAAGACGTGACTGGAAAAAATGGGGTCATGGCATGGTTAACTTAACTAAATCTTTAGAGCAATCTTGTAACATCTATTATTATGATCTGGCATTTAAGCTTGGCATAACACGCATCAGTACTATGATGGAAAAATTTGGTTTTGGTGAATACAGTGGTATCGACATTCATGAAGAGCGTAGCGGAACTATGCCCAGCGTTGAATGGAAAAGAGCACGATATAATCAACAATGGTATACCGGCGAAACCTTATCTGTAGGCATAGGACAAAGTTACTGGACAGTTACTCCTATTCAGCTAGTTAACTCGATCAGTATACTTGTTAATAAAGGTGAGATAAGAATTCCTCATTTATTAAAATCAACCACTGAGACAATTAATACAATAGTTAACAACAAGGTAGAAACTGAAACCATGACTACCGATATTGTTTATGAAGACAAACCACCAATCGTAATAAGTGAACCTAAAAACTGGGATTATGTGCTTGATGGCTTGCATAACACAGTACAAAAACGTGGTGCCACAGGTTATAACGCCTTTAAAGGAAGTACTTATGATGCAGCAGGTAAAACAGGCTCAGCGCAAGTAGCTAACATCAAACAAGATGAAAAATATGATGCAGCAACCACCAGTGAAAACCAACGAGATAATGCCATGTTTATTGCATTTGCTCCTTATGAAGCGCCAGAAATAGTGGTTGCCGTTGCAATAGAAAACGTGGCTAAAGGTGGCGGCGCAAGTAATGCTGCACCGGTAGCACGACAAATAATGGATCAATACTTTGGTGATAGAGTTATTGTCAGCAAAGACTCTAGCCGTCATCCACACCATAAAAATGTTTATGGTGAAAAACATCTGAGTGTACATTAGTGAGAACTTCAGGCCAAGATCATCAAAAACAACGAACAATTCTGCAACGAATACATATAGATATTCCATTACTTATTGGTATTTTAAGCCTAATGATTTTAGGGCTTTTTGTTGTTTACAGTGCTGGTGGACAAGAATTCGGCATCGTTATTAGGCAATCTATTCGCTTAGGTATTGCTTTAGTTGTTATGTTTGCCGTAGCACAAATCCCCCCCATGGCTTATCAAAAATGGGCTGTAGCTATGTTTATAGTCGGCTTGTTGATGCTTATCTGTGTTCTTCTCTTTGGTCATGTAGGTAAAGGAGCGCAGCGTTGGTTAGATTTAGGTTTTATGAAGTTTCAACCCTCTGAGGTTATGAAGCTTGTAGTACCTATTACTATTGCATGGTTTTTAAGCCAGTACGACTTACCTGCAAAAATATCTCATATTGTTATCGCATTCATCTTAGTATTATTACCAACATTACTTATTGCGAAACAACCTGACTTAGGTACATCTTTACTTATCGCAAGCTCTGGAATTTTTGTTATATTTTTAGCAGGAGCAAGCTTAAGACTAATAGGTGTTTGTGTAGGTTTAGCCTCCGCTTTTGCCCCTATATTATGGTTTTTCTTGATGCAAGATTACCAAAAACAACGTGTACTCACTTTTTTAAATCCAGAGCAAGATCCATTAGGTTCGGGTTACCATATAATTCAATCTAAAATAGCTATCGGTTCTGGTGGTATTCATGGCAAAGGATGGTTGCAAGGCACACAATCTCAGCTTGAATTTTTACCAGAAAGACACACCGACTTTATTTTTGCTGTTTTCAGCGAAGAGTTTGGTTTAATTGGCGTATCTATTTTATTTGCCGTGTATTTAGCTATAGTAATACGTGGCCTTTATATTGCGATTAACGCGCAACAAGCATTTACAAAATTATTAGCGGGAAGTTTAACCCTCACCTTTTTTGTTTATGTATTTGTTAACATAGGAATGGTATCTGGTTTATTACCTGTTGTAGGTGTACCTCTCCCGTTAGTCAGTTATGGCGGTACATCTATGGTAACCTTGATGGCCGGTTTTGGAATGATAATGGCAATAAGTACAAATAAGCGAGTTCATGCCTAAAAGGAAGTAAATTGTGATAAAGAAAAGTAACTTTTTAGTATTACTCATTATATTGATTAGTGCATGTAGTTCTAATACAAGCAGGTACAAACAAAAACACGACAGCATACCTACTCGCATCCCAACATCTGCGGAACTTGTTGATGCAGTTCCAAAAGATGAACCTTACAGTCGAGGCGGAAATAAAGACTATAACGTGCGTGGCAAAGACTACAGTGTTCTAAAGTCAGAAAGTAACTTTAAGCAAACCGGTATAGCCTCTTGGTATGGTAAAAAATTTCACGGCCATTTAACATCTAATGGTGAAATTTATGACATGTATAGCATGACAGCAGCTCACAAAAACTTACCCTTACCTACTTATGTAAAAGTCACTAATCACCTAAATAAAAAGTCAGTTATTGTGCGTGTAAATGATCGAGGTCCTTTCCATGAGAACCGAATTATCGATTTATCCTACAGCGCAGCATTCAAGTTAGATATGCTAAAAAAAGGCACAGCAATAGTTACCATTGAAGCCATAAATACAGATAAAGAAATTGAACGAGAATTATCTCCTATTGGTTACATACAAGTTTTTGCTACACAGCACCAACATATTGCAAATCAAACAGCAAACACCTTAAAAACTAAATACCCTTATGAAGTAAGCACGCCTTATGAAAATAACATATATCGCGTAAAGCTCGGACCATTCATCAATCAAATGAAACTTGAAGAAGCTTTACTTAAAGTTAAACAAGATGGTTACCCAAAAGCCTTCAAAAGTTATATAAAATAAACACTTTTAGTATTTAATTAGAGGTCATGTTAACCATTTCCTCTTTACCACTAATTTATATAATATCGCTACCTTGTAGGATAATTATCATTCTCATTTAAATTATTTGATTAAAATACACGAAAAGTAACAACTTCCGATTGGTTATGGCATAGCAATCAAAAATAAAAATGCTATACTGCAGAAAAATATTGGCTTTTAAAATACCAATCACAATAACCAATTGAACATTTATACTTGTTTAAATGACCAACTACATCGTTATTTATTTAATAATTAGAATAACTAGTTATAACAATAAATGCCTTGTATTTGAGCATTTATACTTCGTATAAAATAGGTCAATTCATTAATGCGTTTGGTATAACAATAAAATATAGGAACATTATGCTTATCTCTATGACGAAGAATTTGCTTTCGTCACGCGCAAAAATCTTCACTCTGCTTGGAACATTATCTCTCAGCGCAATTCCCGTAGTTCATGCAAATAATATTATCCCTGCACCACCTTCAGTGAATGCAAAAGCACACATCCTTATTGATTACACAACAGGTAAAGTTATTGCGGAAGAAAATGCCGACAGCTTACTAGCTCCAGCAAGTTTAACTAAAATGATGACAAGTTATATCATCGGTAAAGAATTAGCTTCAGGTAATATAAAAAATGAAGATAAAGTTACTATTAGTGAATTAGCTTGGGCAAAAAACTTTCCAGATTCATCTAAAATGTTTATTGAAGTAGGCACAGAAGTATCTGTTAGCTTATTAAACCAAGGTATTATTGTTGCTTCAGGTAATGATGCTTGTGTGGCTATGGCAGAACATGTTGCTGGTAGCGAAAGTGCATTTGCAGACTTAATGAATGCTCATGCTGAACAACTAGGTATGAACAGCAGTTATTTTGAAAACAGCCATGGTTTAGACAGCCACGAACATAAAACAACCGCTCGTGATATGGCAACTTTAGCTAAAGCACTTATTCGTGATGTACCTGAAGAATATAAACTATACAAACAAAAATCCTTTACCTACAACAACATCAAACAATATAACCGTAACAGTTTATTGTGGGATAAAAGTATGAATGTTGACGGTTTGAAAACCGGTCATACTTCGCAAGCAGGTTATAGCTTAGTCACTTCAGCTACCAAAGGCGACATGCGTTTAATTAGTGTAGTAATGGGAACTGATAGCGAAAGAGCGCGTAAAGTAGAAAGTAAAAAATTACTTAACTACGGATTTAGATTTTTTGAAACTTATACTCCTTACGCAGCCGGTGAGAAGTTTGTTACTAACCGCGTATGGATGGGCGATGTTCCAGAAGTAGATTTAGGTATTTTAGAAAGTACACCTATTACTATTCCACGTGGACAACGTAAAAACCTAGAAGCAAATTTTGAATTAAGCAAACAACTTACAGCGCCATTAAGCAAGGGCGAAATAGTAGGTAAAGTATTTCTTCAGCTTAATGGTGAAGACATAGCTGAATACCCATTGGTAACACTACAAGAGATCAATGAAGGCGGTATGTTCAGTCGTTTGATGGATTACATTAAATTACAATTTGCTAATTAATCATTGAGCCTATTAAATTAAAATAGCTTAAAATCAGGGATACTTAATGTATCCCTTTTTATTACCTGTACTGCCTACAGCTTTAAACCATTCAAACAATTCTTTAATATGCACCTCAATAAAAAGTAAATGAAAAAACTTATAAGATGGTATTAGCCCTACAGCCTAAATTAATGATAAAATATATTTATAACGTTAAAACATAAATCAATATCCTTAACCCGATAGATCTAGGTAAAAAAATGCAAACTAAGTTTGATGAATTATTAGAATTCCCTACCGTTTTAAACTTCAAAGTAATGGGTGTAGCTTGTGACGAGTTACCTGACCTTATTATTGGTGAGTTACAAAAACATACACCGGGTGATTATTCTCCAAAGATAAAGCCAAGTTCAAAAGGTAATTATCATTCAGTTTCTATTGCGGTAACCGTTACAAGCAAAGATCATATTGAAACCATTTATAAAACCTTAACAGCTATTGAAGAAGTACGCTACGTACTTTAATTACTCCCTTAAAAGCTGTGCGGTGTAATGTCACTTTTATTCTTTTATAATATTCCATATACATTAAAGGCCAATGTATGAATGATACTTTGGTAGTTAGGCAACTAAACCAAGTCGATTACACAACTGTTTGGGAAGCAATGAAAAGCTTTACCGATAGCCGTAATGATGAAACTTTGGATGAAGTTTGGTTGGTTGAACACCCCGCTGTTTTTACACAAGGACAAGCAGGTAAAGAAGAACATCTACTCTGCCCTGGTAATATTCCAGTAGTGAAAGTAGATCGTGGTGGACAAGTAACTTACCACGGACCAGGACAACAAGTACTCTATGTATTAGTTAATCTACGTAGGCGAAAAATGGGCGTTAGACAGCTTGTTACGCTTATTGAAACAGCCATCATTGATTCACTCAATGATTATGGTATTACCGCATTAGCAAAAGCGGATGCCCCTGGTGTTTACATAGATAACAAAAAAGTTGCCTCTTTAGGTTTAAGAGTTCGAAAAGGATGTTCTTTTCATGGCTTAGCGCTAAACGTTAACATGGATTTATCACCTTTCTTATTAATTAATCCTTGTGGTTACGCAGGTTTAGAAATGGTTCAAACATCGACATTGAATGGACCAGAAAATATTTTAGAAGCAGGAGAGTCTTTAGTTAAACATATAAGCACTCTTTTAAATTCAAACACTATTGTTTATAAAACAGGGTTGGAAACATTAAATGACAACTAAATCATCACGTATAGAAGCGGGTACTAAATTACGTGACGCCGAAAAAATGGCGCATATTCCAATTAAAGTCGTTACATCAGAAAGAGAAACCATGCTGCGTAAGCCTGAATGGTTACGTATTAAATTACCAAGAACGACAGACCGTATTGACGCGATAAAATCAGCTTTACGTAAGCACGACTTACATTCTGTATGTGAAGAAGCATCATGTCCTAACCTGTCTGAATGCTTTAACCACGGTACAGCAACCTTTATGATTTTAGGTGATATTTGTACACGTCGTTGTCCGTTCTGTGATGTAGGTCATGGTCGTCCTTTAGCTGTAAATCAAGACGAACCTAAAAAACTTGCACTTACATTAAAAGACATGGCATTAAAGTACGTTGTAATTACCTCTGTTGATAGAGATGATTTACGTGATGGCGGTGCTCAACAATTTGCTGAATGTATTAAAGAAATTAGCGTACATTCTCCGAATACTAAAGTTGAAATCTTAGTTCCAGATTTTCGTGGTCGTATGGACAAAGCATTAGAAATACTAAATGCTCACCCTCCTCATACATTTAACCACAACATGGAAACAGCGCCACGTTTATATACAAAAGCTCGTCCAGGTGCTAATTACCAATGGTCATTAGATTTATTGAAGAAATTTGGCGAAGCTAATCCTACTGTTCCTACTAAATCAGGCCTTATGGTTGGTTTAGGCGAAACTAACGAAGAAATATTAGAAGTAATGCGTGATTTACGTGCTCATGGTGTGACTATGCTTACCATTGGTCAATATCTACAACCAAGTAAGCATCACTTACCCGTTGAGCGTTACGTTCATCCTGACGACTTTGATATGTTCCAAAAAGAAGCAATGAAAATGGGTTTTGACCATGCAGCCTGTGGTCCACTGGTTCGCTCTTCGTACCATGCCGACAAACAAGCAGCTGGTGAAGAAGTTAAGTAACATTTACTTCTCTGAAAGCTTGATAAAGGTGAACTAAATTTAGTTCACCTTTTTTATGTCTGATATATGGCTAAAAGGTTTCGCTGGTTCTTATCTTTAACCTACTGTTTTTATAATACTAATCCCTAAACGTTTAGCTAATCGGCTTAAATTGGCTCTATCTGTTCCTAATCGCTTAGCTGATAAACTCCAATTTCCTCCCTCTTCTGTTAGCACTTCTGTGATTAACTGTTTCTGAAACTCATCCACTTCATGTCTTAAATTTATGGCTGAATGAGCAATACGACTTGTGGGTACTGCAGCTCTTTGATGAGTTGTTATCTTATTATGAGAAAGTGCGTCATTTGATAACTCGTCACAATCATTCAGTGTTATTTTAACAATAGCTTTCTCTTTTTGTCTTGCAAAAGCTTTTAATGCGGCTCTACTCAACAAATGCTCTAATTCTCGAATGTTCCCAGGCCATTGATAACTTGATAAGTAGTCGAGTACTTCAGGCGATATTTTCAGTTGTTTAATACCTAATTTACGTTTTGTTTTCTCAATAAAAAAACCAGCTAGTAAAGCGATATCACCATCACGAACTCTTAAAGGCGGTACTTCAATAGGATATACATTTAAACGATGAAACAGATCCGCTCTAAAAGTACCTTTTTCAACTTCATTTTGAAGATTACGATTAGTTGCCGCAATAATTCGAACATCAACGGTTATTACTTTGTCTTGCCCTACTGCTTGTATCTCATTACTTTGAATAGCCCTGAGCAATTTACTTTGTGCAGCTAAAGGTAACTCACCCACTTCATCTAAAAATAAGGTACCACCATCCGCAATCACAAATTTACCTGCCCGGTTCTTGTCGGCTCCCGTAAATGCGCCTTTAACATGTCCAAACAATTCACTTTCAATAAGATTATCCGGCAAAGCTGCACAATTAACATAAACAATAGGCGAAGCTTTTCGCGAAGATTGTTGATGAATATCATGAGCAACAAGTTCTTTGCCTGAACCACTTTCGCCTTGAATGAGCACATTGAATTGTGATGATGCTACTAAAGTGATTTCTTTTTTTAAAGCCAACATTTTTGCGCTTTGACCAATTAACTCGTTCTGCTCTGCAACCACGTTAGGTTGACTTAGAGCCGCAACAACTTGATTAGAATGATCAATATTTCGCTCTAGTTGCTCAAGAGTAAGGGCTGTATTTAAACTTACTGAAGCCATAGCAGTGATAACTTCTAGCGTTCTTTCGGGAATATCATCAAAAATATTAGGAATTAAACTGTCGAGTGTTAACACACCAATAAGCTGATCTTCAAAGTGCAAAGGAATGCCCATACATGAATGAATAGGTAAATCACCATCTCGACCAATCAATAAACCATCATAAGGATCAGGTAATGAACAATCACTTGGGAATCGAACAAACCTTTCTGATTGACAAATTTGGGCTAGGCGAGGATGTTCATCAATAACAAAACGACGTCCTAAAGTGTCTTTAGTTAGCCCCTGTAATGCTAACGGAACAAGGTTATCCCCCTTTACAGCTAACACAGCAACAGCTTCACATGTGATTGCTTTTCTTATGGTTGAAAGCAAGTTATCGAAACGATCATTACTGGTTAAGCTTTTAGTTAAGTTTAGCGACAATTCAATTAATGCAGCGGAAGAAATTTCGTTCATGTTATATCGTTTTTTCAATATTTTACTCACCATGTCATATAAAAAAAAAGAAGTCAAAATGACTACGAACAATCATGAGTCATTTTGACTTCAACAGGAAATAAAAAACACTAAACAACTGATATAAAAACAGTTAACAAACATGGCCTGAGTCTTGATATAACTAAATATATAAATAATTTATTACTGCATTCTAAGTATAAAATAACGAGGTGTTAAATGTTGAAATACAGTATTTTGCATAGTGTTTTCCCAAGTTTCTTACCAAACACTTTACCAAGTCTCTCATCAAATGACTTATCACATCATCATTCAACAACCCGAGTGGATTATGCGTTATTTATAACATTTGGAAATTATCTCACTATGGTCTCGTTACTCGTTATGACAATAAGCATACTTGTAAGTTACGTGTTTACTGAGCACTTCAGTTTAGGTGTACAAATAATGGCTCATATCAGCACCATTATCAGCGCAGCAATAGCGAAAATAGCTTATGTTATTCGATGCATAGGCGCTCATGGTTTAGGGCATAAGGCATTTTAATATGACAAACAATTTATTAAAGATAGAAGAACCTGTTAACTCAAAGTCTAAAACCCACTCATTACTCACAACAAAATCTATTTTTGCTCATGTGATTTTTGATCTGCCTTTTAGGAGTCATTTTCTTCTGGCACCAGCGTTTGCCGTTACTTGCTTAACCTTATGGTTAGCTTTTTTAAATGGAGTGTTTAGCTTCAATACAACAGGATTAACACCTGTAGTTTGGCATCTTCATGAAATGATTTTTGGGTTTTCAGCTACCATCGCCGTTGCTTTTATTTTAACTGCATCACAAACCTGGACTGGAGTACGCAGTTTACATGGCAAAGCTTTAGCTCTATTAATTTTAGTATGGTTAATTGTTCGTATCGCTCTACTCATCAACACTGAATACTCTGTATATACAGCTTTAGTTTTACAAGCTATTTGGTGGATAGCGGTTATCTATATTTACACTAAACAAGTCATATCAGCACAAAATAAAAGAAATTATTTATTTATCGCCATGCTATTTTTGATGGCATTAATGAATACGTTAGTCTTAGTGACGGATATTTCAGGAAGCACAGACATAGCGCTGCATTTATCACGTTCTATGATTTTAGTGTTTGTTTTACTTATGTCTTTAATTGGTGGTCGTGTTATCCCATTTTTTACTGTACGTGGCGCAAATACAGAAGCGATTACAACACCTAACTGGCTTAATTTTTCATTAATCATAGTGTCTTTATTCAGCATAGTTGTGTTCATCTTAAGTGGCTTTTTTGATTTATCTGTAATGCCTGCCATTTTTATAATTACGGCAAGTATTTTACATTTCATTCGTTTACTACATTGGCGCCCGCTTAAAACCTTATCTGTCCCTCTATTATGGTAATTACATATTTCCTATTTGTTTATTGCATTAGGACTATTAATGCTGGGATTAAGTTATTACAACATCGGCATTAGTTTCAGCGACGCTCTACATTTACTTACTATTGGCGCTATGAGTTTGATGATACTGGCTATGATGAGTCGAGTGTCTCTTGGTCATACAAACCGAGCATTAAAAGTGAAGAACATTATCGCTTTCAGTTTTTTAATTATGCTTGTTGCCGCCTTAACACGAGGCTTTATGCCTTATTTCCCTACAGAGCTATTTCAAGCTGTGCACGTAAACCCCACTCTTTTTGCATGGAGTTTAAGTGCTGCGCTTTGGGTAATCGCCATGCTTATATTTTTGAAAGTTTACTGGCCAATTTTAACAACAGAAAAACAACAACAATCTTGATTAAATCTTTTACCTTTATTAGTTAACGACTTAGGAGCTATCCATGTTAACCACAGAACATATCAACATAGTAAAAAGTACAATCCCATTATTAGAAAGTGGCGGCACAGCAATCACAGAACATTTTTATAAGCGCTTATTTACTTATAACCCTGAGTTAAAAGATATTTTCAATATGAGTAATCAGGAGACTGGTCGTCAAAAAACAGCATTATTTGAAGTAATTTTAGCTTACGCTAAAAATATAGATAATCTTGCTGTACTAAAACACGCAGTTGAACGTATAACACAAAAACATACTAGCTTTTATATTCAACCTGAACATTATCAGGTCGTAGGTTTACATCTGATTGAAACCTTAAGAGAGTTATTACCTGTGCAATTCACACAACAAGTAGAAGATGCGTGGACTTCTGCCTATGGTGTTTTAGCTACAATCTTTATTAATAGAGAAGAGGAGTTATACAGTGAACGTGCTGCAAGTTTAGGTGGTTGGCGAGGTAAACGTGCATTCTGTTTAGTTGATAAAATTGTTGAATCTGAATTTGTTACCAGCTTTATATTCGAACCTATGGATCAACAACCAACAATGACTCATCAAGCAGGTCAATTTATTGGTATAGAATTAACGCCAAAAGATAGTAAGCATGTTGAAATAAGACAGTATTCTCTTTCTACTACGTCGAATGAGAAAAGTTATCGAATATCGGTAAAGCGTGAACTCGGTGAAAAGAATGGCTTAATGTCTAATCATTTACACGATAATTTAAAAATAGGCGACTTAGTAGATTTACATGCGCCCGCTGGAGATTTTATTTTAATTGCTGATGCTGCACCTGTTGTTCTAATTTCTGCGGGTGTTGGAATAACACCTATGCAAGCCATGTTAGAAGAATTAGCTGAAGCAAATGCTGCTCAACCTGTGCATTACCTTCACGCCTGCGAAAATTCAGCACAACATTCATTTGAGCAACGTACACATGATTTATGTAATGAAAACAATTGGCAATACCATACTTGGTACAATAATGGAGAAGCTAATAAGCCAAACACATCTCAAGGTTTAATTAACTTCAAGCAAGTTAATTTACCGAAAGACGATGGCAATTTTTACCTATGTGGACCTGTTGGATTTATGAAGTTTGCAAAAGAGGAATTAATAAAACTTGGCGTTAGCGAGAGCCGCATTCATTATGAGGTATTTGGTCCTCATTCAACGTTGTAAGATTAAATAACCTGAGATCGGCTTAATATATTCTTCTCTAACACCTACTTTTCCTTGCTTCATCGTTAAATTTACTTGCAATAGGCTAGCTATTGACGCGAAATTTGCCTTGAAGAAAGAAAAACTATCAAGCTAGAGTATAAGTTAAATTTTATTAGTAATTATTTCAATGAATTAAAAACATCTTAAACCGAGTTTAGGTTAAATATAAAGATTGAAGGTAAAACCAAGTGATTGGAGTTACCTTCAGTTTTACTTTTGTTAGTTTAATTCGTTAAATATTTTTATGGTTGGTTTTAATAAAGAGAGTAAATATCGCACCAACAAATGCAGCCAACACCGCCATATCAAAGGCATTAGTTGCCCCACTTCCTTCTAACCAAAGTGTTCCAGCATAATAAGCACCAATACCTCCACCTACACCATAAACGCCACCAATATAAATAGCTTGCCCTCTATTTTGCTGGCTAGGATCAAAATGTTGTTGTAAGAATTGAATCGATGCACTGTGATATAAACCAAAACTTGCCGCATGAATTAGTTGTGAAAGAACCATAATAATCATAACGTCGCCAAAGTGTCCCATCAGGAACCAACGTAAAGCCGTAATCATCAAACTAAATATTAAAATGCTTTTAATACTAAAATATTTAAATATTTTACCCGCATAAATAAAGATAGTTATTTCAGCTACAACCCCTAACGATATAAGTAAGCCGACAGCTATAGTTGGATACTCTAAATCTCTTAAATATAAACCAAAGAAGCTGTAGTAAGTACCTAAACTGAGTTGTAATAAAAGCCCAGCAATAAAAAACACAGCAAAATTCACATTAAACAACTTATCAGTAATTGATGATGTTTTTGTGATTTGAGACTTTTTAATTCTAGATTGTTTTACTAAAAGCGTAGATATAAACAACCCAAATAAAATAACAAACCCTACATAAGTGAAAACCTCAGAACTAAACTTTTCTATCAGCTCGCCAGTTATTACAGCAAAGAAAATAAAACCTATACTGCCCCACAAGCGAATACGTGCATAAATTTTAGGGCTTTTTCTAATAGAATTTAACGTCATCACTTCGATTTGCGGTAAAATCGCATTCCAAAATAAACTAAAGGCCGCTAAACAAAACACAATTGGCCAATAATCATTAAGCCAAAAAAGAAAGGTAAAAAGTGCACACGCTAAAAAGGCACCTAACCTGATAATGCCAAGCTGCTGTCCTGTTTTATCTGCCAAAGCAGCCCATAAAGTCGGACCAATTATTTTTGTCGCAGCAATAATAGCGAGCATTTCACCTATTTCTTCAGATGAAAAATTCTTTCCATCTAAATAAAGTGGTAAAAAAGGAATGATCAAACCCAATAAGCCAAAATACCAAAAATAGCTAAACGAGGAACGGACAAACAATAAAGACTTCATTCATTTACCTTAATAAATAAAATGCTTAAACAATGATTGGGTTAATAATGACGATGAGTTGTAGTTAAAGTAAAGCTGGTATCAAATAGACATGATATCAGCTTTTTTGTAGATCAGATTATTACTTAGAAATGTCTGGCGTTTCACACATAACATCAGCATTTTGAGCTCGGTTACGCATAAAGTGATCCATTAGAGTTAAAGCTAGCATAGCTTCAGCAATAGGTACTGCACGAATACCTACACATGGATCATGTCTACCTTTGGTGATTAAATCAGTAGATTCACCCTGCTTGTTAATGGTTTTTCCACTTACACCAATACTTGATGTTGGTTTTAAAGCAATGTGAGCAACAATACTTTGTCCTGAAGAAATACCACCTAACACGCCACCTGCACTATTCTTAGCAAAGCCATTTGGTGTTAATTCATCACGATGTACAGAACCTTTTTGATTAACTACTTCAAAACCATCGCCAATCTCAACACCTTTAACGGCATTAATTCCCATTAAAGCATGAGCAATATCAGCATCTAGTCGATCAAAAATAGGCTCACCCAAACCAACAGGAACATTTTCAGCAACAACGGTTAATTTAGCACCGATAGAATCTTTCTCGCGCATAATGCCACGTAGGTATTCATCAAGTTGCTCAAGCTTATCTTCATCAGGGAAGAAGAATGGATTCGTTTCTACTAAATCCCAATCATATTTCTCAGCTTTAATATCAGCTATTTGTGTTACACAAGCTCGAATAACAATACCTAATTTTTCTTTTAGGAACTTCTTAGCAACAGAGCCAGCAGCAACACGCATCGCAGTTTCACGAGCAGAAGAACGCCCACCACCACGATAATCACGAATACCGTACTTTTGCCAATAAGTATAATCAGCATGGCCAGGTCGGAAGCTTTCAGATATGTTGCCATAATCTTGTGAACGTTGATCTTTATTTTTGATCATCAACCCAATTGGCGTACCAGTCGTTTTACCTTCAAATACACCCGACATAATCGTTACTTCGTCATCTTCACGGCGAGCAGTAGTAAAGCGGGATTGACCTGGTTTACGACGGTCGAGATCTATTTGTAGATCCGCTTCCGTTAATGCTAAACCTGGAGGGCAACCATCTATAATTGCGCCTAAACCTAAACCATGGCTTTCACCATAAGTGGTTACTGTGAATAATTTTCCGAATGTATTGCCTGACATACTGAATTAACTACCTTTGTTAATATAAATTAATACCAATAAAAAATAAGTTGTTGGGTAATTTTAGATTAATCGTTTTTATTCTAAATTTTATCTAACTCAACATTTATATACTTATTTTGCTATTGCTATATAAACTGAAATTAAACATTTTGTTTAAAAATGTCTGAAAATTCTTGTAATTCTGCTTTAGTTAGCATGAAAACACCATGACCGCCGCGTTCAAATGTTAACCATTTAAACGGTACTTCAGGATAAACAGAGCTAACATGTATTTGTGAATTGCCTACTTCACAAATTAATATACCATTTTCTGATAAGTGTTCGGCACTTTCTGCTAAAATTTTTCTAACAATATCAAGACCGTCTTCACCACATCCCAAGCCCATTTCTGGTTCGTGTAAATACTCCTGTGGAAGTGAATCTACATCTTCTTGGTCTACATACGGAGGATTGGTCACAATTAAATCATAAACTTGCCCTTCAACCCCAGAAAAAACGTCAGACTGAATTGGAATAACTTGTTCAGATAAACCGTGGTTCTCTATATTGATATTAGCAACATTTAATGCATCTATAGATAAATCTACGGCATCAATATCAGCATCAGGAAAAGCATAGGCGCAAGCAATAGCAATACAGCCGCTGCCTGTACATAAATCTAAAATTCTTACCGGTGAATTTTGTTCACTAATAAAGGGCGAAAATTTCTTTTCAATAAGTTCACCAATCGGAGATCTTGGTACAAGTACACGTTGATCCACATAAAAAGGTAAATTTGCGAAGACGGCCTGATTAGTTAAATAAGCCGCAGGAATTTCTTCTACTATGCGCTTTTCAATAATAGTAAGTACCTCTTGCTTCTCATCTGCGGTTAACTGACAAGTAAATACTTGCTCAAATAAGTCTTCTGGTAGATTTAAAGTAAACATGATTAATGAAATAGCTTCATCCCATGCGTTGGCCATACCATGACCGAAATAAAGGTCAGCTTGGTTAAATTGACTGGCTGCAAATCTAACGAAATCGCCTGTTGTATTTAATTGCTCATTAATTGATGAAAAATTTAACGCTTTCACATGGTGTCCTATAGGATTATGTATTATTCAACTGAACTGACTAATTTACTTGTGATTAGTGATAGATGTTTTTAAACTTACCTGATGAAACTAAAAGACAGCTTAACGCTACAAGAAAAACAACTCTTTAAAGATGCTATAGGTAAAGTAAAACCTATTGTACAGGATAAAATCCTCCCCTCAAAGAGAAGTACAGCAACGAAAAAGCTTATTAAAGAAAAAGAATCTAATCAGCAAAACGCACAGTTTTACTTCTCTGACGATTTTGAACCGAATCTTAATCAGCAAGGGCCGTTAAAATATACTAGAGATGATGTAGATACTTTTGAAACTAAAAAACTTAGAAGGGGCGACTATGCACCTGATCTTATTTTAGATTTACATGGATTAGATCAACAGCAAGCTAAATTAGAAATAGCCGCATTGTTATTTGCCTGTCAAAAAGAACATGCTCACTGTATTTGTATTGTTCATGGCTTAGGCTCAAGAGTTCTCAAAAATAAAGTACCTCATTGGTTAGTTCAGCATCCTGATGTCATGGCTTTTCATCAAGCACCTTTAGAATGGGGTGGAAACGGAGCTATTTTAGCTTTAGTAGAAATAGAAGATAAGTTTGGTTAATCATACGAGATGAGCTAAATATTAATCCTCTGATCATTTAGCTCTATTAATCTAAATCGCTTGGGGCAGTTAAACTTACCAATTCTCCTTTCATACGCTCAATATCATAATCAATATGAGCAATAGAAGCCGTTTGAAAGATTGGACAGTCGCCATCAGATGTTAATTCAGCAACTAAATAACAAACAAGAGGCATATGAGACACGATTAATAAGTGGCCAACATTCTCTGAAACACAAATCCCATCAATATAATCATGCATACGTTGAGCAGAGCCAGAAGGCGTAATAAAGTCTAATGTGGTTATCGCAACATCTTTACCTATCGAACTACTTATTTCTTTGACTGTTTGTTGAGCTCGAACAAAAGGACTAACAATCACCTTATCAATAGCGATATTTTGCTTGGCAATCCATTTTGCCATTTCATTAGCTTCCAGCTTGCCTTCCGATGTTAATTCTCGGAGTGCATCGTCAGTGCCAGAAGTAAACGCTTGGCCATGACGCATGATATAAACTTGCATAATTAATCCATGCATACCAAATGTATGCATCAGTTTTATAAATTGGGGCTATAGTAAAGCAATAGTGATTTTTTTTATAACAACTGTTAAGAATATAATGGACTCATCTTATTCCATACGGTAATTTAAAAATTAATTAATTTTACAATTTTCCCTTTATTTTTCATGTGCTGTAAAAAATAATAACTGAGCTGGAGCTCACTTTGAAAAAAAGTCCTAATGATCATAAGCATTATTTACCTTTAACATTAAACAATGGTTTACGTGTTTTATTAGTTAATAATAACGAGACTAAAAAGTCTGCAGCCGCCTTAACAGTTAACGTTGGGCATTTTAGTGACCCAACCGATAGACATGGCCTAGCTCACTTTTTAGAACACATGTTATTTTTAGGCACAGAGAAATATCCAGATGGTAGCGAATACCAAAAATTCATAAGTCAGCATGGTGGCCACAATAACGCTTGGACAGCTACAGAACACACCTGTTTTTTTCTCGATATTAATTATCAATTTTTTGAAGAAGCTCTAGACAGATTTAGCCAATTTTTTACTAAACCACTTTTAAGTGATGAATTTATTCAGTCTGAAAGAAAAAACATAGACGCCGAATATAAGCTTAAATTGAAAGATGATATTCGTAGGCTTTACGATGTACATAAAGAAACTATCAATCAAGCCCACCCTTTTTCTAAATTTTCGGTCGGAAACCATCAAACCCTAGCAGATAGAAATGGGGAAAGTATTCAACAAGAAGTTTTAGCTTTTTATAATAAATATTATCATGCCGAAAAAATGACACTTGTACTTGAAGGTCCTCAATCATTAGATGAATTACAAATACTTGCAGAGTCAAAGTTTTCAGATATTTCGGATAAACAAGCTGTCGACTGTACAATAACAGCACCATTATATTTAGCAGAAAATCAAGCTACACTAATCAATGTATGTCCTGTAAAAGATGATCATCAATTAATTATTAGCTTTGCTATGCCTTCAATTGATCATTTATATAAAAACAAACCAGAATCAATTTTAGCTTACTTACTTGGCCATGAAGGTGTTGGTAGTATTTTGGCTTTGCTAAAAAGTAAACATTGGGTTTTAGAACTAACAGCGGGTTCAGGTATTAATGGCTCAAACTTTAAAGATTTTAATATTAGTTTTCATTTAACAGAATTAGGTGAAAGTAAAGTAAATGAAATAACAACAATTGTATTTCAATATATTCACCTAATGAAGAAATCCCCCTTGCCTGAGTCTTACTTTCAAGAAAAGAAAACTCTAGCTGAGATAGCTTTTAAATATGCTGAAAAAACTAAACCTATCGATTCAGTGTGCCAATTAGTGGTGAATATGCAGCATTACCCAGAAGATGACTATATCTTCGGTGATTATGCTATGACAAATTATTGTCTAGAAGAAATAAATGATTTGTTATCTTATTTTACCCCTAAAAATATGCGTATCATTCACGTCAGTAAAAATAATCACTTTGAAAAAAGAAGTAAATGGTATGAAGTCCCTTATAGTATTTCCCCAATAGATATTACATTACTGGAAAGTTGGGAGCAGCCTAACCATAACGAAGCATTATCACTTCCAGATAAAAACCCTTACATAGTGAAAAAGCCTATTGTTCTATCTAATTCATTAACTCAAGAAGAAAAACAAAAATGTTCACCACTTCCTGAATGTATAGATAATGAAAGTGGATACGAGCTTTGGTTCAAACAAGATCTCATTTTTAATATTCCCAAAGGATATATTTACATTGGCATTGATTCACCAATAATAATTCAATCAACAGAAAACATTGCTATGGCAAGACTATTTGTAGACTTATTCAGTGATTCAATAACAGAAAAACATTACGACGCTGAACTTGCAGGCATTCAATATCATTTATATGCACACCAAGGTGGCATGACATTGCAAACATCCGGTTTTACCGAAAAACAAAGCCACCTACTCCAGCAATTACTAAAAGACCTAAAACAGGCTATTTTCAAAGAAGAACAATTTAATTTATTTAAAAGTCAATTAATTAGCCATTGGGATAATACAAGTTCAAGCAAATCTATATCCCAACTGTTCTCTTATTTAAGTTCAACAATTCAACCTAATAATTCAAGTTCTAAAAACCTATCAAGCGCATTAAAAAACATTACGTTTAGTCAATTCACTGACTTTACCAAGCAGATTTTTACTCAAGTATCAGTTAAGTCATTAATACATGGTAATTGGGAAATAAATAGCGCAAAAGAAATAGGTAAATTAATTAAACAATTTTTCACAAACAATATGGATGATCATTACAAAGTTTTCCCTTCAGTGATCAGCATAGAAAACCAAGGTAAAATTGAATTACCACTTATTTTACCCAAACATGATCACTCAACTATTACTTATTACCCAATACATAACAAAGATCTAATCTCTGTTGCTAAATGCATGCTCACCAGTCAACTTCTATCTCCAATGTTTTTTCAGGAAATAAGAACAGAAAAGCAATATGGCTATTTAGTTGGTGTGAACTTCATTCCAATTAATCGATACCCAGGTATTGCGTTTTATATTCAATCACCTAACACCCAATCAGTTGATTTATCAGAAGCTATAGATAACTTTATCATTAATGCTTGTTTGAATATTGAAGCAATGGAAACAGAACATTGGGAACATATCAAACATGGGCTATCCAGTCAGTTATTAGAAAAAGACTCAAGTTTACGTATTAAAAGTCAGCGCTTTTGGGCTTCTATTAGTGCTGATGAATGTAACTTTAATCAAAAAGTACAACTTATAGATGAAATACAAAAACTGACTTTAGAGCAAATAAAAAACTTTATAAAAGAAACCTTATGCCCAAGTAATACACCAGATAGAATAAACTTATTATCTTTTAATAGTAATCACGATCTAAAAAACAGCACAGTTCAAAATAAAGATATTAAAAATACTCTATATTTATTAAATAATTACCAAAGAAAAAACTAAACCTGCCGATAACACTATGACGAATGTGAATAACTTGTTGAAGTGCTTTAAAAGATATTGCTTAACTCAATAGTTGACTTAAGCCAAAGCATGACTTTTAATAGCACAGTGATACAAAGAATAATTAATAAAATCATAGTGATTGCGCGTTTATATATTAAATAATGTAAACAAACAGAATGTAGTCACCTTAAACGTAAATACATTTCAAGGTTGTTGTATTGTTTAATTTTATAAGCCCTATATTGGCAAATCTATTTCAAAAAATAATATTAAGGTATGCAATATTATTTTCTCTCCTTTTATCTATAAATAATTCCTTAGCCTACGAATATATTGTTAGTCCAGAATTGAAGTTTGAGTCAATTACTATACAAGATGGCTTATCTCAGAGTTATGTTTTCGACATTGTCGAAGATAAACAAGGGCTTATATGGATAGCAACTCAAGAAGGCTTGAATAAATATGATGGTAAAGACTTCACACATTACAAAAACGACATTCTTGATAAAACATCTGTAGCGAATAATTTCATAAGAAAAGTCTTTGTGGATAATTCTGGCCGACTTTGGATAGGAACACAAAATGGCCTAAGCCGTTACAATGAAAAAACAGATAATTTTGACAATTATCTACACAACAAAAACACAACGACTAGCCTGCAAGATAATGTTGTTTGGGATATATATCAAGACAGAGATAATAAAATTTGGATAACTACTGAATCAGGTATTCATTATTACGATGAAAATCAAAATAATTTTCACAGAATAAAAATTAAAGATGATGATAATAAACTAAAAGAAATTAAAATCTTCTTTCAAGATGAGCAAGGTAACTTCTGGCTTGGTACCTATGAAAATGGAATTTATATTGTTGGTAACAACCTAAAAACTGCAATATCACTTCAAAAAGAAAATAAATGGAGTTTGTACATCGATGCAAATCGCCTATCTGATATAGCTATAGTTGATAATGACTATTGGCTAGCAACAGACAAAGGTATATTTATTGTTGATAAAAATTATAAGTTAAAAAGACACTTAGACTCACAATCAGTAAACGCTCCTATTTCTTCAAACATGGTAAATTCTATTCTACAAATAGATGATACCCATGTTTGGATAGCAACCGAATTTGGTTTAACCATCTACAACCTTCATCATCAAAACACTGTCCATCATAAAGTTAGAGAATCTAAAAATTCGATAATAAACAATTACATTTATAAATTACATAAAAGCTCATCAGACACAATATGGATATGTACCGATGGAGGTATCAATACATTCTCTTCTATTTCGATGAGCTTTAAGCATTTTAAATTTGATGATGATTCAAAGAACCAAATATTAGATTTTTTCATTGAGTTACCAGACAAGCAGAAAATATTAGCTAGAGGAGATGGTCAATTATTTAGTTTAAGAGGTCAAGAGCAGACTAAGCTTCCTATTAAATTTGATGGAAGCATTCACCATATTATTAACAAGTCTTCAGACGTTATAATAGTTAGAACTATTGATAATGATTTGTTTGAATATAATTTAAATACGAATGAGTTAATTAATCATAAAAATTGGGTTAAAAACTCTAATTATCCCCATGAAACTAATATAATTTTATTTATAAATAATAAATTGTGGTTTATTAACAATGAAAATAACCTGTCTAGTTACGATTTATCATCAGAACAGTTTAATAGTTACCAAGACCATTCTACGAAAATAACTAGTCTTTTCTTCGATGAGGGTAATGACAACGACTTTATTTGGGCAACATCATTAGATAATAAAATAGTTAAGTTCTCGTTTTTAAATAAAACCTTCGAAACTATTTACAATATTAAATCGACAGATTATCTCATTAGCAATTCAAAACACATAATCAAATCCGGTGATTGGTTTTGGTTGGGTTCATTTGACCAAGGTATTTTACTTTTTAATGCTCAGACTGGAGAAACTCATGTTTTCAACGAAAATAATAAATTAGCTAACAATTCCATAAATGGTTTATTTGTTGATGAAGACCTAAATGCTTGGTTTAGTACTAACAAAGGAATTTCCGCAATTAATCCTTTCAAAAAAACAGTCATGAATTTTGGAGAGAGTTTTGGTGTAAATGATAATGAATTTATTAACGGTAGTATTTTATATTCATCAGAAAAAGTCGCCTACTTTGGTGGGCTGAATGGTTTTCATAGAGCAAAATTGAGTGAGGTTCTTGCTATAGAACAAAGTACAAACAAGCCTATTTTAACTAACCTATTGCTAGCGAATAAGAAAATCAATGTATTAGCTCAGTCTGGAAATGCAGATACCTCTCCTATATTTACGTTAAATAATCATATAAATAATCTGAAAAATCTAACATTACAACATGAACAATCTCCTTTCAGTATTGAGTTTATTTCACCTAATGTAAAAATTCCGAATCAAATAAAATACAAATATCGCCTCCAAGGACTTGAAGAAGACTGGATTGAAACTGATACCAATAATCGCAGAGCTACTTATACTAATTTAGATGCTGGTTCTTATATATTTGAAGTACAAGCTATTGATTCAATTACCCCTTCAAATAGTAAAACTAAAACATTGAAATTAACTATTATGCCACCTTGGTGGTTATCTACTTTAGCGCTCACCTTATATGCTTTAGTTATATTACTTATTGTCGGTTATTTCTTATTTCAATTAAGACAACAACGTTTATCTCACCTGCAAATACAACTAAGTGAAGAACGCTTAAAGCTTTCGCTATGGGGTAGTGGAGATGAAATGTGGGATTGGAATATTGTTAACGGTAAGATTTTTCGTTCTAACATTTGGGGGATACTAGAGTTTCCACAAGATGGTAAAAGAAATGTGGGAGCGGAGCAAACCAATATACATCAGCATGATATACCTAGAGTAAGATCGGCCTTAAATGCTCATTTTACCGATGAAGTTGATCACTTTGAAGCCACCTATAGAGTAAAAGATAAAAATAATCGGTGGATTTGGGTGCTTGATAGAGGGAAAATAGTAGAACGGGATGAGAAAAATTCTCCTACTCGAATGACAGGTACTTTGAAGGATATTAGCCAAATAAAAAGAACAGATGAAAGGTTAAAATTATTTGCTAAGTGTATTGAAAACATATCGGATGCTGTGGTTATTTTTGACCGTCAATTTACCATTGTAGATGTTAACAAAGCTTACCAACGAATCACGCAAATCAAAAAAAGTGACATGTTAGGTACTAGCTTACGCTTTAAGCAATATTCAGAAAGTTTTACACAAAACATTAAAAAACATTTGATCACTCAAGGTAGTTGGCACGGAGAAATAGAAGACAAACATATCAACGGAGATATATACACCATCGATTTAAATATCGATATTATCAAAGATGAAAATAACAACATATCACATTTTGTTGGTGTCTTTTCTGATGTTACAGAGCGTAAAAACAATGAAATTGAACTAAGAAAATTAGCAAATTCAGATACATTAACAGGATTACCAAATAGATCTTATTTTCAAGCAAATCAAACTCGCCTAGTAAAAGCTAAAACGCCTCATGCTTTACTGGTTTTTGACTTAGATAACTTCAAAAAAATAAACGATTCTATGGGCCACGGTGTTGGCGACGCTTTGTTATGTAAAGTTGCTCAAAGAATTATTGCATCTGGAAGGAAACAAGATACTGTATACCGACTCGGCGGTGATGAATTTAGTATAATTGTCGAAAATACAAATGACATTCACACGATAACCACTATTGCCAAAAACACACTTAAAACTGTTGCTCAAGCAATGAAATTAAAGAACCAAGAGGTGGTGTTGTACAGCAGTATCGGTATTGTGTTATTCCCTGAAGATGGCGCATCATCACAAGAGTTATTAAAGAATGCTGATACTGCAATGTATCATGCAAAAAACAGTGGTGGCAATAAATACCAATTCTTCAATGAATCAATGAATAAAAAAGCTGTTAAAAGACTACAAATAGAAAACTTAATGCGTCATGGTTTAAAAGAAGATTATTTCTCAGTATTTTATCAGCCTAAAATAGAGATCAGTACTGGTAAAGTAGCCGGTATGGAAGCGCTGGTTCGCTTCGAAACACCATCTAAAGGCATAATAAGCCCTGTTGTATTTATCCCTGTATCTGAAGAAACGGGGCAAATAATCGATATTGGCGAAATAGTTCTTAGAAAGTCATGTTTTGCAACTAAGAAGTGGGTAGATGCAGGGCTATTCGAAGGCCGTATTGCCGTAAATTTATCAGCCGTACAATTTACTCAACCGAATCTTGTCGGTATGATTTCAGATATCCTCAAAGAGAGTGGTTTACCTGCAAAGTATTTAGAACTCGAAATAACAGAAGGTACTGTTATGGACTCACCACAACAAGCTATAGATACAATGTTGCAAATAAGAGCGATGGGAATCCATCTTTCATTGGATGACTTTGGCACGGGCTACTCTTCTTTAGCTTACTTAAAAAAATTCCCGTTAAATACATTAAAAATTGATAAAGCATTTGTTGATGATATTGAAACATCTGAACAAGGTCGTAATATGGTTGCGACTATAGTAACCATAGCGCATAACTTAGGCTTACATGTAGTAGCCGAAGGCGTAGAAACAAACCAACAACTAAACTTCTTATCGGGTTTACATTGTGAACAATTACAAGGCTACTTATACAGTAAACCTTTACCAGAAAATGACTTTCAAAAATATTTGCTTTCCCATCAGATCACAAATAAATCGACCGAATTTAACAGACGTTAATGAGTGTCAAAATTTCGACTACTATCTGTAACCCCTTATATTATAGGATTTAATTAAATAATATGAGTTGGCATGTTTCTCGCTTTATTTATAGTGCTAATAAAACGCACTAATAAAAATAAATAATAAAAAATGAGGAATACACATGTTAAGTTCAATAATCTTATCACTAGTAATGGCTCAACCTGCTCCAACAGCAGATGTAAATCAAATAGAAATAAAAGAAGTAGCTCGTAGAACTGCTCGTCGTGTAGATAATAGCTTTTCTATCGATGAAGTAGCTCGAAGAACGGCTCGTCGTGTAGATGATAGCTTTTCTATCGAGGAAGTAGCTCGCAGAACTGCTCGTCGTGTAGATGATAGCTTCTCTATCGAGGAAGTAGCTCGCAGAACGGCTCGTCGTGTAGATGATAGCTTCTCTATCGAAGAAGTAGCTCGCAGAACTGCTAG
>NZ_JAUPEC010000023.1 GCF_030551755.1 Pseudocolwellia sp. AS88
TTAAAATATAAAACGCCCAATGAAGTACATCAGGCGTTTTAATTAAATGACTGTCAACCTATATTAGGACGGGTCAATTTGACAAATGAATCTCATAAACTTCTCTAGGTTAATACCAAGTTCGTTTAATTTTTAGATTGAATGGGTCTTTGGGTTGATACTTTATTAACCTCAACTCGGAATAATGAATGTCATTACATTCAATAAAAATAATGATTTATCAATAGATTAAAGAACCATCAGAGTACTTTACATGTAATATGATGACTCCATATTGATAGTTTTATGCCTAGCAAGGCGGATTTTTTAGCCAATGGCTGGCTATTGGTAACAAATATACAGTTTTTTATTCCCGATAAAAACTAAGTACCTACATCCATGTAGGCAACGATGTTAGGCTTAAAAATAGCTTATTGAGTAACTTTGCTTATCCCGAGCTGAGGTTTATGACTTACAACGTTTAATAGAAAGCCTAATACTAGGCTCAGTTATTTGGTTAAAACGGTACTTAAATAACTAACCACAGATAGGTTTAAGCTACTTCACTTAATGATAGGGTTTATAAGACTCTGTAAGAAACAATCCTAAGTTAAGCTTAACTGGTAACTTAGGATTTGACCAAATCACTAACGTGAAAATAGTTGGAATTGCTGACTCATGATGAGTTTCTTTGTATATTTCTGCTTAGGTTTTGAAAGAACTTCTATTGTATCTCCTTGCTCAACAACTTTTCCTTCACTTAGTACCATAATCTGATCGCTAAAATGTTTAACAATACCTAGGTTATGAGAAATTAAAATAAAAGCTAATCCCATTTGCTCTTGTATATCGAGTAAAAGGTTTATCATTTGAGAGCGTAAGGAGGGATCTAAAGAGGCCAATGCTTCATCTAATATAATCACTTGCGGTTTTAATATAATAGCGCGAGCGAGTGATATCCTTTGTTTCTGTCCACCTGAAAACATATGAGGGTAAAAGTTCATATGATCTGATAGCAATCCCACTTTTTGTAAGGTTTCACTAATTAATTGTGCGCGTTCTAATTCATTTAATGATGTGTTCAATTTCAAGGGTTCATCAAGTAATTGATGTACAGTCAAGCTAGGGTTGAGTGTTGTACTTGAATCTTGAAATATCATTCGAATGTGTTGGCAACGTTGTTTAAAGTTACCTACTTCTAGTATTTGACCATTTAACTCTACTTCACCTGTCGTTGGTTTTTCTGCTCCAACTAACATTTTTGCAATGGTTGATTTACCTGAACCTGAATCACCTACAATTGCCAGTGTTTTATAGGCATCTATACTGAAATTAATAGGGTAAAGTGCGGTACTGACTTTATGTTGAAAAAAATATTCACGCTGTTTATATTCTTTCGATAAGTTAGTAACTTTTAATAAGGCGACCATTTAATAAGTATCCTTGAGAGAAAAGTGACAACTTACTAAATGACCATGATGGCTTTTTGTTTTAGGCGCATCTACACAAGCCTTTTGAGCTCTGGGACATCTAGGTCCTAAACGGCAACCAATTGGTATATGTTTTAGAATAGGGATACTACCTGGTAAGGCAGAGAGTCTTGATTTTGGTGTAACATTCAAGTTGGCATGAGAGGTACTTTCAACTAAGGCTTTTGTATATGGATGAAAGGGGGTTGTAAATATCTGCTCTGTTGTGCCTGCTTCTATAAATTGTCCGCTATACATAACCGTGATGCGATTAGTCCAATGTGTCATGTTTTCTAGGTCATGACTGATCAATAATACCGACATATTCTTAAGTTGGTTCAAACTCGCCAACAAGCGAAATATTTGACCTTGATTTGTACTTTCCATCGCTGCAGTTGGTTCATCGGCAATTAGCAGGATAGGGCGTCTAGCAAGTGCCATTGCTATCATTACACGTTGGCATAAAGCTTCTGTTAATTGATGAGGATAACTGCTTGTACATAGGCTGTGTTTTTTAATACCTACTTTATGTAAAAGCTTAACGGCAGCAAGTTTACGTTGCTTCTTCTTTTGCCAAAAAAAACCTGTTAATTGTTTATCATCAACGGCTTCTTCAAGCTGCTCGCCGATAGTTGTTGTTGGATCAAGGCAAGACATGGGTTCTTGAAAAATCATCGCTACATCTTTAGATATAATTTTCTTCCGTTCAGATACTGAGAGGCGCATTAAATCGGTACCACGCCAATGAAATCTATCTGCATCAATGATCCATTTAGTGTCTAGTACACCCATTATTGCTTGAGCTAACAAGGATTTACCTGAACCAGACTCACCCACTAAACCGCGTAGTTCACCTTCTTTCATTGTAAGGGATACACGATCAATAACTACAACTCTCTTGTTTCCAGAGATCATAACTAATGAAAGGTTTCTAATATCAAGTAAGTTCATTAATACACCTTTCTTTGTTTAAGTGCATGACGAAGTCCTTCACCCACAAGGTTTGTTGCGATTACTGTAAATAAAATAGCTAAACCTGGAAAATATACGGTCCAAGGTGCGATATAAAATAAATCAACCCCATTCGAAAGCATAGCTCCCCATTCAGGTATTTCTGAAGGAGCCCCAAGGCCTAAAAAGCCTAATGCAGCTATATCCAGGATTGCAGCTGATTGAGCTAAAGTTGCTTGAGTAATAACTCTTTCAATAATGTTAGGGAAAATAGAATAGCGTAAAAGCCTTAAAGGACTTGCTCCATCTAGTTTAGAGGCAAGTACATAATCTTTTGAAAACTCTTTTTTTACTTCGTTTTTCGTAATATGAATAAACTGTGGTATTAGAACAATAATAATGGCTAATACAGTGTTACTTAAACCGATCCCTAATATAGCAACAATAACTATGGCTAATAAAAGAGAAGGAATAGATAAAATAACATCTAAAAAGTGATTTAAAAAACTCGATTTAAAACCTGAAGTAAGAGCCGACAATGAGCCTATAAGTACGCCAATAACAGCAGAAATAATAACAATAATGAAACTTAAGCCAAAAGTGAATGATGCTCCATGCATCAGCATTGAAAGAATATCTCTGCCTAGTTTATCAGTACCTAATAAAAAACTAACATTACCATCATCATTCCAAGCAGGTGGAAGTAGAATGTATTCTAAATGACTTTGTGATGATGAAAACGGCGTTAAAATAGGTGAAAATATCGCTAATATTGCTAGCGCTAAATAAGAACCAAAGGCTAGCATTACCATTGGGTTCTTTTTAAAGTTGTACCACAACTGCATGAGTGGCGACGGGAATTCTTCTTCTTGGTATATATTTTCACGCGCCATGATTATGCTCTCTTGCTAATGGGTTTAATGCAGCGTAAATAAAATCTGAGAGTATATGTACAATAAAGATAAAGCTAGATAAAGCCAATAAGCCGCCTTGTATTGCGGTGTAATCTCGCTGGAAAATACTTTCAATTAACCAACGGCCTATTCCTGGCCAACTAAATATAACTTCTGTCACCATAGCTAATGTTACTAAATTGGCAAATCGTAAACCTACATATCTTATAACATTCACTAAAGCATTTCTGATGGCATGACGATGAATGATTTGCCAAAATGTTAAACCTTTTGCTTTAGCCGCTTTAATGTAACTTGATTCAAGCACTTCCATCATAGATGTTCTTGCAAGTCTTATAAAAGTTGTCATAGGTGCCATAGCAACAACACAAGCTGGCATAATAATATGCAAGGTCGCATCTTGAAATGCTTGCCATTTATATTCACTGTTGCTCATTAAAATATCAAAAAACTGTATGCCGGTAATAGGCTCAATTTCGTAAACCAAACTTAAGCGACCAGCTGAAGGTAACCAACCTAGTTCAATTGAGAATATTAATATAGCAAGTAATCCCAACCAAAAAATTGGAATGGAATAGCCAAGCATAGAAACAAATAAAATTGTGTTATCAGCGAACTTCTCGTGGTTAACTGCTGCAATAAAACCAAGTGGAATGCCTACAACCATTGCAATAATTAAAGCGACAACACTGAGCTCAATAGTCGCAGGTAATAAGTTCATTATTTCAGATGAAATAGGTAAATGGCTGGCAATAGATACGCCTAGATCGCCATCAAATAAATGTGATAAATAAGCCCAATACTGTTGAAATATATTGCTGTTAAATTTGTATTCTTCAATCAGTAATAAGCGTTGTTCAGGTGTTGCATTAACTTGCCCTGTTAGGTTTATAAGAGCATCACCAGGAAATAAAAAGCTTAAACTAAAAGATAATGCTGTTAACACTATTAAAGTAAAAATAAATAGGTTGAGTCTTCTAAGAGTAAATATCAGCATTAGTTTTTCTTAACCTTTTCAAAAGTAATCCCGCCAAAAGGTTTTAATAATTGGCCTGATATATTCTTACTGCGGCCTTGAAATCTTTTTGAGTGGGCAATAGGGATCAAAGGTAATTCATCTTCAGCTATTTTTAAAACATCAGAATAGTATTCTTTTCTACTACGTATATTACTTGTTTGTAATGACTGTTTAATAAGATCATCCACTTCGTCATTACACCAAAAAGTCCCGATATAACCTTGTGAAGTTGAAGAGCAACCTAATAAAGGAGTGAAGAAATTATCAGGATCCGGATGATCAGCTGTCCAACCTAACAATGCCGCATGGTGCTGACCTTCGGTGATTAACTTTAAAAATATATCCCATTCATAGTCATAAATGATATTTACGTTAATTCCAATTTTTTGTAAGTCACCGGCAATAAGTTTAGCCATGGTTAGAGCATCTGGGTTAAAAGCTCTTTCAACAGGCATTGCCCACAAGTTCATAGTAAAACCATCAGGGTAGCCAGCTTCATTTAAAGTATTTATCGCTTTGGATATTGAATATTCTTGTTCAGGTATATTTTCATCATAAGCCCAGGATGCTGGGGGAATTATCGAATTTGCTATATCTGCTTTACCAAAATAAATAGCATCAATAATTGCTTCTTTATTGATCGCGTAAGAAATAGCTTTTCGTACTAATTTATTATTAAAAGGGGCTTTTGTGGTATTAAAACCTAAGTAAGCAAGATTAAATGAGGTGATTTCATTCAACACCAAATCAGATCTTTCAACAATTTTGTTATGTGCGATGGGATAAGAAACCACATCACATTCTTTTGCTAACAGTTTTGTTAATCTTCCTGTATTACTTGGTGTTATATCAAAAATCAAATGCTCAATATTTATATCTTTTTGCCAATAATTTTCGTGTGCTGTGTAGCGAATAAAAGCGCCTGCTCGGTATTCTTTATATTTGAATGGACCCGTACCGATTGGCAATAAATCTATTTGTTGCTGAGAATAAGTTGCTGATAAGTTATCCGCATATTCCTTTGATAAAATCACTGCGAAATCAGTCGCCAAATTAGCTAAGAATGAACTATCTGGTCTGCTAAGTGTAAAACGAACCGTATATTCATTGAGTTTTTCTATATCTTCAACAAGGTCGTTAAAGTTAATTCGTTCAAAAAACGGATAAGAGCCACCTGAAACATCATGGTATTCGTGTTCAGAATCTAATATTCGATTAAAGGAAAATAATACATCGTCAGCATTGAGCTTTCTTGTTGGAGTAAAGTAACTTGTATTATGAAAATCAATATCTTGGCGAAGGTAAAAGGTGATCTTAGTGCCATCACGAGTGATATGCCATGATTTAGCAATTGCAGGGGATAATTCGTTATCCTCACCTTTGTGAGTAATTAAGCTGTTATATAGTTGGTTAGAAGTCGCATCGATTGTCGTGCTCGATATTACTATTTGAGGATTAAAACCTTCTGGAGAGCCCTCACTACAATAGATAATACTTTTTGTACTAAGGGTGGCAACATTCTCATTACTACAACCTATCATTAATAAGTTAATACATAAAAATGTTAAAAAACAACGTGTGGAATCGAATGACATATTTCTAGTCTTCATTAACCATTTTACCATCAAGTAAATTATATTTTTTTAAATAACCGCGTAGTTGATGATACGTTAATTTAAGCGCATCTGCTGTCTTTTTCTGATTAAATTGACAGGTTTTTAACGCTTCTTGAATAAGTTTTTTCTCGTAGTCCTGAGATAAGTCTTTTAATGAAAGTGGAAATTGATATTCGAGCTCTTTTGGTTCTGTTTTAAATGTGTTGCTTGCTAAAGCTTCACTTTCAATGGAGTCATCTTTTATCTTAGTAATAGCAACTGGATTATGAGTTATTCTATCATTAGTTTTAATTCTACCTGTTGGTCTGTAAGGTGACTCAAAAGGATCAATTACTAAATCATGTACAGGCAGGTGAGGGTTGTTATTTCGATAAACACTTCGTTCAACTACATTTTTTAGTTCACGTACATTTCCTGGCCAACTGTATTCTAATAAACTTCGTTTAGCTTTCTCAGTGAAACCGCTAAATAACTCAAATTCTAATTCTCGTGTCATTGATATAGCAAAGTGTTCAGCTAACAATAAAATATCTTCCCTTCTTTCTCTTAAAGGTGGAAGGGTAATTACATCAAATGCTAATCGATCAAGTAAATCAGCTCTAAATTCACCAGAGTTTGCCAACAGGGGAAGGTCTTCATTAGTTGCCGCAACTAATCGAGTATCAGTTTTAATCGTTCTGGAGCCACCAACACGTTCAAATTCACCATATTCAACCACACGTAATAATTTTTCTTGAATTAACCCTGATGTATTAGCAATTTCATCTAAAAATAAGGTTCCTTTATCAGCGCGCTCAAATCGGCCTTCGTGACGTTTAGTTGCGCCAGTAAATGCCCCAGAATCATAACCAAATAACTCCGTTTCTAATAAATTTTCATTTAATGATGCACAGTTAAGTTTTAAATAACTTTGATCCCAGCGTTGAGATAAATAATGTAATCTCTCAGCTATAAGCTCTTTACCTGTTCCTCGTTCACCAATAATCAGCACAGGCTTACTTAGCGGAGCTATTTGAGATATTTGTTCTAGTACTTCTAAAAAGCTGTTTGATTGACCAATAAGATTATCTTGTTTGTTAAAACGAGTCATTATGAAGACCTAAGATTTGGTTTATTTCACTAACAAATAGTGTATTTTATTAACTACTTTGATTAAAGACTTTTTGTTAAATAAATAAATACATTGAAAACATAGAGTTATAGCTATTCAAAAGTTGGCGCAGAACATGAATATAACTTAAGTATATTCAAAACATATTCTAGTGCGACTTTTAGGTGTGTTTTTACATTAATTTTTATTTTAGAGGAATGAATTATGGGTATTTTTTCAAGATTTACAGACATTATTAATTCAAACATTAATAGTATTTTAGACAAAGCAGAAGATCCTGCAAAAATGGTCCGTTTAATTATTCAAGAAATGGAAGACACGTTAGTTGAAGTGAGATCATCTTCGGCAAGAACATTAGCAGATAAAAAAGATTTAGTGCGTCAAATAGAGCGTTTTGAAAAAGAAGTTACAGATTGGCAAGCTAAAGCTGAATTAGCATTAAGTAAAGACCGAGAAGATTTAGCAAGAGCTGCATTGATGGAAAAGAAAAAGTGTGCAGAGAATGCGGAGTCTTTAAATAATGAGCTTAATAATATTGAAGACCACATTGCTAAGCTTCAGGAAGATATTTCTCAGTTACAAGACAAACTTTCAGATGCTAAAAATCGTCAAAAAGCTATTTTAATACGTGAGAAAACGGCTCAATCTCGTTTAAAAGTTAAGAAAAACATTAATACTGAAAAAGTAAATGATGCACTCGGTCGTTTTGATCAATATGAAAGAAAAATTGATGATATTGAATCGCAAGTTGAATCTTATGATATAGGTGGTAAATCATTATCTGATGAGATTTCAGAACTAGAAACAAATGAAAGTGTTGATAATGAATTAGCTGAATTAAAAGCTAAACTTAATAAAACAGAATAGAGCATCTAATACCTCACGCAAAGCAAGTTGAATATAAAAACATTAAAAAGTTAAAACAAGGAGAAACCTGTGGAAGAAGTATTTATAGCCCCAATAGTGATTTTTTTGGTCGTTGTGGCGCCTATTTGGTTAGTATTGCATTATCGAAGTAAACGTCAGCTTAGCCAAGGTTTAAGCGAAGAAGAATATGCGCAACTATCTGAACTTTCTGAGCTTGCTGATAAAATGACAGACAGAATTAAAACCCTTGAAGCAATACTTGATGTGGAAACTCCTGAATGGAGAAGTAAGGTATGACACAAGAAAGTAAAAAACAATTATATCGAGACCCACAAAATGGCAAAGTTGCAGGTGTGTGTGCAGGTTTAGCTACTTATTTTGGTTGGGAGCCTTGGTTGGTTCGTGTAATGGTTGCTTCTGGTATTTTATTAGGTATGGGTTGGTTTGTGGTTATTTATATTGCGGGTTGGTTTATTTTAGATAAAAAACCTAAACAATCTAAATTATTCAACTCAGGCGGAAATAGCAACACAAATAATGCTTACACGAATAGCAACAATCAAAGTGTTGATGACGAATCTATCAAAGTTAAAGCTAAAATATGGCAAGCTGGTGAGCCGCCTAAGCAAGCTTTTCATGACATAAAACGAAAGTTTACTAAGTTAGAAGGGCAGCTGCGTACTATGGAGCGTTATGTCACATCACCTGAATTTAGCCTCTCTAGAGAAATTAATAAATTATAAAGCGGCTGTGTCGCTTTTTTTATTTTATAAAATGACTTCATCGCCAAATATTAGCTTTTAAGTATTTGTAATATTTATTTTTCGTTAAAATAAGGTATTGTGTACTAAGGACTGGTGGCGATCAGATTTAATTAAAAGTTAATTCAATTTATCTTTAAAATAAACGAGGGTTTCTCACCCAAGTATGTTGAACTTTTAATATTTAGATTTAACCACGAAAGCTAAACAGACTCGAATTAAGGCTAAAATAAATAGATAAAATGGCTATTATTAAAAAAGAGCAACTACAAAAATTTAAACGTAAAGCAAATGATTTGCTTAATCGCACGTTTGACCAACATATTACCTTGGCAGTTACCGGTTTGAGTCGCAGCGGTAAAACCGCTTTTATTACGTCATTGGTTAATCAATTAATCAATGAAGGTAATAACTCTCACTTGAGCTTTTTTAATCCTGTACACCAAGGGCGCTTTATTGCTGCTAAACGTGTTCCTCAGAAAAACCTTCATATACCTCGATTTGAATATGATGCCTCGTTAGCTGCTTTTTGTAATGAGCCACCAACATGGCCAGAAGCAACGAGTGGTATTAGTGAATTACGTTTAGCTATTCGATATACGCCAAAAGGCTCTTTGTTGAAATATGCTCAAGATACTGCAACTCTGTATTTAGACATAACGGATTACCCAGGCGAATGGTTACTTGATTTACCTATGTTAAATCAAACTTATGAAGAATGGTCTGAAAGTACTTATGCTTTAATGAAAGAGTCACCACGCGCTGAACTTTCACAACCTTTGATTGAAAAGATCAATCAGATAGATCCTCTAGCACCTGTTGACGAACAACTACTAGCTGATATTTCGAAAGAATATACAGAGCTATTACATGTTTTTAGGCATGATTTAGGTTTATCTGTTATTCAGCCTGGACGCTTTATACTTCCTGGAGAATTAGAAGACGCGCCTATTCTACAATTCTTCCCTTATACAGCGTTTGAAAATATAGAATTAAATACCTACCAAAATGCGCAAGATGATACGTTGATAGGTATGCTAAGAGCGCGTTTTATTGAATACAAAGAAAGAGTGGTACGTAAGTTTTATAAAGAGCACTTTATTAACTTTGATCGACAAATAGTATTAGCCGATTGCTTAACGCCTTTAAACAAAGGCGAATCTAGCTTTAACGACTTGCAGCATGCCATTACGTTAATATTAGAAAGTTTTAATTATGGTCAGTCGAGTTTATTTTCCCGATTGTTTTCGCCAAAAATAGATAAGCTTTTATTTGCTGCAACCAAGGCTGATCATGTTACTCCTGAGCAGCACCCTAAACTTGTTTCTTTATTGAATCAGTTAGTTTATCAAACGAAACATCAATTAAATTACGACACGATAGAAATGAAAACTTTAGCTATAGCTTCGGTTAAAACAACCAAGGTTGGCAATAGTTTGCATAATGGTCAGCCTTTACCTGTTTTACAAGGGAGAAGGGCAGACAATGATGAAGTGATCACACTTTTCCCTGGTGCCGTTCCTGAAAAATTACCTAAGAGTAGTTTTTGGGACAGTCAGCAATTTAATTATATTGCTTTTAAGCCAAATCAAGTTTGTGACGTACATGAATGTTTACCTCATATAAGAATGGACCAAACCATGCAGTTTCTATTCGGAGATAAAATGAAATGATAGATAAGTATCAGCAACAAATATTATTTGATGAATTAGACAATAAAACGCCTGAAATTCAGCAAGAGCCTGAGCATCAAGTGATATTTGAAAACACTGATTGGCAACCTGAAGTTGAAGAGCTAGTAGAAAATAACGAAATTATTGAAAAATCAAAGCCACGTTGGTTATGGCGCATTGCCATTGTTTTATTTTTAGGTTTAGTTTCGTATGAATTAATAGATTTTTTTATTCAAGGTTTTGAACAGTCACCCATTGTTTCTAGTATTTATGGTGTGTTGTTATTTATTATTACGCTGATTTTTGGCTCAACGGTTTATAGAGAGCTTTCATCATTACGTCAATTATCACGTCAAGACAAAGTAAGATCACAAGTTCAAAATATTTTAGAAGGTGAGAGTAAATATGATGCTAGAGAGTTATGTGAAAAAATCACTGAAGACTTACCGTGTGATATCAGCAACGAGACAAATTGGTCTGATATTGTTCAGCCTGAGTATACCGATATAGAGGTTATTAATTTATATTCTCAAGAAATTCTTACTAGTGTTGATCAAAAAGCCTTAGATGAAGTCGCTAAATTTTCAACCGAGTCAGTTGTACTTATCGCAATTAGCCCTGTGGCCATTATCGATATGATGCTTATATTCTGGCGTAACCTTCGCATGATTGACAAAGTAGCAGGGCTTTATGGTTTAAAACTTGGTTACTGGAGCCGTATTCGTTTAATAAAACATGTATTTATTAATATGGCTTATGCTGGCGCTAGTGAAATAATCTCTGATTTTGGTGCCGACCTACTAGGTGCTGATTTACTAGGAAAACTTTCTGGGCGTATGGCGCAAGGTTTAGGCGCAGGAATGCTAACTGCTCGTTTAGGCATAAAAACCATTTCTTTATGTAGACCTGTGCCATTTCAAAACCAGCCACCCAAGTTAAATACGATCCGTAAGAAAATTGTTATGCAGATAAAAGGTCTGCTTAAACCTGCATAACTTATGGCTTTAGTGATGAATGTGTTTTGCTTCCTTATATTCATCACTAAAAATATTTTTCATCTTTGTATTCTATCGATTACGAAATTGTAATTAAAACTGTACAAAATTAGGTTTTGGCTAAAAACTATCACATTCCCCTCTAGTGCTTTTTCATAAAAAACTATCGTACTATCTAGTCATTGTGTTACTCACGTTATTTAAATTACTTAAGCTGATAAATAAAAATTATCGGTTAGCTGTAATTATAAAGGTTTGTAGAAATGGCTAAATCAACAACATATCAATCAAGAGCTTGTGATGAAAATGGCTATATCGAATGGTCTGAAGAAGAGAACTCCATTTGGAATGAATTGATCACTCGACAATTAAAAGTCGTTGAAGGCGTTGCCTGTGATGAATTTACTCAAGGCTTAAAATTACTAGATTTACCTTTAGATCGGATCCCGCAATTACCAGAAGTTAGCAAAGTTTTGAAAACCACAACAGGGTGGCAATGCGAACCTGTTAATGCGCTTATAGGTTTTGGTGAATTTTTTAGATTACTTTCAGAACGCAAATTTCCGGTTGCCACTTTTATTCGAACACGCGAAGAATTCGACTACTTAAAAGAACCTGATATTTTTCATGAAATTTTTGGACATTGTCCATTATTAACAAATCAATCATTTGCTGATTATACTCAAGCTTATGGTCAAATGGGGCTTAATGCCACCAAAGAGCAACGTGTATTCTTAGCGCGCTTATATTGGTTTACTGTTGAGTTTGGTTTATTAGATACTGAAAATGGTATTAAGCTATATGGTGGCGGCATATTATCTTCACCTAAAGAAACAAAACATGCGGTTTATGGTAAAGGTGTAAAACGAGTGCCGTTGAATATTTTAGATGTATTAAGAACACCTTATAAAATCGATATTATTCAGCCTATTTATTACACCTTAAACAAGGTGAAAAATTTAGATGATATTAGAAAGTTTGAAGTAGAAGAGATTATGGCGTTTGTTGAAGAAGCCAAAGAACTTGGTTTACATCAAGCGCTATATTCATAATTAATAAAACCACTCAACTATACTCAAAAATAAAGAGGTTAAAAATTCAATGACTGAACAACTATCAACACAAAAATGTGAAGCTTGCCAAGCTGGAGCTCCTGCGGTTACTGATGAAGAGCTTGCTGTACTTCTAAAAGAAATTCCAGATTGGACACCTATTGTTAAAGACAATGTCATGATGTTGGAAAGAGTGTACACATTCAAAAATTATAAACTCGCTTGGGCTTTTGCTAATAAAGTTTCTGAGTTGGCTGAAGAAGAGTTTCATCACCCTGGAACTTTACTTGAATGGGGCAAAGTTACGGTTACTTGGTGGACTCATGCTATTAGCGGTTTACACAAAAATGATCTTATTTGTGCCGCTAAAACAGATAAACTTTTATAAGCATCTCTAGTGTTTTAAAAGTTAAAGGTTAAAATTTAAGAGTTTCCCACCTCTAAGTGTATATTTTAGGGCGAACCCACTTATTCGCCCTATAGTTAACTTCATAATCTGAATTTCTCAAAAGCGATTAAACCTCAATGTGTATGTCTTTATTAAGTACTTTAAAGAATAAATACGTTTATATTTATTTGTTCATATTTATAAATTTGTAGATTACAAAACCAATCATCACAACTTAAGGTTAAATATATTAAGAATTATGTACTTAGTGTTGATTTTTTTATTGTTGTAACTATTAGTTTACATTAAAGTGTATGTCTCTTTATTATTTAGGTTTGTTGTATGCGCTTAGAATTATTTTGTCGTAACCGAGTTGGTATTCTCCAAGAAATAACCGCTATATTTGTTGAGCATAATATAGATTTAGTGGGTATTGAATTACATCAATCAGGTCATGTTTTTATTAATACGCCAAATATAGATTTTGTTGAATTACAACAGATCATGCCGCAATTACGTTTGATTGATGCGGTTGATGACGTGAAAACAATTCCCTTTATGCCATCTGAAAGGGAAAAAAATGAATTTGAAACACTTCTTAAACATTTCCCCGATCCATTTATATCTATTAATGCCAAAGGGCAAATACGCATGATTAACAATCTCTCTTCTACTTTAGTAGGAAGCAGAGAAAACACTTTAGTTGGTGAACAGGTTAATACTATTCTTAAAGGCTTTAATTTTAACAAGTGGTTAGATCATCATGAAGTGCTAGCGCAAACAATTCGATTAAAGCTTAATCATGAAGATTTTGTTGCTGACTTGATGCCAATTCATGTTAGTGAAGACGATAATGATAATGTATTAGCTGGTGCTATTATTATTTTGAAATCTGAAAGTAGGTTAGGGCAACAAATTAGTGCGCTTAAGCAGATTGATGATAATAATTTTTCTGGTATACAAGCTACCAGCGGCGCCATGAGAAAAGCGATCAGAGAAGCAAGAAGAATGGCTCTGTCCGACTCTTCTATTTTAATCTCTGGAGAAACAGGCACAGGTAAAGAACTTTTAGCTCGTGCATGTCATGCCGCAAGTGAAAGAGCTGAACATGCCTTTATGACATTAAGTTGTGCTGCACTACCTGATGATTCAGCCGAAACTGAGTTATTTGGTTTAGGCTTACGTGGTGAAGCATCAAGTAAAAAAGGCTTATTTGAATTAGCTAATGGTGGCACTATCTTTCTTGATGAAGTAAGCGAAATGTCTCCAAAGTTACAAACTAAATTACTACGAGTGATTCAAGATGGTCACTTTAGACGAGTAGATGACGAACAAGAAATAAACGTAAATGTACGTATTATTGGTTCAACTAAACGTGATTTATTGCAAATGGTTGATGAAGGTTTATTCAGAGAAGATCTGTACTATCGTTTAAACGTTTTAGGTTTAAAAATACCTTCGTTAAGAGAAAGACGTTCAGATATCATTCCTTTAGCGGAATACTTTATTGCTAAGTCTGGCCTTAAAATTGGAGCAACCAATCTTTCAATGTCTGATGATTGCCGAGAGTTTATCGAATACTACCCATGGCCTGGCAATGTTCGTCAATTAGAAAATGTTCTTATTAGAGCGGTATCTTTAATAGAAGGGCAAGTCATTTCAGTAGAACATTTAGAGTTACCAGCTTATACAAGAGAACACGGGTATTTAGAGCAAGATTTTGAAGGGACTTTAGATGAAGCTGTTAAACAGTATGAAGCAGACCTACTCAGAAAGCTTTATCCTGCGTATCCAAGTACTCGACAACTCGCCAAGAAATTGGGATTAAGTCATACAGCTATCGCTAACAAACTACGCGAATATGATATCAGTAAGAAAACTATAAAAACCTAATAGAATAAGTGCCTACGAGGCTGCTTTATTGAATCTTAAATTTGTTTTGTAACAACTGCAGACACATAAAACAAAAAGATACATAATAATAATATGATTCTCTCAGGCACCTATTATACTAGCAGTTGGTATATCGTGTTTTTAAGTAAAATAAGGTTGTTATGAATATGTCTTCAGATGAAACAAAACCATCCTCATGGGCGCTTGTTACAGTAATAATCGTTATTGTTATTGGTGTGTTTTTAGCTTGGAAGTTTTTACTTTCAGAGCCTAAAGTTGAAGAAACTCCTGTTGTTATTGATGAGCCTGCTGTTATTGAAGCGCCTTTAGAGTTTCCGCCTACAATTGATGAGCCTATTGATGAAAGCTTCACTACTTCTCTTCCAGAAGAACCAGCACAAACAGAAATGCCAACACAAGAATTACTAGAGCCTGAAATCATACCTATTACGCCAATACTAGATGACAGCGACTCTTGGGTACAAGAAAAATTATCGGCAATTATTTGGAGAAAAGAATTACTCGAGTTATTGATTGATGACGATATGATCCGTCGATTTGTTGTTTTTGTTGATAACTTTGCTCAAGGAAGTGTTGTTTACAGTCATAGTCCTTTTGTTAAGCCAACAAGCTCTTTTAGCGCAAAACAAGAATTAGTCGATAATACCTTAAATAAAGAGAGCCAAATTTTTGAACTTGATGAAGCAAGCTTTAAACGTTTTGCTTTATATGTTGATTTATTTCGCGCAGTAGATACTGAAACTTTAGTTGAGTGGTACCAAGAATTACGTCCGCTAATTGTTCAAGCTTATTCAGAGTTAGGCTACCCAGACAAACAGTTTGATGAAGTACTTCAAGCATCAATAACTAAAGTTTTAGATTTAGAGTTTCCAAAAGAAAGCACTGAACTTATTCGTCCAAGTGTTATGTATCAATATAAATCACCTGAAATTGAAGCTTTAGATGATGCAGACAAATTAATGTTACGTATAGGTAAAGATAACCTTCTTGTTATTAAATCTGTATTGTTAGAGATAAACGAAAAATTAAACAAAGGTAATTAATCTACCAGAGTTAGAAGAGATTTTTCGTTATATGTATGCTTAATTATTTATATTTGTATGAAAAAAAAGCAGACGAAACAAATCCTGACTTTAGTACTTGCAACACGCTAATGGTTTAGGGATAATCCCTGCCGTTAAACAAGCTCTATGGTGACCATTTCGGTCCCCTCGCAATGATACTTTGTGAACTCAGCCAGGTCCGGAAGGAAGCAACTGCAGCAAAGGACTCATGTGCCGAGGTGTGGCTGATTTGGTTACCACCACTTCTCATCCTAGTAATTATTCTTTTTAACATAATTTAATAACTGCTTATTCTTATATATCAGAATTTCTTTTAATTAATGTTAATGTTTTTTAAACAATATTTGATCAACACTCTCTATTTTCGAAGTCTATAATTGGTTTTGTATTTTCGGCTGTTGACTGTCTATATCGTACATAGCATCTTAACGACCCGGCATTTTCATCGAAGCTACCATGCCAATATACCCATGCACCTGAAAATGTACTCGCACGACTGTGCCACTCTCCACTTGTATCTCCATTTGCAAAATCATCAAAATCGATAGCCATTAATTTCACAATGCCGTTTGCTGTTCCTGCAGGGTAGCCGTAAACAATATCTATAGTTTCACCATTGATTTCTATGGTACTTGCTGCTTCTTCATGTTTATTATTTATTATAGCTTTTAGATACGTTAGTTGAGCGGCTGTATCTATACTACCTCTTAAGCTTTCACTACTTGCTATAATAGCCTCTGATGTGAAGTTGACAAACTTAGGTAATGCTACTGCTGATAAGATACCTAGGATAACGATCACAACAACTAACTCAATGAGGGTAAAGCCTTTTGATTTTTTTATGTTACGCATATGAAGTGTTTTTATTATCGTTTTTTATTTAATGTAACATAGAATGAATTAAAGCTGGTATTTGCTTGAAGAACTTTAAATAATGAATAATTGAAGAAGGAATGTTTTTACTATTTTTGGGATTTTTGACGAAGAGTTTATTCTTTTTATTTTTACTTTACTGATTAATGATAATTTTTAAATAAATTATATAAAAAACCTTAGTATAATATTAATCAGTAAAGTTTATTGTTATGTAGTTATGATTGAACAATAACGTTTCATTAATTGGTGTGATGCGTGGTCATAAAAACGAGTGCTTTATCTATTGCTGTTTTTACTTTGTTTTCCATTTCAAAACGTTCTGATGCTGGTAAGTAGAAAGCCATATCTACTTCATGTCTAATATATCGAGTAGGTAGTTGGTTTAGCACAACACAAGTTAAGTCTGCGATAAAGTCTTCATCATATTTCTCATCAACCTTAAGTGCAGCAAAGTGTTGCGAAACCAATCTCTCATAATAGTTATGAATGTCGTCAGCTATTTTCATCAAAATCTCCTAAATTAATAAACTATTAAAGAGTATAGAACAGTATGTTCTAAACAGATAAGTTTAATATTTAACAAATTATTATAAAAAGGGTAGAAGTAAAGTTTAGGTTAATAATATGAACCTTTGCTTTTGTCGGGATATTAGTTACGACTTTCAAATTTAACAATATCCGCCTCTATTTTCGAAATAGCTTGCCTACAACGGCCTAATCTTTGATGTAAAGTTAAAACATCTTGCGATAACTTGTTAAAGGTAGCGCTAGATGCTTGAACACGCTCTTGTTCTTTATCTTGCAACATTTGTAATAAGCGTCGTTCAAATTCATGATGTTCAGATAGGTTTTGATACAAGTTTTGAGAAGGTTGAATAACGGCTTTAACTGCTTTTTTATAGCGACGACTTGCCATTGCATTTAATCTGTTTTGCGCTTCATCATGAATGTTTTTATTTGAGTGAAAAGCATTATGCAAAGATGATATTTGTTTTTCTATTAGCTCTATTTGGTATTTTGATAGCTCTTCATTTTTATTCTTAATTAAGCGTGATAGTTGCGCTGTTTTACTTTTAATTTCTATTACGTAATCAGTAAATAAATCACTGTTAGTATTAAATAAGTTGACAGAAAACATGGGAGAGTCTTGTAATAAAGAATGTGCTTTTAATTTACTATTACTGTTATCTAATATGGACGCTGTTTCTTCTAAGTCAGCGAGTATAACGTAAATTTTTTCTATAGAAATTGAGCTCTTCATAGATGATTTACCAAGCTTGGTAAGCTAAATTAATTGCCATAGCAATAACGATGGTGGCAAAAACAGGTCGGATAAACTTACTACCGAGTTTTATCGCAAAGTGTGATCCAACTAGCGCTCCTAACATAATAAAAATACCTATTGATAAACCTAAAACAAAATTCACGTGACCAAGATAGATAAAGGTTAACAAACTACAAAAGTTACTAATAAAGTTGGTTGAACGAGCTAAACCACTGCTAATGAGTATATTGATTTTATATAGTATTGTAGATGAGACCATCCAGAATGCCCCAGTACCAGGCCCTGCAACTCCATCATAAAACCCTAATGTTAACCCTTGTATCATTTGCTTAGTAAAGAGCTGTTTGTTTTGCTTAGGAAGTTCTGTTGATTCTTTAATAACATTTTTAGAAAACACGGTATATATTGCTGTTAGAACAATAACAACAGGCAGGGCAATCTCTAAAAAATCAGTACTTAAATAATTAACCACTAAGGTACCTATAACTGCACCTATAGCTGTTGTATATAACGAATATTTCCAGAATATTGGATTAAAGAGTTTTTTCTTGTAAAAGGCAACTGAAGCTGTAAAAGAACCGAATGATGCAGCTAGTTTATTTGTGCCTAAAGCTAAGTGAGGTGGAAGACCTGCTGTAAGTAATGCCGGGATCGTTAACATTCCTCCGCCACCAGCTATAGCGTCAATCATTCCAGCAATAAAACCGATACTACACAAGGTAATCCATGTATTAATATCAAGAACCACTTCGGTCAAGGTCATTTTCCTAGTTATTCATAAAAATTCGGAGATAGAGTGTACCATATTACAATAAGAAGACTCCTCAAGATTTGAGCTGAAGCAAATTAAAGACGAATTGGCTCGAAAAATCGACAAATTATCGATTCTAAAACAAGTGAGTGAGTTATTTGGGGTGAGTAAAAAATGTACTCATTAGGGAAAAAATAACCAAAAACTTACTTTTATTTAACTTTTATTATAAGAATGTTTGACTTAGTACGAATGAATTAGTAAAACATATGCTGGCAAATATAAGTATAGTGTGGAAACTAAAAGTTTTAAGGATAAACACTTTAATTATAATTACTGAAAACATATTATTCTTGTGTAGTAATTTTTCTGGGTATAACATTATAAAACACAAAGAAAGTCTTCTATAAAAATTCTTTTAAACTTATTCTCTTTTGTTGACACTAATGTCAACTGGGAATATCGTATTATTCTTATTCTAGAGAAATAAAAATAATGCGTTAAATTTTATTAGAAAATTTCATTTGCGTTAACAATAATATTTGTTATCAAAATTCAATAGCAATTGGTTGGGAACTATGTCCAAATTAAGTAAAAAAAGCCTTATCGCTTCATCGGTGATTGGCGCAATAACACTAGCAGCAAGCACTTTTGCAGTTGCAGATCAGTTATCTGATTTACAATCAGCAGAAGCTCGCACTTTCAAAGCATCGGTTCAATCTCAAAAGAAAATCGATAGCATTTACGAACAAACTATTGATCTTTTAGGTGAATACCGTAATACAGTTGATGAAGCTGAGGTATTATCTGGTTATAACGATCACGTTCAACTTATGGTTAACGACCAACTTAAAAATATTGCTTCTTTACAAAAGCAAATTGATGGCGTTGATAAAGTTAAGCAAGGTGTTGTTCCATTAATGTACAAAATGATTGAAACATTAGAAAAGTTCGTAGAACTTGATGTTCCAATGGCTATCGATACTCGTAAAGACCGTATCGAAACTTTACGTACAGTAATGAGTGACTCAAACGTTACTACATCTGAGCAATTCCGTTTAGTTCTTGAAGCTTATGAAATTGAAGCAAACTACGGTACAGCTTTTGAAGCTTACCAAGGTGAACTTGATTTAGGCGACCGTACTATCACTGCTGATTTCGTTCATATGGGCAGAATCGCTTTTGTTGCTCAATCATTAGATATGAAAAATGCATGGGTTTGGAACAATGAAACTCGTTCATGGGATGTATTAGGAGACGAATATATCAAAGCAGTTAAAGAAACCATTGCTATGGCACGTAAACAATTACCAATGGACTTAACAAAATTACCAGTATTTGCAGCAGGAGCTAAATAATGAAAAAGTTTCTTAATTATGTAATGCTTTCTGCTTCTTTTACATTAGCAGCTTCAGCTTCAGCAAACGATTTAAATGATCTTTTAAACCAAGTTAAAGCTGACAGAATTTCAGTAGCTAAACTTGATAAAAAACGTGAAGCAGAATTTATTGCAGCACGTGCAGACAAACAAGCACTTTTGAATAAAGCTAAAAAAGAATTAGCAGACCAAAATGCTCGTAACAAACGTTTAACTCAAGAGTATGCAGCTAACGAAATTACATTAGCTCAAAAAGAAGTTGAATTAGATAACGCAAAAGGTACTTTAGGTGAAATGTTCGGTGTAAGTCGTTCTGCAGCTGCTGATGCTTTCGGTGCTATCTCATCTTCAATTGTTAGTGCTGAATACCCAGGTCGTGGTGAAGCATTAAGCCGTATTGCTAACTCTAAAGAAATCCCAGCTTTAGAAGATTTAGAAGAGTTATGGTTTGCATTACAAACTGAAATGACTCAATCAGGTGAAGTTTCACAATTTAATGTTGAAGTAACTTCTCTAGATGGTTCTAAATCAACTCAATCTGTTACTCGTATCGGTACTTTCAACTTAGTTTCTGCTGACGGTTACTTAACTTACAATGACGAAGTATCACAAGTTCAACCTCTAGCTAAGCAACCAGCAGGTTACATTTCGGGTACAGCTTCAAGCTTTTTCAACACATCTTCTGGCTATGCTCCAGTTTATGTTGATCCATCTCGTGGTGGTATCTTAGCACTTGAAACTCGTAAGCGTACTTTAATGGAATTTTACCATCAAGGTGCTGAAGTTGGTTATGCAATCACTGCATTACTATTCTTAGGTATTTTAATTGCTCTTGAACGTTTCATCGTATTAGGCGCAATGAGTGCTAAAATTAGAGCTCAAGAGAAAAACCTTGATCAACCTAACTCAAACAACCCTCTAGGTCGACTACTTCAAATTTATCATGACAACAAGTCAGTTGATGCTGAAACGCTTGAACTTAAACTTGATGAAGGTATTTTACGTGAAACTCCAAAAGTTGACCGTGGTATTAACTTAATCAAAATGTTCGCTGCTATTGCTCCTCTAATGGGTCTATTAGGTACAGTTATCGGTATGATCATGACGTTCCAAACAATCACATTGTTCGGTACAGGTGACCCGAAAATTATGGCTGGTAACATCTCATTAGCACTTGTTACAACTGCTTTAGGTCTTATTTGTGCATTACCTCTAATTCTAATTCACAGTATAATTGCTGGCCGTGCGAAATCAGTACTTCAAAAATTAGACGAGCAAAGCGCTGGTTTAATTGCTGCAATCGCAGAGAAGGAGTCTAAATAATGTTATTCCTGATAGAGCTTATAGAATCTGTCAGGAGTTTTATTGCGACAGGTGGTAATGTACTTTATGTTGTTGCCTTCGCTCTCTTTTTGATGTGGATAATGATGATAGAACGTTATTGGTTTTTATCATCGGTGTACCCAAAAATGAAAGACGATATCGTTGGACGTTGGGATGCACGTGAAGACACTACGTCTTGGTATGCACATCGTATTAGAGATACTTGGATCTCCGAAGCGACAGAATTATTAGAGCAACGTATGCTCACAATTAGAACTTTAGTAGCTATGTGTCCTCTTATCGGACTATTAGGTACGGTTACAGGTATGATTGGCGTGTTTGAAGTTATGGCGCAACAAGGTACTGGTAACCCACGTTTAATGGCTGCAGGTATATCTATGGCAACAATTCCTACAATGGCAGGAATGGTAGCTGCATTATCAGGTGTATTTTTTAGCTCAAGATTAGACGCTAAAGTTAAACTAGCAAAGGCTAAACTGGTTGACAGTTTACCTCATCACTAGAGAGAAATTCGAATGGCACGTAAACGTAATCGTGAAGACGAAGAAGCAGTAATTGATATGACACCGATGCTTGACATCGTATTCATCATGCTGATCTTCTTCATTGTAACTACTTCTTTTGTTAAAGAAGCTGGTATTGAAGTTAATAAACCTAAAGCAGCGAACCAAAGCAAACAAAAATCAGCAAATATTTTCATTGCGGTGAAAGATACTGGTGAAGTTTGGTTTGATAAACGTCGTGTTGATATCGAACGTTTAGCTGCTAACATTGAAAAAGCGTTAGCTGAACAACCTACTGATGTTGTTATCATTCAAGCTGACAAAGACGCTAAACATGGTGTTGTTGTTAAAGTGATGGATGCAATTAAAGATGCAGGTATAGACCGAATTTCTATTGCTGCAGCTAAGGGGTAACTTATGGTTCGCTTTTTAGTATCAATACTACTAGGCGCCGGGGTAACATTTGTACTATTTTCATTTATGGCATTTCTTGTTTCTAGCGGTGATAGAAACAAGGAAGAGCAATTAGAGAATATAATAGTAGAAGTAAACACTACGCCGCCGAAGTCGTCAGCTGAAACACGTAGACGTGTTCCGCCGCCGCCACCGCCGCCGCCTAAGTCTCCACCTAAGCCTCAAGCTCCAGAGCCTGAAGCTAACAACAATACAAGTGGCATTGGTTTTAACATGCCTGGTATTAAGTTGTCAGGAGCTAATGCAGGTATATCTGCACCGGGTGCTGGTTTTGGACGTGATGGTGATGCTACACCGATTGTTCGTATTGAACCTAAATATCCAATGCAAGCAGCGCGTGATGGTAAAGAAGGTTGGGTTAAGCTTTCATTTACAATTAACGAAATTGGTGGAGTTGAAGACGTAGAAGTTATCGAAGCTCAACCAAAACGTATTTTTGATAAAGAAGCTAAACGTGCACTTCGTAAGTGGAAATATAAACCTAAAGTTGTTGATGGTAAGCCTATGCGTCAACCTGGTTTGTCAGTTCAACTAGACTTTAAAATGGATGGAGGTAGCTAATTATGAATAAACTTATTTTGTCTTTAGTTATTGCTGCTTCAGTAACTGCAGTGCAGTTGCCTCTAACTTCGTCAGCTTATGCTGCTGGAGTTGGTGCTGAAGAAAAAGCTAAACGACCAACACAACTTGTTGGTCCATCTGTTGGTAAAAAAGTTGGTGCTGCATTTGAATTGTATTCTGCGGATGATATCCCAGGTGCATTACAAGTTTTATTAGACATAGATGCTAAAAAAGATTACGACAAAGCTTATGTTAATCGCTTTATCGCTATCATGTATGCAACTATGGGTGATAAAGAAGAAGAAGCTATTAAGTATTTAGAAATGGCAATTAAACCAGATATCCTTAATGAAGGTGATCATGGTGAAGCCATTAAATTAATAGCTGATTTACAAATGCAAAAGCAAAAATACAGAGAAGCATTAGTTAACTATAATGCTTGGATGGATTTTACTGGTAAATCTGATGGTGATACATGGGTTAAAATAGCCAATGCTCACTATTCTTTACAAGAACTAGATAAAGTAATTGCTCCTGCTGATAAAGCAATAGCTGCTTTTGGTGATAAGCAAAGTCAGAACCCTTATATCTTAAAACTTACCTCTTTTTATGAGCGTAAAAAGTTTAAAGAAGCGGTTGATGTATTAGAAACGGCAGTTCAATTGTTTCCAGAAGTTAAGACGTTTTGGGTTCAATTAGGTCAGTTCTACACATTAGTTGAAGATTATGACAAAGCATTAGCTACTTTAGATTTGGCTTATAAACAAGGTTACCTTGAGAAAGAGTCTGAAATTAAAGTACTTGCTAGCTTGTACTCACAAAAAGGTATTCCTTTTACATCTGCAACCTTGTTAGAAAAGCATATTGCTTCAGGAACAGTTAAAAGAGATGATAAAAACTTATCTACTCTAGCTAATGCTTGGCATGCTGCTCAACACATCGATAAAGCTGCTAAATATTATGGTGAATTGGCGAAAATGACCAACGAAGCTAAATATTACAGCAAGCAAGGTGCGTTACTTAAACAAGATGAGCAATTTAAAAGCTCTATCGTTGCTTTCAATAAAGCATTGGAACTTGGTGTTGATAATAGAGGTCAGTTATACATGAGTATTGCTGAAGCACATTTCTATTTAGAACAATACAAACAAGCTAATAACGCAATTGAAAAAGCAATGAAAGATCCTAAAACTAAGAAAGCTGCAAAAGGCTGGTCTGGTTTTATCAAGGATACTGCAAGACGTAAAAAAGTTTCTATCTAATCACTTAAATAGTCACTTTATAAAAACCAGCATTTATGCTGGTTTTTTTATGCCTGATTATTCTCTATGTTACTCAGTAGCGTTTTCAATCATTTCAGTAAAGACAAATTTGATTTATCTAATTAATCCGTTTGGTATAACCAGAACACGAGAAATGGGGGTTGTAAGTTTTTGGTTTATAATTCCTTATAAATTACGCAATAGAATTTTAACCCATCTAGATGATTTCATACTTCCCTAATATTGATATTTAGCTCTATACCAAGGCGTTTTTATTCCCGATAAAAACTAAGTATCTACATCCATACAGGGAACGATGGTAGGCGGCTAAATAACAATATTAGGCATAATCACTTATTCAAGTTCAGGTTATTTAAAAGGGGATTTCAATCTATGCAAGGGCAATGAATAATTGTTTAAACGTGCGAGTTATCTCGGATTAAAGCTAAATTGACAGAGTTTAGAATTATAAATTAATTGCTGATTGTTGAAGTTGTTTTAACAAGTCGAATGAGATAAACCTTATTAAAGTATCAGTTATTAAATTTTAAAACCTTTAGTTGCTAGGAGATTGTTTAAATAATTTAGATTTTATGGCACTTCTTAAAACTAACTTTAGTTTAAATGCTCAGTTTATTGTATGTACAAAGTGTAATATTTCATCTTTGTTTTTTAGTTTTTTAATAGATTGAAATAATTGCTCAGCTTGAGGATATTGTAATTTTAAATATTTAAGCCATTGCTTTAAACGACTAGAAAAGTAAAAACTCTTATCGCCTTCAAGTTCTAGATCTGTGTATAGCAACAGTAACTCATTTAAATCAGACCAGGTCATTTCAGCATCATCATACTTTATGGTATTCGCTATATTAGGTAAGGATAGGGCACCTCGACCTAACATTAAATTTTTAGTATTTGATACATCGATACATTTTAAAGCATCGTTACGGTTCCAAATTTCGCCATTAGCATTGATTTGAATCTGGGTTCGAGTTACCGCTCTATTAATATATTCCCAATAAGCGGGAGGGTTATAACCATGCAACTTTGTTCTTGCATGTATTGTCAATTCTTTAGCCCCTGAAGCCTCTATAGCAGAGACTACTTCATCAAATAGATAAGTATCATTAAAGCCTAAACGGATTTTTGCTGAAAGTGTATGCTCTTCACCAATTGATTGTTTTATTGCTGATAATATTTGATAAATCTTTTCAGGTTCATCTAATAATACCGCGCCACCTTTACTTTTATTAACCGCTTTGGCTGGGCAACCAAAGTTTACGTCAATACCATGAGAACCTAGCTCAATGGCTCTAACAGCATTTTCAGCCATCCACTTAGGTTCTTGCCCTAAGAGTTGTATACGTAAAGGAGTATCATTACTTGAGTGGCATCCATGGTGTAATTCAGGGCAAATTCTATGATAAATCACTTTAGGAACAAGAGAGTCAACAACTCTTACAAACTCTGTAATACATAGATCGTAGTCATTAATGGTGCAAAGTATCTTACGCATCAAGGGATCTATAACACCTTCCATTGGGGCTAATATAAGCTTGTTTACTTTGGGTAAGGAGGTCTGAGGTTTAATAAGAATTCTCTGCACTATAATTTACATTAAATATATCTGGAATTTAATGAATAAAAGTTGTTTGAATGAAAGTGTTTTAATAAAGACTTTCATTCAAATGATTTATAGTTAATTATTGTTATTTAGTTAGATTAGCTTGTTTAATTGAGCTCAAATCAACCGACACATTTAAGTCTTTTAAAATCCCGTCATGAACATTGTAAATAAAACCATGAACAGTAATGTCTTGGTTATTGTTCCAAGCATTTTTCAATATAGTTGTTTTGGAAACGTTAACGACTTGTTCCATTACGTTTAATTCACTCATTAAGTCCGCTTTCTTATCAAGATCTTCAACTGTATCAAGTTGCTCTTTATGAAAACGATATACATCTTCAATATGTCTAAGCCAATTATCAATAAGACCATGGCTTTTATCATCAAGAGCAGCCTTAATACCACCGCAGCTATAATGACCACATACAATGATATGTTTTACTTTTAAAACATCTACAGCAAATTGAATCACAGATAAACAATTCAAGTCAGTATGTATTACTTGATTTGCAATGTTCCTATGAACAAACACTTCACCAGGTAGTAAACCCATTAATGTATTTGCTGGAACTCGAGAATCAGAACATCCTATCCATAAGTATTCAGGAGATTGCTGCTCTGAAAGAAGTTTAAAAAAGTCAGGAGTTTCCTTTTTTATATCTTCAGCCCATTTAATATTGCTTTCAAATAAATGATTGATCGAAGCCATGTCATATTCTCGATTATTAAAATTGCCTAAGTCTATATGAAAACACCTAAGAGAAAAATAACCTAGTTCAAAATTAGTGATGTTTTGGTGTTTGTGGTTAATAAGTAGGAGATATATAATATGAAAAACGTTAATTTGGTATCTTTTTATGGCAACAGCAAGCGCTATACATATTTTAGTGAAAACAGAGAAACTCGCACAAGACCTTCTTTCTCAATTAGCAAAAGGAGCTGACTTTGCGGTACTTGCTAAAAAGCATTCAATTTGTCCTTCAAAAAAGAAGGGTGGAGATTTAGGAGAATTCAAAAAAGGCCAAATGGTTAAACAGTTTGATGACGTAGTTTTTAAAAAAGAGCTTTATAAAGTTCATGGCCCAGTAAAAACAAAGTTCGGGTTTCATTTAATAAAAACTCTTTATAGAAGTTAAAGTTAAAAAGAAACTATTCCTCTTTTTTTTCTTCTGCATTTAATTCAGCGTTACGCTTATTTATATCTTCGAGTTGTTGCTCAGATAGATTGAATTTTTTAGCTGATTGTTTTAATAATAAAATCCCGCCAACTATTAGCCCTAAAGCGATTAATGCGATAATAATTCCTATGGTTGCCATCACGACGTCCTTATTGGTTTAATTGCTTATTTCGCTCTTTAGCGAGCTGCTGTAATTGTTTAGACTGAAGGTGAAGACTTGAGCGAACGAGTCTTTCCCTATCATCTTCTCTTATATGACGGAAAATAACTTTATGATGATATTGTTTTTCATTGTTAGCAGTATCACCCTCTAATAATTTTTCCTCAATAGATATAACCTCTGAATGGCAATAAATAGCGCAATTAGCATGAGTTAGAAATATTTTTAATTCAATAACATCGTTCAAGCAAAGTGAATTATCACTGATAAACTCAATACCTCCTCCACCAAAGTTTGTTCCTTGATAACGATGCTCTTTTTCATCTTGTTCACTAAGGATGTGGTTAACTAGTAAATCAATTTTTTTAGCTTGATGATTTAAATATTGTACCAATTGACCGGCTATACCCGATATTGCGCCTAGCGGCGCAAGGGCTGCTTGATCTAATGTATCTATATCATTCGCTAATTTAAATGGGGTAGGCATGTCATTAACAAAGTCGTTATATGAAATGTTATGGCCATTCACTAATGGTTTAGCATTAATATTAAAATGATGAGTTATGGAAAAAAACTCATCAAATTGTTTTAATTTTAAATCGATTTGTTCGTTCGACATCAGCACAACCTTTACTTATTTATTCATTGAGTATAAAAGGCTTTTAGCAAATACTCACCTAAAAATTATTATTTAACAGAAATTTAGCTATTCAAATTTGATTACAAAATTGCGTAATTATTCTCAATAGAGTTTTACTCGATTATGTTATGCTATAAATTATCAGCCTAATCGAATTTTAATTTATATTTTGATTTATAATATAAAATCAATTATTTAAGAATAACACTATTCATGTTTTTACCTGCAAGCTTTTTTATTGGTCTCCGTTATAGTCGAAGTCAGAGAAATTCTGGTTTTGTATCTTTTATTACTTTCTTTTCAATAGCTGGTATCGTTTTAGGTGTAGCATCATTGATCACTGTAGTTTCTGTGATGAATGGTTTCGAAGGTGAATTAAAAAAGCGGATTTTAGGTATAGTGCCGCATATTGTTGTGGACCTAAAATCGACAAATGAGTCATCTTCATCAAGCCATCGAACCTTTAATACTTGGCAAGACGCTCGTCAGGAACTTTTAACTTATCCTCATGTAAAGCATGTAACACCACTACTGGAATCTGAATCTCTAATTCAATCTAGTAAAGCTTTACAAGGTGTTTTGATTGTCGGCATTATTCCAGAATATGAAGAACATAATATTGTTCATTCGAACATGGTTTCTGGCAATTTAGAGTCTTTAAATAATATTCCTTATTCTGTCGTTATCGGTAAAGCCTTGGCTTATAAGCTGAATGTATCGATAGGAGACACAGTTCGTATTGTATTGCCCAATAAAACTATATTCACACCTATGGGCCGCATCCCAGTTCAACGTACCTTTACTGTTTCTGGTGTCTTCAACGTAGGATCTGAAGTTGATGGCTCTGTGGTTTACGTTCACAGCAAATATGGGGCTAAGTTATTAAAGCAAAAAGGTGATGGTGTTAGTCATTTACGACTTTACCTAGATGATGCATTTAATGCTGACTTACTGTCAGACCTTATCAGTCAGAATTTACCTAATTTAGACATAACAACATGGAATGAAAGCCAAGGGGCTTTGTTCTCAGCTGTGAAGATGGAAAAAAATATGATGTGGTTAATGCTAAGTTTAATTATAGCTGTTGCTGCTTTTAATATTGTTTCAGCACTTGTTATGGTGGTTATCGATAAACAAGGTGAGATAGGCATTTTGCAAACACTCGGTATGAACCGAAAAAACATTTTAAATATCTTTATTGTTCAAGGGGTTTCTAATGGCCTTTGGGGTGTCATTATTGGCTCAGTATTAGGCATATTAATCACATTAAACTTGAACAGTATTTTGTCTCTAATTGGTGTGAGTGTTTTAGGTTCTGCTTTTGCAGGACAAAATTTACCAATTGATCTTAATGTAAATCAGGTTTTTATCATCATATCATCAGCACTATTTACAAGCTTTTTAGCTACTTTATATCCTGCTTATCAAGCATCTAAAACATTACCTGCAGAGGTTTTACGAAATGAGTGATCGTTTACTGTGTAAAGCAGTATCAAAGTCGTACTTTAATGGTAAGCACGAAACCAAAGTACTTAATGAATTAAACCTTAGCGTTGGCTCTGGAGAATTATTGGCGATTGTTGGAAGTTCAGGCTGTGGAAAAAGTACCTTCTTACATATAGCAGGTGTTCTTGATTCTCCTACTTCAGGTGAGGTTATTATTAATGATGTGAATGTGCATTCATTATCAGATAAAGAACGTGCGAGCTTTCGTAACAAACATATTGGCTTTATTTATCAGTTTCATCATTTGATGATGGAGTTTTCAGCGGTTGAAAATGTTGCCATGCCATTACTTATTCGTGGTGTTTCACCAAAAGAAGCAAAAGCGGCAGCTGAAGAAATGTTATCTAAAGTTAGCTTGTCTCATCGTTATAAACACCGTCCTTCCGAGTTATCAGGAGGAGAACGTCAACGTGTGGCAATAGCTAGAGCCTTAGTAACAAATCCATCGATTGTATTGGCTGATGAACCCACAGGTAATTTAGATTTTGATACTGCGGAGCAGATTTATACCCTAATTAGAGAGTTAAACGCTACGTTAGATACAAGCTTTGTTATTGTTACTCATGATTTAGTTTTAGCAAGTAAAATGGATCGCCAGTTAACCTTAATCCAAGGTCAATTAAAACCAGGTTCACCTAAAATTGATGGAAGCTGTTAAAAAATGTTTAAACCACTCAGCTTATTTATCGCATTAAGGTACGTTAGAAGCCGTCAGGGGAATGGCTTTGCTTCTTTTATTTCTGCATCCTCTACGATTGGAATTGCTTTAGGCGTAATGGTACTTATTGTTGTTTTATCTGCGATGAATGGTTTTGAAAAAGCGCTAGCTGACAAATTACTTTCTGTTATTCCTCATGGACAGCTTATTGGGGTAAATACACCTATTTCTCAGTGGAATAATAAAGCAGCACAAGTATTGAAATCTGAGCATGTTATTGCTGCGGCGCCTATTATTAATGTTTCTGGAATGATGCAATATAAAGGGCAGGTTAAAGGTATTGAACTCAAAGGTGTTGATTTAAAGCTGGAGCGACAAGTTTCGTCCATTGCTGATTATATTGTTGAAGGTAAATGGAATGATTTATCTGTGAATAATGGCATTATTATAGGCGCTGGTATCGCTAAAAAGTTAGCCTTGTCGGTAGGTGATTCAGTACAGCTATTACTTCCGCAAAATATTTCACTTCAAAGTAATCATAACGTTAATAAGAGTTTTCCTATTCCACTTACTCAACAGGTGAGTATTGTGGGTATATTTAAGTTTGGTGGTGTTGTTGATGATTTAAATGCCTATATGATGTTTGATAATGTTTCGTCATTGATGGGATACACACCTGGTCAAGCTCAAGGGTTAAGTATTAAAGTTGATAATGTATTTAATGCTCCTAATATTATCCGTGAAGCAGCTTATAAATTAGATCATTACGTTTATGTGTCAGATTGGACTCATGATCAAGGTCATCTTTTTAATGATATTCAGCTGGTTAGAATGGTGATGTATATTGTACTTATTATTGTGATTGCTGTTGCTAGCTTTAATATAGTTTCGACGCTTATTATGGCAGTAAATGAAAAAAAAGGTGATATAGCTATATTGAAAACTATGGGCGCTAGTTCTTTTGTTATTATGCTTAGCTTTATGATCCAAGGATTGGTTAACGGAGTTGTTGGTGTTACTTTTGGTGCGCTATCGGGGATATATTTGGCAAATAACTTAACAGATATTATTCGAGAAATAGAAATGTTTTTTGGTATTCATTTTCTTTCTTCAGATATTTACTTTATTGATTTCTTACCTTCTTACTTACATTACCCTGATGTTTATGTAACCGTTATCACAGCTTTAGTACTTTCTTTAGTGGCAACATTATACCCCGCATGGAGCGCAACTAAAGTCGATCCTGCACAAGTGTTAGGGCAGCTATAATTAATTAGAAATTTGTTTGTCGCTGATTTTTGAATTAATCCACTTCTCAAATCAGCGGTAAAATAATAAAGGGGGGAGATTAAACGAAATTAGTGGTTCAAGAAATAACACGTCCTAATCTGGCAGTATCTCATCATCATTCGTAAATGTTTTGTTCTTACCTGAGTTCTTGGCTCTATATAAGTTTTTATCAGCCTCAGATATTGCTGAACGTATATTACTCTCATCTACTAACGTGCTAATCCCCATACTAACCGTTACGTCAAATATATGCTCACTTGACAGTGGTGATTTTTCTTTAATAGCGTTGTGTATTTTTCTGGCTGTTATAGCTGCTTGCTCTGTACTTGTATAAGGAAGAATAAACAAAAATTCTTCGCCACCCCAGCGTGCAACAGTATCTTGAGTGCGCACACAAGACTTGAATATATTAGCTAGCTCAGTAAGTACTAAATCACCAATATTATGGCCATAGTTATCATTAATCTTTTTAAAGTTATCAACGTCACAAATAATGAGGCTAAGCTCTGTTTTATTTCTTATCAAACGACGTTGTTCGTATTCAATAACTAGTGTCGCATCTCTTCGATTTGATAACTGTGTGAGGGGATCTATTTTGGATAGCTTTTCAAATTTGTCGCTCATATCTCGCATGGCTCTATAAGAACTTTCTCTGGCATATTCATAAAGCGCGCTTAATGCTGATACAGTGATAAAAGATGAGAGAAGGCGTAATTTAAAATCAAGTGGATAATATGCCATAGCAAAAGCATCAAGAGGAGTTAATAAAATCACTGAAGCTACGATTATGAATAATAATAAATTGAATATTCCAACCCTCAATCCACAGATAAAAAAGGTGACAGGAGCTGTTAAGAAAATCCATAAAGGACCTGTGTTATTAGCGCCACCACTGGAAAGTAAATAAAACATGAGGAAGTAGACCTGATATAAAATTATCGAAGACGAAAGGCGATAATTATTTATATATTTTTGTGTTATTGGTCCTAAAGTAAAAACGAAACTAACTATAGATAATATAAGAGATAGTTTGAAATTTTGATTCGAGTAGGCAAATATGGCAGCTACTCCAGTAATTAAAGTGCCAATTAGAGCGAACAGATGAAGGATAAATATTTTTTTATTTTCTTCATCTGTATTATATGTTTTAGCCCCAGCATTTAAATATGCCAAGAATAAGGATTTGAATGAATTCATTATCATTCTCTTTGAAATTGATTACTACCCGTAGCTATCTTACTCTCAAGTATAGCGCCCATTCAGTAAACCTGCGTGTTTTGTTTACTTTACTCTAAGGTTTTTGCGCTTATTCCATTCTTTTGCTACTGAAGAACGCCAAATTATGTTTATAGCCACGTATCCAAGAATTGAGAAAAGTGTCGCACAAATTAAACATCCTAATAAAAATGCTGGACCTATCGTTGTTAAGCTATCGCTTACCCATTGCCAACTCGGATCAAAAACAAATTCTTTTTCAGGAGCATTAATTACCCAAGTCCCTACTAAATAACAAATATAGAAAATTGCAGGCATGGTTAATGGGTTAGTTATCCAAACAAGAGCAATTGAAAGTGGTAAGTTAGCATTAACTAAAATAGCTATTCCCGCTGCAAGTACCATTTGAAACGGTACAGGAACAAATGCAAAAAATAAACCTACAGCAAATGCTTTCGCAACCGAACGTCTGTTTAAATGCCAAAGGTTAGCGTTGTGCAATAAACCACCAAAAATTTGTAAATATTTATTGTTTTTTATAGAGTGGGGATCGGGCATTAAGCGCTTAAGAAACTTTTTAGGCATATATACAATAATCTAGGCTTTTTGGGGAATTAATCACTATGGATAGGTGGCTAATCACATTTTTTATTGGAGCTATTTTGTCACTATTTATGCCAATAGTGCCACAATTTTTTTGTGTTATTTTGTTTACAGCATTAGGAGGAGTGTGTTTATTTAGTAAAAGAACGCGAATTGTTAGTGGTTTATTTTTTGGATCGGCTTGGATCCTTTTTAATGGTTTTCAATATAACGAGATATGGAATAACAACCATTTAGACACAACTCAGCTATTTAACACGCCTCATACCGTAATAGGTAAAGTCAAAACTATTCCGACTAAAACTATTATTAGCTCAAAAAATAAAGAAGGAGAGGCTGAATCCAGATTTAATTATAAATTTAACTTTGAAGTTTTAAGCTTAAATCAACAAGTGTTGGAACATCCTTTTATTCTTCGTCTTAATTGGAATAAGACTAAACAAAATATTCAACAAGGTAGTAAGTTTAATTTAACTGTAAAATTTAAACCTCCTAATGGTTTAGCGAATAGAGGAGGCTTTAACTATCAAGTATGGTTAAGGCAAAACCAAATTGTTGCTACAGGTTATGTAGTAAAACCTCGTGATAGCGAACTTATTCAAAACTTTTCACTAAAAAGTTCCCCTAGTATCAGGCAACATTTATATTCACAATCTCTTAGCTTGTTACCTGAACACGAATTAGCTTCTTTGCTTACAGCCTTAAGTTTTGGCGAAAGGAGCGCCATAGAAGCAAATATATGGGATGTTTTAAATAAAACGAATACCCAACATTTGATCGCGATTTCAGGTTTACATTTAGGTTTAATCGCCACATCAAGTTTCTTACTTATTAATATGCTAATAAGAATTCTTCCATTACATTTCTTTATCGCTAAACCATCCAAGCTTAACTTTTTCATCTTATCTATTAATATTAAATACTTAACTATATTTCTTAGCTGCAGCCTTACTTTTTATTATGCATATTTGGCAGGATTCTCTTTACCAACAGTACGAGCATTGATCATGTTGCTATTATTTTGGTTTTTTCGAATGGCGGGTATTAAATGTAGTTTAGTGACTTGGCTATTTCTTACTGTTTTTATTGTAATTATGGTTACACCCATGAGTTTAATAAGTGGTAGCTTTTGGTTATCTTTTTATGCAGTAAGTCTAATTTCACTAACCGTTTGGCGGTTTAAATATACTTTTACAGGTAAAAATAAATTAACTAGCTGGCTTAAATCTCTATTTTGGGTACAACTTAGCTTGAGTGCTTTTATGTTACCTATTTCTATGTTGTTTAATTTTCAACTTTCTCTGGTAGCAATATTTGCTAATTTATTTGCTGTACCTTTAATGAGCTTTACCAGTATCCCATTATCTTTATTAGCTGTATTAATTATGCCTTTTAGTCATTCAATATCTGAGGCTTTATATCAGTTATCTTTATTGAGTATTGAGATTCTATGGATTTGGTTAACTTACTTAGCTCAACAACCTTGGGCAACAATAAATGTTTCATTTGTTGATGTAGCCGCTATTAGTTTAGTTTTATCTGTTATTGGACTTATCAGTTTCTTATCTTTAAAGAGGAACTATGCTTATTATTTTATTTTGTTAGTTAGTGCTTTAATTTCTTATTTGATTATTAACAATGAAAAAGACTCTGATTGGAAAGTTGTCGTATTAGATGTTGGTCAAGGACTTAGTATTTTTATTGAAAAAAATAATAAAGGAATTCTTTATGATACGGGAGCAAGCTATCCAAGTGGATTTAATATGGTTGAGGCTTCGGTTCTACCTTATTTAAAGTTCAAAGGAATTGAATCGTTAGATAAAGTTATTATTAGTCATAGTGATAATGATCATGCAGGGGGCTTAAGTGTTTTACAGGAGTCTATTCATATTAAAGAGTTAGTTGCTAATGATGCTGAGTTGAAAGCTGATAGCAAGTGCGTACAGGGCGATTTCTTTACCTGGCAGGGCTTAACCTTTACTGTACTATGGCCTTTAGATGATCCTAAATATATGGGAGATGAAAACGACGATTCATGTGTTATAAAAATAAGTGATGGCTCAAGCAGTGTGTTACTAACAGGGGATATTTCTACACGCGTTGAAAAGTTACTTCTTGCTGACACACGTACAGCCTCGTTGTTAAAAAGCAATGTTATTATCGCTCCTCACCATGGTTCAAAAACATCATCAAGTCAGCCTTTTATTCAGGCGGTATCACCCCAATATGTCATTTATAGTGCAGGTTTTATGAATAGATGGCGCATGCCATCTGAAGTTGTTCAACAAAGATATAAAGATGAGCATATTCAAGCTTTCAATACTGCAGAGGCAGGAATGATTGAAATAAAAACTTTTATTGACGAAAACACACTTGATGAAAACATTGCTAAATCAACACATAGCAGTAATAAACAACAGATGAAAGTAACATCATATAAGCAGCAAATGTATCCATTTTGGTTTGCTCATTAGTTTATTGTTAATCAACAAGTAATGAATGATAAAACCATTAACCAAAGCTTAGTTAATTAATTGATCGTCAATTAGTTGGTGTAAGCCTTAAATATCGGTAAAATAGACAGGTATTTATTAAAAGAATGAGAGACTTAATGTCTAAAGAGACTGCAGAAACTAACATTAATGTTAGTGATGAAACATCTATTGAAGCAACAACATGGCAAAACTTTAAACGCCTTATGTCGTATACAAAGCCCTATAAAATAGGGTTTGTTGCTGCAATTCTTGGTATGTTGGGCTATGCAGGTGTTGATACTCTGTTTTTCTCTCAATTACAGCCACTGATAGATGAAGGTTTATCGGGAGCTAATCCTAATTTTATGAAATGGGCTCCACTTTTTGTGGTGGTTTGTTTTATTGTGCGCGGTATTTGTCATTTTATTGGTAATTATTGTTTGGCTTGGGTAGGTAACAATGTTGTTGCCGATATCAGGCAAAATCTTTTTGAACACATTATGTCGTTACCTGTAGCCTTTCATGATAAAGAATCTACGGGATCTCTTATTTCAAAACTTACCTTTGATACAGAGCAAGTTCTGCAAGCAACGAGCAAAGCATTAATCACGTTAATTCAGCAAGGCGCTTTTGTTATTGGCTTGCTTATTGTTATGTTTTATAAAAGTTGGGAATTATCAGCAATTTTCCTTCTTATTACGCCAATTATTGCTGTTATTGTTACTGTCGTATCTAAACGCTTTAGAAGCGTGAGTAAAAGTATTCAAAGTGCCATGGGGCATGTTACTAGTGCTGCAGAGCAAACATTTAACGCTCATAAAGTTGTTTTAACTTGCGACGGTCAAGAGCGTGAATATAAACGTTTCAGTAAAATTAATAAGCACAACCGTCAACAACGTATGAAATTAGTTGCTACTAGTTCAGCAAGTGTTCCTATTATTCAAATCATTGCGTCTTTTGCTTTAGCCTTCGTACTTTATGTCGCTAACCTTGAATCAATGAAAGCAAGTTTAACTCCGGGAATTTTTATTACGGTGATCACTTGTATGACCATGTTACTTCGCCCTTTAAAACAGCTGACTACAGTCAACAGCGAATTTCAAAATGGTATGGCAGCAAGCGTAAGTATTTTTAGAGTATTAGATGAAGCGAAAGAAAAAGACAGTGGTGTTATTCATATCACTAAAGCGAAAGGTTCTTTAGCTTTTAATAATGTAAGTTTTTCGTATAAAAATGATAATGAATTAGCTTTGAAAGGAATAAGTTTTTCGGTGAACCCTGGTGAGACAACTGCTTTTGTGGGACGTTCAGGTAGTGGTAAATCAACAGCAAGTTCATTATTACTGCGCTTTTACGATGCAACCTCAGGCGAAGTGCTTATTGATGGAAAAGATATTACTCAATACAAACTTCAAGAGCTGCGTAAACAGTTTGCCTATGTATCACAACAAGTCGTTCTGTTTAACGATACCTTAGCGAATAATATTGCTTACGGAAATCCTAATGCCACAGAAGAAGAAATTAGAGATGCTGCAAAAAGTGCTCATGTTCTGGAGTTTGCCGAGAAAATGCCTGATGGTTTAAATACCAACGTAGGTGAAAATGGTGCCTTGCTTTCAGGCGGACAACGTCAGCGAGTTGCTATCGCACGTGCCTTGCTATGTGACGCTCCATTCTTAATTTTAGATGAAGCAACCAGCGCACTAGATACAGAGTCTGAACGTCACATTCAAGATGCTTTACAAATTCTGCAGCAAAACCGTACTTGTATTGTAATTGCTCACCGATTATCGACTATAGAAAATGCCGATACTATTATTGTGATGGATCAAGGTGAAATTATAGAGCAGGGTGATCATAAATCATTGCTTGAAAAAGACGGTGCTTATGCACAATTACATCGTTTTCAATTTAGTTAGTTGAAGTTATGCGATTAATTGAAAAAGTATGGTTCAAACAACATCAAGCTAAATGGTTGCTTGTACCTTTGTTATTGCCAATTACGCTGCTATTTTACGTATTAACTAGCTTACGTCGATTATTCTACCGTTGGGGTTTGTTTAAATCTTTTAAAGTATCAGCCCCTGTAATTGTTGTGGGTAATATCGGTATTGGTGGCAATGGCAAAACGCCTGTCGTTATATTTCTTATTGAACAGTGTAAAAAACTTGGATTAACCCCTGGAGTTGTTAGCCGAGGTTATGGCGGTCAAGCGCCACATTATCCTTATTTACTCGGTGAAAACAGTACGGCAAATGAAGCTGGGGATGAACCTATCTTAATCTCCACTCGATGCCATGTTCCTGTCGTCGTGGGCTCTGACCGAGTCGCTGCAGCTAAGTTACTAACAAAACAAGGTTGTAATATCATTATTGCTGATGATGGGCTACAGCACTACAGGTTAGCAAGAGATATAGAGTTAATCATTGTTGATGCGAAAAGAGAATTTGGCAATGGCTTTTTATTACCTGCAGGCCCTTTACGTGAAGGTAAATGGCGTTTAAACACTGTTGATTATGTTATTTCAAACGGTGCATTAAAACCTGAAAGCACTATTCATCAGGTAACTCATCATTTAGAAATGATTTTATGTCCGCAGTTTGTTTGTAATATTAAAACTGGCGAGAAAGTGTCTCTTCAAGTGTTTTTTAAAGCAAATAATACAATTAATGCTATGGCGGGGATTGGAGATCCTGAACGATTTTTTACTACACTTCGTCAACAAAAATTTACTCTCAATAATGCTATTGGCTTTGTTGATCATCATCATTTTACTGATAGTGATTTAAGCCAATTTAACACAGAAATACCTTTATTGATGACAGAAAAAGATGCGGTTAAATGCCAAGCATTTGCGAAAGAACATTGGTGGTATGTACCTGTAGGTGCAGAGTTTTCAGAACAAGCAGTAAAACCATTATTAGATAAAATAAGTGGATTGGTGAAAAAAGCTAATCTTCAATAAATTAATCAAAAGAGAAATATCATGATATTTGATACAAAGTTATTGGAAATATTGGCGTGCCCAGTATGTAAAGGCAAGTTAGATTTCGACAAAGAAGCACAAGAACTTATCTGTAAGTTTGATCGCTTAGCTTACCCAATAGAAAAGAATATTCCTGTTCTTTTAGAGAACGAAGCACGCAGAATTACTGAAGAATAACTAACCTTAGCAGAGGTTAACTAATACAAGGTTCACATACATGTCATTTATTGTCGTAATACCTGCTCGATACGAATCTACTCGATTGCCAGGAAAAGTATTAGCGGATATTAATGGAAAGCCTATGATCCAATGGGTTGTAGAAAAAGCTCAGCTCACCGGTGCTAGCCAAGTGATTGTTGCAACAGACAATGACGAAGTAGAAGCTGCTGTTAAAGGTTTTGGTGGTGAGGTGTGTAAAACTCGCAGTGATCACCAGTCAGGTACTGAACGATTAGCCGAAGTGATGGAAACCTATAAGTTTTCAGATGATCAAGTTATCGTGAATGTACAAGGTGATGAACCTTTTATTCCACCTGAGAATATTGCGCAAGTGGCTGATAATTTAGCGCTTCAAAATAGCGCAAGAATGGCAACCTTAGCGATAAGAATTACAGATGTAGAAGAAGCTTTTAATCCAAATGCTGTAAAAGTATTATGTGATAAAGATGGTTACGCACTGTATTTCAGCCGAGCAACGATCCCTTACGATCGTAATCGTTTTTTAAATAAAGATATTGTTACTGAAATTGGCGAGTTCTATTTAAGACATATTGGTATTTATGCATACCGAGCGGGTTTTATTAAAGACTACGTTACTTGGCCAGCAAGCCAACTTGAACAAATAGAATCGTTAGAGCAGTTACGTGTTTTATGGCAAGGTGAAAAAATTCATGTGGCAGTAGCTGAATCAACTGTACCTGTTGAAGGTGTTGATACGCCAGAAGATCTTAAACGCGCTATAGAATACGCTCAATCACTATAATTTAGTTATCAGCTTTATATCTGAAAAAGTCAGTTGAATAAATTGATTAGATTGGTAAGTTGAATTTGATTCAAAAACGACATTTACGCTTAAAGAGATTAAAGTAAATGTCGTTAGCTTACCTCGCTTATCATTTTAATAAAATAGTAAGCGAATTAGGTTTTTCGCTATGTTTTGAGTTAGCTTTTAAGTGACTCTTTAGCAAAAACAGGGTTGGCATACATGGTTAATAACCACTGTCTTTGTTCTTTAGTGAGTTGTTGAAGCCTATTGTTCAGAGGGTTTTCTTCAGCAGGAACAGGAGTATTATTTAATACTTCGTAAGCCTTTTGGTTACTATCATAAAGTTTATAGTTAGCAATAATCTTAGTGTCAATTGCTTGAGCTATAGCTTTACTATCTTCAAAGTCACCTAAAATAGGATCACAAAATTCAATATGTACGTGTCCTTTCTTACCTACTAAACCTCGAGTAATACTGTCAAAATCTTCGTTCTCAGATTTTACATATTCACCTGTTGCTTCTTTAGCTGCTAACTCTTTTGCTTTGTCTCTATCACAAGGATCAAACTCGTAAGAGATGGCAACAGGAATAATATTAAGCTCTTCTAAATATTCCGCAATACTGCGTTCTTTACCTTTATTAAGTAATAACATAGAGATAAGTGCAGAGTTAGTTTTATCTATACCGTCTTTAGCTCTACCTTCACGCTGAGCAATCCAGATATTTTGTTTACTTTCGCTAAGTGTGTGATGAATATAGCTGGAAAGGTTTTTAGATGCCGTTAGCATTGCGCGTTTTGTTTTTTCACTTCGCTTCACGATAAAACTTTTGTTTAAGCGCATTAAATCAGATACCCAAGGCTGATTTAACAAATTATCGCCTACAGCAGCTTCAACTGTTGTTATTCCACTTTGGTATAAAGCTAGGTTAACAAAGGCAACATCAAGCACTATGTCTCTGTGATTACTAATAAACAGAGAAGGTTTGTTTGGATCTATTTTATCAATACCGTTGTAGGAAAAATTAGAACAGCTAGTTTCAATTAAATGGTAAAGATATTTAGCCACTTCTTGCTGAATATCATCAATTGAATTCACTTTTCTCGAACGAACCTTTAGGTACATTTTAACGATAAGTTGCGCTAACTTCGGCACAGTTTTGTGTATTGAAGGAAGTTTTATACTAGCAATTGATGATTGCAATGCAGGTTCATTAATTAGCTTTTTTATTACAGTAGCTACCTCATCATTTCGATAAGGGCGGATATCATCAAACATTCATAGATCCAAATTAGGAGATAAACAAAAAACAATAGAATTTTCACAAATAATTTGAACGAATTTTACATCGAGAGTTCAAATTAATTAATAGTATTATAGCAAGTGATTATAACGTAAACATTACATTCATAGATGATTTTATTTTTGATTAAGAAATATATTTATATGAAAGCTTCTCTTTAAATATACCTTAAAAACAACATCTAACCTAAGTTGTTTTAAAGAAAATAAATCGTTTATTTAATCATTTACAATTAAATTTTAAAGCAGCATTTACTTTATTCAAAAGCGGTGCTTTACTTAAAACTGAGTCTTTAAGGTGGGTGGTTTTATCACTCGGTTAAAAAGTGTTTAACTAACACTGAGTTATCAAACTTTAAAGCTATTAGATAAACAATAATTGTAATTCGCTGCGTATAGAAACATTTACTGTCATTTATTTATAAATATCTAATCAACAAAAACAAGAGGTTATAAGTATTTAAGAAAAAATCATTTAAAAAAGCTTGTCTTTCTACCTGTAAGCCCTCAGGTTATTTATGAGTAACAACTAAAAGGAAAACCTATGAAAATAAATCTTTCTGGTCATCATGTTGAAGTTAAAGATTCAATCAAAGAGCACTTAGAAGAAAAGTTTGCCAAGATAGCAAGCCACTTTCCGACAATCATCACATTAGATGTCATCCTTTCTAAGGAGCATGGGCAATTTCACACGGAGTTAATCACCAATTATGAAGGTAGTAGGATTTCAACTTCAGCAAAAAATGATTTGTTATATCCTGCAATCGCAGCAGCAGCGAAAAAGCTAGATTCAGCCCTTAATCACAGAAAAGGTCAATTAAAGGCAAATTTACATAGCAAACCTGAACCAACAACCCCTATAATTGCACATGAGCGTGTGCAAGAAATGAATTTAAACTCGTAATCACCCTCAGGTATAAAGCCTAAATTTTGTCAGGAGGAGACTCCTGACATACTTTCTTCACTATTTCTAACTCAGTCTACTAATTGGTTCCTTGTGATAATTTCTAATACTGTCGTACTTCAAGATCATGAATATGAACTTCATGCTATTCGTGCTCAAGGTGCTGGCGGACAAAATGTTAATAAAGTTTCTTCGGCTATTCATTTGAGGTTTGATATTAATGCATCATCATTGCCTGATTTTTATAAAGAAAGGCTACTTGCATTAAAAGACAAAAGACTTACCAAAGATGGTGTAATCATTATTAAGGCGCAAGTTCATCGTACTCAAGAAAAGAACAGAGACGACGCCATTAGTCGTTTAAAAGAATTAATTAAAAGTATCGCTGTAGTGCAGCGTGTTAGGCGAGAAACCAAACCAACAAGAAGTTCACAAAGAAAACGAATCGATCATAAAAAGCAACGAGGTAATGTTAAAGCTTTAAGAAAGCGCGTAGAACCTTAATTTAAATCTGAGTTTATTGCTTATATTTGGCTTTATTTAAGAGCATCTAAGCTTTAGCTTTGCTTTCACATTCCACACAAGAATGAAAACCTAATCTCGATAAAAATGTTTTAATTATCGTAAGTAATGTGTAGCCTATCCATTTTAAAAAATACTTCCCAACCCATTATAAAAATCCCTGAATATCAGCATGTCTTAAGTTATTGATATGTTATTCATTAAGGGAATGAGTCTTAAGGATAACTTACATGAATAACCCTGCTGCAAACTGTTCATTTACTCAAATGACATTAGATCGTGTTTCAAATAAACGTAAAGACGATGAATGGTTATTGGCGCAATTAGCTCAGGAAAACTGTCAAATTATTCCTGTATGTCATAACAGTTTCTTCTTTGTTGAAAATGATTTATTTATTCTGCAAGGGGAGAGCAAATATAAGATATTAACCTCAGAATTAACCAGCAAGGTTAAAACGCATCAACTTGTTTTTTTGGGGATAAATGACTCAACTCCAATCTTTGCTATTGATATTTCATCGATAGAAGAAGCTGAGCTTCCTAATGTATTTAGTAACAACTTAGAGTTGGTTAACTTAAGAGCGACACTTGCACTTACCAGTCATGAACAAGCGTCAATTTTAGGCTTTGCTAACAATCTACTTCACTGGAATAAATCGAATCGTTTTTGTGGTTTCTGCGGAACAGCCACACAAGCGAATAATGGTGGTCATTCTATTAGCTGTACTAATAGCGAATGTAAAAAAGAGATTTTCCCCAGAACTGATCCCGTAGTTATTATGTTGGTTGAATACAAACCAGAGAATGGACCTGTACAATGCTTACTTGCTGAACATGACCGTTCACCTGAGATGTGTGCTTCTACATTAGCAGGCTTTGTTGATCCTGCTGAAACGCTTGAGCAAGGTGTTATACGCGAAGTTAAAGAAGAAGTCGGTTTGAATGTTTATGATGTTGAATATGTTAAGTCGCAACCTTGGCCATTTCCAAGTTCATTAATGTTAGGTTTTTATGCAAAAACTAATGATCCTACAATTAAAATAGATGATGACGAAATCAGAGATGCTAAATGGTTTACAGCTGATGAAGTTAGAGCTTTCAGTAATTGGGGTGATGAAGATGAACACTATAAAATTCCGCGTAAAGGCTCTATCGCAAGATATCTAATTGATACTTGGTTAGAAGCGAATTAAAAAGGGTTAGCCTTTCCCTTTAATTGATAGCTTTATAATAATAGAGCTGAATATTAATGGGTTACTAGTAGCTGAAAGCACAAATTTAAATGCTCTCAGCTATGATTTGATTGGAATAAACTTAACTTTTTCTAGAAAATAATCTAGCACTTAAGCCTGTAGCTAAAACCACTAACATCCAAAACACGCTTCCACCGCTACTATTTGATGGTGTTTCAGGTGCAACTTCAGGTTCTGGCTCTACATCAGGTTCTCTTAGAGTATTTCTAACTGGCGTTAAGTTTTGTGCTGTAGAAGCTGAAGAATCAATAATAACCACTTGGTTAATCGTAATGAAGTTTTCTTGTGAAGGAGCTGAATCTGAATTACAACTGTAGTCTACTAAAGGTAAGTCACTGAAACCTGCTGCATTACAAGTCGCGACATTTGCGATAGCGTCTAATGTAGCGAGGGTTTCTACACCATCATCACCTTCAGTAATAACTTGCCCAAAAACAGTAAAACCATCGTTTTGTAAATCTAAATTAGCACTATTGTCAGCTAAATTGAAAAACCACTCACTGGTAGCACTATCAGGATCACCAGCAATTTTAGCCATAGCAATTGTACCTTCAACATTTGAAAATACAGGCTCATTAATTACCGATGCATTTTTAGTTATTGCACTGACTTCTGTGCCACTAACGGTATAACCACCAGATTGAATAATAAAGTCTGCGACACTACGATGAAAAATACTATCGGTATAAGCACCATCTTCAATATAAGATAAAAAGTTAGCAACAGTTTCAGGAGTATCTTCATCAAATAAGTTAACGTGAATATTACCTTGGGATGTTTGAAATTCGACTGTTGTTGCATTAGCAGATAAACAGGAAATTGCAGTAGCAACAGTAAAAATAGACACAAAAGACTTGCGAATTAACTTATTTAACATAAGTACCTCATATAAAAGAAAATGGTTTGAACGTTCAGAGTTAGATACTAAAGATAACTTATTAAAACAACAATAGTGAAAACAAATAATGTTAAACAAATGGTTTACTAGGATTAGGGTTGCCAAAAGTAGTTAGGCTTTTAATAACGGATCTAAGGGGTATTATTAGAGTTTATTAGCAGAGGAAGATTAAAAACATTTGAAAAAAGGGCGTTAGAAATTCATTGATTAAAAAATAGTCTTACTATATAAAATACATCAATAATTATAATAATAAAGAGTGATATTCTATGAATGTGAATAAAAAACTATGGTCTTTTATTTTTGGTTGTTTAATTGCTGCATCATTTGTTTGGCTTATAAGTCTAGGCAAAAGTTTTGATGTTATTGAGTATTTTCATCAGTACCCTGAGTTTGTTGTAGATTATTATGCCTTGATGATCACTGCTATTGCGACAGCCTTTTTAACCTTGTTTATCGTATTAATAATGAAATGGGTATTCAATTTGTTGCCAAGAGAGCACCCGTTTTGGTTGATCTTACCCAGCCTTACTTTTGTTGGTTTATCCTTTTTTACCTCTAAACTTATGGTAGTTTCCATTTTGTCTGCTGCAATCCCGGCTTTAATTGTTTTAGTTGCTGTTGCTGTTATAGGGCGGTTAATGAGCATCTCGCACCCCAAAAGTGAAATAACATAACCTTAACTTGGGGTAATGAATATCACAACATTCAATAAAATAGTTGATTGAGTCACTTTGCTTACCTCAAGCTCGGCTTACAGAATCATCTAAAACTCACTATTCGAGCCTAATAAAAAAGGTTGCCTCATTAAATGAAGCAACCTTTTTTGTTTTTACTTATTAGTTTTTTAGTTAAGCCGTAAACTAATCTATTGCACCACTAGGAACACTTGTTGGGCTAATATGTTCTATAGGGTAACAACCAAGTACTTTAATGAAGTTTGTATGTTGGGTTATTTCAGAAATAGCTTCCTGAATAGCTAAGCTTTTCAAGTTAGCTTCTACGTCTAAATAGAACATCTCTTCCCAAGGTCTACCTTGAATTGGACGAGATTCCAATTTACACATGTTAATCCCTTTTTCTTTTAATACGATTAAGCATTCAACTAAAGCACCAGGCTTTTGGCTAGTAGCCAAAACAATGGTGGTTTTGGCAGGTATTTGCTCAGCTACATCAACAGGTTTACGTGCAACTAAAACAAATCGGCTGTGATTTTCAGCTTGGTTTGCGATAGATTTTTCTAAAGCATGTAGTTTATATAACTTACCGCCTTCTTCACTGCCAATAACCGCAACTGTTGCATCTTGTAGTTCATATGCTTTAGCCATAGCTTCAGCCGTACTTTCACAATACTCAATACGGATATCTTTTTGTTTATCTAAAAAGTTACTACATTGTGCAAATGGTTGGCCATGAGCATAAATAGTTTTAATTTTATTAAGTTCAGTGTTTACCGCTGTAAGTAAGCAATGTTCAATAGGCTGAGTAATTTCACCCACAATAGAAAGGTTAGTATGCTGTAAAACGTCATACACTTGGTTAATGCTGCCTGAGCTTGTGTTTTCTACAGGTAACATACCGTAATCAACTTGTCCTGATTCCACTTGCTGCATAATTTCAGTAAAGCTTTTGCAACCAGATTCAATAATCTTTTCAGCTCTTCGGGAGAAATATCTATGGCTAGCTAAATAACTGTAAGAACCTTTGTCACCTAAAAAAGCAACACTTACGGTTGGTACTTGAATATTAGGATTAGCAAGAGTTTGTAAGTAAGCTTGTTGATTTAGAACTGAATCTTCAATAATAGTATGAAAAACACTGGTAACGTAATGAGCGTCTAAACCTAGCTTTTTACCTTCTGTGATTAATCTAATTAAAAGCGCTTGCTCTCGTTGTTGATCACGCACAGGTCTAATTAGGTGGGCTTTGCTTTTCGCTACATTTAATGTGAGAGCGCGTCTTTGAGCAAATAGTTCTAATAACTGTTGGTCGAGGTTAGTAATTTTCTCACGAATTTTGTCAAGATCTAGATCTTCGTTCACCGTATTTTTCCTATAAAATAAATGAAATAGTCAGCACCAATATTTCCATTTTTCCATAAAAAAACCTCCAATTGGGAGGTTTCATTATCGTGATTTGTACGAATAAAAAAACTCCCTCATCCTTATTTTATAAAAGGAAAAAGGTTAAATCGTGCAAAATAAAAAGATTGAATAATGTTCATGCATGTATCCTATCTATCACGCGGTAAATATTCAACCGTTTCCTTATACGTTTTTTATTGAAAATATAATTAAGCTAATTTTCATGTATACAATTATAGCTAACATTGTCATTTAGCCACTTGAATATATCTAAAATGTAGATTCATTTTATGTCACTTTTTATTTAACGAGAAAGTTAAGAAGCTAGGCTGAATAGAGCTTTTAGAGGACTAATTAGGTAAGAAAAAAATCATCAGAAATAACTCATTTTCTTTATGTAAATTTAGTTTTTGTAAAAATTGTTATATTTGTTAAGATAATGTCAAGAGTCGGTTATCGTTTAGGTTTTTAGCAGTGTTTTTTAGGAAATAATGCTAAGCAGTATAAATTTATATTTCAATGGAATATAAATCTAATTTCACATTTATGTGTCATTGAAAGCGTATAAATATCGTTATTCAATAGTTACCACTTTACATGACTATTTATCATGGTAGATAAAATAGCTATTTTTTGTATAGCCCATAACAAGTATTGTTAACAGGCTAGAATTTACGGTAAATAAAATGTCAGATGAAAATGCTCGCTATATCCAAGTAGGTGATTGGGTATTTGAAGTTAAAACAGTAAGAGCTTTAAGAGTTGATGAATATGGAAAACCTTATTCAGCCATTGCAAATTGTAATTTAAATGGTAATTCAATGTACATTGATGGTTTATTAACTAAAGACGATAAAGACTTTAGTAAAGAAGACCTTATGACTTTTCATAAATTTAGTCAAAAAATGGGACTTGAGAATATGTCCTACCATAGATATCAAAATGGTGAGTCAGTAACGAAGGATGTTAAAGTTCAATCCTTTGACAAGAAACCAAAAGCAAAAGATGTAAAGATGAGATTAGTTAAATAGTTTTTTAACTCATATCCTTTATTAACTAATGAATTGTTATTAATTTTAATAGCAATTCATTGGTTGAAGAATAATCCAAAATAAGCCAGAACTGATGGCGATCCTTCCTTTGTCCCTTTAATAAATTAAGAATGGTGCTAAAATACTGTTTTTTTATGTATGAAATAAACTAGAGCAAAATTTTATGGCATCCTTACAAGACCAATTGCTAAAAGCAGGCCTAACAACTAAACAAAAAGCACGTCAAGCTAATAGCGATCAACGTAAAAAAAACAAGCAAAAACGTAGTGGCGTTCAGCACGACCTCAGCTTACAAGAAAAAGTGAAACAAGATTTAGCAGCAAGCAAAGCAGAAAAAGCTAAGAAAGATTCTGAATTAAATGCGCAAAAACAAAAACAGCTTGCTGAAAAAGAAACACACCTAAGAATTCTTCAAATTTTACAACATCATCAGTTAACTAACATTAACGGTGAAACAGAATATAATTATACTTTTAACAACAAAGTTAAAAAATTATTAGTAGATGCCGTTACTCATAAAGCATTGGTTAATGGTCGTTTAGCTGTTTGTGGTTTAGATGATAAAACGTATGTTGTTACATTTGAAACTGCAGAAAAAATAGCAACATTAAATAGTTCTGTTATTTTAGTTCAAAATGATAAAGTCGAAGCAGACAATGTTGATGAGGATGACCCTTATGCAGAATTCCAAATCCCAGATGATCTTATGTGGTAACACACTTCCAAAAGCTTTATTAATTTAACCCAACATAGTTTGGGTTAAACTTTTCCAAACGTGATTTTAATTTCATTATACAAAGAGACAATATGTTTATTATTAGATGGCTTTTAGGTTGTATCATTTTAGGTTTAAACTTTATTTTTAGCCCTCGTTCACCTAAGCGAGAAGCTTCTGTTCAACAAGCAATTAATGATAAAACACAGTACTTCACACTTTATCAATTACCTGCTTGTCCATTTTGTGTAAAAGTGCGTAGAGCCATTAAACGTGAAGGTTTACAAATTAATATTGTAAGTACTAAAGATGATGTTTACCGTAATGAATTAGTAAATGGTGGTGGTAAGCACAAAGTTCCATGTTTAAAAATTGCTAAACCAAATGAACCAGTAGAATGGTTATATGAATCAAGCGATATAGTTGCTTATTTAAAAACATTTTCTAGTGTTTCTTGATCTTTTAGGGTTAAGTGTTAAACGAACCGAAAGGGTAGTATGTGTTTAACATTTATTAGGAGCTATCGTTCTTTCTAATAAACAGCCACAGGTTATATACTCTGCCTTTTTTAAATACCAAACACTCAATAAACTTCCCCTTTAAATTTATCCTTTTCTATACTCAAGTATAAAGTATGAAATTAATCATACTTTATACGGTCTTATTAAATATCAGTTAAAACAAATACGTTTTTTATTCCTAAATGTATTTAACTTTTGAGCCAGAATTAGGCTTATAAAGTTGTTTTTAATATTTTTATTTCAAAGAAAAGGGCGAAGTATGCTTATTAAATCTCCAGTAAAGTCTGCTCTAAAAGAGAATGAAGTTACCGATGAAAGTGTTTATAACGGTAGACGTAGTTTATTGAAGTCTATGGGCTTTATCGGTGCAGGTACATTACTTTCTAATTCAATTGCTACTTCTGCCAATGCTGAAGGTTTTGGTTTGTTTTCGTCAGATGAAGCTAAAGAGTTCGAACGAACTCCACTTAAATATACACCGGCAAATGTAGGCGAAAGTTCTGACGTTTTAACACCTGAAAGTAAGGTGATTAGCCATAACAACTTTTATGAATTTGGTACTAATAAATCTGATCCAGTAAATAATTCACAAGGTTTTAAAGTTGAACCATGGTCATTAAAAATATCAGGTGAAGTGAATAAACCATTCACTTTAGATTACGACGACTTATTTAATAAGTACGCGATTGAAGAACGTATTTATCGTTTACGTTGTGTTGAAGCTTGGTCGATGGTTGTTCCATGGTTAGGCTTTTCATTAGCAGATATCATTAAGCAAGCGGATCCAACCTCAAAAGCTAAATATGTCGCATTTGAAACATTAGATGATCCTAAACAAATGCCAGGGCAAAGAAGTCGCCGCATCGGTGGTGGTATTGATTTCCCTTATGTTGAAGGTTTACGGATAGATGAGGCAATGAACCCACTTACTTTTATGAGTGTGGGTTTGTACGGTAAAACATTAGCTCCACAAAATGGTGCACCAATACGTTTAGTTGTACCTTGGAAATATGGTTTTAAGAGTATTAAATCTATTGTAAGCATTAAGCTTGTAGAAAAAATGCCACCTACAACTTGGAATATACTCGGTCCAAGTGAATATGGATTTTATGCAAACGTAAATCCAGATGTGTCGCATCCGCGTTGGAGCCAAGCCAGTGAACGAAGAATTACTGGAGGCGGCTTGTTTGCCAGAAACAGAATAGAAACATTACCATTTAATGGCTACTCTGAAGAAGTTGCACATATGTACAAAGATATGGATTTACGGAAATATTATTAATGCTAATTAAGAAATACTTTCCGCCAACTTGGCTAGCTAAAACTTTTATACATCTAGCCTCGTTATTGCCTTTAGCTAATCTTTATTGGTTGGCATATTTTGACGAATTAGGCGGTGACCCTGTAAAAGAAGTGATTCATTTTACAGGCATTGGAGCACTTAATTTACTTCTACTCTCTTTAATATTGACGCCTTTAGCTAAAGTATTAAAACAAGGTAAGCTAATACAGTTACGTAGAGTTATCGGTTTATATGCTTTCTTTTATGGATTGCTGCACATACTAAACTTTTTGTTTTTTGAAGTTCAGTTTGATTTTTCGCTATTTATTGATGAGATATTTGATCGTCCATACATCACTGTTGGCATGACAGCTTTATTAATACTAACAGCCTTGGCAGTTACATCTATTGGTTTTATACGACGTAAAATGGGGCGTAATTGGCAAAAACTTCACAACTTAACTTATTTAGCTGGCGCATTGGTTGTTATACATTTTTTCTGGTCTGTTAAATCAGAATTAACCAGTCCATTAATGTATATCGCATTCTTCTTATTTTTACTTTACTTACGAAAAGACAAGTTTCGTCGTTGGATAAAATAAGCCATTTAGAATCAATGTTTTTAGAAGGTTAACTTTTAAAACCTGAACGTTAGAATGTAATAAAAAAGCTCAAACTGTATTTTTACTTACAGGTTGAGCTTTTTTGTGTCAGCCTCATTATTTTTCGGTTAACTAACCTGAACTCGGGATAATGGATTTTGTAAGCCTTTGATTTATTATATCTTATCTATAAAGTAATGTGGTTTTAACTTATCTTAATGATTTTATATTTTCCTAATGTTGGTATTTAGTCCGTATACCAAGGCGTTTTTATGTACTAATAGCTGGCTATTAGTAATAAAAGCAACGATGGTAGGCGGTTAAATAACAATGTTAGGCATAATCGCTTATCCCGAGTTAAGGTTAATTGTTATTATCTTTAAGATTATTCTGCGTCATAGGGATAAATAAAGTTTGATATAACCGAGTTGCGTAATCATCTGTCATACCTGCAACATAATCGGCAATAATTCGATGAGCATTTAAGTTATTGTTTATAGCGTCTTGCCACTTGGTGGCTGTTGATTTAGGCAATAAACGTAAAGGGTCTGATTCGAATGCTTCGAATAATTCCATCACTATCTGTTGGCCTTTGTATTCAATACGTTGAATACCGGTCTGCTTGATCACAAATTCAAATACAAAATCTTTAAATATTTGTAAGACGTTAGCGGCTATTTCTGGCAGTTTTGCATTAAATTGCAATAAAGGCTCAGCAAAATTAAGCGATTCAGACTCATTTAAATCGACCAAAATAACTTCAGTAATTAAGTAATTTACTAAGCCACCAATAGCTTCTTTTTGTAAATAAAAATGCTCGCTAAATAACTTGCTTGATAAGTCCTTGCAATAAAGAGTTAACCATTCATTATCTAGTTCTATAAGCTTTTCTATTACTTGGTTATCAAAATCAGTTTGGTTAACTACACCTGTTACTATTGCATCTTCTAAATCATGAATGCCGTAAGCAATATCGTCAGCGAGTTCCATAATCGAGCAATCAAATGATTTGAATTTTGTTTTATGGTGGCGATTATCTTGCTGAGATATTTGCTGAAATAGTTGTCTATCTACTTCAGATAAAGGTTTTAATATCCAAGCTAAGATGTCTAAATCGTCTGAATAAATACCTTTTGGTGGGTGCCATTGCGAAGCTTTCAATTGTCTAAAGGATGTTGGATCAGGCTGACTTTCTTGGCTCTGTAAATTATCGATAGTTTGCGGATATTTAAGTAAGCCTAACAAGCTTCTGCGAGTCAGATTCATGCCACAATCTTTACTAAAAGGTTCTAAGCGCGCCACTATTCTTAAAGTTTGTCCGTTACCTTCAAAGCCACCGTGATTTCTCATCATGTAATTTAAAGCAACTTCGCCACCATGACCAAAAGGCGGGTGACCAATATCATGAGCCAAACATATCGACTCTATTAAAGTATCATCTTCGGGGAGTAAGTTATTACATTCATCTGGATATTTACAACGTAATTGAGAGGTAATGCCAGAACCGATTTGCGCCGCTTCTAAAGAGTGAGTTAAACGAGTGCGATAGAAATCGTTTTGACCACTGCCCATAACTTGAGTTTTAGACTGTAAGCGCCTAAAAGCGGCAGAGTGTAATATTCTTGCTCTATCTCTTTGAAAGGGTGAGCGATGATCATGCTGACGTTTGGTCATACTTAGTTGACGTCTTTCTAACCAAGGTGATTCCATTATTTCCCTTACTTTAGTTTATAACTGATAAATTATAGGCTTTTATACCAATTTGATTAATGAAGTGATCTACTTTTTCATGAGGAAAAATGGATAATTACAAGGCATAAAATTTAGTAAGTAGTTATTCTACTTATAAATTTTATAACGCCGTCATTATTAATTTTAACCGTTAAAAATGAGCAGTTAATTAATCAACTTGGTATTAATCATACAAATTAACTTTATACGATGTTGCTTAACGCTTAAAGAGCTAATTACATAAAAATCATTTATTCTTGTCTATGTGGTCAACTTATTGCTTGTTTTACACATGTTTAAACAGTTAAAAAGTTTTATTTTTTAAATTTATTTTAAGCTATTGTTATATAGGTATTATTTTGAATAATGTTATGAATTACAATTATTCAAATATGTACTTATGCACTGCATTGATGCAAATACTTGCTCAATAAAGGTAATGGCTAGACTAGATTGATTCATATTAATAACAATAAGTAACCTGAACTCAGTTTAAGATTTTTTTAATTCATTGAAATTGTTACTCATAAAACTTGAATTATACGCTAGCTTGATAGTTTTTCTTTCTTCAAGGCAAATTTCGCGTCAATAGCTAGCCTATTGCAAGTAAATTTAACGATGAAGCAAGTAAAAGTAGCTGTTAGGGATGAATATATTAAGCCGATCTCAGATTAAGTACTTTAAAGGAAGATTTAATGATATCTATATTTAATAAGGTTGATGTTTTAGCGGGTAATAAACAGCAAAGTAGCTGCGCTAAGTGTATTCAAACATTATTATCTAAAACACTCGTTTGTGTGTTTATGTCCACTTTTGTTTTTTCAGCTTGGGCCAAACCCATCATATTTGATAATGACATGGCTATAGATGATTGGGCTGCGTTACTATTTTTACTCCAACACCCACATTCAGATGTTGTCGCTATTACCATCTCAGCTAGCGGTGAAAGCCATTGCGCTCCTGGTTTAATCAACGCTAATGCGCTACTTGATTTATCGAAGTACAGTTTACCATCTGTAGACGTTGCCTGTGGCGATGATGAGCCGTTAGATGGTTATGCTGTTTTCCCTGATGCGTGGCGAACAGATTCGGATACATTGTCAGGTGTTAAACTCCCTAAAAGTAAGAGAGAGGCTTTATCAATACATGCCGTTGAAGTTATTCATAAAGCGATAGGTGAAGCTACAGAGCCAGTTGTAATTGTTGCCACAGGAACTTTAACGAATATAGCTCAATGGATTGAGAAATATCCTGAAGACATAAAACAAGTTTCAAGATTGATTATAATGGGCGGAAATGTTGAAGCACCAGGTAATATCATAGTTCCTAACTTTACTGACGGACACCCAAATGTAAGTGCTGAATGGAACATATTTATAGATCCTCTAGCAGCTGACATTGTATTTGCTGCGGGTTTACCTATTGAATTAGTCGGTTTAGATGTTACCAATACAGTAAGAGTAACCTCTGCTTTTGCTCGTGATTTTAAGCAAAAAGTTAACACGCCAGGTGCAAAGTTTTGGGATGAAGTGCTAGACAATAATGACTGGTTTATTGACTCAGGTGAATATTATTTTTGGGATACGTTAGCAGCCTTAATTGCTGTTGAGCCTTCGCTATGTGAAGGTTACATGGGCTCGTATCGCGTTGAACATAAAACAACAAATAAACCTTGGTTACCTACGTCAGATGTTAATATGGTTAAACAGCGTTGGGATGGTAAAGCTCGTCAACATTTAGATGCAGAATTGGCTGGTAAGTTGGTAGAATCAACAGATTATCCTGCAATAAAGGTCTGTACAAAAACAGCACCTGATAAAGTGTTTAGTTTGTTTACTGAAACTCTTAACAAACAATAGAAGATTTATGTAATGCACTTTACTGGACTGTAGAACTTAAAAGTTGAATTTATCCTGTGTAAAACAGATTTAATCTTGGAAGATTAATAGACCCTAAGTGCGTTAAAGTGCATTGAAAATCATGAAGCTAAATATAGGTTAAGGCAGTGAATTGATAAAACGAAGAGGAAATAATTGTACTCTTTAACTTACTCTTCGTTTTAAATGGGAAACTTACTTAAATATTAGCTATAAAAATAGCTCTTTTAGGGGCAGGGTAGCCTTCAATAGTTTTGCTTGGATCGTTAGGATCTAAAAAGTCTTCTAACGATTCAGTATCTATCCAATCAGTTTTTCGTTGTTCATCTAAAGCTGTCACATCAGTATTAACAACTTTTATGTTTTTAAATCCACAACGCTCCATCCAAGCTACCATAGCGTCACAGCTTGGTAAAAACCAAACGTTTCTCATTTTAGCGTAACGTTCGCCAGGCACTAATACCGTATTAATGTCACCGTCAACTACTAAGGTTTCTAATACCAATTCGCCGCCTTTAGCCAACTGAGCTTTTAATTGGTATAAAAAGTCGATAGGGGATTTTCTGTGGTAAAGCACGCCCATAGCGAAAACCGTATCAAAGGCTTTTAGTTCAGGTAAATCTTCTACACCTAAAGGTAATAAGTGCACATTATCGTCTTGCGCAAAATGTTTAACGGCATTAAATTGCATAAAGAATAATTGTGTTGGATCTATGCCCACAACAAACTTAGCGCCTGCGCCTCGCATTCTCCATAAATGATAACCACTGCCACAGCCAATATCTAAAACATATCGGTTCGATAAATCACTGATATGTGGAGCTAACCTGTCCCACTTAAAATCTGAACGCCATTCAGTATCTACGTGTAATCCGTGAATATGATATGGACCTTTACGCCAAGGTTTGAATTTTTTCAGTAGATTTTCAATGCGCTTAAACTCACCGGCATTAATATCTGTTTCTGCGCCAATGGTTACGCTATTACTTAAATCGATTGAAGAAGGCGTAGTATTAGGCAGAGCATCTAAGGTTTTTTCCCAGTGAGAGAATTCACCATGTAACTCACTTTTTTGCCAAGCCGTTAACTGAGCAGGTAAAACATTAAGCCATGAACTTAAACGATTTTGCGCGATGAGTTGGTAAAATTTATTGAATGAAATCATTTTATTGCAACAAGTGACATGAAATTAAAACATTGAAACCACTGATTAACGTGATTAAAACCTGAATCTTTAAGTCTAGATAAATGAGTTTCTAAACTGTCTGGGCGCATAACGTTTTCTAACGCCGTTCTTTTTTGTGCTATTTCTAATTCGCTATAACCATTGGCTCGTTTAAAGTCATGATGCAAATCAATCAATAACTCATTACAAACATCGTCGGCAGCTTCTAATTTCTCAGACAATACCAAAATGCCACCTGGCTTTAAGCCGTCATAAATCTTTTGAATTAGACCCTGACGTACTTCAGGTTCAATAAACTGCAATGTAAAGTTAAGCACAACCATTGAAGCATTATTTATTTCAGTTTCTAAAATATTACCTTCACGAATATCAACATCCGACACACCTTTAAAAGCGTTAACGTGCATTTTACAACGTTCAACCATAGCCGACGAATTATCAATACCGATAATTGAGCAGTCTTTTTGCACTATCGATTTCTTCATCGCTATTGTTGCGGCACCTAATGAACAACCAAGGTCATAAATATTAGTATGAGCTTGAGCGTATTGGTGGCTTAAATTACCTATGGTATTAATAATTGTATTGTAACCAGGCACAGAGCGAGAAATCATGTCAGGGAAAACCTCAACAACTTGCTCATCAAAGGCGAAGTCTTTTATTTGAGATTTTTTACTTGAGAAAATAAGATCAGTATCAGAATTTGTCATTAGCAATCTTTGAAAAAATAGCGGTATAACAAGTATTTTAACCGAAATTTATAAGGCAAACCATAAACACCCTATGATTAATTAACACAGATCAATATTTGACTGCATTTCTATAGCCGTATCATCGATTTATTAATGCCTCAGAGGTGACATTACTTCTCAGTGCTATATAATATCGCCAATTTTTATATTCATTAGCTTGTGAATTAATCACAAGTGCAGATGCTCAGGAATTGCTAAATGCGTACTATGTATTGTGGTGAGGTTAACGAATCTCATGTTGGTCAAGAAGTTACTCTTTGTGGTTGGGTTAATCGCCGTCGTGATTTAGGCGCAGTTATCTTTTTAGATTTAAGAGATAGAGAAGGTATGGTTCAGGTTGTTTATGATCCAGACTTACCAGAAGTTATCGCTAAAGCGAACACATTAAGAAACGAATTTTGTGTACAAATTAAAGGTAAAGTTCGTGCTCGCCCTGAAGGTCAAATCAATAAAGATATGGCAACTGGCGCTATCGAGATACTTGGTTTAGAGCTAAACATCTTAAACAAAGCCGCTCCATTACCATTAGATTCAAACCAAACAAACTCTGAAGAGCAGCGTTTAAAATACCGTTACTTAGATTTACGTCGTCCTGAAATGACAGAGCGTTTACGTTTCCGTGCAAAAGTTACAGCTTCAGTTCGTGAATCTTTAGAAAACTTAGGCTTTTTAGATATTGAAACGCCAATCCTAACGGCTGCAACTCCTGAAGGCGCAAGAGATTACTTAGTACCAAGTCGTACTCATAAAGGTCAATTCTTTGCATTGCCACAATCTCCACAATTATTTAAACAATTGTTGATGATGTCGGGTATGGAACGTTATTACCAAATCGTAAAATGTTTCCGTGATGAAGATTTACGTGCTGATCGCCAACCTGAATTTACACAAATAGATATTGAAACGTCATTCATGTCGTCTGATCAAGTGATGGAAGTCACTGAAAAAATGATCCGTGAGCTTTTCTTAAAACTACTGAACGTAGATTTAGGCGAATTTCCACGTATGCCATACTCAGAAGCAATGACACGTTTTGGTTCAGACAAGCCAGATTTACGTAATCCATTAGAAATTGTAGACGTTGCTGATATTTTGAAAGACGTTGAATTCAAAGTATTCTCAGGCCCAGCTAACGATCCTAAAGGTCGTGTTTCAGTTATTTGTGTTCCTGATGGCGCATCTAAATTCTCACGTAAAAACATCGACGACTTAACTAAGTTTGTTGGTATTTACGGCGCTAAAGGTATGCCTTGGTTAAAAGTGAACGATAGAGCTGCAGGGCTTGAAGGTTTACAATCGCCAATCCTTAAATTCTTAACTGAAGAATCTGTTAACGCTTTACTTGATAGAGCTAACGCAAAAGATGGCGACATCGTATTCTTCGGTTCAGACACTTACAACGTAGTAACTGAATCATTAGGTGCTTTACGTCTAAAATTAGGTGAAGACTTAGACTTACTTCAAGGTGAGTGGAAGCCGTTATGGGTAGTTGATTTCCCAATGTTTGAAGAAGTAGATGGGCACATGCACGCTATTCATCATCCATTTACAGCGCCTACTAACTTAACTGCTGAACAACTTGAAGCTAACCCTGTAGGCGCGTTATCTGACGCATACGACATGGTATTAAACGGTTGTGAATTAGGTGGTGGTTCTGTTCGTATTCATAATCAAGACATGCAAGCTGCAGTATTTAGAATTTTAGGTATTAGCGACGAAGAAGCTCAAGAGAAATTTGGTTTCTTACTTGAAGCATTACAATACGGTGCTCCACCGCATGCTGGTTTAGCGTTTGGTTTAGATCGTTTAGTCATGTTAATGACTGGCGCTACTTCTATCAGAGACGTAATGGCATTCCCTAAAACAACAACAGCAGCATGTCCTTTAACGAATGCTCCTGGTCAAGCAAATCCAGCACAACTAGTTGAGTTAGGTATTGCAACATTACCAAAAGAAGCTAAAGCTCCATCTGAAGATTAATCTTTAGATTTTAGTCTCTGTATTAAGCAGAGTATTAAATTTAAATAAATGAAAAACCTGGATATTGTATATTCAGGTTTTTTTTTGAGCTTTTTTCTATTTTATTATTAAATATAGACACTTATTGAATATAAACTTGCAAGTACAGAATATTGAAATATGATTAAACTCTAAGGCGTATATTTTTGAGTAGCATTATCATTAAATTCTTTGCTCTAATTATCTTTATTGGATTTGGTTTTACTTCACTGGCTCATGCAAATGAGAAAGTTGTACTGAAATTAAAGTGGACACATCAATTTCAATTTGCAGGCTATTACGCAGCAAAAGAGCAAGGCTATTATCGAGAGCTTGGATTTGATGTAGATATTCAAGAGCGTAATCGAGACACCAGCCCTGTTGATGATGTACTTAACAAACAAGCGACGTTTGGTGTAACCGACTCAAGTATTGTTTTACATCGTTTGCAAAATAAACCTGTTGTTGTACTTGGCACTATCTATCAGCATAGTCCTTTAGTTTTAATGGCGCTAGCAGACTCTAATATTAGAAGGCCCGAAGATTTAATCAATAAAAACATCTCTTTTCAAAAGGGGATCGATGGTGCTTCAATTACAGCACTGCTAGCAGCTGCAGGCATCACCGAAAAAGACTACAACTACATACCTTTTACGTTTGATAACGATATGTTGCTTAATAGTGATGTAGACGCTTTTTCTGTTTACATCACAAATCAACCTGGGTATTACGAACTTAAAGGTCATCAAGTTACCATTATTGACCCTCTAAACTATGGTATCGATTTTTATGGCGATATGATTTTTACCTCTCAAGAATATGTAGAAGAGTATCCGGAGCGTGCACAAGCTTTTATGGAAGCAACTATTAAAGGTTGGATATACGCACTTAAATATCAAGAAGATACCGTTGATTTAATCATTAGCAAATATGGTGTTAAAACAGATAAAACAGTACTGATGCAAGAAGCATCTAAAACAAGAAAATTAGTACATTCAGAAGTTATTCCTATTGGTTCAGTCTCTAAAAATCGCTTTATTCGTATTGCTCAAATATATCGAGAACTTGGCTTAGTTGATGTTGATACAACTTTAGACGGCTTGATAATAGACGATTACTTAAACGCGGATAATGGCATTAATCGCTCTTACGTATTTGGCATAGTGGGTTTCTTTTTAGCGGTATTAATCGTTTTTATGATTTTTAACCGTAAATTACAAAAAACCGTTCAAGAAAAAACCGCAGCTTTACAGTCTTTAAATATAGATCTTGTGCAAAAAAATACCATTGTTAGTTCGCAAAACGATCTTTTAGAGAAAGAAAAAGAAAAAGCCGAAATAGCTAATAACGCGAAAAGTTTATTTGTGGCTAATATGAGTCATGAAATCCGAACGCCAATGAACGGAATTTATGGATCATTACAATTATTAGAAAATGAAAAGCTATCTGAAAATGGCAGCGAGTTAGTCGAAAGTGCAATTTCATCAACTAAAAATTTATTGACCATAGTAAATGATATTTTAGACTTTTCTAAAATTGAAGCCGGACAAATACAGCTTGAATCTCATCCTTTTAATTTACTCGAACTCGTTAAAGAGCTTGAAAGTAACTTTAGTCCGTTAACCAAAACGAAAAAATTAACTTTTACGACAAATATTGAAGAGGGTGTTCAATCTTATTGGATTGGCGATCAAGTTCGTATAAAACAGATCGTTGCTAATTTAATATCTAACTCAGTTAAATTTACTGAGAGCGGCTCTATAACCTTGGTGGTTTCTTTAGCGTCTGATGGGCTTGAAGGTATTACATTTACTGTTAAAGATACGGGTATTGGGATGGACAAAGTAACAGTAAATAAAGTCTTCCAACAATTTACTCAAGCGGATCCATCAACAACCCGTAAATATGGTGGTACTGGGTTAGGTATGGCTATATCAAGGGATCTAACAAAATTAATGGAGGGTGAAATTAAAGTTGAAAGTGAACTTGGTCTCGGTTCAACATTCTCCGTATATTTACCTATTCATAAATCTGAAAATCAAATAAGTAAGGTAACTGAGGCTCTAGTCGCCGATGAAATGATTATTCCTGAATTACAAAGCAAAACAATACTTGTCGCTGAAGATAATCGCATTAATCAGAAGGTTGTTACAAAAATGCTTGAGCTAACCAAAGCTAAAGTGATTATTGCGCAAAACGGACTTGAAGCCATAGCCCTATATAAACAAGAGCAACCCGACATTATTTTAATGGATATACAAATGCCAGAGCTTGATGGCGTAAAAGCTTGCCAAGAAATTCGTTACCTTGACCACGATATAAAAATTATCGCTTTAACCGCTAACGTAATGAAGAAAGAAGTTGAGCATTATCTAAATTCTGGCTTCAATGCTCATGTTGCGAAACCTATTGTGCAACGTAATTTATATGAAATACTGTCTGAAAGCTTTGGAAAATAAATAACAAGCTAACTTAGTTTATTTACTTAAAACTGATAAACTCTGCCGCTCATACATATAAGAATCAGGTTTAAATTTGTCTATTATTCTCGGCATAGATCCCGGCTCTCGGATCACAGGCTACGGCGTTATAAAAAAAGAAGGACGGAAGTTAACCTATCTTGGTAGTGGTTGTATTAAAGCTTTTTCTAAATCGAAAGAAGAAGGTGATAATGCTTTTAGTGACCGACTACAAACCATCTTTGCTGGTGTATCTGAACTTATCATCCAATTTTCACCCGAACTTTTTGCCATAGAAGAAGTGTTTATGGGAGTGAATCCTGGTGGAGCCTTAAAATTAGGTCAAGCACGAGGGGCAGCTATTGTTGCAGCGACCAGCAGAGGATTACCTGTAGCAGAATACTCAGCCCGACAAATTAAGCAATCGGTTGTGGGTACAGGCGCGGCGGATAAAAGCCAAGTACAACACATGGTTAAAACCTTATTAAAGTTACCAGGTACTCCACAAGCTGATGCAGCCGATGCATTAGCTATTGCTTTGTGTCATGCTCATAGTTATGAATCACTAGGAAAAATGTCCGGACAAGTAGTGAAAACTGTACGTGGTCGACTAAGGTAATTATTTTTTAAACTCAGTTTAAATATACAGTTAAAATAATTTACTGTGTATATGAACAGTGTTACTCTGTGCCAAACTAATTGTCTGGAGAATAGTTTGATAGGTCGTTTACGTGGATTGTTACTTGAAAAAACAGCGCCTGAGATTTTAATAGAATGTAATGGTGTGGGTTATGAAGTAACTATGCCAATGACAAGCATTTACACCTTACCTGAAACCAATAAAGAAGCCGTTATATATACGCACTTTGTCGTAAGAGAAGATGCGCAATTACTCTATGGTTTTGCTAACAAAGTAGAACGTAAATTATTCAGACTGTTAATTAAAGTCAATGGTGTAGGTCCAAAACTTGGCTTAGCTATTTTATCTAGCATGTCGGCAGATCAGTTTGTAAGTTGCGTTATTCATGACGACCTAACCACCATAGTTAAAATTCCGGGTGTTGGTAAAAAAACCGCTGAGCGTTTACTAATAGAAATGCGAGATCGCCTTAAAGATTGGCAGCTTGATGTTAACTCGTCAGAAATTGATAACATTCTTGTACCAAATACCGTTGAAAATACCTTTGTTAATGACGAGAAGGGCGATGCAATAAATGCGTTAATCTCTTTAGGTTATACTCAAACACAAGCCGATAAAGCGGTTAAGTCTGTTTTCCAAAAAGGCATGAAGAGCGAAGATATTATCCGCCATTCATTAAAAGCCATGTTATAAATTTTTACTGAAAAATATAAAGTTAAACAGTAAAGTAAGTACCACTTAAGATAAACACAAAATACAAATACAGAGAATGTTGAAATGATTGAAGCTGATCGCTTAATTGAACCACAAGTAATGCACGAAGAAGAAAGTATCGATCGTGCAATACGTCCTAAAATGTTGGTCGATTACACAGGTCAAGATCACGTAAAAGTACAAATGGAGATTTTTATTTCTGCTGCACTTAAGCGAGAAGAGCCACTCGATCATTTACTTATATTCGGCCCACCAGGTTTAGGTAAAACTACCTTAGCGAATATTGTTGCCAACGAAATGGGTGTAAATATAAGAACCACTTCAGGCCCTGTACTTGAAAAAGCCGGCGACTTAGCAGCACTTCTCACCAATCTTGAAGAAAACGACGTACTATTTATAGATGAAATACATCGTTTAAGCCCAGTTGTTGAAGAAATTTTATACCCAGCCATGGAAGACTACCAATTAGATATTATGATTGGAGAAGGGCCAGCAGCTCGCTCTATCAAATTAGATTTACCTGCCTTTACCTTAATTGGCGCAACAACACGTGCTGGCGCATTAACCTCACCACTGCGTGATCGTTTTGGTATTGTGCAGCGCTTAGAGTTTTACAATACAAAAGATCTAACCGAAATAGTAAAACGTTCAGCTCATTTTCTTAATTTAACCATAGATCATGAAGGTGCATTTGAAGTAGCAAGACGCTCACGAGGCACGCCACGTATAGCCAACCGTTTATTAAGACGTGTAAGAGATTACGCTGATGTGAAAACCAACGGAATTGTAAGCCAAGGCACAGCTGCATTAGCCCTTGATATGCTAGAAGTTGATCATCAAGGCTTCGACATCATGGATAGAAAACTGCTTGAAGCTATTATCTTTAAATTTATGGGAGGTCCTGTAGGTTTAGATAACGTAGCAGCTGCAATAGGCGAAGAGCGTGAAACTATTGAAGACGTGTTAGAGCCTTTCTTAATTCAACAAGGTTTTTTACAAAGAACGCCACGCGGTAGAATTGCAACAGATCTTGCTTATCAACATTTTGGCTTAGATAGACCTGATAAAACCTAAGGTCTACATCAAACCTATTCATAAAATGCTCATATATAAAAATACAGCTTGATTATAGTACTTGCTTAGCGGGTGCTTATATTTCAGCGTATTTAATTATTTTAAAATATACTGAGAATTAATATAGAACTATTAGAAAAATTGAGTAAAACAATAGCTGTTTTTCTTAAAAATCATCCGTTATATTTTCGTTATAACATCCAATGTTTTGAACTTATTACCTAATTTACCCCACTTATTAACGCTGCCAAACGTTTAATCTTTAAACATAAGCGTGAGTAATTAATAGGTTATTGCTTGATAATTATTCTGTAAATAATAAAAGGTGATTGTTGTGTTTTAAATAAAAACTGAAGGTTTTGTTTTTATGTTATTTAAAGTCAATGGTTTGGGTTTTTGTTTGGTGTTTTTTAGGCAAAAAAAAGCCTGCATAAATATGCAGGCCAACTAATTATACTTTGGGGAAATTAGTTTATAAACATCACAGGGAATCATCTATGCAAAAATAAAGTTCAGTCAAACCCGTATGGGTAATTAGCGCTTTATCTCTGTTAGATAAGAACAGGTGCTATTCTAACGATTAGTTAAGAAACGACAAGCTAATTAAATTTAGATTATTCATTAGAAAAACTAATGCGAAATTATTTACATAAAAGAGAATTAATAAATTGATACAAACTTTTCTTCTTTAATTGTTAATAAACAGTAAAATATACACTCATAAAATGTAGAAACGCTTGTTGTTTTAATAAGATATCTATTAGTATATCCATGAAAATAGTTACCTAAGCCCTAGCAGCGAAACAAAGTGGTTACTTTTTAATGTTAAAGAATGAAGACAAGTTTGAATTACGTGTTTATTACGAAGATACCGATGCCGGTGGAATTGTATATTACGCTAATTATTTAAAATTCTTTGAACGTGCAAGAACTGAGTGGCTTAGAAAATTAGATATACACCAATCTTTCTTTCTTGAGCAAAACTTAGGTTTTGTTGTTCGAAAAGTTGAAATGGATAACCTAGCATCAGCCAAGCTCGACGATGTGCTAACGGTTGTTTCACAAATAAGTGAAATAAAACGTGCTAGCTTAATATTTCAACAACAAATAATAAAAAACCAACAAGTTATATGTACAGCCGAAATACGTATTGCTTGTGTTAATTTACAACGTGCTAAACCATGTTCTATACCTGAAAGCATATTAGGAGCTTTAAAAAGTGGAAGCTGAAATTTCTATTTTAGATTTATTCTTACAAGCAAGTTTTTTAGTAAAGTCAGTTATGCTGATTCTATTAGGATTTTCAGTAGTTTGTTGGGCAATGATCTTCCAACGTTCAAAAGCTTTAAATGAAGCAGAAAAACAATTGAAAGCCTTCGAAGACAAATTTTGGAGTGGTGCCGATTTAGGTAAGTTATACAACGAAGTATCTGCTCGTACAAAAGTAATAGGTATTGAAAATCTGTTTGTATCTGGCTTCAAAGAATTTGCACGCTTAAGAAAAAACAACATAACCTCCTCTAATGCGATTCTTGATGGCACAAACCGCGCTATGCGTGTTTCATTATCAAGAGAAGTTGATCAACTAGAACAAAGTTTACCTTTCATGGCGACTGTAGGTTCTATCAGCCCATATATTGGATTATTTGGAACTGTTTGGGGGATCATGAATTCATTTATCGCTATAGGTTCAGCCGAAAATGCCACACTAGCACAAGTTGCTCCAGGTATTGCTGAAGCCCTTGTTGCTACTGCAATGGGTCTATTCGCAGCAATTCCAGCCGTTATGGCATATAACCGTTTTAGCCATAAGGTTGAAAAGCTAGAGAACAGCTACGGTAACTTTATGGACGAGTTTTCAAGTATTTTACAACGTCAATCAACGTCTGAATAATCAGTCAATAGGTTTACCTTATGTATAAAAGAGTTAGACGTCGTAAAGTTTCAGAGATTAACGTGGTTCCATATATCGACGTAATGTTGGTATTACTTATTATCTTCATGGTAACTGCACCCCTAATTACCCAAGGTGTAAAAGTAGATCTACCTAAAGCCGACGCAGAAGCGTTAGACAAAGACAGCAAAATTCCATTAGTTGCCTCAGTAGATGCCGATGGTAAATATTACTTAGCGGTTGGAACAAGTAAAAATGAACCTATGTCTGCGGAAGAAGTGGCTACTTTAGTTGCTGCTCACCTTGAAGTTGAGCCAGGTACACCTGTAGTGGTTAATGGCGATGGTGCAGTATCTTACGATGCTGTTATTCAACTTATGGTGTTATTACAAAAAAAAGCAGGCGTACCTTCGGTTGGCTTAATGACTGACTCTACGGAGAAGAAGTAACGTGAATCAGAAGTTTGCAGTAGCATTAGGCTTAAGTGCCGCTTTACATTTAATACTAGGTATCGCCTTACTCTTAGGCAATTTTTCTCATGATCCTAAACCAACACCAACACCTGATGCGGCTCCTATGGAACCTATTCAAGCGGTTGCGGTCGATAAAAGTAAAGTTGCAGAACAAGTACAAAAAATCAAACAACAAAAAGCAGACGATGCACGTAAATTAAAAGAATTAGAAGACAAAGTTGCTTCAGCCAAGCGTAACAGTGCAAAAGAAGAGCAACGTATAAAAAACTTAGAAAAACAACGTAAGCAAAAAGAGGCTGAAAAGAAAAAAGCCGATGCAGCCGCTAAAAAGTCTAAAGCTAAAGCAGATGCAGCAGAAAAAGATCGCAAGCAAAAAGAAGCTGAAAAACAGAAAGCAGATAAAGCCGCTGCCGATGCAAAAGCTAAACGAATAAAAGAAGAAGCTGCCGCTAAAAAAGCTGAAGAGCTGAGAAAGAAAAAAGCCGCAGAGAAGAAGCGTCAAGAAGAACTGGCAAGAGAACGCGAGAAACAAGACAAACTGTTAGCTGAGCAAATGGCGTCAGAAATGGCATCAAGACAAAAAGCTCGTAGCCAACAAGTAATGACTGAAATTAGTCGCTACACCTCATTAATTAAGCAAACAATTATTCGTAACTTAATTACTGACCGCAGCACAATGGAAGGAAAGTCTTGTAAATTAACCATAAGTCTTGCACCATCTGGTTTTGTTACAAATGTACAACTAGGTCAAGGTGATGGGATTGTATGTGCTGCCTCTAAAACAGCAATTTACAAGGCCGGAACATTACCTGTTTCTAAAGACCCAGAAGTTTTTAAAGAAATGCGAACAATCAGCTTAACCGTTGTTCCTGAATTTTAAACATTATTCACTTAAATAGATTATAAAATATTCATATGAAGAAACTTAATACATTTATCGCATTAATCGTTTTATGCCTAACACCTAAAGCCTTTGCTGCTTTAGAGATTGTTATTACCGAAGGTGTCGACAGTGCAAGGCCAATCGCCGTAGTTCCATTTAAATGGAATGGTCCAGGTGTAATGCCAGAAAGCCTATCTCAAGTTATAAGTAACGATCTTCGTCGCAGTGGTAAATTTAATCCTGTTTCAGCAAGTACTTTTCCTCAAAGACCAAACAGTGTTAATCAAATTGATTATACTGCTTGGGCAAATAAAGGCATTGAAGCAGTACTCGTTGGAGAAGTAAGAGAAGTTGCTATTGGTAGATACGAAGTTAAATATCAACTTGTTGATGTTATTCGTGGGCAAATCACAGGTGGCAAAACTCAAATGATGAGCAATGGCCAACTTGTACAAGCTCAAGATCATATTTACGTAGATTCAGCAGCTGAAATCACAACCAATCAATTCAGACGTTACGCACACACCATAAGTAACGTGGTATACGAAAAGCTTACAGGTACACGTGGCGCATTCTTAACTAAAATTGCTTACATCATTGTAAGAGATTCAGGTAACTACCCATACCAACTTGTTATTTCAGATTACGATGGTTTTAACGAACACGTACTACTAAGCTCTAAAGAGCCAATGATGTCGCCAAGCTGGAATCCAAATGGCAATCAACTAGCTTATGTAACTTTCGAAAATCACCAAGCACAAATTTATAGTATTGACATCTACACTGGTCAGCGCAAAATGCTAACTTCGTTTAAAGGTATTAATAGCGCACCTAAATGGTCTCCAGACGGCAAACAAATTGCCATGGTTTTATCTAAAGACGGTAATCCAGAAATTTACATTATGGATATAGCCACTAAAAAACTACGTCGAGTTACTCGTCATAGAGCTATAGATACAGAGCCAAGTTGGGCTCCAGATGGTCAATCATTAGTATTTAGTTCAGAACGTGGTGGAAAAGCGCAACTTTATCGCGTAGATTTAGTAAGTGGCAAGAAAAGACGTTTAACATTTGACGGCGAAATGAACTTAGGTGGCTCAATAACACCTGACGGACGCCAACTAATTATGGTTAATAGAACGAGAGGGCAGTATCATTTGGCAAAACAAGAGTTAAACTCAAATGTTTTCCAAGTGCTAACATCAACTCGTTTAGATGAATCTCCTAGTGTTGCTCCTAACGGTGGGATGATAATATATAGTACTTTACATAATAATAGACAGGTATTAAGTTTAGTGTCTGTTGATGGGCGGTTTAAAGCTCGATTGCCTGTAAAAGATGGGGAAGTTAAAGCCCCAGCATGGTCACCGTTTTTATAACATAGTAATTTTTGATAATAAGGAATAATAAAATGCGTTTGAATAAAACTGTTAAAGCTCTTGCGGTAGCATTGCCAATGTTTGCATTAGCTGCATGTAGCTCTACATCGGAAGAGACTGAAGCAAGCCAAGTTGATACTAATGCTCAAACAAGTGTTGAAGATACAGTTCAAGTTACAGCTGCACAACGTGCTGCTGAAATTGAAGAGCAAAAACGTCAACAACTTGCAGACCAATTAGAAGCACTTCGTTCTGAACATATCGTTTACTTCGATTTTGATACTTCTACATTAAATAGCCAGTTCACTTCAGTACTAGATGCACACGCTAAGTTTTTAAGTGAAAACTCAAATGTAAACGTATTAGTTGAAGGTCATGCTGATGAACGTGGTACTCCTGAGTACAACATCGCATTAGGTGAGCGTAGAGCTAAAGCTGTAGTAACTTACTTAGAAAACATGGGTGTTTCATCATCTCAAATTTCTGTAGTTAGCTACGGTGAAGAAAAGCCGATGGTTAAAGATCGTAGCGAAAATGCTTTCGCTAAAAACCGTCGTGCAGTATTAGTTTACTAATCAGGGATATAAATGAAACTGAATAAAGTTTTATTTGGAATGATTCTGTCTGTTAGCACATCTAGTGTGCTGGCAGCGGAGCCAGCTCCAGTTATAGATATTAGCCAACGTAATGGTTCAAGCATAGGCTCTAAAACGTTATCTGAACAACTTGAAAGCTTAGAACGAAAAATTGATTCTCGTAATAAAGCTCAAGTAAATGTTCAAAGACAACTTGACGACCTACAAAACGAATTAAATGAATTACGTGGCGTAACCGAACTTCATACTCATCAACTCAGTCAAGTACTAGAGCGTCAACGCGAGCTTTACCAAGAACTTGATAGAAGAGTATCGCAAGCGCTAACCGCAGTTCCTAGTCAGCCAGCAACACCCGATTATAACGCATCAAATGTAAACGATGTGGTGTACAGCTCTGACGTACCAGAAAATGAAGCCTACGATAGGGCAGTCAATCTAGTACTTAAAGAAAGACGCTACGAAGAAGCGATTCCAGAATTCAAAGCATTTAACTTAAAGTTCCCTAATTCTACATACGCAGCTAATGCGCATTATTGGTTAGGACAGTTACTTTTTAATAAAAATGATTTAGAAGCAGCCAAAGCAGAATTTGAAATTGTTTATAATAAATTTCAAGAATCACCAAAAAGAAGTGATTCAATGCTTAAATTAGCCATTGTTGAAGAAAAATTGAACAACAATGCAAGGGCTAAAAGTTTACTAAATGAAGTTATTACTAAGTACCCAACTTCAAGTGCAGCTAAATTAGCTAAGCCAAGATTGGAAAACCTGCAATAATATTGTAGATTCCTTGCCCTTATTGCTTTCTTTTTACGCAAACGAACAAGTATAACGAAAAAAGTTAAATTTGTTGTTGCACTAAAAAAAATTATGAGTATTATATGCGGCGCGTCAGACGAGTAGTGTGATGCAAAACAAATGTCGGTCGTTAGCTCAGTTGGTAGAGCAGTTGGCTTTTAACCAATTTGTCGAAGGTTCAAATCCTTCACGACCGACCA
>NZ_JAUPEC010000024.1 GCF_030551755.1 Pseudocolwellia sp. AS88
CATAAATGCTTAACTAAACCTTTCAAAACTTTCACTTGGCTTTCCATATGAAGTGAACTAAGTATTTCCTATACTTACCTTCTCTTGGTTCCCCTTAAGAAGTGGAGCGCATTCTAACGATCTTTTTGATCCAAGCAAGCTTTATTTCATATTTTCTTTGATTTTTTGTTTGTTTGCTCCTTTAATATACACTTTGATTGTTTTTCTTACATTAACACCCGATCTTTTGTTTATAACGGTTTGCTTTTATATACGTATTTAATTTAATTGAATAAAAATACCACTATATAGTTGCACATTAAAAAAAGCTGGGTAACATGGAATTGCATTTTATAAATTTTAAAAATAATAATTAGGTATTCATTATGAAATCCCCTCAAATATCAACAGTAATTACTGCATTAGTTTTTTCTGGTTTAGCGTTCTTTGTTTTTAGTTTAATTGAACCTACCCAAACAACAGTTGCTATCGCTATTTTCATTATTGCTTTAGTTAGTCCTTTAATAAGTTTTGATGGTACATCTGAAAGTGTTGTTTCAGATGATGTTAAAACACTTTATGTAGGTAACCTTCCATATAGAGCAAATGAAGCTGCTGTTAGAGAATTATTTTCTACTGTTGGTCAAGTTCATTCAGTTCGTTTAATGAAAGATAAACATACGGGTAAGAGACGTGGCTTTGGTTTTGTTGAAATGTCAGCTAGTGACACAGATAAAGCAGTAGAAGCATTAAATGATCAAGAATTCCAACAACGAACTTTAAAAGTTAGAGAAGCTAAAGAACGTCCAGAAAAAGATTCTGAAGCAGAATAATTATATTTCGCCTACACAGTATTTATTGTGTAGGCGTATTCCCTTCTGTTAAACCATTATCTAATCTATTTAATCTTTCTATTTTTTATTTAACTTCTCTTTTATCTTCACACATCATTCTTATTGTTTATCCATTTAACACTAGACAAAATAGTTACTCGCGCTAAAATCTGCCCTCATTTTAAAATCAGTATTAAGGTATGTCATGTTTAGTCATATAAATCCCAGTAATTATTCTCAGCAGTTAGAGGATAAAAAGAATGACATTGCACATTTATTTTCTAATTATGACCTACCAACCTTAGATGTTTTTGAATCTGAGCCAATCAATTATCGTTATAGAGCTGAGTTTAGGATCTGGCACGAAGGTGATGATCTTTATTACATAATGTTTAATAGTGAAACGAAAGAGAAATATAAGGTTGAATACTTCCCTGTAGCCTCTCAACTTATTAATCAGTGTATGTCGCAACTATTAATTGAAATTAAAGATAACGAGTTATTGAGGCAACGCTTGTTCCAGGTTGATTTCTTATCGAGTAAAAGCGGTGAGATTCTAATTAGCCTGCTCTATCACAAACAGTTATGTGATAAGTGGGAAATAGAAGCAGAGCAATTAATTGATAGATTATCTTCTATTGCACCAATCAATATTATTGGGCGTGCTAGAAAACAAAAAGTGATCTTGCATAAAGATTATTTAATGGAAAAGTTAACGGTTGGTAAGCAATCATATATATACCATCAAGTTGAAAATAGTTTCACTCAACCAAATGCTTCTGTTAATGAGAAGATGTTACTTTGGGCTCAGGAAGCAACGTTAAATTCTCATGGTGATTTGATTGAATTATATTGCGGTAATGGTAACTTTAGTATTGCTTTGGCTCAAAACTTTGATCGTGTTTTAGGTACTGAGATTTCTAAATCTTCAGTAAAGTCAGCTCAAGTTAATATTGCAGAGAACAATTTAGATAATATACATATAGTAAGAATGTCGAGTGAGGAATTCAGCCAAGCAATGAATGGTGAACGTAAATTCAGACGTTTGGAAGGTTTCGATTTAACCGCTTATAATTACGATACTGTGTTAGTTGATCCTCCTAGAGCCGGCTTAGATCCTGATAGTATTGAGTTAGTGAGTCGATTTAACAAGATTATTTATATTTCGTGTAATCCGAATACTTTGCATGAAAACCTATCACATTTAGTTAAAACACATAAAATTGAGCAATTTGCTTTGTTTGATCAATTCCCGTACACCCATCATGTTGAAACAGGTGTAATTCTAACTAAACTTTAGTTTTAATTTTTAATAACTCTGTTCTCCCATTAAATTCAGTAGCACCTTTAGCAATAAAGCGGAGCTGCTGAATAGTTCTATTGGCTAACTGTTCATAATCTTTTGCTTCTATATCTAATGCATCAGATCCCGCACTAAATACAATAGTAACAGCAGCATTTGCTTGTAAGTAGGCAACTTCAGCATCCAGCTTATTTACTTGTTGAAGGTAATCACATAACTCCATAGTAAAATAACGTATTTCGCGGTTCACCGCTGCCCTAAATGCAGGAGAAGTACCAGAACGCTCTCGTAATAGTAATCTGAATATATTGCCGTTGTTCTCAATGAACTCCATAAAAGTAATTACAGATATTTGAATAACTGAACCACCTTTCTCTATTCTTTGCCGTGCTTGTCGCATTAGTTGTCTGAGCGTTAACCCTGCCTCATCGACTAAAGTTAATCCTAATTCATCCATATCAGTGAAGTGACGATAAAAAGAAGTTGGCGCTAATCCAGCTTCTTTTGCTACTTCTCTTAAACTTAAACTGGAAAAGCTTTTCTCGCTACTTAACTGCCCTAACGCAGCATCAATTAGCTGACGACGAGTTTTTTCTTTTTGTTGGGCGCGGATACCACTCATTGATAAATAACCTAAAAATATAGAGAATTGTAATTATAATACTATTAACACGCTCTAATATACATATTCCACTTGACGTATGTACAGTGATGAATAAAAATAGTGTACACGCGTACGCTGAATTCTTATTACTATAGCTTGGAAAAATCCATGAATAAACCACCAATCATTTGGTTAAATGTTTTTGTTTTCATTATTACTTTTTTAGTTGCTGCAATAGCAGTGCCTTACAGAGCTTTCACACACGGCTTTGATTCTGCAGAAATTATTTTCGCACTTTTATGCTTTATCTATTGTGGAATGTCTATTACTGCGGGATATCATAGATTATGGTCTCATAGAACGTATCAAGCTCATTGGAGCTTCAGACTTATTTTCGCTATTGGCGGAGCCTTTGCACTACAAAATAGTATTTTGCATTGGTCTTCAGACCACCGTGTTCACCATAAACATGTAGATAACAATGATGTTGACCCTTATTCGGCGAAGAAAGGCTTTTGGTATTCACATATTGGTTGGATGATAAGACGCTACAATCCTGAAACATATTCTGATTATTCTAATGTAAGAGATTTGCAAAAAGATAAGATTGTTATGTGGCAGCACAAAAATTATTTACTTTTATCTCTTGTGACTAATTTTGGTATTCCTATTATATTTGGTGTTATTAATGGCGATATTTTGAATGCTATTTTACTTGTAGGTTTTCTCCGTTTAGTTTTAAACCATCACACTACATTTTTTATTAATTCATTAGCTCATATCTGGGGTAAGCAAACTTACACTGATAAAAACACAGCTCGTGATAATGGCTTTCTAGCATTTTTTACTTTTGGTGAGGGTTACCATAATTATCATCATATTTTTGAAAATGATTATAGAAATGGTATCCGATGGTGGGATTTTGACCCTACTAAATGGTTGATAAAATCAGGTGAATATTTGGGGTTAACTTCTAACTTGAGAAAAACACCTCAAGAGAAAATTGAGAAAGCACGTATCAAAATGGTTTTACAAAAGAGCCAACGTAAACTGAAATATCATCCAAATGGTGATCAGTTATTAGAAGCTTTACAACACGAATATGATGCACTGATTTTAAAAATTAATGCATTTTATGAAGTGAGAAAAAACATTCTAACTGCCAGAAGAAACAACCTAATTAAAAATGTTGAAGATTCAGAGCTTTTTACACAATACAAAGAACTAAAGAATCATTTAACAACTCAGCAAAAAAGTTGGCAAATGTTTCTAGCTGAGTTGGCATAAAGCTTCAGCGTTAGCTAATATTAATATTCATCATAGTTAGCGGTACAAAAGAGAGATTAATGAAATATTTATTTTTTTTATTGATGTTCAGTTTTCAATGTACCGCTAATACTTTCCACCATATTTATTTAACAACTCAAGCCGAAACAAAACACAAAAATATTAATCCAAGCCTTTCAAATTGTGGTCGCCTAAGAGCACATCAACTATCTACATTATTAAGTTATTCTGAAATTGAACGTATATATAGTACAACTGAACGAAGTACGATGGAAACAGCTAATCCTTTGGCAACAAGAAATGGAATACCTGTAAAAATATTTACTGAGAAACTATTAGACAGTTTAGCGGTAACGGTAATGCAAGAAACTAAAAATGTGTTAATTGTTGCAGACCAAGGAACAATTGAATTTCTTGTTGAATTTATAAGTGATCATAAAATTAATACAACAGAAAAAAATAAACATACCATTTTGTATCAAATCACCATAACCGACGAGCATCAGATTGTAACGGCCTTAAAGCAACCTTTAGAGTGTTAACATTTAACCAAAATGTTGTGTTTTAAGCTCCATAGCTTATTTCATTTATTTATTGTCTCGCGTATTTTATGGTACGATTTACAAAAGCCTAATTAGACTATAATCCATTGAAATTTATCTCATCTTTAAAATATATTATCCACTCTGCTTTCTATGGCGTTGTTATCGCTATTGCTCTAATTTTGTTATTTCCACATTTGAGAGATAGCAGCTTTTCAGGTATTGAATTTTTCAATCCTCCAGAACCAGTTGTTCAACCATTGTCTTATGCTAAGGCAGTGCAAAATGCAGGACCATCTGTTGTTAATATTTATTCTGAAGAAATTCAAACATCTCAAGGATATGGGAGAAAAGCATCAAGCAGTATTAGCTTAGGTTCAGGTGTAATAATGGATAGTGCTGGTTACATATTAACGAATTATCATGTTGTTCAAAATGCCAATTCAATCATAGTGTTATTACAAACAGGGCAATCTCTTTCTGCTGAGTTAATTGGCTTCGATATATACACTGATCTAGCTGTATTAAAAGTAAATGCTATCAACCTCCCAGTTATTCCACAGCGCGAAGGGCTAATCTCTCGTGCTGGTGATGTAGTTTTAGCAATAGGTAACCCACTTAATTTAGGGCAAACCATCACACAAGGTATTATAAGTGCAACAGGTCGTAATGGCGGTGGTCTAAGTATCACTAGTTATTTAGAGTTTTTACAAATGGATGCCGCTATTAATGATGGTAATTCTGGTGGTGCACTAATTAATACTAATGGTGAATTAGTAGGTATCAATTCTCGCAAATTTATCGACCAGAAGCATAACATTCAAGGTATTTTCTTTGCTGTGCCTTATAAACTTGCTCATAAGGTTATGCAAAAAATCATAGCAACAGGTCGAGTTACTCGCGGTTGGCTAGGTGTTTCAACTAACTCAACTAGAGCGGGTGAAATAGGAATAACTATTGAAGCAATTGATCCTAATAGCCCAGCTCAGAAATCAGGTCTTCTTCCTGGCGATACCATTCTAAAAATATCAGATACACCAATTACTTCTGTTGCCCAGGCATTAGATCTCGTTGCTGAAACAATTCCAGGGACCTCATTAGTTTTTAATGTATCTCGTAAGAAGAAGTTGATGAATATATCGGTAACGATTGAAGAGAAAGTAGATACGTTTAAATAGAGGTTTAATAAAAAAGGATAAGAGTTCACAAACTCATTATCCTTTGATAATCACGGTTAGTCCAACTCGGGATAATGAATCTATCAACACCAATAAACAGAATGATTTATCAATAGATTAAAAGAACTACCAGAGCACTTTGCATGTAATATAATTACTCAATACTGGTAGCTTTATGCCTAACAACTAAATACCTACATCCATGTAGGCAACAATGTTAGGCTTAAAAATAACTTATTGAGTCACTTTGCTTAACCCAAGTTGAGGTTAACTTACAAATTTACTCTAAGATCTGAGTAAAGCTTTATCAACAAACCGATTAAGCACTTATACGTTTTATATCAGCGCCTAATTTTGTTAATTTATCTTCGATTTGTTGATAACCACGATCGATATGATAAATTCTATCTACCTGTGTTTCAGTAGTCGCCACCAAACCAGCAATAACTAAACTTGCAGAAGCTCTTAAATCAGTTGCCATAACTTGCGCCCCTGTTAAAGTGTCAACTCCACGGCTGATCGCTGTGTTTCCTTCTAATGAAATGTTTGCGCCCATTCTTTGTAGTTCAGGAACGTGCATGAAACGGTTTTCAAATATGGTTTCAGTTGTTGTGGCTGTACCCTCTGCTATTGCGTTTAGAGTAACAAACTGTGCTTGCATATCAGTAGGGAAAGCTGGATGAGGAGCAGTACGTATATTGACTGCTGTTGGTCTTTTGTTCATCGACAACTCTATCCAATCTTCTCCTGTTTCAATCTCAGCGCCCGCTTCTTGAAGTTTACTAAGAACGGCATCTAATGCTTTAGGATCTGTATTTAAACATTTAACTTTACCTTGAGTTACCGCTGCTGCAACTAAAAAAGTTCCGGTTTCAATACGATCAGGCATAACTGAATATGACGAGCCTTTTAATTCAGGCACACCTTCAATAGTTAATGTATCGGTACCAGCACCCATCACATTGGCGCCCATTGAGTTTAAGCAATCAGCTAAATCTACAATCTCAGGCTCTCTTGCTGCATTCTCAATAATTGTTGTTCCATCACCTAGAGCTGCAGCCATCATCAAGTTTTCAGTACCTGTGACACTTACGGTGTCCATAAAAATAGTAGCACCAGAAAGCTGCCCTTCATTTTTAGCATTAATGTATCCGTTTTCTACATTAATATCGGCTCCCATCAACTTTAAGCCATGAATATGAAGATTCACAGGTCTAGCACCAATTGCACAGCCACCAGGAAGAGACACCTCAGCGTGGCCAAAACGAGCAAGTAAAGGCCCTAGTACTAATATTGACGCTCTCATTGTCTTAACTAATTCATACGACGCTTTACAGTGATCAATGGTGCTAGCATCAATCATAATAGAGTTATCACTAACCCATTTAGCTTTCGCACCTAGTTGATTAAGTAATTTAATTGTCGTTTCGATATCGTTCAATTTTGGAACGTTATGAAAGGTGATAGGTGTTTTAGATAACAATGCCGACATTAAAATAGGTAATGCTGCATTTTTTGCACCGGAAATAGTTACTTCACCGCGTAGTGGATTACCACCGTTTATTTTAAATGCGTCCAATATTTTCTTCTTTTATATTAAATTTATAGAGGGAGATTAAACATTTTTTCACGCTGCCATTCGGTCGTGGTAAATGTTTTTATAGTTACAGCGTGTATCGCACCTTCTTTAATTGCTTCTGACAAAGGTGAATAGATTGTTTGTTGTTTTTTTACTCGGCTTAAGTCACCAAGAAAATCAGCAATTGCGATAACTTTACATTGAGAACCGTCAAATTTCACATGAAGTTCATCAAGTTCAACTGCATCATTTATTAATTTTTCTATATCTGAATTTTCCACAGGGCTACCTTTATTATGTGATTACTTTATTGTGAATCACATTTTTATTAAATTTTGGTTGGAAGGAATAGATCAACCGCGCTTAGTTTTGCTAATTTTATCAAATCTGGCGGGATATTGTGAAAACTTATTTCTGACTTTGTTTTATTAGCCTCTTCAACTAAGCATAAAAGCCAAGCAAGGCCTGCAGTATCAATTTTGCTGACACCGGCTAAATCTATAACAACATTTTTATTATGAAATGAATGCAGCGTTTTCTTCTCAAAAGCTGTATCTATAGTGAAAACAGAAAGCTCTCCATGAAAAGTAGCCACATCATTCTCATAAGTCCAATCTACGCTTGTCATTAATTAATTCCGTCTTTAAAAACAATATCTTTACTGCTTTTTTCTATCAACATTTCAGTAACGTGAGGTAAACCTTTTTGACGAATAATACTAGATAACTCAGCCTGTTTACTATCAAGCAAACTCACACCTTCAGCCACCATATCATAGGCTTTCCAATCGTTTGTTTTTTTATTCTTACGCACTCTAAAGGAAATATTAATAGGTTCGCGTCCAGGTTCAATTACCGAGGTATTTACAGACACGATCTTTTCATTTTTTAACGTTTTAGCTGGTTCAAAAGTTACTTCTTGTTGCTTATACAAAGTAAATACTTGTGCATAAGAAGTAATTAGATAATCTCTAAAAACAGGTACAAAAGCCTTGCGTTCTTTTTCTGTTGTACTCTTAAAATTTTGAGCACCTATCACTTTGTATGCTGAATATTTATAATCAATATACGGCATCAATTCTTCATTCACTATATTCTTGAGCAAGTTAGGATTTTCTTGAATTGCAGACTGCTCATTAGAAAAGCGCTTAAATGTTTTTTCAGCAACTTTTCTGATCATCAAATACGGATTCTTCTTATCAACACGTTCACTTGCTTCAGGTTGATTAAAAATAGTAACCGATTGTATAGCCGATGTGTTTACATCATTAGCTAAAGCTGATGTCGCAATAAATAGTGGTAATACTGTTAAAAATTTCTTAATCATAATAAACCTACTCTTACTCTTTCGAGTTAATCATCGCTTCCTTGGCCGAATAAAAACTGCCCAATAAGCTCTTCTAACACTAATGCTGGCTTAGTATCTTCGATAAAGTCGCCTGGCTCTAATGTTGCTACAGATTCATCAATAAATCCGGGTAATAAACCTATGTATTGTTCGCCTAATAAACCTGCAGTTAAAATTGAAACTGAAGTCGCTTCAGAAAACTTGTTATATTGTGCATCTAAATCTAAGGTCACAACAGGTGTATAATCTTCAGCATCTAGAGAAATATTACTTACTCTACCAACCAAAACGCCACCTACTTTAATCGGTGAGCGAACTTTTAAACCACCAATATTGTCGAACTTGGCATAAAGTTGATAGGTTTCCCCACTACCTGAAATACCGCTATCTGCAACTTTTAATGACAACATTAATAAAGCTGCAATACCTAGAGCTGCAAAAAGCCCAACCATTATTTCAATTTTTTTAGACAACATGTCTTTCACCAACCAATAATAAAATGTAAATTCGTTATGTTTACTAATTAGTAAACATCAATGCGGTTAATACAAAATCTAACGCTAAAACTAATAACGACGACTGTACTACAGTTTCTGTTGTTGCTTTAGCTATACCTTCAGAAGTAGGTACACATTCATATCCTTTATAAACAGCTATCCAAGTTACAACAAAAGCAAAACATAAACTTTTTATAATGCCGTTCATTATATCTTTACTGAAATCTACTTGTGATTGCATAACAGACCAAAAAGTTCCGCCATCAACACCAAGCCAATCAACACCAACAAGATGAGCACCGAGAATACCCACAGCTGAAAATATCGCAGCTAATAAAGGTAAACTAATAAAACCGGCCCAAAATCTTGGTGCTATAACTCTTCTTAAAGGGTCAATAGCCATCATTTCTATGCTAGAAAGCTGTTCTGTAGCTTTCATTAAACCTATTTCTGCTGTTAATGCAGAACCTGCTCTACCAGCAAAAAGAAGTGCTGCTACTACAGGTCCTAACTCTCTTAATAGAGATAAAGCAACCATAGGTCCTAAGCTTGCTTCTGCACCATATCCAACCAATATTGTGTAACCTTGTAAAGCCAACACCATACCAATGAAGAGTCCAGAAACCATAACGATAACTAAGGATAAAACACCAACCGCATAAAGTTGATTAATGAGTAATGGTGTACCCTTTTTAACATTAGGAATATGAACCAAAGCTGAACAAAGTAAAATAATTGCTTTGCCAAGACCAATTAGTCGATTAATTACCTTACGACCAAGTAATTGAAATATATTCATTATTACTGTTCCTTACCAATTAATTCATCACGATAAGGAGGAGCAGCATAGTGAAATGGTACTGGACCATCAGACTCACCTTTAATAAATTGTTGAACAAGAGGAGATGTTTGTGCGGTTATTTCTTCCGGAGTTCCTTGGCCAATAATTTTTTGCTCTGCAATAATGTAAATATAATCAGCAATACTCATTACTTCAGGTACATCATGAGAAACCACTACAGAAGTTAAACCGAGTGCGTCATTTAAAGCGCCAATCAATCTAACAATAACCCCCATCGATATAGGATCTTGTCCTGCAAAAGGTTCATCAAAGAGTATTAATTCAGGATCCAAAGCAATGGCACGAGCTAAAGCAGCCCTTCTTGCCATGCCTCCCGATAGCTCGTTAGGATTAAGATGGCGTGCACCGCGTAAACCTACAGCTTCTAACTTCATTAGCACTATTTTTTCGATGAGATGTTCTGATAAATTTGTATGTTCTCTAATTGGAAAAGCGATATTGTCGTAAACAGACATATCGGTAAATAACGCACCACTTTGAAAAAGCATACTCATACTTTTACGCAATTCATAAAGATCATTTCGTGGGAGTTTTGGAATATCTTGACCTTTGAACATGATACTACCAGACTGCGGTTTTAGTTGTCCGCCAATCAATCTGAGTAATGTTGTTTTACCTATACCACTTGGGCCCATAATGGCCGTCACTTTGCCTCGAGGGATAGATAAACTAATATCATCATAGATAACACGTTCATCGCGCCTAAAAGACATATTTTTAATATCAACAAGATTATCTGACATATTATTAATGGGCATCACAGTTAATTAGTTTAAGTACATGAGAATTCTAACCCAGCGCAATAAATACTTCATTAGAAATTAATGATTAAATATGTTTAGGCGGCGTTTAAAACCTCGTTGAAGTGTAAGTATTTGTAAGATTATTACAGAGTGTTTCAACACTTCTTATTTTTGTTAGCAATGCATTATTTCACATTTGGTTAAAAATTGGCTAATCATTAAGCATTATTGGAATTTTTATCGCTGATTCGATAAAATTTCTTTTTATTTTCTCTTCAACCAGCGACAATTTACATAACAGATGGGAGTCGTTAATGTTTATACAAGTTTTAATTTTATTGGTCGCTCTAGTAGTGCTCGTTTGGAGCGCAGATAAGTTCGTATTTGGAGCCTCATCACTTGCGAGAAATTTAGGTATTTCTCCAATGATAATAGGCTTAACTATTGTTGCCATGGGCTCCTCAGCGCCTGAAATGATGGTTGCCGCAACTGCTTCTCTTCAAGGTAATCCAAATACAGCTATAGGTAATGCTATTGGTTCAAACATCACTAACATCGCCTTGGTTTTAGGTATCACAGCATTGATGCAGCCTCTCACCGTATCCTCCGGTACGATAAAAAGAGAAATCCCACTTATTTTAGCTGTTACTGCTTTAGCCTATTGGATGCTTGCTGATTATAATTTCAGCTTTATCGAAGGCTTAATTCTAATTATTGGCTTTTTCGCTTACATCATCACCTTACTTGTTATTACTTTAAAAAGAGCAAAAACAGCGCCAGTTGATGATCCAATGATATTAGGCGCAGAAAGTGACGTACCCGATCCAGTTAGCACGGGAATGTCTGTAATTTGGTTAGTTGTTGGCATGATATTACTGCCGGTAAGTGCATCCTATTTAATTGACTCTGCTGAATTTATCGCTAAATCTTTTGGTATTAGTGACTTAGTAATCGGCTTAACTATTGTAGCAATAGGTACAAGCTTACCTGAACTTGCCGCGAGTATTGCTAGTATCCTTAAAAAAGAGGATGATTTAGCGCTAGGTAATATTATTGGCTCAAATATATTTAATATTTTAGCCGTGTTATCGCTTACAGGACTTATAGCGCCGGGCGATATTGATACCCATGCAGCAACTCGAGATGCACCAATTATGTTGGGTATCACATTATTATTATTTGTTCTTTGTTTCAGTAGAAAACGCGGTAGCTTCAGAATAACTAGACTGAAGGGCTTATTATTACTCGCTATTTTCTTTGGTTATCAAATATTACTTTTTTCTCAATAAAATTAGATTAACGAGACAATCTCATGAAACAATTTAAGCAGCTTGCCCTCAATGTTATTAATATTGAACAACAAGCCATTGAAGAAATTAAACAGTATATAAACGACGACTTCGAATTAGCGTGCCAATTAATGTTTAATTGTACCGGACGAGTTATTGTAATTGGCATGGGAAAGTCTGGTCATATTGGTGGAAAAATAGCAGCGACCTTGGCAAGCACAGGTACACCAGCGTTTTTTGTACATCCCGGAGAAGCCAGCCATGGTGACTTAGGTATGATCACCCAAGATGATGTGGTACTAGCCATCTCTAATTCAGGTGAAACTGAAGAAGTGCTTTCAATTATGCCAGTGATAAAGCGAATTGGTAGCAAGTTAATTGCAATGACAGGTAACAATAACTCCAATTTAGCCAGTATCTCTGATACACATATATGTATTAAGGTTTCTAAAGAAGCTTGCCCATTAGGCTTAACGCCTACATCAAGTACCACTGCAACTTTAGTTATGGGCGACGCATTAGCCGTTGCTTTACTTAACGCCCGAGGTTTTACAGCTGACGATTTTGCTTTGTCGCACCCTGGTGGCAGTTTAGGTAAACGTCTATTACTCAGACTTTCTGATGTTATGCACACTGATGAGCGCGTTCCAGTCGTGCAAAGCACTGCAAAAATTAAAGATGCATTAGTTGAGATGTCCTTAAAGGGCTTAGGCATGACTGCTATTGTTAATAACAATAAACTGGTTGGCTTATTCACTGATGGCGATTTGCGCCGAATACTAGACCAAAAAATAGATATTCATCAGGATGATATTACCAGCGTAATGACAGAAAAACCTACAGTAGCATCAGCCGACATGTTAGCAGCCGAAGCACTAAAAATAATGGAAGACAAAAAGATTAATGGTCTTATTATTGTAGACGAAAACAACACCCCAATTGGCGCAATGAATATGCATGTACTTCTAAAATCAGGGATCATTTAAATGAATACACTTTATGGAAATGTTTCGACAGAAGTTCTAAACAAAGCTAAAAACATAAAACTTTTTATATGTGATATCGACGGCGTATTTTCCGATGGTCGAATTTATTTAGGTAATGATGGCGAAGAATTAAAAGCCTTTCACACCAAAGATGGTTATGGGATAAAAGCATTGGGCGCAAGTGGCGTTGATGTTGCTGTTATTACGGGTCGGCAATCAAATATAGTTCAAACCAGAATGACAGCCCTCAATGTTAAACATATTGTTCAAGGAGAAGAAAACAAACTCCCAGCATTAAAAAATATATTAAACACGTTAAACCTAGAACCCGAGCAAGTAGCTTATATTGGCGATGATATGCCTGATTATGAATGCATGGCGTATATTGGATTAAGTATTGCTGTAAACGATGCGCACCCACAAATATTAAAATTAGCAGATTATACAACTTTTACTCGTGGCGGTTTTGGAGCTGTTCGTGAAGTTTGCGATTTAATAATGCAAACTCAAAATACTTTAGCTAATGCAACCGGCGCTAGTATATGAATAGGCTTTACAGCATAGCTTTTGTTGCCTTATTAATAGCTTGTATTGCTTACGGATTAATTGAATGGAAGCAATCTAAAAAGCAAATAGTAGAAACAATAGATACAGAGCTAGCACCTGATTTCATTGCGGAGTCGCTAAAAAGTAACACGTTTAATGAAACAGGCGCTCTTTCTCATATTATTGATGCGCAAAGAATGGAACATTATTCTGGTATAGAAGTAACTCACTTTGAATTTCCAAGTTTAACCTTATACCCAGAAAATAAAGATGTTCCATGGAAAGTTAGCTCAAAAGAAGGCACACTGTTTAAAAACAATCGAGTGAGCTTAAAAAATAGAGTTAAATTAGAATCTACGGATCCTGATAGCTTAATACAACAAATTCATGGAAAATCGATTGAATTAGACTTAAATACAAACACTATTAGCTCAGAACAAGCCATCGTTATAATAGGTAATGGCTTTACCGTGTACGGTTCTGGATTAATTGTTGATATAAACACTAAAAAGATGACACTAACTGAACATGTACAAACAATTTACCAAAAAACTCAAAAATAGCTTATTAGTTCTCGTACTATCGTCATTAGCTAGCTCAACAGCTTTAGCTAAAAAGCTCGATTTAAATCAAGAGCTAAGTATAGATGCGAGTAAACAATCTGCTGATTTAAAAAATAAAATTTTTAGCTATATCGACAATGTAGTGATTAAACAAGGTACTTTGATCATTAAAGCTGATTTAGTACAAGTGATCACTGATGTAAACACGGGTGAAAAAACTTATATTGCAAAAGGCAAACCAGCAACCTTTGAGCAAACCCTTGACGATGGTAAACCCATTAACTTACAAGCTAACGAAATTAGATACGAACCCTCTTTAAATACTGTTGTTATTTCAGGTAATGCATTATTAAGACAAGATGGTAGTGAAGTAAGTGGTAGTAAAATTACTTATAACGCTGAAACAGAATATGTGAATGCTGAAAGTAATGAAAATGACAAAGTTAAAACCGTTATTCAACCTAAAGCTAAAGAAAAAACAAACAAAGCAACTGCTGAGGAAATCCAATAAAGCATGACAACCTCAACTTTAATTGCAAAAGGTTTGGCTAAATCATACAAAAGCCGCAAAGTAGTAAAAAATGTTGGCCTAACAGTAAATGCAGGTCAAATTGTTGGATTGCTTGGACCTAATGGCGCAGGTAAAACAACCTCTTTTTATATGATTGTTGGCCTTGTACCAAATGATGAAGGCTCAATTGTTTTAAATGATGAAGATGTTACCTTGCTACCTATGCATGAACGCGCCAGAAAAGGCATAGGCTATCTTCCTCAAGAAGCTTCAATTTTTAGAAAATTAAGCGTATACGACAACATAATGGCAATTTTACAAACACAAAAAGCCTTAAATGAAGTTGAGCGTGAAACAAAGTTAGAACACTTATTGGAAGAGTTCAACATAGGCCATATAAAAGACAATTTAGGCATGAGTTTATCAGGTGGTGAGCGTCGTAGAGTAGAAATTGCACGAGCATTAGCTGCTGATCCTAAATTTATATTGTTAGATGAACCTTTTGCCGGTGTTGACCCAATCTCTGTGGGTGACATCAAGAAGATTATTCTTCATTTAAAAGAACGAGGCATTGGCATACTCATTACCGATCATAATGTTCGTGAAACACTTGATGTATGTGAACATGCTTATATTGTAAGTCATGGTGAATTAATCGCTGAAGGTAATGCAGATGAGATACTTTCAAATCAACAGGTAAGAGATGTATACCTTGGCGAACAATTTACGCTATAGTGATTAATAATCGTCAATAATGTTTATATGATTAATAGGATAAAGAATACGTAGATGCGCCCTTCTTTACAACTCCGTATAGGACAACATCTAACGATGACACCTCAGTTGCAACAAGCAATAAAATTGCTGCAACTATCAACGTTAGATTTACAACAAGAAATTCAAGAAGCCTTGGAGAATAACCCGCTGCTTGAAGTTGATGAGAGTTCTTCAAATTCTCAGGATAGTTCTGTTAATAATCTAGAAGATGCATTTTCTGCTAATGCAAAAAATGAAACTGATAAAAACAGTACTGATGGTTCCGAAGACTCGACTCCTTCTATTGATGAAATATCAACAACTGAAGCGATGAGTAATACTGACATTCCTGAAGAACTTAATATAGATACAACTTGGGATGAAAGTTACAGCGCAGGTATTTCTAACACAGGTAGTATAAGCTCTCCTTCTGAAGACTACACTTACCAAGGTGAAACCAAAGATTCACTCCAAGATCATTTGTTATGGCAAATGGAACTAACTCCTTTTAGTGACACCGATAAAACTATCGCAATAGCAATAATTGAAGCCATAGATGAATCAGGATACCTAACAGTTTCTTGTGAAGATATTCTCGACTGCGTAGGTATTGAAGATCTTGAATTAGACGAAGTTCAAGCCGTACTTAAACGTATCAATGTTTTTGATCCTATAGGTGTTGGCGCACGCTCTGTTTCAGATTGTTTACTTATACAACTTAATCAATTTGATACTGCAACGCCTTGGCTTAAAGAAAGTAAACAAGTTGTCAAAGATCATATCGATTTATTAGGTAATAGAGATTACCGACAATTAATGCGTAAAACGCGTTTAAAAGAAGATCAATTACGCGAAGTATTACGCCTGATTCAATCATTAGATCCTCGCCCTGGTGACAGTGTTGTTAAAAGTGAAGAACAATACGTGATCCCTGATGTTTCTGTTGAAAAGAAAAATGGTCGTTGGGTCGTTGAACTAAATCCAGATACAGCACCTAAACTTTCTGTGAATCAGCAATATGCGTCCATGAGTCGCTCAATGAAATCATCAAATGATACTCAATATATTCGTTCTAATTTACAAGAAGCTAAGTGGTTTATTAAAAGCTTAGAAAGTAGGAACGAAACATTATTAAAAGTGTCTAATTGTATAGTACAGCGCCAGCAAGGATTCTTTGAACATGGTCCAGAATCTATGCGACCTATGGTATTAAATGATATTGCTGAAGCAGTCGATATGCATGAATCAACTATTTCTCGTGTAACCACACAAAAGTATATGCATACGCCACGAGGCATATTTGAACTTAAGTACTTTTTCTCAAGCCATGTAAGTACCGATAATGGCGGAGACTGTTCTTCTACAGCAATAAGAGAATTGATTAAAAAACTTGTTGCCGCAGAAATTCCAGCCAAACCATTAAGTGATAATAAAATGGCTGAAATTCTTGCAGAACAAGGGATTAAAGTCGCACGTCGAACTGTTGCTAAATATAGAGAGTCATTATCAATACCACCATCGAATCAACGTAAGAGCTTAATATAATTTTCTAATATGACTAAAAGAGGACGTTAACTTATGCAAATAAACCTAACCGGCCACCATGTAGATATCACTCACTCTTTACGCGAATATGTTAATACGAAATTTGTAAGGTTAGAACGACATTTTGATCAAATTAATAATGTGCATGTTGTATTAACAGTTGAGAAGATTAACCAAATAGCTGAAGCGACTGTGCATTTGAAAGGTGCAGAAGTTCACGCAACGGCAGATAACCAAGATATGTACGCTTCGATAGACGCCTTAATTGACAAATTAGACCGTCAAATATTAAAGCACAAAGGCAAAACAGCATCCCATTAACTCTGTAGAATAAACTAGGCTTTAGAAGTAATTATGACTTTGCAAGACATCTTATTACCAGATTGCACATCTTGTGCAATTTCTGGTTCTAGCAAAAAAAGAATTTTAGACCAAATTTGCACCATAGCATCCGACAAGATTGTTGAGCATAGCCCATACGAGTTATTAGAGAGTTTAGTTTCTAGAGAAAAGCTAGGCTCAACCGGAATAGGTAATGGCATTGCTATCCCTCACGGACGACTTGCAAATGCAAAGTCTGTAGTTGCTGTTGTTGTGACTACAGAAACACCTATTGATTTTGACGCGATAGACAATAAACCTGTCGATATTTTTATTGCTCTTTTTGTACCCGAAGATGCCTGTAAGGAACATTTAACCACCTTACAAAGTATCGCCAAATTATTCGGTGATAAGCAAATAGCAAAACAAGTTAGAAAATGTCAAAGTAATGAAGAATTATTCAATATTATTCAACAAAATGCATAAGAATAACCTTCCTATTATAAAAAAGGACCGAACAGCTCAATGAAGTTAATTATCGTCAGTGGACGCTCAGGTTCAGGAAAGTCAGTAGCATTAAGAGTATTAGAAGATTTAGGCTATTACTGTGTTGATAATATACCAGTAAATTTACTTCCCGCATTAACTCATACCGTGATCAACGATTACGAAAATGTTGCTGTAAGTATTGATGTCCGTAATTTACCAAACAATCCTCAAGATGTTTCTGAAATATTAGATTATCTACCTAATACCGTAGACTTAAATATATTATATCTTGATGCTGACGACAGTGATCTTATTAGACGATTCAGTGAAACAAGAAGATTACACCCCTTAATCAAAAAAAATATAGCACTTGATCAAGCGATTGCCTTAGAGAAAAAGTTATTAGAACCTATTTCAACACGAACTGGGCTTTATATTAATACCAGCCAACTGTCTCCTCATCAGCTTGCAGATTTAGTTAGAGAACGAATTCTAGGTAAAAAGTCAGGCTCTATGGTAGTAGTATTTGAATCTTTTGGTTTTAAGCATGGCGTACCACAAGATGCTGACTATGTATTTGACGCTAGATTTTTACCCAATCCATTTTGGGATAAAGAGTTAAAAACCTACACCGGATTAGATCAGCCTGTTAAAGACTTTCTTTCGAGTCAGCCTATAGTGACTAAATTTATTTGGCAAATTAATAGCTTTATGATGACATGGTTACCTCATTTAGAACGTAATAACCGTAGTTATGTGACCATAGCAATTGGTTGTACTGGAGGTAAACATCGCTCAGTATATATTGCCGAATTGCTAGCTAATAATTTAAGAAAAGAACGTGAAGATGTGCAATCTCGTCATCGAGATATCACCATATCAAGTACTTAAGATAAGAAAACAACATGACGACATGCGAAAAAACACTCATCATCACCAATAAACTTGGTTTACACGCAAGAGCTGCAACTAAACTAGCTCAATTATGCCAAAAGTTTGATGCTTCAGTTACTGTATCGTTAGACGATAACTCAGCTGATGCTAGCAGTATTATGGGGCTAATGTTACTCGCTGGCAGCCAAGGAAAAAGCGTCACTGTTGTAACCCAGGGCGCTGATGCTGAAGCAGCCATTGAGAGTGTTTGTCAGTTATTCTCAGACAAATTTGATGAAGAAGAATAAAAGCGATTATTAAACGTTATCGTCTCAATCCAAATAGTATTACAGAAAGAAAAAAGCTGATAAAACAATAGAGTTAAGATAGAATCATTAATCTCAGTACCTCCTAATACAGTCATATCCGATACCGATAGAATGTGCCGTTTAATATTAATTTCATATAAATAGTACAAAATCGACAATCGAAGACTTTATACCAAACGGATTAATTTATTGAGCTCCCGAAGGGCGATAAATCAATCTGTTTGGTATTACTTCAACTGAATTCAATTAGGAGTAAATGTAACCCACCTAATTTGTACATGAGGGTTTATGGCAGAAATAGTAGAACAAGAATACAATCAACAAAGACTCCTCGAAGTTAATGCCGCGCTTAGCAGTGGTATGTTTGTGCATGTTCGAAAACTACTCCAGAAAATGCCAGCCTATGATTTAGCTCTTATTCTAGAATCATCTCCACCAAAAACACGTGCCATTTTATGGCAGCTTATCGATAACGATAACCATGGTGATGTACTTGAAGAACTAAACGAAGAAGTACGTAAAGGTATACTTAAAAGTATGCGTCCTGAAAAACTTGCTGCACTTGCAGAAGGTATGGACGTAGATGATGTTGCAGAGGTATTAAGAACACTTCCTGATAGTGCCTATCAAAACGTATTAAGCTCGATGGACTCGCAAGACAGAAGTCGAGTAGAAAAAGCCTTATCTTATGAAGAAGACACGGCTGGCGGTATCATGAACACAGATACCATCACTATACGCCCAGACGTGTCAGTTGATGTGGTATTAAGGTACTTACGTTTAAAAGGTAAATTACCTGAATCTACCGATTCATTTTATGTTGTGGACCGACATAACAAATTTATTGGTTCGGTATCTTTATCCGTTATTATTACCGCAAAACCAGATGTTATTATATTAACTTTAGTTAACGACGAAATTGAAGCGGTTAACGTTACAATGCCAGAAACTGAAGTTGCCCAACTATTTGAAAGATATGACTGGTTTTCTGCACCCGTTATCGACGAAAAAGGTCATCTTTTAGGTCGTATCACTATAGATGATGTGATTGATATTATTCGTGAAGAAGCCGAACATTCCATGATGAGTATGGCGGGTTTAGATGACGAAGCCGATACTTTCGCCCCCGTTTTAAAAAGTACTCAACAACGCTCAGTTTGGTTAGGAGTTAATTTAATTACAGCTTTATTAGCCGTAGCAGTCACCAGTATGTTTGAAGGCATATTAGCCCAGTTAGCTATTTTAGCTGTATTGAATTCACTGGTACCAAGTATGGGTGGTGTAGCAGGCAATCAAACCTTAACACTTGTAATTCGTGGTATGGCGCTTGGACATGTAGGCGACAGTAACTCTAAAACATTATTACTTAAAGAATTAGCTATTGGCTTTCTAAACGGTATTATTTGGGCTTTATTAATCGCTACAGTCGTTGCTGTATGGAAACAAGATTTTACACTCGGATTGGTTATTGCCTTTGCTATGTTAATGAATATGACCGCGGCTGGTCTTGCAGGGGTTTCAGTACCCTTGTTGCTTAAACGAATGAATATTGATCCCGCATTAGCTGGTAGTGTTATATTAACAACCGTAACCGATGTTGTAGGCATATTTGCCTTTTTAGGTACGGCGACCCTATTACTTACTTAGCCATAAACAAAAAAAGCGTGTTCACTTGGTAGTGTTCACGCTTTATTTTTTAGTATGTTTCTCGTTAAATTGTGAAAAACTTAAGTTAAACCTCAACTAAGTTCAACTCAAATCCAAAATTATCTTAATTACCCGCAACTTGCATTTCATTCATTAATAACGAACCGGTTCTAATACTGCCTCGCATATCAACATCGTCACCAACAGCTACTAAGCCATTAAACATATCTTGCAAATTACCGGCAATAGTCACTTCTGAAACAGGAAATGCGATCTCACCGTTCTCAACCCAAAAACCAGCTGCACCGCGCGAGTAATCACCATTTACAACATTAACGCCTTGGCCCATTAACTCTGTTACTAAAAAGCCCGTGCCTAACTTCTTAAGCATATTATCAAAACTACCGCCTCGACCTTCACCTTCAGCGTTTAATATCCAATTATGAATACCACCGGCATGACCCGTTGTTTGTAGACCTAACTTTCTTGCTGAATAGCTTGTTAATAAATATGTTTCTAAACAACCTGCCGTAATAATTTCTCTGTCTAGTGTTCGTACACCTTCACTATCAAATGCGCTACTTGCTAACGCACCTTTAATATGTGGACGTTCGCTAATATTCAAAAACTCTGGAAAAACAGGTTTGCCAATAGAGTCTAATAAAAAAGACGATTTTCTATATAAATTACCACCACTGATTGCTGCAATAAAATGCCCAAAAATAGTATTAGCTATATCCGCTTTAAACATAACAGGTACTTTACCTGTAGGTAATTTTTGTGGGTTTAAACGTGATAGCGTTTCTCTGGCAGCTTCAGCACCAACAATAGCTGGCGCATCTAATAAATCAAATTTTCTGCTTACGGTATAAGCATAATCACGCTGCATGTCATCACCTTCACCGGCTATAACTACACAACTTAAGCTATGACGACTACTTGGATATCCAACAAGTTGACCGTGAGTATTACCATAAACTTTAAAACCTTCAAAAGTATCTAAGCTTGCACCATCAGAATTGGTAATACGTTTATCAAAGGCTAACGCGCTATCTTCACATGCTTTAGCAATTTCAATTGCTTCATCAGTATTGATTGCTTTATGGTGGTATAAATCTAAGTCTTCAGGCTCCATCGCAAGTAGCGATTTATCAGCCAAACCAGAGCAGTCATCTACAGAGGTATATTTAGCAATATTAATAGCCGCTTGTACGGCTTGATGTAATGCGGCTTCAGAAAGATCAGCAGTTGATGCACTGCCTTTACGACCTTCTATATAAACAGTAAGTCCTAAAGCGCCATCATTAGTAAATTCAACCGTTTCAACTTCGCCCATGCGAGTGCCAACACTTAAACCTTGTTGTTTACTCATTGCAACTTCAGCAGAATCAACACCTAAGGTTTCTGCTAATTCAAGTACTTTGGCTACGCGATCTTTTACTTGTTCAAGTTGGTTAATAATGCCGTTTGATTCTGTCATGATGGAATTTATGTCTCTAATGCATTTAATGATTGATGAAATACTAACAAATAAGGCTATCTACTATTTTTGGATTGCAGAGGTGTAGTATACTATTGCTAATTTCAATTATATTACTAAACATTATGCCCCAGTCTGCTAACGATATCGACGAATTAGATGAAGATTTAAAAAGTAAATCTGAAATAAAACGTGAAATGCACAGATTACAAGATTTTGGACAAAAGATTGTAGAAATGTCTAAACATCAACGTAGTCGTCTTCCTTTAACTGATGAGTTAAAAGACGCCATGGTTTTGGCGGACAAAATTCTAAATAAGCATGAGGCATTACGCAGACACATTCGTCATATAGCGAAAATACTCTCTGAAACGGATCTAGAGCCAATAAACCAAGCTTTAGATGTAATGGCGAATAAACATCAGCAAGAATCAGTTAAACATACTAAGTTGGAATCACTAAGAGATGAGTTGATTGAAGGTGGTAATGAAACAATAGAATCATTACTTGCTGAAAATCCAGCGATGGAAAGACAAAAGCTGCGCCAATTAGTACGCCAAGCATCAAAAGAAGCAAAAGCAGAAAAACCAGCAAAGTATTTTAAAGAATTATTTAATTACTTAAAAAGCCATATTGTATTTTAATTTATACATATCAAATTAATCCAATAACGATCAAATTTAATCGTTATTGGAGCTAACCACTCATAGCGATGGCTCGACTAAATCGCCTTCGATTTAACGAAAAACTGCTTACTTAATAAAACAAGTGCTATTCCACCTAACACCATAAGTGTTGATATTTGTAAACGTGTAGTCATCGCTTCATTCATAAATATAACACCACCAATAGTTGCTATAACCGGAACTAAAAGTTGTACAACAGCAGCTTTAGTTGTTGTTAAGCCTGTTAACGCAACATACCAAATAGCATAACCAACACCAGACATAATAGCGCCCGATAATACTGCCAGTAAAATTCCATCGTAAGAATATTCGGTAGTAGAAAGCGTTAATAGTAATAAAATAACAACAAGTGGTGTAGTTCTAAAGAAGTTATAGCAAGTATCTATTAATGGTGCTTTAGAACGTTTACCAACTAAAGTATATCCAGCCCATGCCACACCTGAAACCATCATTAAAATAAATCCAATTAAAGACGGTGTTGTTAATTCAGGATAAATAAGATAAACAAACCCAATACAGGCTAAGCCTAAACCTAACCATTCACTTATCAACAACTTTTGCTTTGCGATTAATGCTGACAAAATCAAACAAATTTGCACAGAGCCAAACAATATAAGTGCTCCAGTACCTGTATCTAAATAACCATAGGCATAAGAAAAAGACAGAGCATAAGCAAACAATAAAGCACTGCCTAACCAACTTCCTTTAGATGCAGATAAACTTTGATCTAATTTTTCTGGTGAATTATTAGCATTTGGTTTTTTACGGTATTGATGAAAGACCAAAATAAAGTAAAGAGCCATACTTCCCGATAACAGTCTAATAATAGTAAAACCCGCAGGATCGATATAATGCTGACCTAATGCAATTCTGCACAAGATTGAATTGGCTGCAAAAGCAATTAAAGAGAGTACTGTTAAAGCAAAAATCATAATGAAATAGTCATTTTTTGTTCCGTAATCATAAATAGACCTTAGGTTTATCAGTTAACTTACAAAATAAAATAATGGGTAAATACTTTATAAAGTTCAGTACCTTGGTTAACACTAGCAGAAGCGAAATGAAGAATGGGTAAAACATCGTATTCTAAAGTGATTTGATGCAGAGGTTCACCGTCTCCATAATTATCCATACGAAGAATTTGAGCTAAAGGCTCTCCAGCAACTAAAGGCTTTCCAAATTCGGCAAGGTAATCAACCATACCGCCCATAGGTGAATAAAATGCTTTGTAATCTTTCAAATAACAAGCATAACGTGTTAATTCTTCAGGCTTTAATTGTTTTTCTTCAATAACATTTTTATGTTGAAGGTAGGTCAAAATACTCAATGCGTCTTGATAAGCTTCAGCTAAGTCAATTTGTTCTTGTGAGCCAAGCTCAACAGTAAAACTTTCTTTTACACATTCAGCAGAACTTATTGAAAAATCATTACCCACATAGTTCAATACCTCTTGCAATGTCCACCATGAACAAAAAGTTGCTTCATCTAACGCTCCACTAAAAACATTAGGGATCAATATAGTATGAGGAATATTAAAATATGATGCACTGCTTTGAGCATATTCAGGACAATAAAGATGCTTACTTGAAATAGGGCCAGTATGTAAATCTAAAACAATATCAGCTTGATGAGCTAATCGCTGCAACTGGTAAGCAATCCTCTGCCCTGTTGTTAGCCCAAAATCACTATTTTCGAGTTTTTTATCAATACTTTGAACAAGTTGTTTTTTAAATGCTGATTGAATAACAGAAGATGTTTCATTTTTGTATTGTTCAACGAAAGCAGGTATAAAGCTTTCATCAAAATAATACATACGATTCCAATTCACTCCTGTTATAGGATCAAATCGTCCTAAAGTATATTCACCATTTTTATGGTTACAACCTACAGGGTTAGCATAAGGAACTAATGTAATATCACCATAAACTTGCGAATCTTTTAATATTTCGAGTAATTGAAATATAACCGCATTACCTTGAACTTCTGCACCATGCATATTGGCTTGAATATAAACACTAGGTGCTGAGGGAGCATTACCTTTAATCCGATAAACTGGAACCGTTAATTGTGCACCACTGGCCATTTCACCTACATGCATGACTTCTTTAGAAATTTTATTCACTTGCTACCTGTTTTAAGTAAGGACATATAACTAGGTAGCTAATATAGCATCTTCTATTTGTACTAATCTATCTTGCCCCCAACAGCTTACCTCTTTATATTTAAAGCAAGGTACGCCCCATAAACCTAAATCATTAAGTGCTAGATAGTTTTTTTCTGACCATTGCTGCCAATCATTTTCTTCACTGTAAGAAATAGCATCTTCATAGTTGATACCAATTTTCTGACAAATCAATTTGATATTTCTATCAAGCTCTAAATCAATTGGGGTAACATAAATTGCATCAAAGGCAGCTAAAATGAACTCATAAGATTTATTTTTTAATTCAGCAAACGAAAACAATGAATAAATGTTCATTACACCTTGATTTAAAGGTTTGGCATATTCTTTTAAAGGGATCTTATTTTTATGAGCCACTCTTGTTGCATCGAGCAGCATATAGCGTTGTTTGTGCTCTGATATTACACCACCTTTCATATCCATTGGCAGCATAAGCTTTATCGACAAGGGAACTTGATAATGTTCAGTCATTTTTTTAGCTTGTATTAAGCCTAAATAAGCAAACGGACTATTCAAAGATATAAACGCTTCAACCGGACTTTGATCAATATTATCTTTAGGCACATCCGAAAACTTTAAGTTATTCCTATTGAAAGAAACCTTACTCTCTTTCTTACTTAAGCCTTTCTCAATTAATAAGAGCTCTAAATGCTCTAAACGATCAATACCTGAAAACCAGTTACCGCAAAAGAAAACAGCTCCAGAGGCATGGTAACCTCTTCTAAACATTCTACGTTGGTTGTTAATTTGTGCTGTGATTACTGGAGTTGATATAGGAAAATGCTCAGTAAAATTATCAGACCAGGTATCAGCAAATACTTCTAAGGCTTGCTCTGCCGTTTTAACATGTAATAACCATGTCTGCTGCCCTGTAACTAAAGTTTTCATCTCAGGGAATAAAGAAACTTTAATTAGATCATATTTATCGGCTATATAATTAGCATCTTTTATTGCCCATTGCTTTAATAAAGCAGCATCAACTTCAGAACTTAATGTAGTGTTAGTGACTAAGTACAACCTAAACGTTAGATTAAATCTTTGTTCTATATCAGATAATACTTGGAGAAGCATAAAACTATGAGGATCATTTAATGAAACATACACATCTGCAATAGGTTTATTACCGAATAAAAGCGGTAGATTGTAAAATCTATATGTTAAGAATGACTGACGCATACTACTCTGCAGCCAATGCACTTTCATCCATGCCTTTATTTTGCTAAAAATAAATTACTCCTTAAACCTAAAAACAATGAAATGTTATTTTAACGTTAATATAATGTAAATAACATAACTTTTTAATTTACAATTAAAAGAGGCATTAGGATCAGAGTAATTGTTACAGTAGAATAGACGTTTATTCTTCTGTGGTACTAGTAAACCTATATGTCTTCAATCAATGTGAATCAAATTCTATCGAGAAATATTAATATCTTGGAAGCTAAGGCTCCCTTATTTATTAATTTAAAAAATGATGTGTTTATTCAAGAATATATAAACCTATATCCTCAAGCAGAGCTTTCTTGTTACAACACGAATTTTGAAGAATATTGTGATTATAAAACAAACAAGAATATACAAAGTTTTTTTACTGCTCATTATCAAACAGAAAAAAAGCATGACCTAGTGATTATCGCATTTCCCAAGAGTAAAGCAGAGCTAAACTTTACTCTCAGTATGATCTTTCATGCGACAGATCAAAATACTAACATTGTTATCGTTGGCGAAAACAAAAGCGGTATAAAAACTCTGAATAAAGTTGCCGAGCAAACACTTGTTAATTGTAATAAATATGACTCAGCACGACATTGTTTACTTTTTGTTGCTCAGTTAGCACAAAATATCACTCCCTTTACATTAGATGATTGGTACGATTATTACCAAGTAGATATAGTAAACACGCAAATAAAAGTAGCGGCATTACCCGGTGTATTTAGCCAAAAGGGCCTAGACAAAGGCACTAAAATTTTATTAGAGAATTTACCTAATATAAAATCAGGCGAGGTATTAGATTTTGGCTGTGGGGCTGGTGTAATTGCTAGCTTTATTGGTAAAAAACATAATGAGGCAAAATTAAATTTACTTGATGTAAATGCATTAGCATTAGAGTCATCACGTAAAACATTAGCTTTAAATAACTTAACGGGTAATGTTTTTGCTTCTAACAGTTTATCTGAAGTGAATAATAAATATGATGTAGTTATTTCAAATCCTCCGTTCCATCAAGGCATAACGACTGATTACAGTGCGACAGAAAAATTTTTAGAAGGTATTAAAAGTTATTTACACAAGAGTGCTGATGTTATTATTGTTGCTAATAGCTTTTTAAAATACGAACCTATTATGCAGAAAACAATAGGCCAAACTAAGCGCTTACTTTCTCAGCAAGGCTTTACTATTTATCAATGTAAAAAGTGAAAAATTGATTAAAATAGCGCCTTAAAAATAACTTCTTTTGTAATTATCTTAATTTTAATGTTGCAAACTTACGCAAAATGTAAAATTTGTGTTAACTTAAATATATAATAAGATGGTTAAATATATTATTACTCAGTACAATCTATTTTATATAAGTAGTACGAGATTGTGTTATTGATTCGTGTTATATAACATAATATACAATTAGTTATTAACTAAAAATAAACATACTAATTCTAAATTTATAACTATTATTTAATAAATAAGTACAAAGAATTAACCTGGACGAGATGAAATGCAAAAAACTCATATACTTATCGTTGAAGACGAAGAAGTTACGCGATTTAGCCTAAGAAATTTATTTGAAGCCGAAGGTTATCTTGTATCTGAAGCTACAGATGGCGAAAGTATGGATCAGCAATTACAGCAACATACTATTAACTTAGTCATTATGGATATTAATCTCCCAGGTAAAAATGGTTTACTGCTTGCGCGTGAATTAGCGAGTAACCAAGATATGGGGTTAATATTTCTTACAGGTCGTGATAGTGATATTGATAAGATTTTAGGTTTAGAAATTGGCGCTGACGATTATTTAACTAAACCTTTTAATCCACGCGAACTAACTATTAGAGCAAGAAATATTTTAAGTCGTATTTCAAGCACAACTCCAGAGTCGGAAAATGCCGTTATAAGCTTTAATCAATGGACATTAGATGGTAACTCTAGAAAAATGACATCTCCTAACGGCGACATCATTTCTATTCCACGTGGCGAATACCGAGCGTTACATTTACTTATAGAAAATGCTGGTCAAATTGTTACAAGACAACAACTTATTAAAGAAATGACAGGACGAGATTTACGTTCGAATGATAGAACTGTTGATGTAACCATTAGACGCCTTCGTAAACATTTTGAATCTATTGAAGGCTCTAAAGAGTTAATTAATACCATTCATGGTGAGGGATATCGCTTTATTGGTACGCTTGATTAAGTATTAATAAAGATTTATCAGGTTACTAAGTAAAGCATTTAATATGCTTTACTTAACCATTCACTAAATTCTTTATTCGCTTGCGTATTTATTTCATCTAATTCAACTAAATGCGCTTGTTTAGCACTCTCAGATTCTTCACTTTTTTCTATTGCTACTAACTTTTTGTGAACGAGTAATAAACCAACACTCCCAGCTGCGCCTTTCATCTTATGACAACTTTCTTGCCAAAGCTTTTGTTTATCGTCACTTACATTAGCGCGAATATCATCTAAATAAATAGCTGATTGGTTTATGTACAGTTGCAACATTTGTTCAACTACAGCTTTACCTAAGTTATCAATGTAACCTTGTAATAAATCTAAATCTAAATGTGTTGTGTTATTCACTTTTATTCCTTGCCTGTTCATCTTTTTTAGCATCTTGTAGTAAGTTAGCAAAAAAGTCACTGATCATATAGCTTTATCGTCGATAACCGCTATAGATATTGATTTTAAATGTACTTTACGTCAGAATAGCCGCGTTTTTCATACAGATCCCTTATATCCCCTTATTAATTGTTATATCCAAGAACATATTAATTATTCATCTGTACCAAAAATGCGATAAACTATGCCACACAAAATTTGTCGATTTAATGATCACATAATAAGCCATTACAACATTTAGCTATATAGCGGAGTATAAATGCCAACATCAATGCCTGATATTGCCAATCACACTAAAGCACAAACTGAAGGTACTTTAGATTGGGTAGGTATGAGTAATATCGAGATGCCTATTGTCGTAGCGTCTAAAGACGAATCAGAGCGCATGGTTTCGGCGCATGTTGACGCATTTGTTAATCTTAAAGATCCAAAAGCAAAAGGCATACATATGTCTCGCTTGTATCTATTAATTGATGACTTATCGAACAACGGCGTTTTAAATTATCAAAGTTTAGTTACTGTACTTGACGGTTTTATTAGTAGCCATCAAGACTTGAGTGATAATGCAAAAGTAGAATTTACCTTTGATTATCATTTGCGCAGAAAGTCATTAATTAGTGGTAAGCAAGGCTGGAAGTCATATCCTGTTACTGTCACAGGAAGAGTGAATAAAGGTAAACTTACTGTAGAGCTGAAAGTCGATATTAGATATTCATCAACCTGTCCTTGTTCGGCAGCACTAGCAAGACAACTTATTCAGAAAGCTTTTTCAGATAAGTTTGGCGATGAACAACAAGTTGATTTAGAGACTGTTCACGCATGGTTAGGAACAACAGAAGGTGTTGTTGCAACACCTCATAGCCAACGCTCAGTAGCTGAAGTAAAAGTGTTATTAAATGATGAAGCTCAAGAATTTCCAATTACCTATTTAGTTGATCTTGTTGAAAACTCATTAAAAACACCTGTTCAAGCAGCTGTTAAGCGTGAAGACGAGCAAGAGTTTGCCCGATTAAATGGTCAAAACTTAATGTTTTGTGAAGATGCAGCTCGTCGTTTACAATATGAAATGAATAAAGCTACAAACATTGATGATTTCTGGCTGAAAATAAATCACCTAGAATCATTACATGCACATGATGCAGTGAGTATTACAACTAAAGGTATTCCTGGCGGATATCAGGCATAATTAAATAACAACAAAAAACAGGATGAATATCTTTTTCTAAGAATAAATCCTGTTTTATTTCCATCAAGAATAACATCCCCATTTTGTTGTATAATTACAGCCAGTTAAACAGCCCAAATAATAAGAACTTTTCTTAATTCAGTCATTTTTCAGACATTAAAAACAGAATAATTATGTAATTTTTTTACATATAAATGAACATTTAATCAACGATTATTTGTTAATCAATATTCAGGGCTTTTACCGAGTGATAAAAGCCTCCAAAAAACACATTTAAATCATTTAAATACAAAGACTTACTTTTATGTAATTAAGTTACGAGCAAATGCTCTAATTTATATTGACCTTTTTACTAAAAGTGTTTAATGTAGCGGGTTCCTCTTGGTTAAAAAATAGGATGTTTATGCATTTTTTACATAACTTTATCTTTTTTAATTCCAATGTTGCCAAGACGATATAATAATTAGGTATTAGGAGAGACAATATGCAGCTTTATGATCCCAACTTCCAAAAAGACAACTGTGGATTTGGTTTAATTGCTCATCAGCATGGTGAAACGAGCCATAAGCTCATTAAAACCGCTATTCACGCTTTAGACCGTATGCAACACCGTGGGGGTATTGCATCTGACGGTAAAACAGGCGATGGCTGTGGTTTATTGATGCAAAAACCAGATTCGTTTTTTCGTGCTATTGCCGAAGAAAATAATTGGCAACTAGGCAGTAAATACGCGGTTGGAATGATATTTCTCAATCCTGACCCTATTGAAGCCGCTCTTTCTAAAAGGATTTTCGAAGAAGAACTAACAAGAGAAACACTCACAGTCGTTGGCTGGAGAATTGTTCCTACAGATAAAACTATTTTAGGTGAAATTGCCGCTGGTAACTTACCTGGTATCGAGCAAGTATTTATTGATGCTCCTGCTGGATGGCGTAGTCGCGATCTAGAGCGTCGCTTATACATGGCTCGTCGCCGTGCTGAAAAACGTATTACCGATGAACGTTTTTATGTTGCAAGCTTATCTTGCTCGGTAACTATCTACAAAGGCTTAGTAATGCCTGTAGATTTACCAAACTTCTATTTGGATTTAGCAGATATTCGCTTACAAAGCGCAATTTGTGTATTCCATCAACGTTTTTCTACCAACACATCACCACAATGGCATTTAGCACAACCTTTCCGCTTTTTAGCTCATAACGGTGAAATCAATACAATTAAAGGTAATAGACAATGGAGTCGCGCGCGTACTTACCGCTTCCAATCACCTTTATTACCAGATTTACAAGATGCAGCTCCATTTGTTAATGAAAGTGGTTCTGATTCATCATCATTAGATAACATGCTTGAGCTATTCTTAGCTGGTGGTATGGATTTATATCGTGCAATGCGTCTACTTATGCCGCCTGCATGGCAAAACAGTCCTAATATGGATGATGATTTAAGAGCATTTTATGAGTTTAACTCAATGCACATGGAACCATGGGATGGCCCAGCCGGTGTTGTAATGACAAACGGTCGTCATGTTGCATGTAACCTTGATAGAAACGGCTTACGTCCCGCTCGTTATGTTATTACGCGTAACGGCTTTATTACACTTGCTTCTGAAGTAGGTATTTGGGACTACGGCGAAGATGAAGTTGTAGAAAAAGGACGAGTAGGTCCTGGTGAAATGCTTGCTATAGATACTTATACCGGCCAAGTTTACAACTCTGCAGCTATCGATGGTGAATTAAAAGTACGCCACCCTTACCGTGAATGGTTAGATAATAACATTCGCCGTTTGGTGCCGTTCAGCGAGTTACCAGCAGAGCTTATTGGTAAACGAGCTTTTGATGATGCTGAAATATCTAAATACCATAAGTTATTTAACTACAGCTATGAAGAAATTCATCAAGTTGTAAAAACTATGGCTGAAAATGGTCAAGAAGCGACTGGTTCTATGGGTGATGATACCCCAATGGCAGTGCTATCTAGCCAATCACGTACTTTATATGATTATTTCCGTCAGCAATTCGCACAAGTTACAAACCCACCTATAGATCCATTACGTGAGCGTTACGTTATGTCTTTAGCTACTTGTGTTGGACGTGAGCATAACGTATTTAATGAAACTACGGGCCATGCGGATCGTATTTCATTTGGTACTCCTGTACTTATGTACACTGGTTTGAAACAATTACGCGAACTTGATCCTGAACATTATAGAAGTGACACACTTTTATTAAATTATGATCAAGCAGAAGGTCTAGAAGCGGCTATCATTAGAATATGTGATGAAGCGGTTGAATTAGTTCGTAATCAAAACAGCGTTATTTTAATACTTTCAGATCGCGGCATTGAAAAAGGTAAATTACCTATTCCTGCGGCAATGGCTGTTGGTGCTGTTCAAAAACGTTTAGTTGATGAGCAATTACGTTGTGATTCAAATATTATTGTTGAAACAGGTTCAGTTCGTGATTCTCATCAATTTGCAGTACTTCTTGGATTAGGCGCTACGGCGATTTATCCATACCTAGCATTTGAAACTATTGAGCAATTAGTTGAACAAGGGCAAATTGATGGCACTGCTCGAGAAGCTATTACTAGTTATCGTGATGGTATCAATAAAGGCTTATTGAAAATACTTTCTAAAATGGGTATTTCAACTATCGCAAGTTACCGTTGTGCAGGTTTATTTGAAGTTATCGGCTTAAACGATAACATTATGAAGTTATGTTTCCCTGAATTACCAAGTCGTCTTCAAGGTGCTGATTTTGAAGATATTGAACAAGACAACATTAACTTAGCGCGTAAAGCATTTTTACCACATCAGAAATTACCTCACGGTGGTTTATTAAAGTATGTACATAATGGCGAATACCATGCGTACAACCCGGATGTAGTAAGCACATTACAAAAAGCCGTTCAAACAGGTGAATATTCAGATTACCAAATATATGCTGATACGGTAAATAACCGTCCACCAGCAATGTTACGTGATTTACTTGCATTAAAAGAAGATACTCAAAGTATTGATATTAGTGAAGTTGAACCTGATAGCGAAATGTTTAAACGTTTCGATAGTGCTGCAATGTCTATTGGTGCATTAAGCCCTGAAGCGCATGAAGCATTAGCCATTGCGATGAACCGTTTAGGCGGTTATTCAAACTCTGGTGAAGGTGGTGAAGACGAACGTCGTTTTGGTACAGTGAAAAACTCACGTATTAAACAAATCGCTTCGGGCCGTTTTGGTGTAACTCCTCATTACCTAGTTAATGCTGACGTACTACAAATTAAAGTAGCACAAGGCGCTAAACCAGGTGAAGGTGGTCAATTACCAGGTGATAAAGTATCGCCATTAATTGCCAAATTAAGATTCTCGGTTCCGGGTGTAACATTAATTTCACCTCCACCGCATCACGATATTTATTCAATTGAAGATTTAGCTCAGCTAATTTTTGATTTGAAACAAGTTAATCCTAAAGCAGTTGTATCAGTTAAATTAGTATCTGGTCCGGGTGTTGGAACTATCGCTTCAGGTGTTGCCAAAGCATATGCAGATTTCATTACAATTTCAGGTTACGACGGTGGTACAGCTGCTAGTCCGTTAACTTCTGTGAAATATGCAGGTTGTCCTTGGGAGCTAGGTTTAGCCGAAGCTCACCAATCACTTGTTGCTAATGGCTTACGTCATAAAGTACGTTTACAAGTTGATGGTGGTTTGAAGACAGGTATTGATATTGTTAAAGCAGCTATTTTAGGTGCTGAAAGCTTCGGTTTTGGTACTGCGCCTATGGTAACTTTAGGTTGTAAATTCTTACGTATTTGTCATTTAAACAACTGTGCTACAGGTGTTGCAACACAAGACGAAGTACTAAGAGAGCAATTCTTCAAAGGTTTGCCTGATCAAGTAATGAATTACTTTAAATTTATTGCACATGATGTACGTCAAATTTTAGCGAAGTTAGGTGTTGAAAGTTTAACTGAGATTATCGGTAGAACTGATTTACTTGTTCCACTTAAAGGCATTACAGCTAAACAACAGAAATTAGATTTATCTCCAATTATTGCTCCTGTTGTTGCAGGTCCTAATACGGCTCAATATAAAACAGAAGAAAATATTGCGTACGATGAAGGTAAACTGAATAAAGAAATGTTAGCTGTAGCTTCAGAAGCGATTATCAATAGTGCTGGTGGCGAATTTAGATTCCCTATCCAAAACACCGATCGTTCTGTAGGTGCTTCACTTTCAGGTGAAATTGCTCGTCATCATGGCGACCAAGGTATGGCGGCATCTCCAATTAAGGTTCACTTATCTGGTACTGCTGGGCAAAGTTTTGGTGTATGGAATGCTGGTGGCTTAGAGCTGTACCTTACAGGTGATGCAAACGATTATGTTGGTAAAGGTATGGCTGGCGGACAGCTAACTATCAAACCACCTAAAGGTGTTGCTTATCAATCACACGAAACCATGATTATGGGTAATACCTGTTTATATGGTGCTACTGGCGGTAAATTATACGCTTGTGGTCGTGCTGGTGAACGTTTTGGTGTACGTAACTCTGGTTGTAACGCTGTTGTTGAAGGTACAGGCGATCATACATGTGAATACATGACTGGTGGTATAGTTACTGTACTTGGTACTGTTGGTGTTAACTTTGGTGCAGGTATGACAGGCGGTTTCGCTTACGTACTTGATGAAGCAAATGACCTAGACACTAGATTAAACAAAGAATCAATTGAAATGTTATCAATTGATATCGATAGTTTAACTATTCACCAAGAGCATTTACGAGGCATTATCAGTGAACACTTTGAAGAAACTGGTAGCCTTCGTGCACAAGAAATATTAAATAATTTTGATGCTTTTGCACCATTATTTAAACTAGTTAAACCTAAAGCTACTGATATTAAAACTCTATTGGGTCATCGTAGCCGTTCATCTGCAGAACTTCGCGTTCAAGCACAATAAACTGAACGCGAATTGAGGAAGAAACAGAATGAGTAAAAATGTTTACCAATTTATAGATGTTAAGCGTATCGATCCTCCTAAAAAGAAGATCGATGAGCGCAAAGTTAACTTCGTTGAAATTTATCAACCATTAGGTACTGAACAAAGTGCTGGCCAAGCTGACCGTTGTTTAGATTGTGGTAACCCTTATTGTGAATGGAAATGTCCTGTTCACAATTACATCCCACAATGGCTAGAGTTAGTCACTGAAGGTAAAATTTTTGAAGCGGCTGATTTATGTCACCAAACAAATAGCTTACCTGAAATGTGTGGCCGTGTTTGCCCGCAAGATAGATTATGTGAATCAGCTTGTACGTTAAATGATGACTTTGGTGCTGTTACCATTGGTAATATCGAAAAATATATTACTGATACAGCGTTTGCTCAAGGTTGGAAGCCTGACTTATCTAATGTTGAAAAACTCGGTAAGAAAGTTGCCGTAATTGGTGCTGGTCCTGCAGGTTTATCATGTGCTGATGTACTAACACGTAACGGTATCGATGCTGTTGTTTATGATAAACATGCTGAAATAGGTGGATTGTTAACTTTCGGTATTCCTTCATTCAAATTAGAAAAAGATGTTATCAAAAAACGTCGTGAAATATTTGAAGGTATGGGAATTGAATTCAAGTTGAATGTTAACGTAGGTGTTGATGTTACATTTGAATCATTAAGTGAAGAGTACGACGCTGTATTTTTAGCACTAGGTACATACACAGATATGACTGGTGGTTTCGAAAACGAAGGCGCTACAGGTGTTTACAACGCTTTAGATTTCTTAATTGGCAATACTCAAAACTTAATGGGTATTACTGAGAATGCTAAACCATATGTTAGCTTTGACAAGAAAAAAGTTATTGTATTAGGTGGTGGTGATACAGCGATGGATTGTGTTCGTACATCAATCCGCCAAGGTGCAACAGAAGTAACATGTGCTTACCGTCGTGATGAGGCAAACATGCCTGGTTCTCCGCGTGAAGTACAAAATGCTAAAGAAGAAGGTGTTAACTTTGCGTTTAACATTCAACCTTTAGATATTGCGACTGACGCAAATGGTAACGCATGTGGCGTTAAGTTTGTTAAAACTCAACTTGGTGCACCAGATGCTAATGGCAGACGCAATCCTGAGCCAATTGAAGGCTCTGAGTTTATTATGGAAGCTGATGCTGTAGTTATCGCATTTGGTTTCTTGCCAAGCCCTCCACAGTGGATGAAAGACGCTGGAGTGGAACTTGACTCAAGAGGTCGAGTTATTGCTGTAGATAATAGTGATTTTGCTTTACAAACAAGTAAAGAAAACATTTTTGCAGGTGGCGATATGGTATTAGGTTCAGACTTAGTTGTTACTGCTGTAGATCAAGGCAGAAAAGCGGCGATAGGTATTCTTGATTACGTTTGTAATGAATAGATAACTTAACCACATAATAAAAAGCCTAAATAATTTAATTATTTAGGCTTTTTTGATCCAATATCTTTTTAATATCAAATAAGATTAATTCGTTAAGTTGGCACTCTATGATGATGTACTTTTCTTGGCTTCTTCTGCTTCTTTCTTAGCTTTAGCCTTTGCTTTTTTTGCATCTTTCTTAGCTTGAGCAGTTTCCTTCTTAGTCATTTTTTTAGCGTCAGTTTTATCTGTTTTAGACATGGCTTTATCTTTTGATGAGCTAAGTTTCGAACTCACCTTGTCTGTTGTAGATTTAGTTTTAGATTTCATCGCATCTGTTTTAGAAGATGAAGCCGCTTTTTCTAGGTTACTTTTTACTTTGGCTGTTCGACAATATCCATTAACAGATACACCATCTTTACGTTTATAACCATCAACCCAACTACATGATGAGTTTGATGAACAAGCCGATGACGACATCCCTTTACAATCTGCAGCATTTGCTGATGTTACTGACAAACCTAAACCGATAACTACAGCAATTAAACCTTTAATGATCCCTTTCATAACGTTCTCCAATTATGTTAATTAATAAAATAATTTACTTAGTTATATATCTTATCTTTAGTAAATTAACAAAAATATAACATCTCTGTGTATTTAATCAACAGTTTATTGTTTTTCAGATATAAAAAAGCTTAAGTGCGTTAACACTTAAGCTTTTTAATGGGTTTATTAATAAACTAAATCATGTCAGAAAATGGGTTTTCTGTTGGTAAATCTATACCAATACCGAAATCAGGAATATTCATATTTTCTTTCGTTATAACAATATCACTTTCTTCAATCATTCCATTGCCAAAACGGTAAATAAGATCAAACTCACCATTATCTGCTTTTTCTTGATAAACTTTTTGCGCTAATGCAACTTTTTCAGTCTTCTCAAGATACGCATTAAATACTTCAGTACCGTGGCGTGTTTCTAACATTGTTAGCGTAACAGTAGGTGAAAATAATATTGCTGTAGCGTTATTGCCGCCAAAACCTTTAGAGTTAATAAAAGCCACGTCCATATCACCACAATCCCAGTGTTCTGTAGTAATTTTTAAGTGCTCGTCGTAAACATCTTCAGCTACTTTATCAATAGTATTAATGCCTGGCATGATGTTATGTGCAAAAATACCTAGTGCCATCGTAAATTGATCGCCACTTGCTGGTGCTATGGTATGTCCTACATAAGCCTTGGGTGCTGCTATAGGCCAATCATTAATGTCGAAAGTTTTAGCAATACGATCATAAATTAATGACTCTGTAACTCGGTTTTGGGGAGTACTTGAACCATGAGCTAATATAAAGCTGCGTTTTTGTACCGACTCTTCACCTAAAATACTATTGGCTAGTGCGACTGATTTAGCCATAGTAATATAATTACCAGGGCCTGGAGCCGTAATTGATTTTTTAACACCATCGGCATTAATAAATACATCAGCAACTGAACCTAGTGGCTTAGCACCAAGTTCAATAGCTAAATCGTCATCCATTAATACAAAAAAGTGTGCAGCTTCGCCTATAGTAAATCCACAGTTTTGTCCAAATGGGCGACTGGTACGACGATGATCAGCTTCACCATCAGTAATACCATCAAGCTTTTTCAAACCTTCTTCGTTAGCTAAGGCACTCATGTTACCAAAACCTTCAATAATTTCTGGTGTGATCGGACTCTCACTACTACCAACAATCGCTACACGAATACGCCCAGCTTTAATGTCTTGAATGGCATTACGTAAGTTATATAAGAAACTTGCACAAGCACCGGTCACAGTTGAAGTTGTACCAACACTACCCGTTACGTAGGCGTTGATAAAATCAGATGACATACTATTTAAACCAAGAGCTAAGTTTTTAGTAGTAACACGTTCACCATTCAAACGGTTTTTCATCATACCGCCTAAACCTTCAGCTTGCATTTGACCGAACCCTGAACTTGAATATGTACCCACTAAATCAGGACTTATCTTGGCAATAATTTCATCCCACGAAAAACCAGTTGAATGAATAGCATCTGACGCGCCAAAAATAGTGGTTTGTAAACCACGAGGTTGATAGCGACTGTTGTATAAGTTAGCAGGTTCGAAACCTGTAGGAAGTTGGCCTGCTGCTTTAATTGGGTTATTGCGGAAAGTATCGTGCTTAACTTCCAGTTCACCTTCAATCTCAACACGTACTTTCTTTTCTTCTAACTCTGTTACCTTCCATGTTGCTGGTAAAGGTACAGGTAAATCTCTCTTACGCATTTCAAAACAAATAGCATTATCTGCTGGTTGCATAGTAATTTTTTGATGTACGTGGGTTGCATCCGGATCAAAATGATTTTTTTCAATCTTTCTGATCAAGGTGCCATCTAGAATTTGTTGTCCAAAAAGGTTTTCAACATCTTGCTTAGCAACAAGGTTACCTTGAGAGTCAACTAAACTGCCATTTTCAAATTTTATTAGATTCATTAATGACGCTAAGCCAACAAAGGTTTCTTGCCTTGCTTCAGCATTTAACTTATCAATAATGATGCGACGAAAGCCTTGATGAAAAGAAGAGCGACCAGAAGCATTAACGCCACCCATGCCAACAATAAGAGGTAAAGCTGTCATAACAAACCCTAAAATAGTGATCTAAAAAATAATTAACAGCATTCTATAGTTAAAGCCAAACAAAAAACATGTAAATTACGCCAAAAATAATGTAATAATAGCCAAAAATAGTTTTTTAACTTAGCTAAGGCTGTTTATGAATACTGGAAAACATGAAAAGATTAAAGTTGCATTAATACTTTATAACCACATGTTATCAACGAGTGTGAGTTTACCTGTAGAAATGTTACGAGCAGGTGAAGCTTTTGCTTTACGTAAAAATAAAACAGCGAAACGACTTTCTATTGAGATGGTTGGAGAAGACTTGTCTCCAGTAACAACACGTGCATTAATAAAATTACAACCTGACTTTAATATTGAACTTGCCAGCAAACCTGATTTTATTTTTATACCTAGCTTATGGCGTAACCCTAGACCTTTATTAAAAAAGCATCCTAAAATCATTTCGTGGTTAAAAAACATGTGGTTAGATGGAACCACTTTGATCGGTGGAGGAACAGGTGTTTGTTTTATTGCTGAATCAGGCGTGCTTGATAACCATCCGGCAACCACCCATTGGCACTACGTAGAACAATTTAAACGTGCCTACCCTAAAGTTAAATTAAAACCTGATTTTTTTATTACACAATCTGAACGCATGTATTGTGCTGCAAGCTTAAATGCTTTAGCCGATATTGTTGTTCATATTATTCATCAAACCTATGGTGAAGAAGCAGCGCAACACGTAGAGCGCAATTTTTCTCATGAAATAAGAAAACCTTACGAAGACCAACGTTACTTAGAAGGAGCTGTAGATCGTCACCCTGACGAGCTTATAACTCAAATACAATTCTGGATGCGCACTAATTTATCAACTACCATTTCTTTAAATCAATTAGCAGATGATTTCAGCATTAGCCAAAGGACATTGACTCGACGATTTAAGATCGCAACAGGTAAAACACCATTAGAGTATTGGAAAAAAATAAGATTAGAAGCCGCACAAGAATTATTAGCTTCAAGTAACTTATCGATACAAGAAGTTGCTTTTCAAATAGGCTATCAAGATCAAGCAAACTTAACCCGCTTGTTCAAACAAACCATGAAAATTACACCCAGAGAATATCGAGCTACAGTAAGAAAGAAATTATTTAGTCAGCATTAATGATTTAAGTTTCAAAAAGCATAAATAAAAAAGCTCACAAATAAAGTGAGCTTTTAAGAACTAAATAAAATTGTTTATTTAATTACTTAGACGCTCTTGAAACGTAGTCGCCTGTTCTTGTATCAACTTTAACAACTTCGCCAATTTGCACAAATAAAGGTACACGAATTACAGCACCAGTAGATAAAGTTGCCGGTTTACCGCCAGTTCCTGCAGTATCGCCTTTCAAGCCGGGATCAGTTTCTGTGATTTCAATTTCTACAAAGTTAGGTGGTGTTACTGAAATTGGAGAATTATTCCACAATGTAATCGTACAAAGATCACCTTCAACTAACCATTTAGTCGCATCGGCAACTGCTTTATCGTCTGCAGCAACTTGCTCAAACGTTTCATTATTCATAAAATGCCAGAATTCACCATCAGCATACAAATAAGCAAGTTCTATATCCATTACATCTGCGCCTTCAACTGAGTCGCCAGATTTAAATGTTTTTTCAAGAACTTTGCCAGAAATAAGCTTACGAATTTTCACTCGGTTGAATGCTTGACCTTTACCAGGTTTAACAATTTCGTTTTCAAGAATGTTACAAGGTTCGCCATCAAGCATGATTTTTAAACCTGCTTTGAATTGGTTTGTACTAAAATTAGCCATGATAATTGTGCTCTATATAAATACTGAGATTTTTAATGCCGCAAATAATAACCCAAATAGCCAATAAAATGCACATTTCTTGGCAAAAAGAATTGGCAAATGTTGTAACTGACCCTAAAGAGTTACTAGAATTACTTTCAATTGATGCAAATAAGTACTTACAACACTTCAAAGCAAGACAGTTATTTCCTGTAAGAGTGCCCCGACCTTTTATTGATAAAATGATAAAAGGCGACATAAACGATCCTTTATTAAAACAAGTCATGCCGTTAAATAATGAATTTTTAGTGACTGATGGCTTTTCAACAGATCCGTTAGAAGAGCACGATACTGTTGCAAAGGGTTTACTACACAAATACAAACATCGAGTGTTAATGATTGTAAAAGCAGGATGTGCGATTAATTGTCGATACTGCTTTAGACGACACTTTCCCTATCAAGACAACAGCCCAAGTAAAGCCGACTGGCAAGAAGCCTTAAGCTACATTGCTGAGCATACCGAAATCAACGAAGTTATTTTTAGTGGCGGCGATCCACTGATGGCAAATGACGGACATTTACGTTGGTTAGTTGAGCAAATAGAAAACATCAGCCATGTGAAACGTTTGCGACTTCATACGCGACTCCCTGTTGTTATTCCTCAACGTATAACGCCAGCATTGGTTAATTTATTAGAAAGCAGCCGCTTGAAAGCAACAATAGTCCTGCATATTAATCATCCAAATGAGATTAATACCGAACTAGATAATGCGCTAGCACCTTTAATAACAGCCCGTATCCCCTTATTTAATCAAAGTGTTTTACTTAAAGGCATAAATGATGACGCGCAGATATTATCTGCACTCAGTGAAAAATTATTTGATAGCGGCATTCAACCTTATTACCTACACATGTTTGATAAAGTGCAAGGTGTTGCGCATTTTGAAGTTGATGAACAAGTAGCCATTAATATTGTAAATGAAACGATGGCAATTTTACCCGGTTTTTTAATGCCTAAATTAGTAAGAGAAATTGCGGGTGAAGCTAACAAAACCCCTATTAATTTGACATAATACGCACAAAATATATTTACCAAAAAACAAAGAGCTTAAATTCATGACCAGCACTGTAAATCAACAATTACTTGATAACATTTCATTAGTTTTAAAAAAATCGTTAGCTGCAGATGCAACACTAGCTGATTTAAGAGAGAAAACACAAGCAGGCTTTGAAGCGGTATTTAAAAAAGAAGCAGGCTTTAATTGTACAGCTAATACTTTTCAACCTTATGTTGAAGAAGTTGCAGACGAATTTATCTTATGGCAAAAAAACCAAGATCAAAAATTACTTATTAACATAGTGAAAAAAATTGAGCAGCTTTTTATCGTACTAGGTAGCTTTGAAGAAAGTTATAAATAAGCTTTCCTCACTGACTTCATTCCATAACAACACTTTATTATGAAATGAAGTCAACTTGCTAAACATTCATATTAGATTATGGTGCTAACCTTGAATCGTTATTGAATTCTTACTTCTGTTTAACAAAATGAGAAAACTCATTTTCCGGCATCGGACGCCCTAAGAAATACCCTTGCCCATAATCACACTCAAGCGCCTTTAAAAAGTCTAGCTGCTCTTGAGTTTCAATACCTTCAGCAACAACACGTAAACCCAGTTTTTTAGCCATCAATAAAATCGTCTCAACTAGAGTTTCTACTGACGCATCTTTACCTATGTCATCGACAAAGCTTCGATCAATCTTAATAATATCTACAGGAAACTTTATTAAATAACTCAATGATGAGTAACCAGTACCAAAATCGTCTATTGCTATTTTGACTCCATACCCTTTCAATGTATTTAAAACATCCAAAGCCTTTTCAGAGTCACTTGTTAGTAACCTTTCTGTTATTTCAATCGTAATATTTAACTCTTGGCTTAGCTCTTTAATACACACCATCCAATTTTCTAGTGCTTTATCTTTCGTATGAAAAATACGAGGTGAAATATTAATTGCTAACCCAATATTATGACCATTTTGGTTAATTGAAATAAGTTGTTGCGCCGAGTTTTGTAGCATAGCTAAATCTATTTTATTGATTAAACCCGACTCTTCTGCCAATTCAATAAATTCTACAGGAGGTACGAATGTTCCATCATCTTTTTGCCATCTGGCTAAAGACTCACTCTTACAAACGGTATTCGTATTTAAATCAAGAATAGGTTGAAAATAAGGAATGATTTTATTGGCATCAATAACGGCAATTAAATCATTAAGTTGATTATGCCGATATTCCGATTTAACTTGCATTTCAGTTGTATAAAACTGACAGCCATTTCTTCCACTGCCTTTAACTTCATACATAGCTTGATCGGCTTTTTGAATTAATGACGCAGCATCAACACCATCTTCAGGATAAATGGCAATACCAATACTTGCACTACAATATAAAAACTTGTCATCAATGTCGTAACTTTTTTGCATCGCCTCATGAATCTTATCGCTGATGTGTATAGCATCTGATAATTTATGAATGTCTGAAATGATAACCCCAAATTCATCACCGCTTAATCGCGATACCGTGTCATAATCACGTACACTATGTTTAACTCTATTTGCAGCAGAAACTAGTAATTTGTCGCCTACCTGATGCCCATGATTATCATTAATATCTTTAAACCTATCTAAGTCGATAAAAAGCACAGCCACTTTATTATTTTTTCTTGCAGCTATTTCCATCGCGTTTTCTAAACGGTCATTAAATAAAACTCGATTAGGTAAATTAGTTAGAGCATCGTATGTGGCTTGATGTTCTATAATTTTTCCACTCAGCACTTTATCTGTTACATCTTGCATAGTGCCCGTTAAAACATCTTTCATATCTTTTTTAGATACGTTCATGATGACACGAAGCCAGTCTTTAACTTCTTTATCAGACACTAACTCTAAATCAAGCTCAAAGTGTTTATGAGTAAGAAAAGCTTGTTCTATGCTATTTTTCAACTCATTAAATTCCGACGTATCGAATAGGTCAGAGACGTCATCTAAAACAAAGGGACGAAAATCTAACGGTTTACCTAATAAACGTGATGATTGCTTGGACCAATCAATAAACTGTAAATCTTTATCTAGCTTCCATCCGCCTATTTTTGCTACTTGTCCTACATTTTCAAGTAACTCTTGGTTCGTTAAAATAGTTGCTTGAAGTTTTAGTTGTTCATTTTGTTGTCTAATACGAACCACGGCAAAGACACATATAATCAACGTTGATAGGATTAAGATCATTCTAAAAATGATAATATTAATTTCGGTATTATTAATCGTTTTAGGTGTAGCGGCCAACTGCCATGTACCCGCACCAACATTAATAGCTATTTGAATATTATCTGGATTATCAAAAGTAGCCTGTTCACCAAAAAAAACAGCGCTTTCCCCCCCTTCTATATCAATACTGCGTATCGCCAAATTAAAGTACTTAGTTGTAGCTAGAACACCTGACCTAAGATATAACATGTCTGAATCCAGTGGCGCAGAAATAATCCCCCATAAATTACGGTCGTCTCCTTTACCTGTATAAATAGGAGCTCTACCAATAAATGCCTTACCTCCTTGAACTAATAGAACCGGGCCAGCAACCAATAATCGCCCAGTATTAGTCACTTGCATTACCATCTGCTTTTGAGCGACATTTTTACGGTAATCAAGCCCTATCGCCTTTTCATTGCCTTTTAAAGGATATACATAATTAACAACTAAACCTTTAGCTGCAGCAAAGTTGATAAGCATGGGTTCTTTTTTAAATATCTCTTGTGCATAATTACTAAAATCATCTTGATCTAAATTAGGTTCAGCAGAGATATAAGCAGCAAAGCCACTTAACATAGATAAATTTGTTTGTAAGTCTCTTTCAAGTTTGGCACTAATTGAAGTTAACTGTCTGTAAAGATTTAATTTATTCTTTTGGGCATGGTCTTTATTAAGTATTTTTACAACTTGCAAATCAATAACATATGAAAACAAGAAAAGGCATGTAATAGCTAATAATATGCTACGTTTATTCCATGAAATATACATACCAATAACAAGAAGGATTAGTATAAAAAATAAGATAAAACTAAATGATAAATTTGTTGCTTCATTAAATTTATCAAAAAAGAATTCTTCTTCAACTAGATGAGAATTGACAATCCCCAGTTTTCGTAAACTGTCGTTCATCGCAATCCAACGATTAGGATCGATTTCGCCAATTGACTGCTCAGGGTAATTTATTAATGAGTCAACTATTTCAGCATAAGCCAGGTTGTAACCATAAAGATCTTCATATTTGTATGCATAGCGAGGCAAGTCGTTAACTATTCTATTAATCAGTTCTTTTTTATGGCTTAACGCATACTTCCAACCCTTTTTAGACGCTGAGATAAAATTAGCGACAAGCTCTGGGTCTCTTTGGGTTAGCTGCAAAGAAGTAAATAACGTATCCCCATAAAAACTCGCACCAAAATCTATTGGGTCTAATTTATTAAGAATGATTCCTTTTTCTTTAGCTTTAAAAGAAATATAAACTTCATGTGTAAATACAGCATCTACTTCCTTATTAATTAATGCATCTATAGGTTCTGAGGTATTTACAAAATCAATCTTATTAAGATCATAGCCATGAGCAATAAACAGTGCTTCAATCTCAGCTTGACCAGAACTTATGGATGTAGCTCCAATGCGTAATTTAGATAGTTGTAAGAGATCCTCTATGGGGGTATCTGAAAGAGAATATGCAGCATATTGGCTTCGTTGAAATATTGAGGATAAAACCACAACGTCTAAACCATGATCTTTTGCAGTGAGAATATCAACGCCTCCTATGGCGAAGTCAGCATTCCCATTTTGTATTTCGCCCACCGCAGATACAAATGTGCCATCAGGCCGAGTTATGGATTTTATATCTAAATCTATACCAACATCTTTGTAGTAACCTTGCCAAAGTGCCGCATAATAACCCGCGAATTGAAATTCATGTTCCCATTTCAGCTGCAAGACCACTTTATCTGAAGAAGATGCTTGCGACATCATCACGCAGAGAAGAATCATTCCATAGAAAATTTTATACATTTAACAATATCAGATATTTATTAGTTAACTTGATCGTAGCAGAAATTTACACTTTTTGCTTTTTTGTTGAGCAATGTTCAATGATTTATATAGCGATGAAGTCAACCAGTTCAGTGCTTAAATTTATAATATTAGCGCTAGATGTAAACTAGATTTAATGAAGTAGAGAAAAGGTAAGAAATACTAGAGATAGTCATTTATACCTCTATACCAAATTAACGGCATAGAGGTTCGTGGTTTTAATCGATTTTGTCTGGTACGAATGTATTTTTAAACCATTTGTCTATCATACGTTTTTCGTAATAAAGGACGCTGTTTGATTTATAAGAAGATGAAGAAGTCATAAAGCCCATATCTTTTAAATCCACATCTCCGGAGGCTGCAATACTTTTATCGGTATTGATTAACTCATAGCTAAACTCTATACGAGGAATGTAAATATCTTTAACAATACGGACTTGTTGCATACTAGAAAAACGAACATCACCGGCTAAATCAACATTCGTTACATTAATTTTAAGTGTTTTCCCTTCAGGTAACTTTTCACTTAATTTGGCAAAGTGTTTTTCAAAATTTTTAAATATTCTTTCTTTAAAATGCTTTCTATTTTCGTTACCTGAGCGAACATCAGTATATTTATCGGGCTCTGTCCAGATGACTTCAGACTCACCTGCTGTGGCACTTCCTATAGTAGTGAGTAAAAAGAATGGTATTAAAGATATTTTTAATATTTTCATATTACCTCCAAAAAAAGTCTGTTGTTATTTAAGTGAACTTTGCAGCAATGTATTCAATTTTAAAGTTTTACTTAGATGTTGCCATTAACCGTTTTTGTTATACATAAAACGTCTCATGCAATGGAACTTTTCTATCTAAATCACCCTTTATAAAAATAGCTTAACTTTACTGACATTATTTAGTAAGTAATTTCATTACTGAAAATGTAATCAAGTGCTACCAACTACACTGAAAAGGACATTATTTTTCCGTAATTAATGCTTCTACCTGACACATATTTTGCGCGCAAACTTGTGTTAAGTTCTTTGCTTGAACATCGCAGTTATTTTGTGGAATTGATTTACCCTCAAAATCTTTTCTCAATTCCTTCATTAATAAAGATGCACCAATCGTATTTACAGCGACTACGCAATTCAAACCAACTTCTTTTGTATCAATTAGCACACATTGTGCTGAATTCACGCAGGTAACGTTTTTAACGATAATATTTTTATAGCGTGTTAGCTTATCTAGATTCACCTTGTCTTTATCAACAAAAGTTAATTGTGCTTTAGGAGAGCTTTGTTCTGTAGCATTAAGCTTTTCTTGGTTTAGCTTATTTTTAAGAGCAGTTGTTGCAGCTTCGTTTTCTTTAAGTGCATAACCTAAGCTTAGTAATACAACTACAAACCCAAAGCAAACAATCCCCATAATTGTTAACCATTTATACATTATTAAGCCCCTAACTTATCGACAGAATTCATTCATTATAAATAAAGTTATTATTCCTGCAATTAATCCCGTGACATAGAACCTGTTAACCATTGGCACATTTTCATGCCTCTTATTTATTCCTGCAATCAATCCCACAATATAGAACCTGTTAACCATTGAAACATTTTATGCCTCTATCTATTCCTCCAATCAATCCCGCAATATAAAACCTGCTACCATTTGCACATTTTCATGTCTGTTAATTACCGACGAAATACGTTCATTATAAATAAAGTAAATATTCCTGCAATCAAGCCCCACATTACTGAACTAATACCCAACATGCTCAAGTCTGATGCTGTGACTAAAAAGGTGATCATTGACGCTTCCAGATAATGCTCATCCGATAAAGATTGTTTAATACTATTTGTGATAGTACCAAATAAGGCCAATCCCGCTAGTGCAAAAATTAGTGCGGCTGGAAATGTAGAAAACACTCCAATGAGGTAACCAGAAAAAATCCCCATAAGAATATAAAAAATGCCTCCAGCAACAGCTGACCAATAACGTTTATTAGGATCTGCGTCTACATCTTCACTCATGCACAAAGCCGCAGTTATCGCAGCTAAATTTAAAGAATAACCACCAAAAGGTGCTGCAACTACATTTGCTAGCCCTGTAAAGCTCAGTATTTTTGAAATGGGCGCTTTATATCCATGTGCTTTTAACACAGCAATTCCAGGTAAATTTTGTGCTGCTATAGTTACAATAAAAAGAGGAATACCAACACCAAGCACACTCTGCATAGTGAAATTGGGTGCTATGTATGTAAGCCCAACAAAAGTAAATTTGGCATCATTAGGTAGGATCAGACCTGTTTGATCCGCAACGATTACACCAGCAGCTAATACAAACAACATAGTGTATTTAGGAAAAACACGCTTACTAACAAGATAAACAATAAACATAACCATAATAAGAAAAGGCTGTGTATTCATTTGATCAAATACACCTATTCCAAAATTAACTAAAACACCTGCTAACATCGCTGTTGCCAATTGAAAAGGGATTTTATTCATCAGCTTTTCAAACCAACCGGTTACACCACATAAGAATATGAGTACGGCAGAAAAGATAAAACCTGCAACAGCTTCATTTATCGTGAGCCCTTGGGCATTACCAATTAATAATGCTGCACCAGGAGTCGACCAAGCAACTAAAATAGGAATACGATAAAAATATGATAGCGCTATGCTACTAATGCCTAGCGATAAACCTAAAGTAAATAGCCAACTAGCAGCAAGATTAGCATCACCACCAAAATTAATAACCATTTGATAAATAAGCGCAATAGAGCTTGTAAAACCAATTAGAACAGCAACAAAACCAGCAAGAGTAGCGTTTAATACTCGATTGACTAACAAAGACCAGACTCCCATAATAAGACGTTTGTATGTTTTAACGTACGCTTGAAAAATATTTTAATTATTACTTATAACACCGTGCGCAATAACGCACAAGGAGAATCCATATTAGCCTTCCTCATAATATTATCGGCCTTCAACTAAAGTCAGCAAGAAGCAATAAAGGCTGGAGCCTTGATACTACAAGTAAAAATACTGGTGTTTCAAAAGCCATGTTAGGTCAAATTGAACGTGGTGAGTCAAGTCCAACAGTAAGTAAATTATGGGAAATAGCCAATGGTTTTGCACTACCCTTAACTTATTTCTTTGGTGAATTAGAAAGTAATAATGTAGAGCCTAAAAAACTCATTACGGAAAAAAGCATCGCTGTTTCTACCTTATTTTCTTTTGATCCGGCAACAAAAAGCGAAATTCTACTATTAACTTTAGAGCCAGCACATCAACATATATCAGTACCGCACAGTAAAGGCGTAATAGAACACCTTATTGTTATTGATGGTGAAATGGAATATTTCATTAACAACCAGTGGCATCACTTAAAACAAGGTGAATTTGTGAAGTTTAACGCAGATGTGGAGCATGGATATCGTAACCTGTCAGCTAAAACAGCAACGTTTCATAATGTGATTTTTTATACGGATGAAGGTAAAAAAAACACATAAAAAAGCCAGTAATTATTACTGGCTTTGTATGAAACAATTAAGAGGTGATTTACTTTACTGTTACTTTCGCAAATTTACGTTTACCAATTTGAAAAATACCTGTTGTTCCAGCTTCAATGGCTAATTTATTATCAACAATTTTTTCACCATCAAGTTTGGCCGCACCTTGTTTTATCATACGCATAGCTTCAGAAGTGCTTGCAGCTAAACCCGCATCTTTAAACAAGTTGGCGATAGCAATAGTGCCATCTTCTGAATTAACATCAACTTCTGGGATTTCGTCAGGCATTGCACCTTTTTGAAAACGGTTGATAAATTCTTGATGAGCTGCTTCAGCTGCGTCTTCGTCATGAAAACGAGCAATTAACTCCTTCGCTAAATTAATTTTAACATCACGAGGGTTAGCACCGTTCTCAATATCAGTTTTGTAAGCTTCAATTTCAGCGATCGGCTTAAAACTTAACAATTCAAAATAACGCCACATTAATACATCTGAAATCGACATCATTTTACCAAACATTTCTGTTGGGCTATCTGTAATACCAATATAGTTGTTTAATGATTTAGACATTTTTTGTACGCCATCTAAACCTTCTAACAATGGCATCATTAGTACCGTTTGAGGACGTTGCCCTTCAGACTTTTGTAGTTCACGACCCATTAATAGATTGAATTTTTGATCTGTACCACCTAACTCAACATCAGCTTCTAAAGCCACTGAGTCCCAACCTTGAACAAGTGGGTACATAAATTCGTGAATAGCAATAGCTTGACCGCCAGCATAACGCTTTTTAAAATCATCACGCTCCATCATGCGAGCAACCGTTTGGCGAGAAGCAAGTTTCAACATACCTGCAGCACCTAACTGGTCCATCCAAGTAGAGTTAAAAGCTACTGTAGTTTTAGCCGGATCTAGAATTTTAAATACTTGCTCTTTGTATGTTTCAGCATTGGCTAGTACATCTTCTTTGGTTAACGGTTTACGTGTAACGTTTTTACCCGTCGGATCACCAATCATTCCTGTAAAGTCACCAATAAGAAATATAACTTCATGACCTAACTGTTGAAACTGACGTAACTTATTTATAAGTACGGTATGTCCAAAGTGTAAATCGGGAGCGGTAGGATCAAAACCAGCTTTTATTTTTAATGGCTTACCTTTTTTTAACTTTGCAAGTAACTCATCTTCTAACAAGATCTCTTCTGCACCGCGTTTAATTTCTTCAAACGCTTGGCTGACATCGGTCATTCAGGGCTCCAATAGGGGGTAATTTTTGATATTTTATAGACGAATTCTACTGCACTTTATGCTTAGGATAAAACCCTATAGCTGTTGTATTTGTTTTTTTTTGTTATAGTTACTCATTCGCCTTTTCGTAAAATTTAGACAATAGAAGTTAAACGATTGAATATTATACATAATTACTTCCTAGAGCTGCCTAAGCAACATAAAATTATAATTAGTGTTTGCACTATTATATTTGTGCTCTTGCTTATTTTACCTTCTGAAAAAGCAACTGCGGGACGTCAAACGCAAGATACAGCATTAGAAATTGGTAAAAGATATCAATTACCTGTCCCTCAAAACTCATTATCTTCAGCTGAAAGTGAAAAGACTCAAGCGAGTAATACCAATGTTGCTGTAGAAGCTGATGATGAAAATAAAAAAAATGAAATAGATGAAGTTACTGAAGATGAATCAGAGCTTTTTGAAAGCTATACATGGGATACCGCAAAAGTAAAAAGTGGTGATTCTTTAGCAAAAATATTAAAACGTTTAGGTTACAGCCCCCGCACAACTCATGAATTAAGTATTGCTAAAGGTAAAGATTCAAAGTTACTACAAAAATTAAATATTGGTGATCAACTTCATATAGCAAAAGACGAAAGCGGCAAATTAGTAGCGCTTACCTACCCTCTTAGTAAAACAGATACTTTATATGTAAACTGGAATACCGATCATTACGAATCTCACGTAGAAACTAAAACAGTAGAAATTAGAGAAACTACCGCCCATGGGATTATTAAATCGAATTTCTGGAGTGCCGGTATTGAAGCAGGTTTAGATGATGCTCAAATAATTAACTTAGCCAACATTTTTGGCTGGGATATAGATTTTGCTTTAGATATTAGATCAGGCGACAGCTTTCATGTTGTTTATGAAAACAAATATATCGATGGTGAATTTATTGGTGCAGGGAAAATATTAGCTGCTGAATTTGTTAACCAAAATGAGCCTTTCCAAGCTATCCGATTTACTGATGGTGAATATTACTCAGCTACTGGGAAAAGTATGCGTAAAGCTTTTTTACGCGCACCAGTAAACTTTAGATATATTAGTTCTAACTTCAAGCCAAAGCGCTTTCACCCAATACAGAAAAAATGGAAAGCACATAACGGCACTGACTACAGAGCCAAAACAGGCACCCCTGTTGTTGCGGCAGGTAATGGTAAAGTTATTCAGTCAGCTTATAACAAGTACAATGGTAACTATGTGTTTATTCAGCATGGTAATGATATTGTGACCAAATACTTACACTTTTCTAAGCGTAAAGTTAAAAAAGGTCAACGTGTTAAACAAGGCGATGTTATTGGCTATGTAGGCTCTACAGGTATGTCTGAAGCACCACATTTACATTATGAATTTTTACTTAATGGCGTGCATCGCAATCCTAGAACAGTAAAATTACCTAATGCAAACCCTTTAGCTAAAAAAGACAAAGCAGAATTTGCAATGCTAGCTGAACAACGTTTAGCTGAACTGGCTGGCTCACGCCAAGTTATGTTAAGTATGCAAGAAACACAATCAAATCAGTAATGACCACAATTAACAATCAGTTATATATTGGTCTTATGTCGGGTACAAGTGCTGATGGAATAGATTTAGCACTTGTCGACTTTTCATCAGGTAAACCTGAACTTGTTACTAGTTATTACCAAGCTTACGATGAAAACACCTATCAAAAGATAACTCAACTTTATCAACCTGCATCTAATGAAATTGATAAAGCCTTTGCTTTAGATGTTTTACTAGCTAAACAGTTTGCCGGAGCTATTGAGGCATTTATTTCTAAAGAGAAGCTCGATAAAAACAAAATTATCGCTATTGGCAATCATGGACAAACCATCCGCCATAGACCAACAATAACAGCTGACATAGCGGCTCCATTTACACTTCAAATCAGCTGTAATCAAACCTTAGCTACTTTAACTAATATAAGAGTTATTGGTGACTTTAGAACAAAAGACATGGTGCTAGGCGGTCAAGGAGCTCCATTAGTTCCTGCCTTTCATAAAGCATTATTTCCCAACGAATCTGAAGATGTATTTGTAGTTAATATAGGTGGGATTGCTAACGTAACTTACCTTCCTAAAGACACAAAGACGTCAGTATTAGGTTTTGATACTGGGCCAGGAAATGCACTGATCGATGATTGGTATAAAGCTCACAAGCAAGGTCGATTTGATCATAATGGTGAATGGGCGCAATCAGGTACTACAAACTCAGCACTTTTACAGCACTTTCTTAATGATCCTTATATCAAGTTACCAGCACCTAAAAGTACAGGTAGAGAATATTTTAATCTTGATTGGGTAAACAAAAATATAACTGAGTTTGTTGAGCTGTCTAAAGATAACATAGAACTAAAAACTGAAGATATTCAAGCTACATTGACCGAGCTAACAGCACAAACGATTAGCGATCAAATAAACATTTTAAGTACGAAAGCCAACGTATACCTTTGCGGTGGCGGCACCTTAAACTCTTACCTATTTAATCTAATAAAACAAAAACTTAACAATCTAAACGTAACAAGTAGCGACACAATTGACATTAATAGTGACGCTTTAGAAGCCTCTGCCTTTGCTTGGTTTGCTTATGCTTTCGATAAAAAGACTCCAGGCAACATTCCAGCAGTAACAGGGGCTAGCAAAGAAGCAGTTTTAGGTATTGAGTTTCACCCGTAAAAAAGACTAGATATAAAAATGTCTCTCTCTATAATGATTGTTCGTTGTTCAAAAATAAGACGCGCATTGTTGTAAGATTGTACTACAATTATAAATCAATCTAGTTTGTGCGCCTTACTATATATAGTTAAGCTAAGGGGAAATGATGCAATTTGATGATATTCACGTAGGTATGAAATGTGGCAGCAAAAAAGGTAGCGGTACGGTTACTTCAATTGATGGCTCAACGCGAAGAATTTATATGGCAGACTGTAACGACAGTAACAGTTTTGAAGTAGAATTCGAGGAATTAATCGAAGATCCACAAGCTCATAATAGAGAAGACACTTACTACTAAAAATAATATATATGTAAAGCTCTTATTTAGGGTCTGTTGAACTTTCAGAGTTTAATTTTATTCAATTTAAAACGGATTTAATCGCGATGTGAGCTTTGTCTCCTGAGTCGCCCTACCTTCTGCATCCATGCAGTCGTATTAAAAAAGCGAACACGGGTTATACGTTCCAACATAACCCAAGTACGGACTTCATGTAGGCAGCAATGAGTAAATTCGGTTTAAATGAATCCAAAGGGCAGCATGTGTTTGATATTTCTAACTTTGGATAAACAGGGCGTTATCGTATGTTCGAGTAGCCAGCTACACGTCACATACTCTGCCTTGTCTAAATATCAAACACCTTGCTGTAAAAACAATCTCGAAAGATCAATAGACACGAATAAGAGCTTTTTTATTTTAACCATTGATTCATGTCTGTAACTAAATGGCTTTTTGCCGCTTTCCCATTATTATGCTACATTCTTTTCACTAAAAATTATTAATAACTAGTGACTAAATTGAAAATAAAAATTATTTTACTTATTTTATTGTCTTTCTCATTATCAGCGCAGGAAATGATAAAAGACAAAAATATATTCTCTAAAGAGAGTATGTCGAACCCTATTAAAACAAACTCAGCCCAAGAAATGGTAAAAGATAAAAACATCTTCTCAAAAGAGACTATGTCGAATCCTATTCAAGCAAGCCCAATTCAAGCGAATGAAAAAGGAATTGCTATCGACGGCTTTGATCCTGTAGCTTACTTTACTAAAAATCAAGCAGTTAAAGGTACATCTATACATAGCTGCCAATATCAAAATAGAACTTGGCATTTCTCATCAGCAGAAAACCGCGATAAATTTTTAGAAAACCCTGAGCAATTTATACCTCAATATGGTGGTTACTGCTCACATTCAATCCATGAGAACAAGCTTGTTCATTCAAACCCTGAAGCTTTTATAGTGCGTGATAACAAACTTTATCTTTATTTTAATGAAGAGGTTGCCAAACAAGACGTTAAAGTTAACAAGTTTACTTTTACTCAAAAAAATATAGTAAGAGATAATAACTGGCTTACTTTTAAACGCACGTTCTAAGTAAAATTACATATTAAAGTGCATATATTAAATTTTATATATGCACTAAAAAATTAATAAGAACATACTGATTATTCATCTTCTAACAGCACGTTAATATTTGGTTACCTTAAAGATAAATCATCTAAACAAATTTTTCTCTCACTTTTAAATCTGTAACCTACTCGTCTTAATACTTTTTCTATAGCAACTTACCTCCTATATATGATTTCCTTATTATAATCTTTCTAAAAATTATTTAGCATAAATTAGTATACATGCTCTAATTGCGCCCTCTGCTAGGTTTGATTTTTTTAGCCTACACGTTTTTAGTTAATACCGAGTCGAATATCATGTTTGAATACCTGCTTATTGCTTTTGCCGTTCTTGCTTTATTAAGTATTATTTTTGAAGAAGTTACACATATTAATAAAGCCAAAACCACTCTATTTTTTGGATGTATTTCATGGGTTGCATTGTTTATACATGCACAACCTGATCAACATTCAGCACTTAACCACCATCTAGAAGAGAACCTTTTAGAAATTGCTGTTTTATGGTTGTTTTTAATGTCTACCATGACCTTTGTTGCCTATTTAAATGCTAAAGGTGTAATTCAGGTTGCCGTACAAAAGCTTTTCCCCACACAGCTTTCAAAACGCAGGCTTATGTTATTAGTTGCCTTATTCTCGTTAGTTCTATCAGCGATTTGTGACAACGTTACCGCAACACTAGTAACCTTAACCTTATTGCAATCTTTTGATTTAGATAAGAAAACCAAGCTTAAAATGGCTGTGTTAACTATTTTTGCCGTTAACTCAGGTGGTGTGTCTTTGATCACCGGTGATGTAACTACACTTATGATATTCTTAGATGGTCACGTGAAGATCTCTGAACTGTTAATGTTACTTATTCCTGCTATTGCGAGTGTTTTCTTTTTAGCAATTATTCTTTCTTTTGGTACGAAAGGCCAAGCCAATATAACGCCATCAGAACAAAGTTACGACAGAATAGATATTGTTATTGCTGCCATATTTTTTAGTACCATTATCTTAACGATGGCGTTTAACATTTTCTTTAAAATACCACCGGTATTAACTTTTTTATCAGGTCTTTCTATTATGTTTTTAGTAGGCAGAACCTACAAAACAGATACCGAAGTTACCTTAATATTAGATTATGTACGTAAAATAGAATACGACACTTTGTTGTTCTTTTTAGGAATTTTATTAATTGTCGGTATGTTGAAAGAGATTGGTGTTTTAGAACTAATTACTGAAATTTACAATAAATTCGATCCAAATGTTTCCAGCTTCTTAGCAGGTATAGGTTCAGCCTTACTCGACAATGTACCTTTAACCGCGGCTTTATTAAAAGCTGACCCAGCGTTGACCACACCACAATGGTTAGGACTAACATATGCTGTAGGTGTAGGTGGCTCATTACTTGTTATTGGTTCATCGGCAGGTATTATTGCTATGAGTAAAATGAAAGAAATTACTTTCATGTCTTACTCTAAGTACATCCCTGCTTTATTCGCCGCTTATGTCTTTGGCTATGTAGTAACTATAATGCTGGCACAACACTTTTATTAAGTCGCTGTTCAATGTTATGAAATGATTGCTTCTATTATTCTCTTAATGATTTATAGAGAATAATAGAAAGCATTTTCCAATCTACTTTCTCTGGCCTTAAAACGTTAGCTTAAATCGTTATTTCGCCTGTCATATAACTGACTGCTTGTCCCGTTAAAATGACTCTATCACCTTTAACTTCACATAATACAGTACCGCTTCTTTTAGATACCTGTAACCCTGTTAATATACGAGCTGAAGAATTAAGATTTTCATTCCAATATGGAGCAATCTCACAATGAGCAGAACCTGTAACAGGATCTTCATTTACGCTTAATTTAGGGAAAAAGCTTCGGCTAACAAAGTCTACAGCATTATCATCAGCAACAGCGGTAACAACCACGCCGCGTAAATCAAGTGCTAACCATTTTGAAAAATCAGGCTTTAGTGCACGTACTTCCGCTTCACTATTTAGCACAACAACGTAATCGAATGCTGCCATAACTTTTGTAGGTAAAACTTCATCAGTTGTATTTATGTTTAAACCTAAGCCAGCAAGTAAAGCTTTCGGAGCCTCTATGACACTTGGCATTGAAGCAGGAAAGTCCATACTAAAACCTTGCTCATTTTTACTCACAATAAGCTCACCACTTTTAGTAATAAAATTCACTTCTGGTTTAGCATAATCAAGGTATTCATAAAGCACGAAAGCTGCTGCTAACGTTGCATGACCACATAAATCTACTTCTTCCATTGGCGTAAACCAACGTAAACGAATACTATCCTCAGATATCACAAAAAATGCAGTTTCAGAGAGGTTATTTTCTTCTGCTATTTTTTGTAGTACATCGTCATCTAACCATTGAGTTAATGGGCAAACAGCCGCAGGATTACCTTGAAAAATTTTAGATGCGAACGCATCAATCTGATATATTTTTAATTTCATACGTTTTAATATGCCAGCCTAATCAACAGACGACCATCCCTAAGTAAATAACAGCAAGTGCTTCATTATAAACCAATTTCACTTGAAAGCACGCGGGCTACTTGCTGAAATATACGCGAAGCAAGATTCTTTGATTCAGCTTGTATTTCAACAGCGCCAATAATAGTACGTGCACTATGAACCGACGTAGGTTCAAGGTCTACGGGGGACAGTTTTAAAAGGTAAACGGGTTGGCGTGGCTTTAATCTTCCATCGTCATCCGTGTCTACAGCAATATCACCACTATTGACTGAGGTGAGTACTCTAAGATCAATTTGGTCAGCAGCCACTGGAGCTATTGCGCTTAAAGAAAGTTTAATCGCTGGCGAAGCCGGATCATCAGCAATAAACCGAGCTTCACTTCCCAAAGTTAATCGAGATCTATCAATAGCTGGAACATAACCTCGAACATCAGCTTGTGACGATGAAACGATTCTAGAAAGTTGTGCTCCTGACGCCAACCATTGATCTTTATGTAAGTTAGGCCGTAAATCACGAACTTCACCAGCCATAGGGGCTTTTATCACCATACGATTATTACGTTCAGTCAGGCGAGTAAATCGATCTTTTTCACTGATTAATTCTTGCTGTAGTACTGGTAGTTGAGCTCGATCTACTCTGTCGCTCACCGCTCGATTAATTTGTGCCGTTAATAAATCAATGCGTAGCTGACTACGCGTTAATGATACGTCTAATTCTGGAGAAGTTAGTTCAAACAAAGTGTCTCCAGCAGCAACGAGTGCACCATCTTTCACCACAACCTTATGTATGAGCGCAGACTCAGGTGCCACAATGCGAATATCACCACCGTAGCTATATACTGCAGGGATAGTTACATGGGTATCAATAGGTAAAAAGGTTAATAAAAGTAATGCGATAAAAGCCAACATTGTTTTTCGGCTTCTAGAGCCGTTTGAAATTTCACTACGCATAGTCCACCACTGTCTAATTTCGTTCCATATAGGCAACCCAATGAAGAATATTATTTCAACCGCAAACAAAATAATGCCTAAAGCTTTGAAAAAGAAATAATAGACCGCAAGTGCAATACCTGTGAATAAAAACACACGATAAATCCAAGTACCGTAAGCAAAGGCTGTGCGCCAACTAGCACCAAACTTACCTACTACTTCAGGCATCGGACGCCCTAAACCAAAAAGCCATTCACGTAACTGCCATTTACCAAAAGCAAATGTTCGCTCTTGTAAATTAGGCACACCAACCGCATCAGACATAAAATAATATCCGTCGAAACGCATAAAAGGGTTCAAGTTGATAAAAAGACTTAATATCCAACCCGTTGTAGCTAAAACAAAAGCCGTGCTACGTAAATGTCCATCAGGTAATAAAGCCCATGCAAGCCCAGCTAAACCAGCCACCATTAGCTCCATGCGAACACCTGCAGTATCAACATCTAGCCGCTGTCGTCGTGAACGTAAACGCCAAACATCTGTTGTATCGGTATAAAGCATAGGAAAAAGCAACATAACAGCAATACCCATAGTCGATATACGGGCGCCATATCGCACCGCTGTATAAGCATGACCACATTCATGAAGTATTTTTACGGCAATAAGTCCAATACCATAAAAAATAAAGCCTTGTAGATTAAAAAAGTCGGGGAAAGTAGCTATAAATTGATCCCAACTGCGCGCAATTAAAAATAGACCTAAAGTTGTTAATATTGCCCATATAACAATGGCTTGGGTAGACCAAATAAAAGCAATACTGGGTAAGGTTTTTCGTAAAAACTTATCAGGGCGAACTAAAGGAATACGCGTAAAAAGATAGTTTCTCATCACCCATTGCCAAGCCGTTTGATAACGAGCATCTGCTTGCTCTAAAAGACTTTGCACTGCTTCACCTGGAGGTTTTTCAGTAAGTGAATTTTTTAGTAAAAATGAGGTGAATTCAGCAAACTCCTCAGGTAATAATTCTCTATGTCTAAGTTTCAATGCTGCGATAAGTTTATCCAGTACACCTAGGTGCCACAGAGATAAAATTTCGAATTCTCGTTGGCCTATTTCGAAAAAAGCATGACGAATGGGGTCGTAAATAGTCCAACTTGGTGCTCCTCCAATCAATGGAGCTCCGCGATTTATTTGTAACTCTTGCCTTAGTTCTGGCAACGGAATTTGCGCAACAATAGGATTGATATTTGCTGATACAGTTTCAGTCATGCCCTCCCCCTACAAGCTTATTCTTTATCGCTTCTTGATTAAATATAAGTTCATGATTTATGTTTGGTTCTTGCCTCATATACCATAATAAAACGCTTTCAGTCATACCAACTGTCAACCTACTACAAACCGATTGTTTGACGTGCTGCTGCAATAGGGCGTCGTAGAATACGATAAATCAATGGCACCCAACCTCCATAAACCCGTGCAGAACCGTGGGCACCAATACGTACATCATTCTCTCTCTCTGTTGGAATAGCAGCTAAAAGAAAAGCTTCTCGTCCATCGGGTAACCGGCTTGAATGGTAAGAGCTACGCGCGACTTTTGCTGCCACAGCACTTAGTGGTGCATTATCGAGATATACGGTTACCTTAGCTTCGAGGGTGATTTCAATAAGATCACGCGGCGGTAATTCAATAATAAACTCAACTCTTTTAGGATCAGCTATTTCAACAATATGTTCACCTACCGACACGGCTTTTCCTTCCCAATCTCTTCTGTCGCTATATACTGCAATACCATCTTGCGGAGCACGCAATTGTGCACGCTCTAATACGCCTTGAGCATAACTTGCTTCGGTTTCAGCCAGATGAAATTCAGATTTCGCAATAGCAACATCTCGAGCGGCTTCTTGATCACTAAAAGCTGCACTGCTCGCTCTTGCATAACGAGCGGCGGCGACTTTCAACTTTTCAGCGGCCATAGCAGCATCATTACGTAGAAGCATGTCTTCCATGCTAATAATTAGCTGCCCTTTTGCTACTTGTGCATTAGGCGATACATGAATTTGTTCAATAACACCGTTTGTAGGTGCGGCAAGTATAAAGGGACGCTCGGCAACCACTCTTACGGGTGCGAGCACACTCAATCTTACAGGCAAAAATGCAATAACGATCAAACAAGCAATTATCATTTTTTTTTGTAGGCTTGAAAAACGTGGTTTTCGACGGTCGACCCAACGCGGAGTAAAAGCTTGCCAAGCATGAGAGTACGTACAAATCAATCGCTCTACAATTAACCTTTCCCCTTGTGTCCAATCAAGTGTTCTAGCTAACAATAACCCCGCAAAGTAAGTTCCGTCGCGTTGTTTTATTGGTATCCATAACATATGAGTAAATGGGTACTCGTCGGTTTCTGGATCTTGCGAGTCTGCATAAGCGCAAGCTTTGAATTCGTGAGTATTTGCTAAATCAACATCTTTACTTAAACCTAATATCAACTCTTCAATCCAACGGATCGCGGGCGAATTTCTATCAATAACGGCAAGGCTTGATACGGTATGAACCTGCATTTCATCTGAACTACCTTCAGGCTTTAGCACAAATGCCTGGCTAAAATTAAGTAAACTTCGGGTTTCATTCACTAAATGATAAAGCAGCTCTAGTTCACTGGCTTGGTCACGAATTTCAGCTTCAAACTGCAACAGCTTTTCAGGTGTGGCCGTTTTATTTTTTGTGTTTTTTTGCTCTGCTGATGTAGCTATATGTAATTCAGAATTCATATCAATTCTGCTCCACTGGGGTAAAGCTTGCGTAGCCACTCATTCCTGGCAAGGTATTTTTTGGAATGCCGTCGAAGCGACCGATCACTCGAATAGTTTTACTCACAGGGTCAACAGTTGCACCAATACGTAAAACTTTCGCTTTATGAGTTTTGCCATTTTCATCAATTTTAATGGAGAAAGGTGTTCCTGGCGTTAACCAAGATAGCCAATTAGAAGGCACTATTAGCTTAAGTTCGAGATTACTTTCTCGGTGGATTTTGATCAGAGGAGTACCTGTTGTTGGACTTTCTGCAAGGCTAGAAAAACGCTCAACAACTTTACCTGAATAAGGCGCTTTTATAATACAGTCTTTAATTGCAGCATCTAAAGCCGCAGCTTCAGATTGTGCGCGGTTAAGGTTTGCTTCAGAAATAAGCACATCATTTTTTCCGATGGCACCATATTGATCAAGTTCGAGATTACTGTTTAATGTTGTTTCAAGTGCATGCGCGGCTGCCCATGCGGCTTTAGCTTCTGCTTCGCTGCGAGTACAATCGAAACGTACTAAAATATCACCTTTTTTAAATGCTTCTCCATCACTAAAAGGTATTGCTTTGATCATACTACCGTTAATGCTTGAGCTGATGACGGCGGTATCTCGTGCAGCCACAACACCACGTACATAATCACTATTCGAGGCGCCTCTATTAAAGCCTAAATCTTGATCTTGTGCGAAAACACTGCCAACACTTAACGCCTGAACAACCAATAGATTGATGAATATTGAAAGAGGATTCACCAATCTAGGTTTGTGATAACCAGCTCTATGAAACACTGATTTTGAATACTTTATAAATGAAATGGTACAACTTAATTTATCCAAATGATTCCGTCCTTCTATAACCTGATACATAATCCATGATCAAGTGTTGGTATATTTTTTAGCTACCTATGGACTATATATGCCTGACTATAGCTAGCTAAATAACCGTTATTGGTTTAATAAGTTAATTAAAATTCAGAATTATTTTTATTCTTTACTAATAACTTCAGATAACCTTGATTGGTTTGTTCGTGATGCCCATAAATTTTCTAATGAAGAGCTGATTTGAGTTAAAGATTCTGCGCCAGTAATATCAGGACCAAAGTCATCTATTCCTACCGCTGCAAACAAGTTTGCGTAAGCATTTTGCATGTCTGCGAATGCAATATCGTATTTAACTTCGGTAATAAGACTTTTCATTTCTTCGCGGATCAAGGTTTGTTGACTAACAGTATCGGCTTTAAAACCACTACGTATTTGTTCCATAATACGCACTTGTATTGAATTCTCTTCTTGTACTGTGGCAAACGTTTTTGATAAGTGATTATAGCGAGCATGGGCTACATGCACTTGTGTCATAACAGCCATGGTTAATGCTAATGCACGTGTATCAAGTAAATCATCCTGCGCTTTAATGGCTTTTTTATGCGTAGGATAACGGAAAACATTCATTACATTCCAACTTGCTTGAGCTCCCCAATTTACCCAGTTATCATTGAACAAAAAGTCGTTTGAGTTGTAGTTAGCCCCCAAAAACATGCGAAAACTCGGAAATACAGAAAGTAAAGCTGCATCTAATTCATTTTCATTAATACGCAAACGGTAGCTAACTTCACGTAGTTCTGAACGATTCACTAACGCAAAAGTTACCATATCATCTACTTTATATGGTTGCTTTAGTACTGGCGAAGAGCGATCGGGTATAACCAGTGAAAACTTGTCATTTGGCGTTAAGTTCATCAAAGCGGCAAGCTGACGTTTGGCGATCATAAGTTCACGCTGTAGTCTTTGTATTTCTCTTTTTATACCAATCAACTCTCGTTGGTAGGTAAGAGCTTTTAATGGTGCGGTAGCACGTCTTTTTTCTAGCTCTCTTGAACCTGCTAAATTGTCTTCAACGTTTTGTTCAAGTCCGTTAAGTTTAGTTAACATACGTTCAGCGCTAACAGCACGCCAAAAAGCGGTACGTACATCTTCAATAATACGGTTAGCAACATTACGACGGTTTTCTAAAGCGATTAAGGCTTGGTCGGCTTTTTGTTTACTGCGTACATAAGAAAGACCAAAATCAAGTACATCCCAACTCAAACTTAGGTCTGCATTTATGCCATCTCTTTCACTTGAAGTAGAAGGCTCTAACGATTCTGTATTAGTAAGTAATGAGCGACTTGAAGCACCTGCGTATTTATCTCGTCCTGTGTATCCACCTGTTGCTACGAGTTGAGGTAATAAATCGAAATGAGATAGGTCAACCTCTTTCATTCGAAGCGCTTCTTCCATTAATTCAACTTTATAATCAAGGTTATATTTTAGTGCTCGTGCCATGGCATCATATAAATTAATCGGTTTAGCTATTGGCTCTTGATCCATGGTTACTCTAGATAAACGATCTTGTGCTTGTTTAGATAGCTCGTCGTTATCTAAAGGTTGTGGTATCACCGTACAACCGCCCAGTGACAGAACTAATAAGGCTGATAAAATTGGGCTTCTCATTGATTGTTGCTCCTGAGTACATAAATATTTTGCGATAAAATTCATTATTGAAACCTAGTTGTATTAAGTGCTTGCATTAAAGCCGCTGTCTCTACAGAACTACCATAGGCTTCTTGTGAAATTCGGTTGTCGAAAGTGTCGATATCAACTTGCTCTGGGAAATCTAATTGAGCGATTTTTCCTGAAAACAAATCCAGCTCAACCGGGTAAATAGTGCTTATTCCACTGGCATCAATAGCATGAATATTTAATTGTATATCTTTCATTTGTTCTGGCGCCTCTAACAGAGCTAGTCCTTTGTTGTCTAAAGAAATCCAGTCAGGAAGCGCTCGTCCATCTACTCGTGTAACGTTATAATTAATGATAGTAGATTCTGAGTTATTTGCCATTGAACGAACACTCATGAGTAATGCTTGATTACGAACAATGGTTTCTATAGAAAGTTCTTCCGTGGTTTTGTTGTTGGCACTGTCTCCTGCAGGTATAAGTAAGCTGTTAATTTCTTGATCATCGTCTTCAAGTTTATCGCTGTCAGATTCAAATGGATTTATATCCGCGTCAAATATTTCAGTGATACGTTGATTGAACAAACTGAAGTTATCAAGGTTTCTCATAGCTTCTAAAATAGGATGTTCAACTTGCAGAAGATTTTCGTTGCTATTTAGACTTTGCAGGTCGTTAACCGCTGTTTGAATTGGCGCGCCTGCAGTTAAATTAACCGTAGAATGTAGATCTCTCACATCAAACACAGTTTCCAAAACTATACCTGGTGCTGAAATAAAACGATCATCGCTTGGGGTTGTTTCAGTTGCCTCTGCTTCAAAAATTTGTACAGTGGAGATTTCTTGCTGTCCGATCTCAAGACTCTGGTTGATATCAGTACTGTCTGGTATAGCGGTAACACTAATATTAACGGTGCCTGTAACCCTTTCTCCTTCCGCATCGATTACTTGATATTCAAAACTTGTTTCACCATTCGTGTTATGAGCAGGTGTGAATGTTAGTGTGCCATCAGCATTGAGTACGACACTATCACCGCTTATAAGTAATACCATTCTGCCAACAAGAGTCGGTTGACCATCTACAGAGATAACATTAAGTGCATCGCCATCAACATCAATATCATTTGCTAATACATTGATAGTGATAGGAGTGTCTTCGTCTGTTTGTACGGTATCATTTAACACAACAGGTATATCGTTCACTGCTGTTGTAACAAAAGTTACCGTAGCTTCGCTAGATTCACCATTACTGTCTATTAAACGATAAGTGAAGCTATCGGTGCCATTAGCATCAGCATTTGGTGTATAAGTGAAACTACCATCACTACTCAGTATTACAGTACCTTGCGATGGTCCTGAAACAGGTGTTGTATCTATGCTTGTTATATCATTATCTGGGTCGTTATCATTACTACGAAGGTTACCTGTAATAACCTGATCTTCGTCTCCAGTAAATACATCATCTTGAGCTACAGGTGCTATGTTATTAACGGTTAGTGTGAAGGTTGTTGAAACCTCGCCTCCTTTACCATCATTACTCGTGACAGTGACATTATATGGACTGCTTTGTGATGCATTATTGCTAAGAGTCCCTGTAATTTGTCCTGTATTAGTATTAATACTTAATTCATCAGGTAAACCATTCGCGCTGTAGGTGAGTGTGTCTCCATCAATGTCGTCAAATGCGCTACGGGTATCAATGTTAACAATTTCAGAGTCATTAACATTACCAATAATTAAGGTTGAAGCGGTTGGGGCATCATTATCGGCACTTACATTAATATTAACAACAACGGTATTTGTGCCTCCATTTCCATCATCAACTGTGATAGCAAAACTATCTGTTCCATTAAAGTCTGCATTCGGCGTATAGGTATAACTGCCACTAGGATCTAATATGACATTTCCGTTATTAGCTTCAGTAGTAACACTAAGGTTGAGAGGGTCGTTATCAATATCGGTTGCTGTTACTGTACCCGTTACTGAAGTATCTTCATTGGTAGTTTGACTATCCCCTACAATCACAGGAGCATCATTTATAGATGCTACATCAACCGTAACGGTTGCAATATCACTGCCGCCATTACCGTCTTCAACGGTTACTGTAAAGGTGTCTGTTCCGTTGAAATTGTCATTAGGTGTATAGACATATGAACCATCTGCATTAACAATAACCGTACCGTTAGTGGGTGCAGCAGTTAAAGCAAAGGTAAGTGTATCGGCTTCAGTATCTGTCGCGCTAACAACTCCATTAACAGCGAGATCTTCGTCAGTTGTTGGATTATCTGCACTAGCAATTGGATCATCATTTCCACCAGTAACGGTTAAGGTTAAAGTTGCTGTTGAAAGCCCACCCTCTCCATCAGATGCTTGATAAATAATGCTTGTTGTACGGCTACCTGCTTCTGGTAAATCATCAAAATCTGTACTCGCATTAAAACTGTAAGAACCATCAGCATTAATAACGAATGTACCACCATTAGAGCCTGCAACGGCTTGCCCCACGTTAACTGTATTATTCTCTACAGCTGAAACAGTAAGGCTATCGCCATCTGGATCTAAGTCGTTATTTAATACACCATCTGTTGCCGTTACAGTAATAGTAGCGTTTTCAAATACATCTTTAACATCTGGATTTGCTTGCAATGGTGGATTAGCAACACTCCAATCGAAGCTTTCGCTTACTGTTGCGCCACTATCATCACTCGCTGTAATTGTGATGTTATAAGGACTAGATACTGATGCATTATTTTCAAATGTACCACTTACTACACCCGTATTTGCATCAATTGAAATACCACTAGGTAAGCCTGTTGCTGTGAAACTTAAGGTGTCACCATCAACATCACTAAAATATGGAGAGAAGTTGATTGAAACCGTTTGCCCATCAATAGCGGCTTCAGCTGGTAATGGTGTATTCACAATTGGAGCATCATTAGCTGGCGTTACTGTAACTGTAACGGTTGCCGTACTGAAACTACCTGCACCATCACTGATACGATAATTAATACTGTCTGTACCAATAAAGTCGGCATCAGGCGTGTAAGTTATCGTATTGCCGCCATTAATAACTATGGTGCCATTAGCTGCTGAAGCTTCTACAACACTTAATGGGTCGCCATCTGGATCTGTGTCGTTATCTAATACACTAATAATAACGAAAGTGTCTTCTGCTGTTGTAGCAAAGTCATCGTCAGCTATTGGCGGAATATTTTCGAATGCCCAAGTAAAACTGGTATCTACACTTCCACCATTACCATCATCAGCAGTAACCGTTACTGTATAAGGACCTGTAATTGAAACATCGTTAGGTACCGTTCCTGTGATAACGCCAGTTACAGCATCAATACTAAGACCTGGCGGTAAACCTGCTACAGAAAAGCTTAAATCATCGCCATCTATATCACTAAAGTTAGCTGATACGTCTAAATTAATACTGCTGCTGTCTGCATCAGCTTGATTAGCAATGCCTGAGCTAGTTGGATCATCATTAGCTGGTGTAACAGTCACGTTAACACTCGCCGTACTTTCTCCACCATCTCCATCAATGATGCGATAAATGATTGTGTCGCTACCATTGAAGTCAATATCTGGTGTATAGGTAATTGAATTATCAAAATTAATAACTAAAGTGCCATGAGCGGCAACAGCTTCAGTAACAGTTAGTGAATCACTATCTGGATTTCCATCATTTACCAACACGTTAATCGTAGCTGATGTATCTTCTTCAGTAACAACATCATCATTAACTGCTGTAGGTAATGCGTTTACAATGGTATAAGTGAAAGTTTCTTCAGCACTGCCACCACGACCATCAAGCGCTGTAATGGATACTTCATAAATACCATTATTTGTTGGACCATGCTGAGAAGCACTGTTATCAAGTGTACCGCTAATAACACCTGTAGTAGGATCTATACTTAATCCTGATGGCAAAACTGTACTTGAAAACGTTAAGTCGTCTGCATCAACATCACTAAATCGATTACTTAAATCGATAGAAACTGTTTGCCCATCAACGGCACTTTGGTCAGCTATACCAACAGACTCAGGAATATCATTTTGTTCAATGATATTTATAGTAACAGTCGTGGTTTCTGTTACTCCTCCTGATGTAACTGTATAAGTAAAACTATCACTACCAAAAAAGTTTTCATTTGGTGTATAACTACCTGTACCGTCTGCCTCTAAGGTTACTATTCCATTTGTACTTTGAGTGAATTCAGTTACGAGAGGACTAGCCTCAAAACTGTCGTTGGCTAAAACATCAAGTAATACCGAAGTATCTTCATTTGTGCTTAAGTTATCTGGTGTAATATCGATCACTAATGAGATATTACTAAAAGCCAATATCGCAGTATCAGTGCCGCCATTACCATCGTCAATCGTGTACGTTGCATTTGGAATAGCGCCGTTGTAATCAGCATCAGGCACAAAGCTATAACTGCCAGTGCCGTTGATCATCAGCGTACCTACACCCGAAATCGTCGCTACTTGTCCTGGGGTATAAACTGTTGAATCACCCTCAATAACAAATTGCGTGACTGCTATGGTGTCGCCTTCTACATCGCTGTCGTTACCAAATAAGCTGCCGTTTCTTGT